>JAEUIT010000050.1 GCA_016795035.1 Phycisphaerae bacterium | reverse complement strand
GCAGCGGGAGACGCAGTGGCAGACGCAGGGCTTCGCGGGATCGATGATGTTCCGCCTGGGTGTGGCCATGGGCGGGCGGGATCATCAGGGCAAAAGCGGGGTGTGCCGGAAAGTGCTGCGCTTTTTCGGTGCGCGGGAATTTTGCGGGGGGTGCAGCGCAGGGGTGTGGCCAGGCGGCGCAGCTTTAGGTGAGGTGGCGCAGCTCGCTCCCGCACCGGCGCGCACTGGTGTGGCCACGTCTACGGAGCGCAGGTTGGCGCATGGGTGTGGCCAAGTGCGAAGCGCAGGGGTGTGGCCACGTTGAGAAGCTAGTGGCAAAGCCAAGCGCAAGGGTGTGGCCAAGTAGCGAAGCGAAGCGCAGGGGTGTGGCCAAGTGGCGAAGCGAAGTAGCGAAGCGCGAAGCGCAGGGGTGTGGCCAAGTAGCGAAGCAGGCGCGCCGGATCATCCCCTGCCCTTCGCCGCCAACGAAAAAGCCCGCGCCTGTCCGGATGAGCGTGACGAGGCACGGGCCTGAGATGTACGAGTGCTTGCGATCTATCGACGCGCGTGTCTGGAATCTACGGCCGTGTCTGGCCCTACCAACCTGCCTCACTCTATGAAACGCTTGTGGGATCGACGACCGTGACTGGATCTTCCATCGTGCGTGGGTCTGGCGAGGGTGCCTGATCGTCGAACGTTTCGATGGCCAACGGCCGTGACTGCAACTTCAAACCTGCCAGCGCCCCGCGAACCTGCCTCGAACTACGCATCTGCTGCATCGACCAACCTGCCTGGGGAACCATGGACCATGCGGGGAGCTTCGAATGTGCCTCGGATCTACCACCGTCTCGCGTACGTCCGATCGTGTCTGGTGTCTCCAACCATGCCGATATGCCGACGGTGTTCTCCAACTGCGAACGGGCCTCGACTCGAACGTGGGTTTCTCAAAGCTGCGTGCGAGTTTGCAAGCTCCAAAAGTAGCTGGGGTTCCTGAGTCCGAATCCGACAACCGTCACACGCACCAAACCGTCGTCCCGCCGTCGTGAGCTCAGCACGGCCCGCGACGGCTGACTCCCTCGATCAGCTTCCGATCTTCCGCATCGCGAGGATGCGCGGCTTATCGCCGGGTTTCCGCACGTTGGAGCGATCCACGATCATCACGTACCGCGCGTCATCCACGATCAGGTCCTCGCGAGCGCCATTCCAGACGCCCGTGGTCGGATCCTGCTTCACCGCACGGACGCGGAAGTAGATCGTGAAGATGTCGCTCCGCGTGGTCGCGAGATTGGAGATGCCGCTGAAGAGCAGGTTGCGCTCTTCCGCGTCGCCGCCAACGCGATCGGGCACGCGGGTCGGCGTCGCCACGTTCGGATTGAGTTCCTTCCGGCCGTTGTTGACGTCGGTCGAGAGGCGCGGCGAGATGCTGTTCACATACTCCACGCCGTTCGTTCCGACGTTCGCCTCGCTCACGCGATACGGATCGAGACCCGCGAACTCGATGCTGTAGCTGCGCACCGCATCCCACGCATCGACCGAGTCGCTCGGGTCCTGCGCGATGCGCTGCATGAGCAACAGTTCGCCGAGCGATGCGAAGCCTCGCTCGCCGCGGAGTCCAGGCAGGATGCCGTTCGCCACTTGGCCGCTCGCGGTCGGTCCCATGAAGCCGGTGGTATTGGGAAGGCCCGGCGGAATCGGTGCCGCCGCGTTGCCGTCGGCGAGCCCGCGCTCGACATAGCCGGCCGGATACGCCGGCAACGGGAACGGATTGATCGTGCCCGAAACCGGATCCGTCGTTCGGTCGCGATAGCGAAGGATGCTGTCGACGACGCGCACGAACGGATTGAGCGAGTAGGCGATCGAGAGTTGGTCAACGCTGCCACCGCCGGTCGCGGGGTCAAAGTCGGCGTCATTATTTTGAATGCGCGTCATGTGCGGCATGACGGCAAGCACTTCGGGCAACGCGTTGGAGATATCGATGAGTCCCGGCGTCACGACGCCTTCGAAGCCGCCGGCATTTCGCGGACGAAGGAATTCGGCCTCGTCGATCTCGGCCTGCTGAATCACGCCGTCCGGGGCCGAGCCGTCGAGACCGTCGAGGCGACGGAGACCGCGATCGTCGCAGACGACCGCATCGAAGAGACCGGCGCCGGCGGGAAGCGACGGCACGTACGGCGCGTTCGGCGGCGTCGACAGGATCGTCGTTGCAATGCCGGTCGGCGTCGTCTGATCGGCGAAGGGCGTGATGCGAATGCGGTTGACGAAGACGCCCGCACCGGCCGGCTGATCGTCGGTGTCCTTATTTTGAAGCAGGATCTCGCTGAACGTGCGCACCGTCTCCGGCGTCGTCACGCCGGGGCCGATGTCGAGGACGTGGCCCCAGACGAAGACGTTGAGAAGCTCGCCGATCTGGTCGAAGTCGGCATCCTTCTGAAGCATCTGGAACGGCGCCTTGAGCGCGGTGTAGGTATCGAAATCCGACCAGTCGCTTGCGGCCATCATCTTGTCGCCGACCGTCACGTTCGCCGGATAGGCAAGCGTGGCGGGATCGGGGTACGGGAAGCCCTGGCCATAGACGTTGTCGGCGACGCCCGGCTGCTCGCGCGTCACGCAGGGGAAGTTCGTGGGCTTGCCGCGACGTTCCTCGTCGAAGATCGAGCGATACGACAGCGACATCCAAAGATTGGTGCCGTCGGGATCTTGGTTGAAGGCGTAGGTGTCGCCCTTGAACGACTTGTCCTGACCTTCGAAGTTGCCGTTCTGCGTCTTCACGGAGAGCGCCGGCTCGCTGCCCACGCTGAAGACGTATCGCGGCGAGAGCTCGTCGGCCGTGAGCTTGCGATCAAACGGCGCCGGCGACTTGATGACATCCCACGTCCACGGGCGGCTCGCGCGAACCCACGCGACGAAGTAGTCGTCGGTGCCGATGCGAATGCCGTTGACATAGTTACGGTCGGGCGGGTTGTTGACGTCGAAGTCGAATCCGGCCTTCGGCGGATAGCGGCCGTCCTCGGTGAAGAGGCGCGAGAGCGCCTGCGCGTAATCAATCTTGGGACCGGTCTCGCGATTGTCGAAGCGATCGATGACGACGGTCGCCGGCTGCACGGAGCCGAGCCCCGCGGGCGGCGAGATCACGCGCACGAGTTCGACCGAGTCGCCGTTGTCGTCGTTCAGTTCCGACGGGCCTTCGGTCGGCGCGTTCGCGTTGAGAAGCGATGACCATGCCGAGCCGCTCGCATCGAAGATGCGCGTCACGGCGTCGGGATTGCCTTGGCCGTCGTAGAGCTCGGTCGCTTCGATGTCGAGGAAGTCGAGCCAGGTCTGCACGAAGCCGAAGCCGGCCGGGGCCGCTTGGCCGTCGGGCGATTCCTTGATCGCGTAGACGATCGCCGTCGTCGGTCGGCCCTCGGTGGCCGGTCCGAGGAAGACGCCGGGACCATAGGTTCCGGTCGTGAACTGATAGCTCTTGCCGAACATGCGCAGCCGGTAGTCGAGGAGGCTGATCGGCGTGTCGTAGGGATTCGCGATCTGCACCGCGATCACGACGCCGGGCTTCACGCTCGAGTCGACCCAATGCTCGCCGCCGCCGGCGAAGATGTTCGGCAACACATAATCATTGCCGACCGGGATGCCCGCATTCTGAAGTTCCGTCTTGAGCGCGGGATCGAGCTTCGCCTTCGGATAGACGAGCGCCGTGAACACCTCCATGATGTACGGCTGCTTCTCCATGCCGATGTAGCGCAGGTCGCCGTCGATCGGGTCCTGGACGCCGACCGCCGGATGCAGCGGTTCGTCGCGCACGATGAGGTTGTTGCCCACGCCGAAGACGGTCGGACCGTCGCGGACCTGATCGATGTTCGCGGCGAACGACGCGGCCGCCGAGCGAGTCTTGTCGTACTGCTGCCGCTGGTACTGCGAGTTCGTGTTGACCGGCGATCCAAAATAGCTTTGGTACTGCGTCAGCGTGGTGGAGCCGGGAACGAGCCAGCTTCGGGTCAGCGTCTGCTCGAGCAATCGCTGGAGCTGCACTCGCCACTCGTAGCGGCGCGACTCGATCGTCGCCGCCGTCGGCACCGTGACGGTGCCCGAGGCGAGGTCAACGATCGGCTGATCCATCGCGGCGCGCAAGTCGAACTTCTTCGTCTGTGCGACATACGACTGGAAGTCGAGGTTGCCGGCAACGGGGTTCTCGATCGTGGCGTAGTTGCCGTCGGTGTCGCCGGTGAGGCCGTCGGCGTTGTAGTCAATCGACGGATTGGCGAACGGGCTCGGCCAGAGCCACGCCGGTCGGAGATCGTTGCGGGCGCCCGAGACGGTCGTCAACTTGCGACGGTTGTCGAGCATCACGCCGCGGTTCGAGAGCGCGTCGAGATATTCAGAGGTTTCCTCGCGCTCCGGGGTTGAACGAAGCCAATTCTGGAAGACGTCGCCCTGGCGATTGATGGCGCGTTCGAGACGGCTGAGTTCGAACGGATTGTTCGACGACGCGTAGCCGCGGAGTTCGAGTTCGTCGGCGACGCCAAAGGGCGTGATGCCGAGTCGCGGATCGTTGCCGCGAAGCGCGCCATTCTTCCAATAGAGGAGTCGCTCGCTAGGCGAGAACCACTCGGCCTGCTGCCCGGTGTTGTACGTCGTATCGGCAAGGAACGCGTTCACCGAACCGTCCGGCCGCTTCATGCCGACCTGCTGGAGGAAGGTGAGGCTGTCGGTCGAGGTGTCGCCGAAGCGATTGCGATCCCACGCGATCTTCGCGGCGCCGTAGAGGCCGGGGGTGCCGCCGTCGTTGACGTTGAAGAGCGTCGGATAGTTCGGCGTCCCCGACGGGTACGAGTTCGCCGGATTGTCGAACATGCCGACCTGCAGGCCGAAGACGTCGGGATTGCCGATGAGCGCCAAGTCCGACGGACCGACGCCGATCGAGTTCTGATAGTTGAAGCGCGTCGCCGCGTTCACGTTGAGGAGCGCCGAGTTCGGCATGATGCGCGCCGCCACGAGGTAACGGACCGATCGGTCGACGGGCGTCGGCGCGACGAACCACTGGGCGTCGGTGAAGCCGTCGCCGTCGGTGTCGGTGAAGGTGCGCTCGACCGCGTTGCGGGTCGTGCCGTTCACGAAGGCCGCGGCCGGATTCGGAATGCCGGGCGCGATCGGATCGAGGTCTGCGAGCCGGAAGAGATTCGGCAACGCAGAGTTCGACGCGTAGTTGGTCAGATAGCTTGCGCCAGCGCCCGGTGCCGCAAACCATGCGTTGCGCAGCGCGTTGAACTGGTTCGCCGACGGAATGCCTTGCGGCGGGACGAAATTCGGAAGCCACTGCTCATAAGGCATGCCGAGCGCGAACGGCTTGGTCAGGTCGCCTTCATTGATGTTGAAGAGCGTGTTGTTCGAGATGTCGGAGATGTCGGCGACGAGGCGATAGCCGTTCGTGTCGTTGCCGATGAACGACAGGTGCGCGTAGTGCGTGAGGACGTCGGGAACGCCGTCGCCGTTCGAATCGCCGCGCACGGGTTCCGTCGACGCAAGCCAACGGGTGTCGCCGTAGCCGGGGTTCCCGAGCGTGTTTTCGTCGCCGATCGGACCGCCCCCCTGCCCCGCGATGATGCCGTCGGGTTGCCCCGCGCCGCGCGGCATGTTGGGCGAAAGGAAGTCGGGCCAGTTGGTCCACGGCACCGTGTGATACGGCGCGAAGTTGTAGGGGAAGTCGGGAAAGAGATCGTTGTTGAAGTCGCGGTCGATGCCGAAGATCCGCGCGTCGGGCGGCGCGTTCAAGCGGGCGAAGCCGCTGGTCGCCGTCGCGACAGTCTTCGACGGGTCGTAGATCGACGGACCTTGGCGATAGCCGCCGCCGAGCAGGTTGAGCGCCGACGGGTCGACCGGCCGCGCGAAGAGCGCATCGGCGGGAAGCGCCGCAAGGTCTTCCGCGATCGTCATCACCCGCTGCTCGTTGCTGTCGGACGCCTGCTGCGCCGCCGACACCTGCCGGCCCGCCTGCGTGCGTGAGATGAACGCCACCGCCACGATGACGAGGAGGACAAGGATCGCCGTAACTAACACCAGCGTGTTGCCGCGTCGCATCCGGCGAGTCGCCGGGCGCGCGAGAGCGTGACGGGAGGTGTGCGGGCTTCGAGTCATGGTGCGCCCCTTCGGGGTGGGTCCGCCGAACCTATTCCGGCGAGCCGATCTCTAACGTGACGGATGTATGACGTAACGCGATCTCGAGCGCGCTCAGCGGCGCGGAAGATCGACGACGAACTGGAATGTGCGTCCTTCAGCGAACCGCTGGAGCGGATCGGTCAAGGTCATGGTGATGCGGAGCGCCGTCGGCCAGGGCGTGTAGCCAACGTCTGGCGAGACGACGCGCACGCCGGTGGTCGGATTCTCGACGTAGGCGCGATCGCGGTTATAGCCAAACACCGCGCGGTACACGACAACGCCAGGCATGCCTGCATAGCTTTGCGTGACCGGCGTGCCTTCGATCACTTGCGGATAGATCGGAGCTCCGATGCAGCCCCAGTCGGTGCCGGGCTGGCCGCACGAGCCGTCGTAGACAAACGCGCTCGAGAGCGGCAACACGTTGCGCTCGACGTTCGGCATGCCGAACCACGGCTGCTCGTTCGAGACGTAGTGCAGGCCGACCCACTCGTCGCCCGAGTTGGGATTGGCGGGAGTCGGATCGACGGGCTGTCCGGTGGACGGGTCGATCACACGGCCCGTGCCGTCGTCCCAGGTCCACTCGACCGCGAACGACGAGCAGCCGAGCGCGATCGCGGGGTTCGTGAGCATCTGATCGGCGCGGTTCATGCTCGGCGCGACGTTCTCGACGCGCGGAAAGCGCATCGGAAACGGCGACGCCGGATTGTTGAGGACCCGAAGCATGTTCGAGCGCGTCGGGCCGATGCCGTTCGCGCCGAAGTTCGTGACGTCGGCGCGAAGCTTGTCGAGCGTGTGGCCGGAGATGTCGACGCGCGACGACATCGGACCCGGGTCGTAGGTGTTGCCGCTGCCGGTCGGATCGTCGGCCCAGAGGTAGCGGGTCGAGTTCTTGCGATTGTTCGACGGCGGGTTGTCGGGCGACGACGGATTGACGCGGTTGTAGAAGAGGAAGCCGTTCACGCCGTCGTCGGCGAGAAGGATCGGCTGTCGCGCGAGGATCCACGACGACGCGCTCGGCTGCGTGCCGTTGACGTCCTTCACGAAGGTGCCCGTGTCCCACTTCTGCATGGAGAGGTCGGGGCCGTCATTATTGAAGTCGAACGTCCACGGATAGAGGCCGCGCTGGTTCGAGAGTTCGGGGAAGGGATCCGCTTGCGCGAGCGTGGAGTCGCGCTTCACGGCAGGCACCTGCACGCCATGGCCCCAGTAGACGCGGGTCGCGCCGGCTTGGGGATTCGGGATCGAATACTTGCGCTCGCCGGAGGCGCCGGCGGCGATCTCGAGCTGCTGCGAGCCGGCGAACTGCGTCGAGCTCGTCGGACCGTCGACGAAGAAGACGAGGCGATCGGCGCGCAGGATTGCGTTCGGCGGCAACTGCGGATTGAGAAGCGGTGCGCCCGCGCCGTTCACGTTGTTCGCGACGGCGATACTCTCGATCACGAGGTAGCCGTCGCGCGAGATGCGATAGATGTCGTCGCGGAACTGACGCTCGATCGCCTGCGCCGACTGCAACAGGTTCGCGTTCGCTTCGCCGGCGCCAGTCACCTTCGCGACGGTGCCGAAGATGCGCGCCGTCGCGACGATCACGACGACGAGGACGCCGATTGCAACGAGGAGTTCGGTGAGCGTGAAGCCGCGGCGCTCAACGGAGGCGCGACGTGCGAGGCGAGCCGCTCGTATGGTGGGGTGCGCGAGAGACATCAAAGATCCTCCACCAAGATGTAGACCGGCGTGAGCGCCACGCCGTTGTTGTCGCGAGCGGGCACGAACCACGCCTGCCAGATCGCGCGGGAGAGCGTGTCAGCGTCGCCCGCAGGAGTCGACGCGCGGTAGCCCATCACGGAGCTCAGCGCCTGGACCGGCACCGGACGCGCGAGGCGCACCGGGCCGTCGGTCGTGTTGCGACGACCGGCGAGGACGCGGTGAATGACCGCGTTCTGATCGAGCATCCACTGCCCCGGCAACTGCCATTGGAAGGCGGGCTTCGTCAGGTCAAGCGCCGAGCCAGGCGTCGTGCCGGGAATGATCGACGGATCGGTCGGCGGCGTCTGCGCCTTCCAGATGCTCGGCCCGGCGACGGGCGGCAGATAGAAGACCGGCATCGGCGGCCGCGCCGGATCGAGCGGCGCACCGGCCGCCGAGTTGAGCGGATTCGCCGGCGCGAGGGAGTAGAGCTTCGACGAGCCTTCGGTGTTCACGCGGTACACGAACACTGCGACCTGCACGCGCCCCTGGAAGCGGCGGAACATGCAGTCCCACACGTATTGCGGGCGCTCGGTCGTGGCCGTGATCGCGTTCGCGATCATGGGCCAGTAGCGCTCGCGCTGCGTGATGATCACGCGGGGTTCGGGGAACGCACGCTGCCAAGAGTCCTGCGTGAAGACCGCATCGCTGGGGCGGGCGACGTAATAGCGCGTCGGGTTGTACGGGATGCCGTAGAGAGACTTCTGCGGCTGATTTCCCGGCCAGCCGTTCGGCATCTCGGTCGCCGTCTGCAACGCGGTCGCTCCGGGAATGCCGAAGCCCTTGCGCGTCGCCTCATGGCTGAAGATGTCGATCGCGCCTTCGTCGATCGCGGGCGTCGACGAGTCGTCGAAGATCACGCCAGGACGCATCCAAGGCCAGTCGCCTTGGATCGTCAGCACCGGCTGGTTGTTCGAAAGCGGCGTCTCGAGCGCGTACGGCGCGACGTTCGGGTTGAAGTCGGAGAAGGCGCCGAAGTCCTCTTGGGTGACGCGCGAGCGCAGGATGCCGAGCGCGTTCGACGCGACGACCGGGCCGAGCGTGTCGTCATTCGACTGTCGCTGAAGCGAGATGCCGGCGGGGAAGATCGCCGCGATCGAGATGACGCCGATGCCGAGGATGAAGACGGCGAGCAGCACTTCGACGAGCGAGAAGCCGCGGCGCCCGCGACCCCAGCGAAGAGATTGCGGCGTGTGGACGCGGGTCATTGATCTTGTCCTTGCGTTTCCGCCACACCGGTGTAGCGATTGAAGTGAATGCGGTCGGCGTTCGTCGTGATGAAGCCTTGCGGCCCGTTGAGTTCGAGCAGCATGTTGGCCGCGGCCGACCAGTCGAGCGATCGGTTGTCGCGCGCCGCGCGGTCGTCGTAGACGGCGAGGAACGGCACGACCGTCAGGTTCGACTCGTCTTCGACGTCGTCCTGCATCCAGTAGAGCTGGAAGTTGCTGCCGGGATTGGCGCAGCCGCCCGCGAGGACGTCTTGCGGGTCGTTGTCCGCAGGCGAAAGGTCCTTGCGGTTGAAGTCGATGTAGACCTTCGAGTCCCCTGCCGACGAGCGCGGGTTGCGGGTGACGAGCGAGCCATCGGGCGCGAACATCACGGCGACCATGCGGCTGTAGTCGATGGCTTCCTTGCAGGTCGGATTGAGCTGCGTCATCTCGGGCTGCGTGACCCAGATGTCGTCGTTGCCGAACTCGTACAGCGGGCCCGCAACCTTGATGCCGGCCGGAAGACGGATCGGCGGCACTTCGTTCACGACGTAGAAGCGATCGGCGACATTCGCGTTCGAGCCGCCGCCCGCGAAGTACGAACGCTCGCCGCTCCAGCGCGCGACGACCGCTTCGGTCTGCTGCGGCTTCTGGCGATTGGTCACGTCCCAGATCGGACGGAAGGCGACGACGACGACGTCGTTCTCGCGGATCGCGAGCGCCCGTGCGGCGCCCAAGATGCTCGTCACCGAGTTCACGCCGCTTGCGACGCGCGACTCGCGGCTGATCTTGCGCACGCCGACCGCGGTGAGGACCGCGAGCACGGCGAGGACGCCCATGACGACGAGGAGTTCGGTCAGCGTGAAGCCGCGGCGCGCCTCGCGTGCCGCAGTCGAGGAGTTCCGGACGCTCATTGCGAATCCTCCCCGTAGGAATAGATGTTGTCGGCGCCCGTCGTGATGTCGCCGTCAGGGCCGGCGCTCACGAAGATCACCTGGCGATTGCGGCACTGCGCGTTCACGACGTTCGCGGCTCCGAGGACGTCGATCTCCTGCTGGCAGCGAATCGTGCCGTCGATGTCGGCGGGCGACGGATCCACGATCGGACCGGACGCGTTCGAACCGGTGCCCCAAAGGCGACCGGGGAAGACCGCGAGAATCGGATTGCCCCAGCCGTCGAGCACTTCGCGGAGCGTGAAGTAGACGGGGTTCGCGGCGGTCGTCCGGATGCGGCGATAGTTGTCTTCGGGGATCTTCGCGAGGATGTCGCGCACCGTCGCCTGCTGCGAGATGAGGTCGAGGTACCAGACGGTCCGCTGCGCCCGCAACGTGGAGTTGTAGGGGACGGGCAGCGTGCCCTCGGCCGCCGGCCAGCTCGGGTTCGAGGCGGAGGTGAGCGTCGGATTGAACGGGACATCCCACGCACCGACTTCCGTGGTCGCGTGCTGGAAGGTCACCGGACGATCGACCTGACGCTCCCACTCCTTCGCGGCGAGGTCGAGGTTCTGCATGACGGCGCGGGTCACGCGCTCTTCGCTCTTCCGCAGGAGCGCGGTCGACACGGCGAGGACGAGGCCGATGAGGATCACGATGATCGCGATCACGATCATGAGCTCGACGAGCGTGAACGCTCTCCGCGTTGCAGGAGTCGTCTTGCGAGTCACGTTCACTGGCCCACCTCCACGAGGTTGTCACGGTTCGGGATGTCGCCGCCGCGACGGCGATTCTTCTCCCACGCACGGTCCGGGCCGCGCGACATCACGGCGAACGACGCAGCCTTGAAGCGGCCAAGTGTCGCGGTGTCGCCATCGGCGTCGGGCACGCCGACCGCGTCTTCGCCGGGCTTGAACTCGAAGGGACGGAGGGCGATGAGATCGCCCAGGTCGCGGTTCACGGACTCGGATTCGAACGTCTTCGGATCGGCCGAGTTGAGCGACGACCAGAAGTTGCCCGAGGGAGTGCCTGCAACGGTGAACGGCCGTCGGTAGTAGTGGATCGGGTTGCCCCAGTAGTCGAGGACGACCTTGGGCAGCGCGTCGAAGTTCGTGACTTCGCCTGGGCGCACGACGATCGGCTCGCCCGCCGCGTCGAACCCGGTGATGCCGCCGAGGAGCGCGTCGTCCTTGAGTTCGAGGTACGGGCCCGAGACTTTGCCCGAGAGGACCGTGGCGTTGCCGGCCGACGCGTTCGTGGCCGCGAAGCCGCCGACGTTGCGGAAGGCGAAGCGTCCGTTCGCGCCCGCAGCGCCGTTGAGCGGTGAGTTCACCGCGCCCCACACGCCGTCCGATCCGGGGGAACGCATGCCGAGGAGCGGCGTTTCCTTCGCACCCGGCGTGCCGGACGGAGCGGGCAGCGTGCCCATCGCGCCGTAGCCGTCGGCGAATCGATCGCCATACCCGAGGAGGTACTCGGCGATCGAGGTGTAGGAGTACCAGTCCTGCAACGCGGCGATCGACGCCGGGGTCGGTTCGCCGGTGATCGGATCGACGAGCCAACGCGGCGGCGGCACGAAGTCGCGTGCGAGGCCGATGCCGGTCGACGGCGCGGGGGCGCCGCTCGCGGGATTGCGGCCGAGGACCGGCGGCAGGTATCCCATGTCGGCCTTGAACGCTTCGACGCCCTTCGTGATCGAGCCGAGAAGGAACTGCGTGTTCGCGGCCGTCGCACGCTTGGCCGCGAGACCGAGGGCGACGATCAGGATCGAGAGAAGCGCCACGATGATCGCGACGACCACCAGCAGTTCGACGATCGAGAACCCGCGGCGTCGACCAAGGAGTCGAGGTCGTCGCGAAGTGGGCCGTCGCTGAGGGTCGTTTGCAACGTGGAGCATGGAGAGTTCCTAAAAGTCGGGCGCCGCCGCCGTCGCGACGGCGCCCGTTCAAACCGAATGAAACGCGATCACGTCTTCTGGCCGGCGACGCTTTCGATCATCGAGACGAGCGGCAAGAAGAGGGCCAACACGATCGCGCCGACGATGCCGCCGAGGATGACGACCATGAACGGCTCGAGGAGCGACAGGAGGCTGGCGACCGCGACGTCGACTTCTTCGTCGTAGTTGTCGGCGATCTTCATCAGCATCACGTCGAGGTCACCGGTCTCTTCGCCGACGTCGATCATGTTGACGACGATCGAGTCGCAGACTTTCGACTCGCGCAGCGGGTTGGCGAACGTGTCGCCTTCGCGGATCGAGTCGTGGACCTTCGCGAGCGCCCGTTCAAACACGTAGTTGCCCGACGTGTCCTTGGTGATGTTGATCGCTTCGAGAATCGGAACGCCTGCCGAGATGAGCGTGCCGAGCGTTCGCGTGAAGCGGGCGATCGAACTCTTCTTCACCAAGCCGCCGATGACTGGGATCTTCAGGAGCAAGATGTCTGTCCATGCCCTGCCGAACCCGGTCTTTCGTATCAGCTTGAAGAATATGAATATGAGGATCGGAGCGCTGATGATCCAGATGGCGCCCGGGATCGTCTGATCCTTGGACGACTGTCCGGCGACCCACTTCGACGCGGTGACGAGGAAGATCGTGAGGCTCGGGAGCTTCACGTCGAAGTCGTTGAAGATCTCCTGGAACTTCGGGATGACGTAATACATGATGCCGGTCACGATCAGGATCGCGATCGTGATGACGACGGTCGGATAGATGAGCGCGCCCTTGATGCGCCGACGGAGACGCTGCCCCTTCTCCATGAAGTCGGCGAGACGCTGAAGGATGACGTCCAACACACCGCCGATTTCGCCGGCGTTGACCATCTTCACGTAGAGGCGATCGAACGCCTTCGGGTGCTTGGCCATCGCGTCCGAAAGCGTGGTGCCGCCTTCGACGTCTTCGCAGACGCCGCCCAGGATCGACTTGAGGAGACCCGGGCGCTGCTGCTGCTCGAGAATCTGGAGCGAGCGAAGGAGCGGAAGGCCTGCGTCCTGCAGCGTCGAGAGCTGACGCGTGAAGAGCGTCATGCGCTTGAGGGGCACGCGACCGATCGCGATCGTCATGCCGCGACCCTTCTTCTTCTTCACTTCGCGCGGCGCGGCGCCGCCGGCACCGCCGCCTGCCCCACCCTTGATCTTCTGCTCACGGATCGACGTCGGGAAGAAGCCCTGCGCGCGGATCTTCTTCATCGCGTCTTCGCTGGTGTCGGCCTCGATCGTGCCCTTCTGGGGCTTTCCCGAGGAGTTCATTGCCTCATAGGCAAAGGTGGCCATGGGTGGTGCTTCCTTCTGTAAGTCGCTGTCGCTGTCGCCGTCGTATGCGTGGCGGTTCGGGGGGGGGGGGGTTCGGTGGGTGGGTCGTGATCGGAATCAGTCTTCGACGATCGTCTCGCGGACGACCTCATCGATCGTGGTCTGGCTCTCGAAGATCGAGAGGAGACCGCTCTCACGAAGCGTGCGCATGCCGCGCCTGCGGGCCTCGGCCCGGAGAACCGACGTGCTCGCCTGCTGCATGACCATCTCGCGCAGGTCGTCGTCCATGCGCATGATTTCGAAGATGGCGAGTCGGCCCTTGTAGCCCGATCGGTTGCAGCGATCGCAGCCGCGGCCGCGGTAGAACGTGCGGCCCGCGACGTCCTGCGGACGAAGCGCGAGTTCGAGGAGCTGCTCCTCGGTCGGGACGTACTCTTCCTTGCAGCCCGTGCAGATGCGGCGCACGAGACGCTGCGCGACGATGGCTTCGATCGTCGCGGTCAGGAGGAACGACTCGACGCCGAGGTCGACGAGACGCAGGATGGACGAGGGGGCGTCGTTGGTGTGCAACGTCGTGAACACCAAGTGGCCGGTGAGCGACGCCTGGATGGCGATTTGCGCCGTCTCAAGGTCGCGGATTTCGCCGACGAGGATGATGTCGGGGTCCTGACGCAAGAAGGAACGCAGCAACCGGGCGAACGTGAGTTCCTGCTCCGTGTTCACCTGGCACTGAATGAGGCCTTCGATGTCGTATTCGACCGGGTCCTCGGCGGTGAGGATCTTGACGTCCGGCTCGTTGAGCTCGTTGAGCGCGGCGTACAGCGTGGTCGTCTTGCCCGAGCCGGTCGGACCGGTCACGACGACGATGCCGTTGGGCTTATTGATGATCGTGCGGGTGACGGCGAGGTCGTCGTCGCGCAGGCCGATACGGTCGAGCGACAGCTGGACGTTCGAACGGTCGAGCACACGCATGACGACCGACTCGCCGAACATCGTCGGGAGGACTGCAACGCGGAGATCGATGGGCGTGCCGCCGATGTGAAGTTCGATACGGCCGTCCTGCGGAAGGCGGCGTTCGGCGATGTTGAGCTTCGCCATGACCTTCACGCGGCTCACGATCGGGAGCGCGAGCTGCTTCGGCGGCGGGATCATTTCGTAGAGCACGCCGTCGATGCGGTACCGCATCTTGAACTCGCTCTCGAACGGCTCGAAGTGGATGTCCGAGGCCTTGTCGCGGATCGCCTGCATGAGGACCGCGTTCAGGAGCTGGATGACCTTATTGTCGCTCGCGGCGCTCTCGAGGGTCGAGAGGTCGATCGAGTCGCCGCGGCCCGCGACGGCCGCGATGGCGTCCGACTTGGACGCCTCGGCGTAGACGTCCTGCATCGAGGTCGTCTTGTTCGCGAACTTCGCGCGGAGGACGTCGTCGATCTCGTTGGCCGGGGCGACCACCGCGGTCACCTTGAAGCCCATGAGCATGCGAAGGTCGTCGACCGCCTTGAAGTTCTCGGGGTCCTTCATCGCGATCGTGAGCCGTCGCGATTGGGGATCGAAGTCGACCGGAATGACGCCGTAGGTGTTCGCCGTTTCCGCAGGGAGCGCCGCGATCGCGGCGTCAGAGATCGTCAGGTCCTTGACGTGGACCCAGCGCATGCCCTGCTGCCCGGCGAGGGCTTCGCTGATGTCTTCCGGCTTGATGTAGCCGAGGTCGACAAGAAGCTTGCCCACCATCTCGCCCTTGCGGGCCCCCTGCTGGAGCGCAAGTGCTTCGTGCACCTGCTCGCGGGTGACCTTTCCGAGCTTGGTGAGGACGCGGCCGAAGCGTCGGCCCTTGAGTTCTTCAGGATTGATCGTCGCCATACGGCTTCTCTACCGATTCCGTCGCTCACTCGCCAGAGGGGGGCACAAGAGGCTGGCAAGATTCGATTGAAGAGCACTCGTCCGAGCGGTCTTCGATTGCGTGGCGCTCGTCTCGAGGAGGCGGTCCTCGACCGTTGCGTGTGGGTCTGAGCAGGTCGAACGAGCCAGGCGTTGAGGTCGGGTGCACCGGACTCGAGGCCGTGGTCGGTTGCAGGAAGTCGGGAGAGTCTCGCGAGAGGTCGGACGCGGTCGGTGGTCGACGGTGCGGCGCGGGTCGCGAGGCTCGGGGAGGCGGTGGTCGGGAGAGCCGGTTGGGGGACGAGTGGTGCGAGGCTGAGTGAGCCGAACTCGAAGCGGGCCGTGGCCGGTCGGGCCGGCGGGTGCGGGTCGGGTTCGGCGAAGGTGCCTGGCCTGAGCGCCGGGCGGAGAGACCGGAGGGTTCTGCCGGGAGCGCGTCGCGCTGGCTCCGGGTGGCAGACAAACGGGTGTCGGGGCCAGACCGTCAGATCTCGCGAGCGCGGCGAGGCGGGCTGGTGACGTCTCCAGAGACCCAAGCCCGAGGACGACTCGAACGCAACGAGAAGGCGGACCACAAACGTCAGGACCGGCCGACCGAGGCGCTTCGGAAGCGGGATCGCCTGCGGCCGGCCGGTGCCTGACGACCACATGTTCGTGCCATGTTGCGGTTTTCAAGCATGGGACTTCCCATTTTTTGTTAGGACATATGGATGCTGCGTCAAGCTTTTCGATAGAGAGAACCGACCTCGACCTCGAAACGGCACGATGGGAAGTGAAAGGCCCATCAACGGACAGGTGTGAGTGCCGATGGTCGGCGCCCTGTGACGAAGTGGGTCCCAGCAGGGCCGGAGTCGGGGATGCGTGGGCGTCGAGGAGGCATGAGGGCGGTCGCCGCGTGAACGTGGCCAGACCACTGCGCGTGTGAACGGCGCGTGAACGTGGCCAGACCACTGCGCGTTCAAGCCGCGGCGCATTCGGGCCCCGCCGATTTATTGGGACGTTCGAGCTCGCCTTCGGCCGAACGTGGCCAGACCACTGCGCACCCGCGCGAACCTGGCCAGACCACTGCGCGGCTGGTGCGACAAATCAGGCCCCGCCCAATTATCGGGACCTGGCGCGCTCACCCCGCCTCACAATGAAAACCCCCCGGCCGTCGGCCGAGGGGTTGTGGTCTCGTACTCTCGAAACTCCGCCGTCGCTTCTCAGCCGGCCGCTTCCTCGCCGCCTTCGTCGAGTTCGGTCCGACCGACCAAGCCGCCCGCACGGTGGACCTTGTCGGTCAGGTCGCCCGGGTCCTTCGACTTGTCGATCATCTCCTCGGCCGAGATCCAGCCCTTGGAGTAGAGGCTCCAGAGGTGGTCATCGAGGAGCTGCATGCCGAACTTACGACCGGTCTGAATCGCCGAGTCGATGCGGAAGGTCTTGTTCTCGCGGATCAGGTTCGAGATGGCGGGGGTGACGACCAGGAACTCGTACGCCGCCACGCGGCCCGGCTTGTCCGACCGGGCGAGCAGCTGCTGGCTGAGCACCGCGATCAGTGAGGTCGAAAGCTGGACGCGCACCTGGGCCTGCTGGTTCACCGGGAACGCGTCGATGATTCGGTTGATCGTGCCGGCGGCGCCGGTCGTGTGCAGGGTCGCGAACACCAAGTGGCCGGTTTCGGCGGCCCGGATGGCGGCCTCGATCGTTTCGAGGTCTCGCATTTCGCCGACCAGAATCACGTCGGGGTCGGATCGGAGCACGCGTCGGAGGGCTTCGGCGAAGCTCGGCACGTCGCTCCCGACTTCACGCTGATTGACGACCGACTTCTTGTGGTAGTGGTAATACTCGATCGGGTCTTCGACCGTCACGATGTGACGGCCCATGTTCATGTTGATGTAGTCGACCATCGTCGCAAGCGACGTCGACTTACCCGAGCCGGTCGGCCCGGTCACGACGAAGAGACCACGGGGACGCCGGAGGAGTTCTTTGATGATCCCCGGCAGGCCGATCTCTTCGAAGGTCAGCAATCGGTTGGGGATGAGACGAAGGACGAGCGACATCGCGCCACGCTGACGGAAGACCGACACGCGGAAGCGGGCCGCCTCGCCGTAGGCGAAGCCGAAGTCGGTGCCGCCCATCTCGGCGATTTCCTGCTGGTTCTTTTCCGGCGTGATGGACTTCATCAGCGTGACGAGGTCGTCCTTGTCGAGGACCTTCGTCTGGAGGCTGCGAAGCGAGCCGTGCAGACGAATCGTCGGCGGACGGCCTTCAGAAAGGTGCAAGTCGGACGCGCCCTGACGGACGACGGTCTCGAGAAGTCGGTCGATCTGGATGGTGGACATGGCTTGGTCGTTCCGTCGAATGTCGCGGGGCGGCCCCGCGGAGGAGACAGGTGCGTCGACGCGGCGCCTGCGTGCCGCTCATACGCGGCTCGGCCGCGATCAGTTGATCTCGTTCGGGTTGAACCCTTCGATTTGGGCGAACTTCGCGACCTCTTCGGGGGTGGTGATGCCCTTCAAGATCTTGATCTTGCCGTCGCCGAGAAGGCTTCGCATGCCAGAGCGGATGGCCGCTTGCCGGAGCTTCGCGACGCCCGAGCGGTTGAACGCGAGCTCGCGGATCTCGCTGTTCATGATCATCATCTCGAAGATGGCCTTTCGGCCGCGGTACCCGGAGCCGCCACATGCGTCGCACCCCTTGGGGCGGCAGACATTCCCGGCGGCCACTTCGGCCTGCGTGATATTGACGAGACGCAAGGCCTTCGGATCCGGCGACGGATCCCGCTCCTTGCACTTCTCGCACAAAATGCGGACGAGACGCTGGGCCATGATGGCCTGAATCGCGCTGGCGACAAGGAAGGGCTTCACGCCCATGTCGATGAGACGGGTGATGGCCGACGGCGCGTCGTTCGTGTGCAGCGTCGAGAAGACGAGGTGGCCGGTGAGCGACGCCTGGATCGCGATGTCGGCGACTTCGCGATCTCGGATTTCGCCGACCAGCACGATGTTCGGCGCCTGACGAAGCATCGAGCGGAGAATCACGCCGAAGGTCAGGCCGATCGAGTCGCGCACTTGGACCTGGTTGATGCCGTTGAAGTTGTATTCGACGGGATCTTCGGCGGTGATGATCTTCTTGTCGGGCCGGTTCAGCGTGTCGAGCGCCGAATAGAGCGTGGTCGTCTTGCCCGATCCGGTCGGTCCGGTCACGAGGAAGATGCCGTTCGGACGGCGGATGATCTTGTTGAAGACGTCGAGCTGATCCGGCTCGAAGCCGAGGTTGACGAGACCGATGCGGACCGAGTCGGGACGGAGAATACGAAGGACGACGCTCTCGCCGTGGTAGGCGGGACACGACGACACACGGAAGTCGACCGCGGTGCCGTCGACCACCATCTTGATGCGGCCGTCCTGCGGCACGCGGCGTTCGGCGATGTTCACGCCCGCCATGAGCTTGAGACGCGCGAGGACCGCGCTCTGCATCTTCTTCGGCAGCGTGTCGCGGATGTGGCAGACGCCGTCGATGCGGTAGCGCACCACGACGCCGTCCTTCTTCGGCTCGACGTGAATGTCGCTGGCTCGCCCGCGCACCGCTTCGATGATGATGCGGCTACAGAGGCGAATGATCGGCGCGTCTTCGACGGCGTCCTGGTCGATCGAGCTGTCGACCGACTTGTCCACCGAGCGATCGACCGAGCGGTCGACCGACTTGTCGATCGAGTCGGTGACGAGCGACTCGGTCGAGAGCACCGACGACTTCGGGCCGCCCGTCGCGCCTTCGACGTACTTCTTGATGCCGGAGCGGCTCGCGAGAAGGATGTCGATCTCGCAGTTGAGACGGAAGCGAAGGAGATCGAAGAGCTCGAGGTCCATCGGATCGTGGACGACGAGCTTGAGTCGGCCCCCCTGCTTCGAAATGGGCACGACGAGGTGCTTCTTGATGATCTCGTCGGGCACGAGCTTGACGTCGATCCGCCCCGAGTTCTCCGGTCGGTCGAGGTTGATGTACTCAATGCCATGCTGCTCGGCGAGGATGCGCGTGAGGTCTTCTTCCTTCACCGCGCCCATCTCGAGCAGCACTTCGCCTATCCGCTTGCCCGAGGTCTTCGCCTTGCCAAGCGCGGCCTCGATCTGGTGAGGCGTGCAGAGCTTCGCTTCGACGAGCAATTCACCGAGCTTCTTCCGGACCTTACGTGCCAAGCATGCCTCCGATGGTCTTCGACCATCCCCCGTCGATCCTGTCACCCGTGCTGTCGCGTCCCGCGGAACCGCGCATCGCCCCAGCACACCCGTTGCCGTAGAGACGAGTAGTATCGTCGCCGGACGCACGCCCCGCAAACAGGTTGCGGCGTGCCCGCGTCCGCGCGGCGAGTCGCGCCGTGCACACCGCGAGCCCCATGCCGCCAGTCCTGTGAGCGCACCACTCTCCTTCCTCGTGACCGCTGGCCCGACGCACGAAGCGATCGACGCCGTGCGCTACATCGCCAATCGCTCGTCCGGGCGGATGGGGGTGGCGATCGCCAACGAGGCCGCGTCGCGCGGCCACCCGACGACCCTTCTTCTCGGCCCCGTTGCCATCGAGCCGCCGTCGTGCGTGCGCTGCCTCCGCTTCACCTCCGCAGCGGATCTCGAACGGTTGCTCGCGATCGAGGCTTCCCTCGCAGATGTCGTCGTGATGGCGGCTGCGGTCGCCGACTTCCGGCCGGCCGCGGCGGCACCGACGACGAAGATCGAACGTGGCGCGGGCCTGTCCATCACGCTGGAGCCGGTCCCTGACCTGATTCGGGGCGTGGCCTCGCGGCGACGGGCGGGCCAGCGGCTTGTCGGCTTCGCCCTCGAAGAGCCCGCGAAGCTCGACGAACGGGCTCGCCGCAAACTCTCGACGAAGGATCTCGACGCGGTCGTCGCGAACCCGTTGGCGACCATGGACTCCCCGTCCATCGCGGCCCAGGTCTACCTCCGCGACGGCCGCGTGCTCGTCCCGCCGACCGCCGGCCCGGCCGAAGCGACGGCGCTACCGAAGGTCGCTTTCGCCGCGTGGCTCGTCGACCTCATCGAGCGCCTTCCCACCCGCGACTCCGCACCGGGCGGGCGTTGACGTCCTCTTCCCATCTGCCGACCGCATGACCGACTCCGCCATCCGCATTCGCCGGGCCACCTCCGACGACCTCGCGCTCATCCTCGACCTGATCCACGCACTCGCGGCGTACGAACGCGAGCCCGATGCGGTGAAGGCCACGCCTGAGGCCCTGGCGCGGCACCTCTTCGGCAACGGCTTCGGGCGCGGCCCGACCGCCGAATGCCTGATCGCCGAGTTGGACGGCGTGCCGCAAGGGTTCGCCGTCTTCTGCACGAACTTCTCGACGTGGCTCGCGAAGCCCGGGATCTGGCTCGAAGACCTCTTCGTCCGACCCGACGCGCGCGGACACGGCCTCGGCCGCGCGCTCCTCGTCGAACTTGCGCGCCTCGCGGTCGAGCGCGACTGCGGCCGTGTCGAGTGGTCGGTCCTCGACTGGAACGAGCCCGCGATCGGCTTCTACCGCTCGCTCGGCGCGATCGCCCTCACCGAGTGGACGACGAATCGACTGACCGGCGACGCGCTTCGCCGACTCGCCGCGTCGTGACGAACGGTCCCGTACATTCCGCCGTCGTATGGCAGCATCGACCTTGCGACCGACGGAACACGGGCAGAGTTTTCCGATCGGCGCGACCGTTCTTCGTGAAGGGGTGAACTTCAGCGTCTTCTCGAAGCATGCGCAGCACGTGGAGCTGTGCCTCTTCGATTCCCCCGACGCGCCGAAGCCCGCCGACGTCATCACGCTCGATCAGGCGAAGAACCGCACGTACCACTACTGGCACCTCTTCGTGCCGGGATTGAAGCCGGGGCAGCACTACACGTGGCGCGTCGACGGCGCCCACGATCCGGCGCAGGGCCTTCTCTTTGACGGCGACAAGATGCTGCTCGATCCCTACGGGCGCGGGCTCGCATTCCCGAAGGCGTTCTCGCGTGCGGCGGCCGCCAAGCCCGGCGACAACAGCGCGGAAGCGATGCGCTCGGTCGTCGTCGATCCCCGCAGCTACGACTGGGGCAACGACGAGGCGCCGCGCACGCCGTTTCGCCGCACGGTCGTCTACGAGCTGCACGTGCGCGGCTTCACGCAGCACGCGAGTTCCGGCGTGGGCGCCGACAAGGCCGGCACGTTCGCGGGCCTCGTCGAGAAGATCCCGTACCTCGCCGATCTCGGCGTGACAGCCGTCGAACTCATGCCGGTGTTCGCGTTCGATCCGCAGGACGCGCCCGACGGCCGCACCAACTACTGGGGCTATTCGCCGGTCTCCTTCTTCGCGTTGCACCCCCACTACTCCATGGCCTATCGGAAGACCGGCAACGCGCTCGCGGCGATCGACGAGTTCCGCGACATGGTGAAGGCGCTGCACAAGGCGGGCATGGAGGTCATCCTCGACGTCGTCTACAACCACACGGCGGAGGGCGGACCCACGGGGCCGATGTACTCGTGGCGCGGCTTCGCGAACCGCGGCTACTACCTCCTCGACCCGAACGACCGCTCGAAGTACCGCGACTACACCGGCTGCGGCAATACGCTCCGCTCGAATCACCCGGTGGCGCGGCGCATGATTCTCGACAGCCTGCGCTGGTGGGTGCGCGAGATGCACGTCGACGGCTTCCGCTTCGACCTCGCGTCGATCCTCACCCGCGACGAGACCGGACATCCGGTGCAGAATCCGCCGGCGATCTGGGACATCGAGAGCGATCCGGTCCTCTGCAACGTGAAGCTGATCGCCGAAGCGTGGGACGCGGCTGGTCTCTATCAGGTGGGCAGTTTCGTCGGCGACAGCTGGAAGGAGTGGAACGGCCGCTTCCGCGACGACGTGCGCCGTTTCGTGCATGGCGAGCCGGGCAGCGTGCGCTCCATGCCGCCGCGCCTCGTCGCGAGCCCCGACCTCTACGAGGAGGAACACGCCGAGCCCGAGCAGAGCGTGAACTTCGTGACCTGTCACGACGGCTTCACGCTCAACGACCTGGTGAGCTACGCGACGAAGCACAACGAGGCGAACGGCGAGAACAACCGCGACGGCGCCGACTGGAATCACTCCAACAACCACGGCGTCGAAGGCCCGAGCGACAACGCGGAGATCGAGGCGACGCGCGTCCGGCAGATCAAGAACTTCCTGACGCTCACGCTCATCTCGATGGGCACGCCCATGCTCCTGATGGGCGACGAGTGCCGACGCACGCAACGCGGAAACAACAACGCGTGGTGCCAGGACAACGACCTTGCCTGGTTCGACTGGTCGCTCGTCGACAGGAATCGCGAGCTGGTGCGCTTCACGCGCGAGCTCGTGCGCCACCGTACGCGCCAGCGCCCGCGCGTCGCGCCCGGACACACGCTGCGCGAGATCCTCCAGAACGCCAATCTCGCGTGGCACGGCGTCGAGCTCGGCAAGCCCGACTGGGGCGATCTCTCGCACTCGTTGGCGATGGAAGCGCGGCGCCCGATCGACGGCATGCACCTGTACGTGGCCATGAACGCGTACACCGCGCCGCTGCGGTTCCAGTTGCCGCCGACGCCGCACGGTTGGCGCCGCATGATCGACACCGCGTTGCCGTCGCCCGGGGACATCGAGCCCGGCCCGGAACTCCCGCGCGTGGGCGACGCGACGTACGACGTCGCCCCGAGGGCGGTGGTGGTGTTGGTGGCCCCACCGCAATTCTGAGCCGAGCGAAGTGGCTTGTCTCGATCGGTCTCCGTCTCGGTCTCGGCGTACTTCTTCGCTCCGCGTGCTCGTCTCAAGGATGAGAAGTGAGAGAGGTAGGCCGAGACCGAGACAGAAACAGATACGGAGGCTGCAACGCGGAGCGCAGTTCTATCTCCTCCCCCGCGCCGCGCGGGGGAGGTGGCATCGCGCGAGCGATGACGGAGGGGGGCGAGCAGAAAGCCGAGACCGAAAGCCGAGACAGATCGCGCCCCCCCCACCACCATCGCTTCGCGATGGTCCCCCTCCCCCACGGAACGTGGGGGAGGATGCAGAGCGCGCTCCGCGTTGCAGGCGCTTTCAGGCTCCTCCCCCGCGCCTCGCGGGGGAGGTGGCATCGCGCAGCGATGACGGAGGGGGGCGAGCTTCCCGCACTCCGCGTCACCCCTCGCGAGGTACAGTGATGCTCGACATCCGTCGCCGGCCCCGTGGCGAAATGGCAGACGCAGCGGACTTAAAATCCGCGGCCTGAATAAGGCGTGTGGGTTCGAGTCCCACCGGGGCCAATCGTTCGTGACCGTGACGCTGCGCGTCCCGTCACTCACGTGGTGGCCCCGGTTCGCCGCGTTCCGCGGCGTGCGGCGGCTCACGCCGCCGCGGGACTCGGACTGCGTCGCGAGTCCCACCATCCATAGCTGGCGGCCAGTCGCGACGCTGCACGTCGCGAGAGAGCCGAGACAGAAAGCCGAGACAGATTGGGGTCGCCCCCCCGCTGCCTTCACTCCACGCAATCCGCATCCAGCGTCAGCGCGAACGTCCCCGTCGCGCCTTGGTAGCCCGCCACGCGGATGTACAGCACCTCGCCGCTACTCGCAGCGATCGTCAGCCGCGACTTGCGGTTCAGGCCGTTGAGCTGGCAGCCCGGCACGGTCGAGTCGTCGTTGCAGGCGATCTGCTGCGAGATGTCGCAGGACGAGTACACCGCGAGCGTCGTGTCGTAGTCGGTCTCGTCGTTGCAGGTCGTCACCGTGAGGAACCCGTCGCACGGCATCTCGTAGCGATACCACTCGTCGTCGATGCCGGCGCCTTGCGCGGAATCGCACGGGCTCGCGAAGTTGTAGAAGGTGTCGCCGGCGTTCGTGCCGACGACCGTCACCGGACTCGTCGAGGGGAGCTCGTGCGCCAGGTCGCAGCGGTCCCCCTCCTCGAAGAGGTTGATGTAGAGCGCGCCGCTTCCGCGGTGGGGCTCGCCGTTCGTGACCGCTCCGCCGACGCGGATGACGAAGCAGTCCCCGGCCTCCGCCCAGAGCTGCGCCTTCGCGAGGCATCCGTCGGGATCGCACCCGACGAGCGAGGCGAGGCCGATGCCGCCGGTCGGACAGGGACAGAGGCCGTCGATCACGCTCGAGTAGACCGCGATCGAGAAGTCCTGGTTGAAGCCGCATGCCATGAAGGTCACGAGACCCGTGGCCGGCGCGGTGAAGCGGTACCAGAGGTCGGCGCCGATCGTGAACGGCTCGCCGTTGCAGCCGAACGACGTCGGGACCGGACTCGTCGTCGCATACGCGTTGCAGAAGGGAATCGCGTCGACGGTCGTCGGCGCGAGGCCCACCACGATCGCGTCGGCGCAGTCGTCGTTCTCAGGCGCCGCGCACGGCCCCCAGGCGCCGAGCACCGTCGAGAGGTCGGCGCCGTCGACCGTGCCGTCGTCGTTGATATCGGCGCCGCTGGCGCCGCCCGGCGTGCCCCACGCCCCGAGGAGGATGCCCATGTCGGCGCCGTTGGTGACGCCGTCGGCGTTGAGGTCGGTCGGGCAGTCGCAGGCGCCGGCCGCGGCGACGGTCGCCGCGGCCGACGCGACGAGGCCGACAATCGTGATGAACAGGTTCATGCGTTGCAGGCCCCGTGTGGGTGCGAAGAGGCGTTTCACTGGAGGCAGTCGACGTCGATCGTCATCTCGAACGTGCCGACCTCGCCGAGGAAGCCGGACACGCGGATGTAGAGCACTTCGCCGCCGGCGGCGTTGACGGTGACGGTCGACTTCAGGTTGTTGCCGTCGAGCTGGCACCCGGGGTCGGTCGAGTCGTCGTTGCAGGCGATCTGCTGGCCGCTGCCGCATCCGCTGAAGACGGCGAGCGTCGTGTCGTAATCCGTCCCCGCGTTGCAGGTCGAGATCGTCACGCTGCCCTGGCACGGCATCACGAAGCGGTACCACTCGTCGATCGTGTCGTCCTGGGCGCACGAGGTGGGATCGGCCTGGATCCACGTGTCGCCGGCGTTGGTGCCGTCCACGATCTGGAAGTTCACCGACGGAAGGTCGTGCGCGATGTCGCAGCGGTCGCCGACCTTGATGGCCCGCAGGTGCATCGTGCCCTGCCCTTCCTCCGGGTTGGTGAATCCGTAGCCGCCGAGGCGGATGCTGTAGCAGCGTCCCGCGTCCATGTCGATCTCAAGCGCCGCATCGGAGCCGCACGTGTCGTCGTTGCAGCCGAGGAACGACGTGAAGATGCCGCCGGGGCAGGCGCACACGCCGTCGAAGATCGACGAGTACACTGCGATCACCGTGTCGAAGTCGACCTGGCCGCAGGTCGTGAGGGCGAGCTTGCCGTCGTACGGCGCGACCCAGCGGTACCAGATGTCCTTCACCATCGGGACGGCGGTGCCGTCGCAGTTCGGGAAGCCTGAGTTGGCGCTCGTCGTTGCAGCCGCGGTGCAGAACTCGATCGAGAGGTCGTAGCCGTCAATGACTTCGGGCGTGTTGCACTCGTCGTTCGCGGGCGGGGCGCAGGGCCCCCACGCGCCGAGCAGGATGCCGAGGTCGGCGCCGTCGACGAGACCGCTCTCGTCGAAGTCGGCGACGCTCCCCCGCCCCTGTCCCCACGCGCCGAGCGTGATGCCGAGGTCAGCGCCGTCGGTGACGCCGTCGTTATTGAGGTCCGTGAGGCACGGGCAGAAGCCGGTGGCAAAGGCATGACTGGCGAGCGCCGATGCGAAAGCGAGGGCGCCCGCGCCGATGAGTGCGCGAGAAAGCATGTCTATCTCCTTGAGTGGAAAAGTCGGACGCCGTCGCCCGTCCCTTGGTCCACGCTGAAAGCGGGAGAAGGGCGGGACGTGTCCGACGAATTCCAATCCGGAGGGAGACCGATCGCTCTCTCAGCGGCGGCGAGGCCGTCCGCCTCCGTCAATTCCCCATGCCGAGGCTCTTCCGGAGGAACGCGAACACGTCCGTCGCCTCGTCGATGCGCTTACTGGTCGGCTTGCCCGCGCCGTGGCCGGCGCGCTTGTCGATCCGCACGAGGATCGGGTTCGTGCAGCCGGGCACCTGCGCCTGGGCCGCCTGCAACGCGGCGCCGAACTTGAAGGAGTGGGCCGGGTGCACGCGGTCGTCGTGGTCGCCGGTCGTGATCAGGGTCGGCGGGTAGCAGACCCCCTGCTTGATGTTGTGGTACGGCGAGTAGCTGTAGAGGACCTTGAAGTCCTCGGCGATCTCGGAGGAGCCATAGTCGCCGATCCAGCCCCAGCCGACCGTGAACTTGTGGAAGCGGAGCATGTCGAGCACGCCGACCGCCGGAAGGCACGCCCCCCAGAGGTCAGGGCGCTGGATGAGCGCGGCGCCGACGAGAAGACCGCCGTTCGAGCCGCCCTGGATGGCTAACTTCGGCGTGGAGGTGTACTTGTTCGCGATGAGCCACTCGCCGCAGGCGATGAAGTCGTCGAAGGTGTTCTGCTTCGTGAGGCGCATGCCGCCCTTGTGCCAGTCCTCGCCGTACTCGCTGCCGCCTCGGAGATTGGCTTCCACATAGACGCCGCCCATCTCGAGCCACGCCGCCTGCACCGGCGAGTAGTCCGGCGTGAGCGCGACGTTGAAGCCGCCGTAGCCGTAGAGGAGCGTCGGGTGCGAGCCGTCAAGCGTGAGGCCCTTGCGCTTCGTGATGAACATCGGCACCTTCGTGCCGTCCTTGCTCGTCGCGAACGATTGCGTCGTCTCGTACTTCGATCCGTCGAACGGCACCTTGGGGGCGCGCCAGATCTCGGTCGCGCCGCTCGCGAGGTCGTAGCGCCAGATCGTCGGCGGCAACGTGAAGCTCGACGTCGAGAAGAAGGTCTGCGTGTCGGAGCGGCGGCCACCGAAGCCTGCGGCCGTGCAGATGCCCGGCAGCGGCACGTCGGCGAGGCGCTTGCCGAGCGACCCCTTCGCGATCGAGTAGACGTGGACCACGCTGCGGGCGTCGCGCAGGTAATTGCAGAAGAGTCGGTCCCCCACGATCGACGCCGATTCGAGCGCGTCGGCCGTTTCCGGCACGACGAGCTTCCAGTTCGCGAACTCCGGCTTCGCGATGTCGACCGCCCAGATCGCGCTCCGCGGATGCTCGCGATTGCTCTGGATGAAGAAGGTCGTGCCGTCGTTGCCGAGGTAGGTGTATCGGGCGTCGAACGCGTTGAAGAGTTCGACGAAGGTGTTGTCGAAGATCTTCTCGGCTTGGCTGAGGTCCTTGTAGAAGAGCGCGTTGTTGCTCGAATCGCCGCGTTCGACATAGACGACGAGGTAGCGACCGTCGTCGGAGACGACCGGACTCACGTACCACCGCGGCTGGTCCTTGCGCTCGAACACGAGTCGATCGTCCGACTGCGAGGTGCCGATCGCGTGGAAGTAGATCTTCTGAAACTCGTTCACGGCCTTGAGCTTGTCGCCCTCGGGAGCGTCGAAGCGGGCGTAGAAGAAGCCCTTGCCGTCCTTCGTCCAGCTGATCGGCGAGAACTTCACCCAACGAAGCTCGTCGGCGAGGTCCTTGCCGGTCGCGACGTCGCGCACGCGGATCACGTTCCAGTCGGAGCCGGCCTCGGCGGTCGCGTATCCGAGGAGCGTGCCCTCGTCGTTCGGCGACGTGCCTGCGAGCGCCACCGTGCCGTCCTTGCTCATCGTGTTCGGGTCGAGAAGGACGCGGCCGTTCTCGCGGAGCGACGACGTGACGTAGAGCACCGACTGATTCTGCAGGCCGTCGTTGCGGCCATAGAAGAAGTTCTTGCCCGCGACCGTCGGCGCCGTGAAGCGCTCGAAGTTCCAGAGCTTCGTGAGCGTCGAGCGGATCTCGTCGCGGCCGGGAATCGCGTCGAGATACGCCCGCGCGAGCGCCTCCTGGGCGTCGATCCACGCGTTCGTGTCGGGCGTGTACTCCTCCATCCAGCGATAGGGATCGGCGACCTGCGTGCCGTGGTAGTCATCGACCACCTCGACCGTGTGCGCCGGCGGATAGTTGAGCGGCACGTCCGGCGCGGAGGTGCGGACCGTCGACTGCTGCGCGCAGCCCGCGGCGAGGAGCGAAGCGAGAGCGGCCGGTGCAACGACGAGTGTGCGAAGGTTCATGCGCGAAGTCGGGGAAGGAGAAGGAAGGCAGGCGCGATCACGGTGAAGGGACACGTCAGACGAGCGGAGCGATGACCCACTCGTACCCGGAGCTCGCCGCGCCGTTGCCGGCCGTGACGCGACGCACATGGCCGAAGGCCGGCCACGGGAGGTGGTAGCCGAGGACGAGCGTCCGGTCCGAGGCGAGGCGGTCGAAGATCTTCTTCCGCGCGGTGGCCCCCGCCGTCGGATCCGTGTCGAACGCGACCTTCCAGTCGGGGTTCGCGAACATGATCACGTGGTTGTGCGCGACGTCGCCCAAGACGCAGAGCGACTGGCCGCCGTCTTCGACCACGAGCGAGATGTGCCCCGGCGTGTGCCCGTTCGTGTCGATGATCTCGAGGCCCGGGAAGAGCGTGGCGCCCACGTCGAATCGCTCGATCCGCGGCGTGAAGTCCTCGAGTTGCTTCTTCGCCGCCGCAGCCATCCCGTTCCTCGTGTCGGGCGGGAGGAGCGAGCGCGAGAAGTCGGGCGCGCCCGACGTCCAGAAGTCGTACTCGGGCTTCGAGATGAAGATCTTCGCGTTCGGATAGGTCGGCGCCGCCTTGGTG
The DNA here is from genome assembly GCA_016795035.1 of Phycisphaerae bacterium. Classification (GTDB taxonomy): domain Bacteria; phylum Planctomycetota; class Phycisphaerae; order Phycisphaerales; family SM1A02; genus JAEUIT01. Next base: position 18,546 of record JAEUIT010000050.1, on the reverse strand, counting down.
CCGAGGCCACCGATATGGTCGCCGTGGCCGTGCGTGATGATGAGCGCGGTGATGTCCTCGGGCTTGACGCCTGCGGCGCGGAGATTCGCCACGAGATGCCCGACCGGCCCGCTCCCGGGCGCGCCTGCGGGCGCGGCGTTGCCCGCATCGACTAACACGAGATCGGTGCCGATCCGGAGAAGCACCGGGTTGAACGCGAGGGACGCGCGGTCGCGCGGATGGAACGCGCGGTCGAGCGCGACGTTGAGGTCGTCGACCTTCGCGTCGGCGCCGAAGGTCGGCTGGATGGGCGACACCTGGCCGGTGCCGTCGCTCAGGACGATCCCCTCGATCGCGCCGACCTTGAAGCGCTCGAAGCGCGGCGGGTTCGCCGGCGGCGCGGAACTCGTCGTTGCAGGCGGATCGGCGGCCACCGCGACGGCGCCCGACGGAAGGATGGCGGCGGCGGCGCCCCATCGCAGGAGATCGCGACGGGCGACACGAGGGGCGTTCGACATGGTTGTCTCCGTGAGAGGCGGCGGTGAGCCGGGACCCGATCGAGCGACGCCGGTGCGTGCGAACTGGTGTCCGGCGAATTCGGTTGGGGCGACGTCAGAAGAGCGGCTTGAAGCCTTGGGCGCGGCGGCACGCCGAGAGCTGCGCGACGTGGCCCGCTTCGTGCGTCGTCAGGAGCAAGGCGATCAGGTCGTTGACGGTCACGAGCGGCGTGTTCTTGAGGAAGTCCATGCCGTGCGGCTTGCCGAGCGCGTCGGGTGAGGCGTTCGCGTAGGCGGCGGTGAGTTTGGCGTCCGCATCGCCGATGGCCTTCAGGAGTTCAGCCTTCGACGGGCCGCTCGAGGCGTGGCCGGGGGAGCCCGGGCCGAACATCTTTCCCCACGCCTCGGGGCAGGTGGCCGGGACGCCGAGCAGGGAGCCCGCGAAGTCGAGGGTGATGGCGAGGTGGCCGAGCACCCAGCGGGCGTCGTTTCCGCCCGTGAAGGGGACGGAGCCGAGCGTGGCGTCGGTGAGGTCGTTCGCGAGGGTGCGGATCGTTTGGACGTTCATCGCGTGCAGCGCGAGGACGATGGGAAGCGGCGGGGATGCGGTCATGGTCGCCGCAGCGTAGCGGTAACGATCCGACACGTGCGGCATCGAAGAGGCCCGACGAGCCCTCGATCGCTCCGCGTACGATCGGCTGCGTCCAACCCGCGGGCTCGGTCGAAGCCAGCCGGCTGACCGTCATAGGCAGCGTCTGTACGTGCCCGAGATCGCCCGCATGCATCGAATGAAGGAACGGAGTGTCCCAATGAACGATCTGTCACCGTCCCTTTTCAGTCGCTGGGGAGCGCTCGTCGTCGGCGGCACGATTGCCGCGGCGCTTGCGCTCCTCGTCGTCTCCCGCCTCGCCAGCGCGTCCGGCGATCCGCCCGCGCCGGCGTCCGCCCCCGCCTCCCCCACGCCGCAGGATTCCACCGTGCGAACCGCTTCCGATACCACCGCCCGCCGCTATTCGAAGTCTGGCTACGACATCACCCCTTGGCCGCGCGAGCAAGTGCTCGAGGCCGCGAAGTCGCTCACCGAGGAACAGCGCCGCATCCTTCTCGACGCCGGCACCGAGCCCGCCTTCTGCGGCGTCTTCACCGACAACAAGGAAGACGGCATCTACGTCTGCGCCGTCGGCGGCCTGCCGCTCTTCAAGAGCGATCACAAGTTCATCTCGAAGTCGGGGTGGGCGAGCTTCTTCGCGCCGTTTGACCCTGAGCACATCATCGAGAAGGTCGATCGGAGCCACGGCATGGTGCGCACCGAGATCCTCGACGCCCGCACCGGCGCGCACCTCGGTCACGTCTTCGACGACGGCCCTGCCCCGACCGGCAAGCGCTACTGCCTCAACTCGGGCGCGCTTCGCTTCATCAAGAAGGGCGATCCGATTCCCGCCGAGTCGATGCCCGCGCTCGAGACCGCGTACTTCGCGGGCGGCTGCTTCTGGGGGGTTGAAGACGCATTCGCGAAGGTGAAGGGCGTCATCGACGTCGAGAGCGGCTTCTCGAACGGCAAGTACGAGAAGGTCACCTACAAGCAGGTCTGCAACGGCGACACCGGCGCGGCCGAGGTGGTCAAGATCGTCTTCGATCCGAAGGTCGTCGCGTACGGCGATCTCGTGAAGCAGTTCTTCCGCATCCACGATCCGACGACGCCCAATCGCCAGGGCCCCGACATCGGCGACCAGTATCGCTCGGCGATCTTCGTGACGAGCCCCGAGCAGGAGAAGGCGGCGAAGGAGATCATCGCGAGCCTCGGGAAGAACCCGGGCTTCTCGAAGGCCTTCAACGGTCGCCCGATCGTGACGCAGATCGCACCGGTCACGAACTACGTCCGCGCCGAGGAATACCACCAGGACTACCACGCGAAGAACGGCGGCCAGTGCCACGTGCGCGGGTATCAGGGCGAGTTCTGAGAGAAGGGGAAGGGTCGAGGAGCAAGGATCGAGGATTTAGGATCAAGGGTGATGGATGCAAAGCCGCTTCCCTTGATCCTTGCTCCTTTCTCCTTGATCCTTCTACTCGGTTGCGCTCCGAGAGCCTTCACGTACCGACAGGTCGTGATGGGCGTCGAGACCTCGATCACGCTCTATGCGGGCGATGAGGACGACGCGGTCGCCGCGGCGAAAGCCGCGTTCGCACGGCTCGACGAGCTCGAGAACGCGATGAGCGACTACCGCGCGGAGAGTGAGCTCATGCGGCTCGCCGCGACGAACGGCGTGGCAGTGCCGGTGAGCGACGACCTCTTCGACGTGCTCGCGCGCGCGGAGACGGTGCGACTCGCGACCCACGGCGCATTCGACATCACCGCCGGTCCGCTCACGCGACTCTGGCGCGACGCCCGCAAGCGCGGCGAGTTGCCGACGCCCGAGGCGATTGCCGCGGCACGCGCGAAGGTCGGAGGCGACGCGGTGGCGCTCGACGCTGCGGCGGAGACGGTCACGATCGCGCGCGTGGGCGTGACCCTCGACCTCGGCGGCATCGGCAAGGGATTCGCGGCAGCGAAGACGATCGAGACGCTCGCCGCGCTCGGCCATCCGCAAGCGCTCGTTGCGATCGCCGGCGACGTGGCCGCCGGCGCCGCGCCCCCCGGCCGCAAGGCGTGGACGATCGAAACGTCGGACGGCGTGCCCTTCCCGCTCGTCCATGCGAGCGCCTCGACGAGCGGCAACGCGGAGCAATTCATCGAGGTCGACGGCGTGCGCTATTCGCACATCCTCGACCTCGCCACGGGGCTCGGCTCCACGTTGCAGCTCGAAGCCACGGTGACCGGGCCGGACGGCGCGCTCGTCGATGCGCTGTCGAGCGCGCTCGTGCTGCGGGCGCCGGAGCGCGGCGTGGAGCTCCTCGCGGAGTTTCCGGGGTTTGAAGCGAGGATCGTCGAGAAGCGCGGAGACGGATCGGTGCGGGTGACGACGACGGCGGGGTGGCCCGCGAAACGCTGAGAGCGGAGATCGAGACGGAGACGGAGACGGATAGCAGCAACCCTCACCGCGTCACGCCGCGTCCTCGCGCTCGCGGACCTCGTTCCACGAGTTCGACACGAGCGAGAAGAGCGTGACGGCACCCGCCGCGGCGAGCGCGAGGAAGATCGCGTGCACGCTCCACGTTGCAGCCGTCGCGCCGAGCGGGCCTTCGAGCCAGCCCGCGAACGTCGCCGACCAATGCCGCGCGTAGAGGAGCATGAGGAGCGGCGCCACCACGAGCGCCACGACCGCCTGCGTCGGCGCCGAGCGCCAGAGGGTCGCGGCGCTCGCAAGAAGGAAGACGGCCCCGCTGATGAACCCGAGCGTGAAGAGCGTCTCGAAGATCGCGCTCGCCGCGCCGAGCGACTCGCGGGCGAAGGAGTACGCGATCCAGCCGACACAGAGACTTCCGAGGAGAATCGCGAGGAAGCGAGCCCGCTTCGGCGCGGCGGCGTCGGGGGCGTCGTTCGCTCCGCGTTTCAGCATGAGCGGCACGAGCGCGAGGCAGAGGACGCCCGCGACCGCGTCGATCAGCATCGTGCGCGGATAGCCCCACGCTTCGATGCTCGCCCCCTGCCACGTGGCCGAGTACGCGATCGCCACGTTCATCAGGGCCATGTATGCCGTGAACTGCGTGCCCGCGACGCGCGGGTTCGTGACGTCCATCATGATCGCGGAGCGCACGCCGTACATCACGCCGTTCGCGATCGAGTACGCGAGGCACGCCACGATGAACGCCGTCACGAGCCACGCCGGCGCGGCGGCGACCACCGACACGCCTTCCGGCGCGGGCATGATCCAGCCGGCCCGCAGCAACTCTCCCGCGAGATAGAGGACGGGGAGACTCATCAAGGCGATCGACACGACGAGCGTCGCGCGGCGGCCGAAGCGGTCGGAGACCCAACCGCCGGCGATGCAGAAGATCGCGTTGATGATCGACGACCACATGCTGAGCGCGCCGATCGACGCGTCGGACATGCCCAGCTCGACGGCGAGGTTCGACTGGAGCGTGAGGCCGAGCGACATGGCGCCGGCCGGGAGGATCGCGAAGAAGACGCCCGCGAACGCGCCGCGCGAGCCGAGGAAGGAGCGGAACGCGGTGAGCGCGAACGCGTGCATGTCGCCGGCGATCCGGACGAGCGGCGTGCGCGTGTCGCCTTCGACGACGACGCGCTCGGTCTTCGGTTCGCGCATCGGAAAGACGACGAAGACCGTGACCGCCAGGATCATGCCTGCAACGACGAAGTACGTCGCCTGAAACGGCATCACGGTCGACAGCGCGAGGATCGCCGCGCCGCCGAGCATGATGCCGATGTTCGCGCCGGCGAACATCACGCCGTTCGCGAGGCCGCGCTCCGACTCGGACAGGACGTTGACCGCGAGCGCGTCGATCGCGACGTCCTGCATCGCGCCGAACGTGTTGTGGACGAGGAGGACGATCGTGAAGAGCCAGAGGCCCGAGGGCAGCGGAATGAGCGTGCCGATCGCGAGCGTCGACGCCATGAGGCCTTGCGTCACGAGGATCCAACCGCGCCGCCGGCCCAAGCCGGGAATCTCGAGGACGTCGATGATCGGGCCGAACGCCCACTTGAAGCCCCACGGAAGATAGAAGGAGCCCACGAACGCGCCGATCTCCGCCGGGCCGATGCCGTCGCGGCGAAGCTGCGTCGCGATCGCAGTGGCGGCGAAGCCGAGCGGAATCCCCTCCGTCATGTAGAGGAGGAAGAACGCGATGAGGCGGCCGAGCCGCGTCTCAAGCAGGTTGAACGACACGGCGCGAGCCTCCCACGAATGGCGACGTCGGCGCTCCGCGCATCACTTCAGCGGCGTCTGCCCCGGGATCGCGACCGGCGCGACGGGCTTCTCGCCGAGCTCGATCGCGTCGGGCATCAGGCGCTCCTCGCTATTGAGCGCCTGCTCCCACGTCACGTCCTGCCCGGTGTACGCCGCCATGCGTCCCATGATCGCGGTGAGCGTGCTCTCGGCGACCTGCACCGCCTCGTTCACGTGCGTGCCGGAACGGATCGCTTCCTGCAGGCGCTTGTGCTCGTCGACGTACGGGTTCGTGTTCGGGCCGTCGTACTTCCAGCGCTTGCCGCCGGTGAACTCGGCGAAGCCGGGGCGAAGAAGCGCGACGCCGTCGGTGCCGGTGAACGTCTCCTCGACGCGCGGCGCGGTGCCGTCCTGCTGACGGCACATCGAGAGCGCGAAGGCTTCGCCGAACGCCTCGTCGCCGGCCTTCGGCGGATAGACGTACTCGATCGCGAAGTGGTCGAAGATGTGGCCGAACTTCGTCGGGTCGGTGCGCGCTTGCCGACCGCCCACGCCGCGGGCGAGCGACGGATGGCGCTGGAAGCCCCAGTTCATCACGTCGAGCTGGTGCACGTGCTGTTCGACGATGTGATCGCCCGAGAGCCACGCGTGATAGAGCCAGTTGCGGACCTGGTTCTCGACGTCGGTGCGGTCGGCGCGCGGCTCGTTGTGCCAGAGGCCGCCTTGATTCCAGTAGCAGCGGGCGGCGACGAGTCGGCCGAGATCTCCGCGATGCAGCCGTTCCATCGCCGCGATGTAGCTGCCTTGCGAACGGCGCTGCGTGCCGGCGACGACGCACAGCTTCTTCTCGTCGGCGATCTTCGCCTTCTCCATGATGAGCCGAATGCCCGCGGCGTCGACCGCGCAGGGCTTCTCCATGAAGATGTTCTTGCCCGCGTCGACCGCGGCCGCGAAGTGGATCGGCCGGAATCCCGGCGGCGTCGAGAGGACGACGATGTCGACGTCGGTCGCAAGGAGTTTCTTGTACGCGTCGAAGCCGTCGAAGCAGGCGCTCGGCGCGACGGTGGCGCGCTCGCCCGCTTCGCGCTCGAGGTTCGAGCGGCACGCTTCGAGCCGATCCTTGAAGGCGTCGGCGAGCGCCGTGACGCGCACGTCGGGATTCGCCGCGAGCGAATCAAGCGCCGCGCCCGTGCCGCGGCCGCCGCATCCGATGACGCCGACCTTCAGGTCCTTCGCACCGCTCCGCGCGTGCAGCAACGAGGAGATCGCGAAGGGCGAGAGAACCGCGGCTGCGACGGCGGCACGACGAGTGGGGTCGAAGGGCATGGGGGAGAGAGGATCGAGGATGAAGGATCAAGGATGAAGGGTGACGGAGGGGAGACCGCTTGAAGGGAGTCAGGAGTCAGGATTCAGGAGTCAGTGGGAAAGGCCTTGAGGTGTGGAGATTCGGGTGCATTGACCCCTGACTCCTGACTCCTCAATCCTGACTCCCTGTAACCCTTGATCCTTACTCCTTGATCCTTGCTCCTCCCTGTCATCCGAACTTGTACTGCCCCGGCACCGGCACGACCGGCGCGGGCGGCGTTGCGTCCATCGCGTACGACGGCGGCACGAGATGCTGCTTCGATTCGAGCATCTCCTTCCACGTCAAGGTCTGGCCGGAGTAGCACGCTTCGCGGCCGGCGATCGCCATCAGCGTGCTCAGGCCCATGAAGGTGCCGTCGTTGACGGGCTTGCCGGCGCGGATCGCGGCGAAGAGCTCGTCGTGCTCGGTCTGGTACATGTCGGGCGTCGGGCCCGAATAGTGCCACGCAGGGCGCGACGCGTCGGCGTAGTCGATGCGGGTTTCCTGCGGCGCCCAGCCGTTGATGAAGCAGGTCCCCTTCTCGCAGGCGACCCAGTCCTTATTCTCGTTCGAGTGGTGATGCTGCTGGCGCGTCGTGAGGAAGGCGCGGGCGCCGTCGTCGTACTCGTAGATCACCGCGAAGTGGTCGTACGCGTTGCCGTACTCCTCGCCGCTCCGCATCGCGCGGCCGCCGAGCGTCGTGACGCGCGCGGGCGGACGATTGCCCATCGCCCAGTTGATCTTGTCGATCGAGTGGCACGCCTGCTCGACGATGTGATCGCCGCCGAGCCAGAGGAAGTGCGGCCAGTTGCGGAGCTGGAACTGCATCTCCGTCCAGCTCGGCTCGCGCTTGCGGATCCAGATCGGGCTCGTGTGGTACGTCGCGTGCACCGAGCGCACGCGGCCGAGGTCGCCGGAGAGGATCTGGCCGTAGACGGCTCGCTCCGGCAGCGAGTAGCGCCAGCAGAAGCCGCTCATGAGCGACGTCCCCTGCTCCTTCGCGAGCCGCGCGCTTTCGAGGATCGAGCGCACGCCGGTCGCGTCGACGGCCATCGGCTTCTCGCAGAAGACGTGCTTCTTCGCCTTCACCGCGGCGTCGAGATGCATCGGACGGAAGTGCGGCGGCGTGCAGAGGAGGACGACGTCGACCCCACTTGCGATCAGCTTCTCGGCGCAGTCAAAGCCGACGAACTGCCGCTCCTTCGGACAGTCGATGCGCGACGCGTAGGGCGACGCGACTTCGCTGCCGTCGGGCTGCTCGCTCGGCTTCGAGAGGCCGTTGAGGCACGCCGTGATCTTGTCCTCGAACATGTCGGCGATCGCCCAGAGGACGGCGCCCTTGTCCGCGTCAAGCGCTTGACGAATCGCCCCCGAGCCGCGGCCGCCGCAGCCGACGAGGCCGACCTTGATGCGATCGTCCGCGCGAGCGGAGCCCCACACGGCCGGCACAAGGCCAAGCGCGGCGAGATTGGCGGCCGAGGAAGAGACGAAGTCGCGGCGGGAAAGCATGGGGAAGAGAAGGATTAAGGATGAAGGATCAAGGAGGGAGGGTGAGAGAGGCGAGGGGTCGGGGTTCAGGGTTTGAAAGGCAGGAGTCAGGATTTAGGAGTCAGGAGTCAGTGGGAAGACAGATTGGTTCGGAGGTCATGGCTTTACCCTGACTCCTCACTCCTGAATCCTGACTCCTTGCCTCGGATCGCGGAGCCGAGTCAGGAGTCAGTGGGAAGGGAGTGTGGTTCGGAGGTCAGGGCTTTACCCTGACTCCTCACTCCTCACTCCTGACTCCTCGTCTTCCTACTCCTCGCACACCACACGGAAGCCGACGAAGCCGCCGTCGGCGAGCCACCACTTGCTCTTCGGGTACTGCGGGTCGCTCGCGTTCCAGTCGGGGGTGTACGGCACGATCGACGCGCAGCCGATCGCGTCGGCCTTGTCCTTGAACATGCCGCCGAGGGTCACGCCCTTCGCGTTGCCCTTGTCGTCGACCTGCGTGCACCACTCGCTCGCGTTGCCGTAGAGGTCGAAGCAGCCGTTCGCTCCGGCCTTCGTCGTCGCGACCGCATGCGTCTTCCCGTTGGCGTTGTCGGCGAACCACGCGAACTCGGCGACGCGGTCGCTCGGGATCGCGGCCGTCGCACACGCCTGCTGCCACTCCGCGACGGTCGGCAAGCGGTACTTCTTCCCGGTCTTCGCGCTCAGCCACTCGCAGAACTTCTTCGCGCCCAGGTACGAGACCGAGATCGCCGGATAGCCGGCATGGCCGAAGCCGCGGTCCATCGAGATGTAGGGCTTGCTCGGTCGCGTGACCGCGTCGGCGTCGGCGGAACCCGACTTGCCGTCCTTCTGGTCAAAGCCGAAGAGGAAGACGTCGTAGAGATCCCACGTCGTCTCGGTCGACGCGATCCAGAGTTTCGGCGCGGACTTCTCCGCGTTGCCGCCGTCGGCCTTCGCGGGCATCGCGAGCGGCACGAAGGTCATCTCGTGCGTGGTGCCGTCGATCTTCTGCGTGAAGGAGCCCGCGGGAGGCGTTGGCGTCGACGCGGGCTTGGCAGCGTCGGGGGACTTCGTCGTTGCAGGCGCTGCAGGTGGCGCGGCCGTCGGAGGCGGCGCCTTGTCGTCGGCGAGGAGTGCCGCGGCGGCCAACCCAGCGAGGAGTGTCGCCGCCAGACCGAGATGCACCGTTCGAATGCGGGCGATCGACGTCGTCGCCCGTCCGCCCCGAACCCGATCACCGTCAACCGACACACGCTCAGGCATGCACGCACTCCCAGCCGGACACTCGATGTACAGACCGTCGGCAACCGCGCGTTGCCGAGCAACCGACGCTTACCTCCAGAGGCCAAGCAGGATGCCGAGGTCGGCCGCGTCGACGATGCCATCGCCGTTGAAGTCCGCGGAGCCGTCGGTCCCCCACTGTCCGAGCAGGACGCCGAGGTCGGCGGCATCGATGATGCCGTTGCCGTCGAGGTCGCCGGGCAGATTGGCCGGGCATTCGTAGTACGTGACGCGCACGTCGTCGACGCCCGCCTCGACCACCGAACCGGCGTCGAGGTCACGTGCGACGAACTTCAGGCGCACCTTCGACGAGGGCACGACGAAGTCGGCGATGCGGAAGGACCTCCGCACCCACGCGCCCGCGTTCTCGGTGACAAGTTCGAGCGGCACCCACGTCACGCCGTCGTCGTTCGAGATGAAGACGGGCATCGAGTCGGTGCCGGGGTTCGAGCCGGTGTTGTTCGAGTACCAGCGCCAATAGGAGATCCGCGCTTCAGGCTGCGACGCGACGTCGAACGCCTGCGAGACGAGCGAGGTCGAGCCGCCGTCGACGTCGGCTTCGCCGAGCGCGCCGCCGACCGTTCCCTGCCCCGTGACCCAGCACTTCGTGCCGGGCTCGGTGTGATCGTTCTCCGGTTGCGCGCTCGTGCCGTTCGGATCGACGAGCGTCCAAAGGCCCGCGGTCGCGTTGTCGCCGGGAGCGCCGGCGGTCCAACCCGTCGGCGCCGTCTCGAACGTCTGGTCGGCGACCACCGGCTCCGAGAGCGCGGCGATCGCGGCCACTCCGCCTGGCGGATCGGTCGACGTGACGTTCGACTCCGCACGCACCGAGAAGGAGTACGTGAAGGCCGTCGTGCAATCGAAGGACGGGAAGGTCGCGCGATAGAGGTTCTTGCCGAGCGCGACAAGCGGATACTCGGTCGGCGCGCCGCCCTCGATCGAGATGAGGAGCTTCGCGCTCCCCTCGACGAGCGTCTCGCCGGGCTTCGGCGCGATCGAGACGTCGAGCGTCTGGCCGCCGAGCGGATCGATGAACGCCGGCGTGCCGTTCGGATAGGAGAAGGTCGCGACGGCCAGCTCGATGCGCCACACGAAAAGACCGCGTTGCAGGTCGCTGCCGATCACCGTGCCCGAGGGGAAGTACGGATAGTTCGACCAGAGGCCGGCATAGCCGCCGCCGTCCGAATCGGGATAGGTGTCGAAGAACGCGATCTTCTGCGGGCTCGTCTGATTGGTGACGTCAAAGATCTGGACGCCGGTCTTGTAGTTCGAGCAGAAGAGCCGGTTGTCGCGGACGTAGAGGTTGTGGTCGACGCTCACGAGTCCGGTGTCGTACGTGCCCGCGAGGAAGGGTGCCGAGAGGTTCTCGACGTTCACGATGCGACCGAGCGAGTAGATGCCGAAGTTGGCTTCGTCGATCTCGTCGTTGATGTAGATGTGCTTCTTGTCGGGAGTGATCCAGGCCTGATGGCAGAACGCCGCGTTCGGGTACTGGAAGTTCGAGAGGACGACCAGGTTGCCCTTGTTCGTGACGTCGATGATGTCGACGCCCGTGCCCGCGAAGCCGCCGTTGAGGCCGCCGCACGCGAAGAAGATCTCCTTGCCCGCGTACGGGCCGGAGGTGTAGTTCGTGACGAAGCCGTCGTGCGTGTACTTGCTCTGCCACTGCGCGAGGAACTGCGGGCTCGCGGGGTTCGCGTTCAGGTTGTAGATGCGCACGCCGTTCGAACCGCCGCCCATCCGGTAGAGATAGCCGGTCTGTTCGTTGATGATCATCGTGTGCGTGCGATCGTCGCCGCCGGCGGTCACGCTCGGCAGCGTCGTCACGACGCCGTTGTCGATGTTCGCGAGGTCGAAGACCTGAATGCCGCCACCGCCTTCGCTCACCGCGTAGAGGTAGTGCTGGTAGGTCTTGACGTTGCGCCAGAGGCTCGTCGGACCGGGGAGGAAGGCGACGATCGAACTCTGCGCCGGGTCAGTGACCTCGACGATGCCGGTGCCGCCCGAAAGGCCGATGAGCGCGTACTCGCGGCCGCTCGGACTCACGTAGCCCCAGCAGTCGTTGCCGCTCGTATTGACGACGCCCTGCCCGTCGAAGTTGTTGACGGGGAACCACGCCTTGAGCGTGACGCCGTTCGAGACAAACGTCTCCATCGCGACGCCGCCGTCGCCGGCGCGCCACGCCGGACCGAGCACCGGCGGATGCCGCTCAGTGGCCTTCGGGTCGTCTTCGTGGGCAAGGCTGACCGCGGTGAGCGCGCCGAGCGCTCCCACGACAGAGGCGGCAAGGAAGGTCGTGGTGCGCGCAGAACTTCGTCGGGTACTCATGCTGCGTTCGAGTGTAATGCGAGGGTCCGGGAAGGAAACCAAAAACTGGCGCACTCGTGGCGCAACGCCGAAGTTCCGCCGCGCGCGGCGCGTGGGTTCATTGACCGAGGACCGGACCGAGCGGTCCGCTCGGCGCGCGAAGCAACTCCTCGTTGCGCGGACCGGAGCCCGAGAGCGTTCGGAGGAACGCGACGAGATCGTCCTTCTCGCTCTGCGTGAGGTTGAGCGGCTCGAGGAGCGCGGCCTGGTGGTGGTCGAGTTGCGTCGCGCCCTTGAGCGTCGAATAAAACTCGACGACATCCTCAAGCGTCGCGAGTTGCCCCGCGTGCATGTACGGCGCCGTGCCCGCCACGTTTCGCAGGGACGGCGTACGGAATGCTCCCCAGTTCTCGGGCGAGTTCACGAGCGCCTCGCTGATCACGGCGCGGGACGACTCCGGTGCGTCGCTGAAGCGCCCGGCCGCGCGGAACGGGTTCTTCTTGAGGAGTTGAATCCCCTCATAGCGCCCGGGGTCGCGGGGCGGACCGCCGCCCGGCACGGGGGCCCCGATGTTGTGGAACTCGCCATCCGAGAACATCGGTCCGTTATGGCAACGGATGCATCCGGCCTTCCCGACGAAGAGCCGCAGCCCTTCGAGTTCGCTCGCCGACAGCGGGCTCGTGGTCGTCGTGCCGTCTTTCGACAGCCCGCGCACGAAGCCGTCGAAGGGCGAGTCGTCGTCGCGCAGGAGCCGTTGATACGCCGCGAGCGCCTTGCCGACGTTCGCGAAGACGCGGTCGATGCGATCGCGATCGAGCTCGCGCATGCCGAGCCACGCGTCCGCGAGCGGGTCGTCGTTCATGTCGACGACATCGAGGCGCGGCGGCCGCGCGGCCTCGGGGATGCGAGGGCCGCCGATGCGATTCTGGTCGAGCGGCGGCAGCGGCCCGAACACGCGCTCATAGGCGGTGCGATACGGACTGTCGCCTTGGATCAGGCGCGCGACGGCGACGCGGTTCGAGCCCATCTCGAGCGGCGCCTCGATCGGCTCGAGCGCCTGCGCCCACATCGAGTCGTCGCGACCGTCCCAGGTGAACCAGCGCTGATGCGCGACGTTCAGGAGGGTCGGCGTGTTGCGCGTGCCGACGCCGAGCGCCCGCGCGGTGTCGCGGCCGTCGGCGAAGCGCATGTGCGGATCGTGGCAGGTCGCGCAGGAGATCGCGTTGTTCGACGAGAGGCGCGTGTCGAAGAAGAGCGAGTGGCCCAAGCGCGCCGCGAGCGAGTTGCCTTCGTGCTGGTTCGTCGGGTCGTCGGGCGGATCGCCGAGCGGCGCGAGCGTGCGCACGACCTCGAGTTCGTCGGCGGTGAGCGCCACGGCCAGCGGAACCGGCGGCCCCGGCGTGCCGACCGAGCCGCGGGCGATCGAGCTCGTCGGCTGCTGCTTCGCGATCGCGACCGGATCGAACCAGATGAGAAGGACGCCGACCACGAGCCCCATCAGGGCGAGCGGCAAGGCCAAGAGATGCAGTCGCAATTCCTTCGTCATGCGTCGCGGTCGTTCGATGGACTCACGGCTGTCGCGGCGCGGCCGGCGCCGGCTCGACGTCCTTGATCTCTATGGTCTTCTGCGCCCGCTCCGTGACGCCGTCCACGGTGCGGTCGAAGAACATCTCCCAGCGGCCAGGCATGTGGAAGAGGATTCCGGTGATGCGGTAGCGGCCGCCGCCGAGCGACGTCGACGTCGGCCGGACGTTCATGCCGTGCCCGTGATGCGGCATCGCCGCGTCGAAGGTGAGCGTGGCCGGCGGAGGGTCGGCGAGGCGGGTCGTGCATGCGGGGTCGGCGAAGAGTTCGGCCTCGATGACGAACGGTTCCCGCGGCTCGATCGGATCGGGCGAGGTTCGGTAGCGCACGGTGAAGCCGCCGTCGGCGCCGGTCACGGTCGGCGCGGTCGCGGGAAGTCCGGCCGCGGCTGGCTCGCCGGCCGGCGCGGAGGCGTCGCCCGCGGTCGAGGTGACGGCCGTCGGCGCCGGCGCCGCGGCGGGCGTCGACGTCACCGGGGTGCGCTCGCAGCCGACGGCTGCAACGACGAGCGTCGTCGCGCCGAAGGCTCTCAGGATCGTCGACGAACTCTTCATGCCGATCGTTCCGCCACAGGCCCGCGGGCGCACGTCGCTCACGACTCGCCTCGCTCGCGCGGCCGAGTGTACGCCCGGCCGAGTCCGAAGGTCATCTTCCAGGTTCCCTGCGCGTCGATGATCTGCGCCCGGTGATTGCCGCGGTCGACGACGACGAAGCGCCCGTCGTCCAAGGCTGCAACGCCGTCCGGAAGCCAGTACTCGCCGTCCGAGATGCCGCGGCGCCCGACCGTCGCGACGCCGCCCTCGCGGACGAGGAAGACCTGATCGAGCGCGGCGTCGGTGACGACCATGACGTCGCCGTGCACGGCGACCGACGTGGGCCGTCGATAGGGCGAGCGCCCGGGGCTCCACTGCACGACGCCGTCGGCGCCGACCGTGGCGACGTCGCCGAGGTCGGGCACCGCGATGCGGAAGCGGCGCGACTCCCCTTCCCCTCGCTCGACCGCGAGACCGCTGCCGCCGAGCACGCCGGTCGCGATCGCCTGCGTCGGCTCGAGCCGCGCGTTCGTGCGCACGACGAGCCCGCGCGAGGAGTCGTAGATCCACCAGCCGTCGCCGTCGGCGGCGAGCGCCGCGGGCACGAGCGGCGCCCCCGCGGGCGGGAGCTGCAACGTGGAGCCGCCGGCAAGCGCCGCCACGCGACTCGACCAGGCGTCGAGCGTCCACGAGCGCACGAGCCTCGGCATGAAGGGATCCATGATCGGCGCGGCGGTGCGATCCCGCGCGAGCTGAAACACGGAGAGCCGCCCCGCGCCGGGATCGAGGACGACGATTCGCTGCGAGCGCCCGTCGACGCCGATCGCGGAGACGTCGACGAACGAGTCCGGGCCGGCGCCCGAACCGCCGAAGGTCGCAACGTGGAGCGGCGTGGCGCCGCGCAGGTCGAAGACGAACGCGTTCGCGGTCTCGGGCGAGGTGAGGACGAGGAGGTCGTCGTCCGACGCGACGGCGGCGCCGAAGTGGCTGAGGACGCTCTCGAGTGAGGGCATCGCCGGCGGCGTGCGCGACGTGGACTCGTCGGTGAGGAATCGCTGCAGCCGGCGCTCGAAGCCCTCGGCGACCGTCATGCGCTCGCCGTCGGGGGCGATCGCCAGCGCGCAGGGATAGTGGATCTTGCCCGCGCCTTCGCGGGGCACGACCGCATGCATGCCCCACAGTCCGACGCTCTTCCCCTCGAACGAGAAGATCTGCACGCGGTGGTTCAGTTCGTCCGCGACGTAGAGGCAGTCGCCGCGCACCGCGAGGCCCGCCGGCAGGTTCAGGAGACCGGGAAACGCCCCGCGTTCGCCGAAGCGGGCGCGGAACGCGCCGTCGGCGCCATAGCGCACGATCGCGTGGCGGCGCGCGTCCGAGACGAAGATCGAGCCGTCGCCTGCAACGGCGACGCCGTTGGCGACGCCGAGCCCCTCGCTCGTCGCGAAGCGCTCGCCGCCGTCGTCGCCCAAGATCACGAGACCGCGCTCGGCGTCGGCAACGACGAGTTCCGCGCGGTTGCTCGACTCGCGCCACGCGATCGCGACCGGCCGCGGCACCGGCACGCCGGTGACCACGCGCCACCGCCCCTTCTCGCCCGCGGCGGCGTCGCCCGAAGTCGCCTGAAACACGGCGATGCGCCCAGGCGCGATGACCGTCAGACGGTCGGCGGGGTCGAACGCGACGGCCCGCGGACCGCCGTCGACCCGACTGTCGACCAGGCCGAACGGAAGGTTGCCGTCGGAGTCGGAAAGCGACAGGAGTTCGGTGCCGTCGGCCGCGAACACGCGCACGCGGCGCGCGTCGCGCTCGACGACCGCGAGCCTGCCGTCCCGCGCGTAGGCGATGGACGTGGGGAACTCGAATCCATCGATCTGTCGCTCGAATCTCGAATAGGTCGCGCACGTCGGCGACTGCGCGTGCGCCGCGCTCGTGGCGCCGGCGAAGAGAAGGGCGCACATGCAGATGGCCACACTCGCGACGAACCTCATGCATGGGAGCGTACCGCTCGCGTGCGCGAAGGCGGCGACACCGGCACTGCTATCCTGCCCGCCTCATGACCGGACCGACGTCAACGCACGAGGACGAGCTGCCCACTCCCCACGCGCATCACGGAGCGCACGCCCACGTCTATCCGTTGCACCGCGCCTTCGTCGCCTGGGGCTGGATCGGCTGCGTCGCGGTCGGGCTCGTCGCGCTCGCGGCGTACCTTCCCGGCATCAAGGGGGGAGACGACGCCCACGCCCCGGCCACCGCGCCGAACGGCTGGATCCTCGGCTGCATCCCCTTCGCGGCGCTTCTCCTCTCGATCGCGATCCTTCCGCTCATCCCGAAGGTCGCCGACTGGTGGCACCAGAACCTGAACAAGCTCGCGATCTCGCTGTTCGCGGCCGCGGCGACGCTCCTCTATCTCGTCGTTGCCGAATCGCCCGGCGCCGCCGCGATCTCCGCGAATCACGCGGTGATGGACGAGTTCATCCCGTTCATCATCCTGCTCTCCTCGCTCTACGTGATCTGCGGCAACATCAACATCTCGGGCGACCTCGTCGCCAAGCCGCGCACCACGACGGCGATCCTCGCGATCGGCGCGGGCATCGCGAGCTTCGTCGGCACGACCGGCGCGAGCATGCTCCTGATCCGTCCGCTTCTCTCGACGATCTCCGAGCGGAAGTACCGCGTCCACACGGTCGTCTTCTTCATCTTCCTCGTCTCGAACATCGGCGGCACGCTTCTTCCGATCGGCGATCCGCCCCTCTTCATGGGCTACCTGAAGGGCGTGCCGTTCGACTGGACGCTCACCCTCTGGAAGGAGTGGGCGTTCTGCGTCGGCGTGCTCCTCGCGCTCTACTTCGTCATCGACACGATCCTCTGGAAGCGCGAGCCGCGGGCGCAGGTCGTCTTCGATCGGCTGCGGGTCGTCCGCGTGTCGATGTCGGGCAAGCGGAACCTCGTCTTCCTCGCGCTCGTCGTCCTCACCGTCGCCTTCGTCGACAAGGGCAAGGAACTCCCGATCGTCGGCGTGAAGCCGTTCCCCTATGTGCGCGAGGCGCTCCTTCTCCTCTACACGTTTCTGAGCTACGTGCTGACGCCCGCGAAGGTGCGCGAGGACAACCACTTCTCCTTCGGCGCGATCATCGAGGTCGCGGTGATCTTCGTCGGCATCTTCGTCGCGATGCAGGTGCCGCTCGAAGTGCTGAACGCCAACGGCGACAAGCTCGGCATCACGACGCCGGGGCAATTCTTCTGGGCGACCGGCATCCTCTCGAGCTTCCTCGACAACGCGCCGACGTACGTCGTCTTCCTCCAAGCCGCCGAGATCCTGACCGACGACACGCACGTGCATCTCGTGACGCTCGTCGACGGCAACCAGATCTCCGACGCGCTCCTCACCGCGGTGTCGCTCGGCGCCGTCTTCATGGGCGCGAACACGTACATCGGCAACGGCCCGAACTTCATGGTGCGCACGATCGCCGAGCAATCCGGCGTGCGCATGCCGAGCTTCTTCGGCTACATGCTCTGGTCGGGGGCGATCCTGATTCCGCTCTTCGTCCTCGTGCACGTCCTCTTCCTGTTGTGACGCGCGCGGGGCGAGAGCCGGCCCAAAACGGAGCCAGGAGCCAGGGAGCGTTCGCGCCCTGACTCCTGACTCTTCAATCCTGAATCCTCCATCCCGACCGCCCGATCAGTTCACGGCGATCTTCGTCTTCTTCTCGACCGTCGGCGTTTGCGGCACCGTCACGGTCAGGATGCCGTCCGCAAGCGTGGCGGTGATCCCTTCGCCGTTCACCGTTTCCGGCATGCGAAGCGTGCGGCTCAGGTTGACGCGACGTCGCTCGCGGCGGTGCCAGGTGACGTTGGCGTCCTGGCCCGACGCATCGGCGACCTCGGCTCGAGTCGCGGCGATCGTCAGGTCGCCGTCCTCGAACTCGATCGAGACCTCGTCCTTCTTGAATCCGGGAAGGGAGGCCGTGATGACGAACGTGTTGTCCTTTTCCTGGATGTCGACGGCAAGGCGGGCGGCAATCGGGCCCGCGCCGGCGGTCGACTCGTCGTTGCAGCTTGTCGCACACGCGCCCGGCTTCATCAACTCAGCGACCAACGAAGAGAACGGGGCCGGGAAGCCAGCGATCGAGGCCGGCATGCGACGGAAGCGGGGCGTGCAGTACATGGCAGAGTCTCCTTCAAGTCCGCGGCGGATCGCCGCGGCATTCGTAGACCCGGAGACGGTTCGGCGCGTGCCTGAAGGACCATCCTTCGTCGGCGCGACGTCGAGCCGCCTGCGAGCGGAGACCGGTGAAGCATGGGGCGTGCCAAGGCGAGAGGAGTAAGGATCAAGGATCAAGGAGGAAGGGTGAAGAAAGGGGTCGGGGTTCGGGGTTCGGGGGCAAACCAAGAGGCTTGCATGTCTGACCCTGAACCCTGAACCCTGAACCCTCAACCCTCTTCTTCACCCTTGATCCTTGATCCTTTCTCCTTGCTCCTTCTGCTTCATCGACGCATAAATGATGGACTGCACGACCACCGACTCGCCGATGAGGCGGCCGATCCGCTCGCTTGCCTGCCGGAGCGTGCGGAATTTTCCGTCGTCGAGCTCGCGCTCGAAATCTTTCAGCGAGTTCTCGACACCGAGCATCATGTACGCGACGACCGCCCACTCCTCGCGCGTCTCCGGCCAGAAGCCAGATTGGCGGGCGAGCTCGATCGGGACTGTCACCCGCCACCCGTCGTCGGTCTCGATCATCGAG
>JAEUIT010000047.1 GCA_016795035.1 Phycisphaerae bacterium | reverse complement strand
GCCGGTGGAGCGGGCGCTCTCGCGGGGGCTGGCGAACGCGCTCGGCAACTTCAGCGGCGGCGTGCAGTCGGTGGCGCGGCGTGCGGCGGAGCTCGGCCGCAAGGCGGTCTGGGCGATCTTCGATGCGGAGACACTCGGGCCCGCAAGACGGATCGAGTCTGGCTCGGTCGAGCAGAGCGACGACGCCATCAGAACGGCGAACTCGAGCTAAGGCTGGACAGCCGAAGTCGACCTAGAAGCCGATCCCACTCTGGGCTGCAACGCGGAGTGAGGCGATGCAAGCCAGCGGTAGGGACGATTGACGGCGGCCAGCGGATGTCGCATGCGCACGCACCGTCGCGTGGGCTCGAGTGAACTCGCCGACACGTCGGTTGCATGCGCCTGGGAAGATCCGCAACGGATCGAGCGACCCGGAAATGCCCTGAACTGGCTCATGCATACTGCTGCGACAAGCTCGGTGTCCGCGACTTGCGTGCGCGACACCCCTCGCCTCAGTCGGCCAACAAGCGCAGAGGTCTGGCCATGTCGCCCCGTCCTCATTCCGAGCATGTGAGCGCATTCCGCGCACGGGTGTGGCCACCGTCGCGGAGTGCGGTCGAGACACTCCGCACGGCCGTCTGTGATTCGTCCCTGCCGCGCGCAGTGATCCGTGCTCAGGTTAGTCGGGGCACAAGCCGGCCGGGCTCGGCGGACGCTAGCAACGTCCGTCACGCAAGCGACGCCAACTCGCTGAGGATCCTACGTTTCACTTCGAGCGGCCAAGGAGCAAGCTCCACCCGGGCACGAACCGCGTTTGCAATGACGGGCATCGAAGCTGCGGCGCACGGACCGTACGTCGCAAAGATGGCGTCGCGGGCACCCCTGATAAGTTCGATGGTCGGCGGAACGTCGGCACAGGCACTCGTCCCGTCAGTGGCAGCGGCTGCGGTCAGGTCGATCGTGCGACTCGGGGCCGTAGGCCGGAGTCGTCGGGTGCGCAGGGTGAATGACTCGTTCGACATCGTGCGGGGGCAGGAATCAGCGACTCCTCGTCATCATTCGATCGGCTTGATGCGGTCGGACGCATGCACTTTGTCAATCGAGCGGGAAACGGGGCATCCACCCTCCACGTAGGATGCGTCAGTGATTTCGCTTGTACGTTGGCGGAGGACCATTCGCCGCTCCATGGCTGTCGTTCTCGCCGGTCTCGTGACGGGATGCGCGACACCACTCGGTCTCACACCGGCCCCGCCTGGAGAGCAACTTCGTCAAGCACAGACAAGCGCTCTCACCTCTGACGTCCTCAGTATCCGCACGATCCAGGTGCTTGAGCGCGACGGATTTCCGTCGACGCCTGACGAGGCCACGGCAGCAGCCCTTCGGGAACTTGCGACAACGGAGATGGACGCGGACCGCCTCGTCGCTCTCGCTGAGGTTTCATACGCGCTCGCCCGCCGCGCCGGCTTCTCGAGCGACCTGGGCTGGCAGCATTCGCTGGCAGCCGCCGTCGCGAGTTGGGCAGCGCTCTTCTCGCCGGCCGCGGATCTTTCGCCGTTTCAGAGTCGTGCGACGCTCGCCCGGCAGCTGCATAACGCGGCGCTCACGACCGTCACCCTTGGAATACCCGATCTCGCGGGCGCTGCGAGCGTCGAGATACGACGTGTGGTCTTCGGTCGAGAGATCACGCTTCGCTCCTCTTGGCAGGCAGCGACGTGGAATCCCGAGCTCTTTGACGGCTTCGTTGCGGCAGACGACTTTCGCGTTCAAGGGCTTCGAAACCGCCATCGCCAATCGGGAGTGGGCGCCGCGCTACTCGGCGAACGAGGGCCGATCGACCCCTCGAAAGTAACTGCGAGCGACTATCGCCTTCCGCCGAGGCTCCAAGCTGTCGCACTCACGTCGGTCATGCGCGATGTGACCTTCTCCGAGGGCGGCTGGGTTCCGACCTCGGTCGATCTCGGCATCTACGACCCGAATCGAACGTCCACGGTGCGCATTGCCGACATCGACGTGCCGCTTGAATCAGATCTCAGCGCCGCATTCGCACACACGCTCGGCCGCAGCGACTCGTTGCGTCGCGCGGGACTCGGAGGACTCTTCCGAGTCAGCGATTGGCAGGATCTCGGCGGGCTGTACATGCTCGAGCCCTTCGATCCCAGTCGGATTCCTGTGATTTTCGTGCACGGCCTCGTGTCGACGCCGCTCACATGGCGCGAGATGGCCAACGACCTCTGGGCCGACTCGTCCATTCGTTCGCGGTATCAGTTCTGGTTCTTTCTCTACCCTACAGGTAAGCCGTTCGGCCTGTCGGCTGCGGCGCTCCGCGCCTCGATCGAGGATGTTCGCAGGCGCTGTGACCCCGACGGCCGCTGTGCATCCCTCTCACAGATCGTGCTGATCGGCCACAGCATGGGCGGGCTCATCTCGCGCCTGCTCGTGACTGATCCCGGGACCGCGCTTTGGGACAGCGTGAGCACGGTGCCGTTTGATCAGGCGACGATGTCCGACGAGGACCGTGAACTCGTCGTCGGAGCGCTTCTCTCGCCGCCGGTCGCCGGCGTGACCCGCGTCATCTTCATCGCGGTTCCGCATCGCGGGAGTGATCTCGCCGATCGAGCGCCCGGGCGGCTGGCGTCTAGGCTCGTACAACTGCCTCCATCCGTCGTTGAGGCGGCCCTGCGAGTTTTCAGCACCACCGATCCCGCCACGGGACAGACCATCCCCAGGTCGATCTCGAACGGTGTCGATTCCCTCTCTCCGAACTCGCCACTTCTGCGCACGCTCGCGGACCTTCCGATTTCGCCGACCGTCACCGCCCACTCGATCATCGGTGATCGCTCCTCGGTGCCGGGGCCAAATGGAACGGACGGTGTTGTGCCGTTCACGAGTTCACATGTGGATGGCGTCGAGTCGGAACTCATCATTCCCAATTCGGACCACAGCGTGACGCTCCGTCCCGAGGCCATTCGCGAGGTGCGGCGCGTCCTGCGTGAGCACGCGGCGATGAGCTTGCCCCCGTCTCGCCAATGACGACTTGTGTGGGCCTTGGCGTTGGGGGCGAGGTTCTGGTCGCCTGGGGAGTTGGGAGCGATCTCCTGTTCGAGTGAGAGGCCTGGTTTTCGCCTTGGTCACCGGGCTGGTCACCGGGCCAGGCTGGGCTGGTGACCGGGCCAGACCAGTGCGCGAACGCGACCTCGCGAACGTGGCCACACCACTGTCGGTGTGTCGATGGGGGATCGAGCTCCTGGCCAGACCAGTGCGCAGCGGTCGATAGCCGGTGACTCGGTGGACATGGCCACACCTCTGCGCTGCGTGGCTTTCGTTTGGAAACTCCGTCAGTGTGGAACGGAGTGCGCGTGACCTCGGACGTGGTCCGACCACTGCGCAAACGTGGACAGACCACTGCGCCAACGCGGACCTGGTCAGACCGCTGCGCGCCCCCGGTGGGCGTCCGCGACCGTGGTCAGACCACTGCGCGTTCCTGAACGTGGACAGACCACTGCGCGGACGTGAACAAGGACAGACCACTGCGCGAACGCACCCACGAGCGACCCTCGCGACACGCGACACGCGACACGCCACACGCGTCACTGGCAGCGCACATCGTGTGGTCCCAACGTCACCGGCGACGGGCATCACGAGCGACGCATCGCGCGCGTCACGCCGTCACCCCCAACGAGCGTCACGGGGGGCGATCGTCTTGCGAGTCAGTCTGTCCTAGCCGGCCGCCCGGCGTTACATCCACCACGCATCTCCGCCACCACGCATCTCTGCCACCACGCATCCCGGCCACCACCCATCCCGGGCAACACGCATCCCGCCCACCACGCATCTCCTCCAACCCCCATCCCCGCCAACCCCCATCTCGGCCGACACGCCTCTCCGGCGACGCGCACCACGGCCGACCCCCCGCGCCGACCTGACCTACGACGGGCAACCGCCGACCTCGCGTCACCTCACACCGGTCATCCCTGATCGGGGGGCGCGGCGCCCGCACTCGATGCGGCTTCGGCCGTCGGGCTCGTCCACGCGTCGTCCTTCAGGTTCCAGCCGCCGCCGAGGGCGCGGTAGAGCTGGACGAGCGCGAGCCGCTTCTGCGTGCGCGTATTCGCGAGGGACTGCTCGGCAGGGAAGAGGAGCTGCTGCGCCTCGAGCACCTCGAAGTAACTCGACAAGCCGCTCAGGAATCGGCGCGTCGACGTCGACACCGACCGCTCGAGCATCGCGACGGCGACGACCTGATCGCCCTCCGCCACGTCGAGCTTCTCGCGCGACACGAGCGCGTCCGACACGTCCTTGAGCGCGACGAACACGCTCTGGTCGTAGTTCGCGATCGCCTCCTCGAAGCGCGCTCGCGCGCTCCGTTCGGCGCCCTGCAAGCGTCCGCCTTGGAAGAGGGGCCCGGCAAGTCCCGCACCGATCGACCAGAGGTTGTTCGTGCCCGCGCTGAACGCGGAGAGTTCCGGGCTCGCCCGACCGAGCGCCGCGGTGAGGCTCAGCTGCGGGAAGTAGTTCGCGATCGCGACGCCGATCTCGGCGTTCGCGGCGACGAGCTGCTGCTCGCGGGCGCGGATGTCCGGCCGCCGCTCGAGGAGCTGCGACGGAATTCCGACCGGCACGCTCGGCGGGTCGGACTGTTCGGCCAGCCCGCGCGGCCGCTCGATCGGCTGCGGCGACCGGGCGAGGATCACGTTGAGCGCGTTCTCCGCGAGCGCGATATCGCGCTCGAGGAGCGGAATGGCCGAACGGACCGTCGCCTCCGCGGCGCTCGCGCGGCTCACGGCGAGATCGGAGTCGAGGCCGCCCTTATTCCGCAACTCGAAGATGCGTCGGCTCTCGGCGAACGACTCCGCGTTGCGGCGCGCGATCTCGACCTGGAGATCGAGGCCTAACAAAAGGAAGTAGAGCTGCGCCGTCTCGCTCACGACCGACAGCAGCACCGCGCGCCGCGCCTCCTCGGTCGCGAGGATGTTCGCGAGCGCCGCTTCGTCCGCGCGGCGGATGCGCCCCCAGATGTCGACTTCCCAGAAGGCCGAGAGCGCGACGATCGCCGACGAATTCGTCTGCCCGCCATTGGGGGACGGCACGTCGAGGAACGTGTTCTTGCCGCGCGAGACCGCGCCGCCGTAGCCGATCTCGGGGAAGAGCGGCGACACGATCTGCATCTGGAGGCCGCGCGCCTGCTCGACCCGCGCGACCGCCGCGCGGAGGTCGTTGTTCTTCGCGATCGCCTCGTCGATCAGCGCGACGAGCGCCGGATCGTCGAACACTTGCCACCACGGCATGTCGGCGATCGACGTCGCCTCGATGCGCGCCGACGCGCCGCGGAACTCGCCCGGCACCGGCGTCTCCGGGCGCACGTAGTCGGGCCCGACCATGCACGCGGTCAGGCCGCACGTCGAGAGGGCGGCTGCAACGACGAGACGGGAAGTCATGGCAGAAGCTCGCATCACGCAGCCTTCGCGGGAGTGCGTTCGTCGACGCGATACAGGATCGCGTAGAGAACCGGGACGACGATGAGGACGAGGATGCAGCAGAAGGAAAGGCCGAACATGATGGTGACGGCGAGCCCGACGAAGAAGGGGTCCTGCAGCAGCGGGATCATGCCGAACACCGTCGTCAGCGCGATCATGAGCACCGGTCGCACCTTCGACGAGCTGCCTTGCAGGATCGCGTCCCAGGGCTTCGCGCCCTTGTCGATCTCGCCCTTGATGCGGCCGACGATGATGATCGACGTCTTGACGAGTTCGCCGCCGAGCGCGAGGACGCCGAGGAGCGCCATGAAGCCGAACGGCTGCCCGGTCGCGAGGAATCCGATCGTCACGCCGATGAGCGACAGCGGAAGGACGAGCCACACCGCGAGCGTCGCGCGGAACGAGTTGAAGAGGCAGACGACGATGAACACCATCAGCGTGAGCGCGAGCGGCAGCGGCCGCGCCAGCGCCTTGCGGGCGTTCGACGAGTCCTCATGCTCGCCGCCCCATGCGAAGGAGTAGCCGGCGGGCAGCGGAATCGCCTCGATCTTGTCGCGCACGCGATTGAAGAGTTGGCTCGGCAATCCGGTCCGCGGATCGGCATGCACCGTGATCGTCGACATGCGGTCGCGCCGCGCGATCAGCGGATCTTCCCAGCCGATCTCGGTGCCCGACGCGACTTGGCTCAGCGGAATCATGCGATTCGCGGCGGGGCTCCAGATCTGCGCGCTTTCGATCGCGTCGATCGTCTCGCGCTCGCCTTCGGGCGGACGCGCGACGATCGGCAGGAGCCGCGACTCCTGCGCGAAGAGACCGGTGCCGGAGCCTCCCGGTTCGCGATACGTGCCGACGATGCGACCTTCGAGACTCGTCTCGAGCGCCTGCGCGACGTCGACGCGGGTGATGCCGTTGCGCCGCGCCTGCGCCTCGAGAAGCTCCGGACGCACGACCTTCTCGCGCTCGCGCCAGTCGTGGCGAATGCCGATCGCGCCGCCGTCGTCGGCGATCACCTTGATCGCCTGGTCGGCGAGCGAGCGCAGCACGTCGGCGTCGGGGCCGCGGAAGCGCGCCTGCACGCGCCCGCCGGCGCCGGGACCGAGGAGGAAGCGCTTCGCGATCGCGTTCGCGTCGGGATAGCTCGAATCGATGTGCCCTTGGATCGCCGCGATCATGGGATCGATCACGGCCTCGTCCTCGACGTTCACGAGGAATTGCACGAACGCGCGGTTCTCGCGTTCGGGGGTGTAGACGAGCAGGAAGCGCAGGCCGCCTGAGCCGACGAACGACGACACATGTTCCACGCCCGGCTGCGTCTCGATGAACGACTCGATCTCGCTCGCGAAGCGCTCCGTCTCGCGGATGTGCGTGCCGCCCGCGAGATAGACGTCGACCATGAACTGCGGCCGCGTGGCGGGGGGGAAGAAACTCTGCGTGACCGATCGGAAGCCGTAGACGTTCGCGACGAGCGCCGCGATCGAGAGGATGACGACGAGCCAACGCACCTTGAGCGCCGCGCCGAGCATCGAGCGGTAGCCGCGATAGAACCAGCCGTCGTAGGCCGAGCTCTCGTCGGCGGTCGACGCGGTCGCGCCGGCCTTCGGATGGAACGCGAGGTAGCCGAAGAGCGGCGTGATCGTGATGGCCGCGACCCAGCTCATCGTCAGCGAGATGAGGATGACCCAGAAGAGCGAGTTGCAGTACTCGCCCGTGTTGTCTTCCGAGAGGCCGATCGCCGCGAACGCGATGACCGCGATGGCGGTCGCGCCGAAGAGCGGCCACTGGTCCTTCGCGACGACGTCGCGGATCACCGTGAGCTTGTCTTCGCCCGCTTCGATCCGGACCTTCAAGCCTTCCGTGATGATGATCGCGTTGTCGGTCAGCATGCAGAGCGCGATGATGAACGCGCCGAGCGAGATGCGCTCCATCAGGATGTCGGTCGCGTACATCACGACGATCGTGCCGAGGATCGTCAGGAGAAGCACGGCGCCGATGATCGTGCCGGCGCGCAGGCCCATCGCGATCAGGAGCATCACGAAGACGATCGAGACGGCCTTGATGATGTTGAAGACGAAGTCGTTGGTCGCGACCGCGACGGCATCGGGCTGGAAGTTGATCTCGCCGATCTCTATGCCGATCGGGCGATCGGGCTCGAGCTCCGCGAGGCGCTTGCGGATGCCGTTCCCCATCGACACCACGTTGCCGCCTTGCACCGTCGAGATGCCGATGCCGATCGCGGGCTGGCCGTCGAAGCGGAGGATGCGTCGCGGAGGATCCTGGTCGCCGCGCTCGATCGTCGCGACGTCGCGGAGGAGGAGCTGACGCCCGGTCGCGTCGGAGCCGATCACGAGATCGAGCATCGCGTCGGCGGATTCGAACGTGCCCTTCGGGTCGATCGCGATGTGCTCGTCGCCGACGCGGAAGCGGCCGCCGTCCGCGGCGACATTGCGGTCGCGGAGCTGCGCGTAGACGCGCTCCTCGGGAATGCCGAGCTGCGCGAGGCGCTGCCGCGAGATCTCGAGGTAGACGACTTCCTGCTGTTCGCCGAAGAGGTCGACCTTCTTGACGTCGGGCACTGTCATCAGCTCGCGGCGCAGGAACTCCGCGTATCGGCGCAACTCGGGGTACGTGTAACCCTCGCCGGTGATCGCGAAGAAGATGCCGTAGACGTCGCCGAAGTCGTCGATGATCACCGAACGCCCGCGCACCGCAGGGGGCAGGCGCGACTGCACGTCGCTGATCTTGCGGCGCAGCTCGTCCCAGACCTGCGGGATGCGATCCTGTCCGAACTCGTCGCGGATGCGCGCGCTCACGAGCGAGCGGCCGCGCGTCGATTCGCTCTCGACGCGCATGAGCTGATCGAGCTGCTGCACCGCCGCCTCGATCGGGTTCGTGACTTCCTTCGCGACCTCTTCCGCGCTCGCGCCGGGATA
The DNA here is from genome assembly GCA_016795035.1 of Phycisphaerae bacterium. GTDB lineage: Bacteria > Planctomycetota > Phycisphaerae > Phycisphaerales > SM1A02 > JAEUIT01. Next base: position 19,906 of record JAEUIT010000047.1, on the reverse strand, counting down.
CGGCGTGATGATGAGCGCTTCCTTGATCGTGAACTCGGGGTCTTCGAGTCGCCCGAGACGCTGGTACGCGAACATGCCCCCGATGAGGATCAGGAGGACCGCAAAGAACGCGACGCGCTGATTCTTGACCGTGAGAACGCCTGGGTTCATCAGCGGCGACCTCCGAGCGCGTCGCCGAGGTCGCGGACCTTCATGCCGTCACGCAGGAAGGACGTGCCCGCGATCGCGACGCGGTCGCCGACGGCGACGCCGCCGGTCACGATCACGTCGCCGCCGGTGACGGCGCCGAGCGTGACCGGTTTCGAGCGCACCGCACCGCCTTCGTCGACGAGCCACACGACCGTATCGCCGGTCGGTCGCTTGATGACGGCCGTGAGCGGCACGCGGAGCGCGGTCGTGTCGTCGGCGTTGCGCCGCGCGACCGACACCGACGCGGACATGCCGGGCAGGATCGACACGTCTTCGGGCGCGGGCATCGCGAAGCGCACGAGGAAGGTCTGCGTCGTCGGATCGGCGAACTGGCTGACTTCGCGCACGCGCACCGGGAAACTGCGGCCCGGCACGCTCGAGAAGGTCGCTTCCATCGAGGTGACGAGCGGGCTACGGATGTCGGTCGCCATCACCGCCTCGGGCACGTCGACCGTGACGTCGATCTCGTCGACGTTCTGATAGCGGACGATCGGCTGCCCCGCGCGGACGGTCTGCTGGCGCTGCACGAAGACTTCGGCGACGACGCCGTCGTACGGCGCCGTGAGCGTGCAGTCGGCGAGCTGGATGCGGGCCTCGTCGACGCGTCCTTCGAGCGATCGGACCGAGGCCTCCTGCGCGGTGATGTCCTCCTCGCGGGCCTGCGTTCCCTTCTCGAGGAGCTGCAACGCGGACTTGTACTCTTCCTCGGCGACCTTGAACGCCGCCTCGGCGCGCTCGTACTCGGCGCGCGACACCGCGTTGCTCGTCACGAGCTCGGCGAAGCGGTTGAAGTCGGCGCGGGCGTTCGCGAGGCGTGCGTCGGCGGCGCGGACCGCGGCTTCGCGGCGAAGACGCTCCTCCTGCCGCTCGCCGACGCGCAGCGCGGCGAGCACGGCGCGGGCCTGATCGAGCTGTCCTTCGAGCGCGGTGAGGCGGGCGCGGAACTCGTCCTGTCGGAGCTGGGCGACGAGGTCGCCCTTCTTCACGCGCTGGCCTTCGGTGACAGGAATGTTGACGACGAGCCCGGGCACCTGGAAGGCGAGCTCGACGCGCTTCGTCGCCTCGACGCGGCCGGGGAAGGAGCGACTCGTCGTTGCATCGGCGGCCGCGACCCGCATCGTCTTGACGGGGCGCACGACGTCGCCGGTCGCGGCGGCATCGCCTCCGCGCGAGCATGCGACGCCGAGCGTGGCCGCGAGCGCGGCGGCTGCGAGCAGGGGGAACGGCGCGGCGCTGCGACGACGACGATCGCGGCAATCGCCGGGCTTGCGATCGCAACTGGTGCGAGTCATGAGTGCATCCTTGTCTTCCGGAGGGCATTCGAGGAATGCCCGTCAGGCACGAGCGCACGACGACGTCGCGCGACTCTCGCGCACGTTCCGCGTCGCGAGGGCCGCATCGTACCGGAGGCGTTGCCGCGCGCGGCGCTCGCGTGCGATAGGATGCGCGCGTCGCCGCGTTTTCTCAGGTCTGCTGCAAGGGGCACGATGACGAACGGACAGACGTCGAGCGTCTCCGGCAACGACGAGTCGAAGCCGCCCCGAACGAACGAGCCGGGGGCCAGTGCCACTCCCGAGCCGCGCATCCTGCTTGACTTCCTCTTCTCGCTGGGCCAAGCGTATCTCGCCGGCGGTGAACAGACCGCGCAGGTCGAGCTGACGCTCCGGCGTGTTGCGGCCGCGTACGGCATGCGCCGAAGCGCGGTGGTCGCGTTTCCGACGGCGATCTTCGTGCGCATCTCCGACGGCACGTCAGAGCACGTCGACCTCGCGCCCGGTCCGGGGCGGAACCTGCGGCTCGATCAGATCGCCGAGGTCTACACGCTCGGCGCCGCGGCGCAGCGCGGAGAGGTCGTGCCGGAACTCGGGCTGCAGCGCCTGAACGCGATCATGCGCGAGCCGGCGCGTTTCGGCGCGCTTGGCTCGATCGTCGGACACACGATCTTGACGGTCGGCGTCGCGATGCTGCTCGTCCCGGCCGTCGAGAGCCTGCTGTACGCGGCGGCGCTCGGCGCGATCATCGGCGTGGTGAAACTCCTGAAGGGCAACCAGCCGGTCTTCGCGGTGCCGCTGCCGGTCGTCGCCGCCGCGATCGTGTCGGGCCTCGTCTTCTCGCTCGTGCGCTACGGGTACGGGCTCGAGCCGTTCCATGTCCTCGTGCCGCCGCTCGTCACGTTCCTGCCCGGCATGATGTTGACGATGGGCATGGTCGAACTCGCCTACGGCGACATGGTGAGCGGTTCGGCGCGACTGATCTCGGGTTTCGTGCAGCTCGTACTTCTCGCCTTCGGCCTGGCCGCGGGCGCGATGGTCGTCGGCATGAGTAGCGGCTTCGGCGCCGACGCGATTCCGCTCGTCGATCCGATGCCGTGGGTGCCGTGGCTCGGCGTCCTCGTCTTCGGCGTCGGCGTGTCGATGCACTTCAGCGCGCCGCGCCGATCGCTGCCCTGGATGCTCCTCGTCATGTTCGCCGCGTTCGCCGCGCAGCAACTCGGCACCCGCGCCTTCGGCAGCGAGACGAGCGGCTTCTGGGGCGCGCTCCTCGCGACACCGCTCTCCTACCTCATCCAACTTCGTTTCAACGGCCCGCCCGCGATGGTCACGTTCCTGCCGAGCTTCTGGGTGCTCGTCCCCGGTGCGCTCGGCCTCTTGAGCGTAAAGCGCATGCTCACCGACCGCGCGGCCGGGATCGACGGTCTCGTCACCGTCGTCTTCGTGATCGCCTCGATCGCGCTCGGCACGCTCATGGGCGCCGCGCTCTACAAGTGGATCTCGGAGTCGTTCGGCTCCTGGCAGCTGCGGATGGGGAGAGCGGATCCGAAGGGGCGGGGGGCGCCGAAGGAGTAGCGGGAGAGGAGTCAGGATTCAGGAGTCAGGATTCAGTGGGAAAGGCACTTGGCCTCGAGCGTTGATGCTCGTCCACTGACTCCTGACTCCTGGCTCCTGACTCCTGACTCCTGGCTCCTCGTTCACTCTTCCACCGTCGCCAGCGCCACCGCCAGCCGGCAGCCGTCGTCGAACTGGTCGAGGTCGATCCACTCGTTGACGGTGTGGATCTCGTGCTGGCCGGCGCCGATCGTCACCGTGGGCACGCCGTATTGCGCGAACCAGTTGGCGTCGAGGCCGCCGTTCGAGAAGTTGGTCGAGGGCTTGAGGCCGATCGACGTTGCAGCCTTCTTCGCGCGGACGACCGCGGGATCCTTGTCGTCGAGGCGGAAGGAGGGGTATTGCTTGACGCTCTCGAAGCGGAGCGTCGCGGTGCCGCCCTTGTCGTCCTTCACCGCCTTCACGGCCTTCTCGAACGCGGTCTTGTAGGCCTTCGTGATCGTCGCGGCGAACGTGACGTCCGAACTCCGCGTTTCACCGCGCGCGTAGACGAAGTCGGTGACGACGTTCGTCGCGTCGCCCGCGGCCGAGACGTGATCGCGCCCCGCGACCACGCCGACGTTGCTCGTGCCCGTCTTCTTGCCCTTGACGACCTTGCCGAACCAGCCGCCCTTGCGCGCCTCGGCGAGCGCCATGGAAAGCACCATCGTCGACGAGATGCCCTTCTCCGGGGCGACGCCGGCGTGCGCCGCCTTGCCCTCGATCTCGACGTCGAAGCGCTCGGCGCCGACCGCGCCCGTCACGAAGTCGGCGGGCACCTTGCTGTCGACGTTGAAGCACATCGCGGCGCCGTCGAGGAACTTCTTGTCGAGGTAATGCGAGCCCTGCAGGCCGCTCTCCTCGCGCACCGTGAAGAGGAGCGTGATCGGCGGGTGCGGGAGTTTCTTCTTGTAGAGCGACTCGACGAGCGTGACGAGCACCGCGCAGCCGGTGCGGTTGTCGCCGCCGAGTGCGGTCTTGCCGGCGGAGTCGATGCGCCGGCCTTTCTTCACCGGCTTCGCGCCCTTACAGAGCGGCACCGTGTCGAGGTGCGTCGCGAAGAGAAGTCGCTTCCCCTTGACCGTGCCCGGAAGCGTGACGAAGAGGTTGCCCGTCTGCGTGGGCAACGGGATGCGCTTGTTGGCGTCGTCGAAGCGGATCGCCTTCGCGGGCACGCCGAGCTTCTTGAGGTCGGCGGCGATCGCCTCGGCGATCTTCTTCTCCTCGCCGCTCACGCCGTCGATGGCGAGATAGCGCATGAGGCGGGCTTCGGCGGACGCGGCGTCGATGAGGTCGGTGGAGGGCATGGATAGAAAGGGGTCAGGAGTATGGAGTTGGGGAGTCAGGATTCAGGAGTCAGGATTCAGTGGAAAGGCAGGATGCACTCAGCGTTGCAGAAGGGGTGTCTCCACCCTGACTCCTGACTCCTGCATCCTGAATCCTCTCTTCCTCAGATCCCCCACGGCAATCCCAGGAAGTACCAGAGGAAGAAGAGCGCGGTCCACGCGATGAAGGTCCAGATCACGTAGGGCAGCATGAGCGCGACGATCGTTCCCACGCCGGCATTCTTGTCGTACTTGATCGCGAAGGTGACGACGAGCGCGAAGTACGCGTTGAGCGGCGTGATCGAGTTGAACGGCGAGTCGGCGACGCGATACGCGGCAAGCACCGCTTCGGGATCGACGCCGAGGCGCACGAGGATCGGCACGAAGACTGGCGCGAAGATCGCCCACTTCGCGATCGCGCCGGTGATGACGAGGTCGAGGAGCGCGACCACGATGATGAAGCCGAGGAGGAGCCAGAACGGCCCGATGTTCGCGGTCTCGAGGATGTCGGCGATGTTCACCGCGAGGATCGTCGCCATGTTCGAGTAATTGAAGTAGGCGATGAACTGCGCGATGATGAAGAGGAGCAGGATGAGCCCGCCGAGCGCGCTCAACTGCTTCTCGACCGCCTTGATGATGTCGTTGAACTTCTTGAACGTGCCGGCGCCGTAGCCGTAGGCGGCGCCCGCGGCGAAGAAGACCGTCGCGATGAACGCGATGAGCCCGTTCATGAACGGCGAGTTGCCGATGAGACTGCCCGCGTCGGGCCCGGGACCGGGGTTGCGGAGCGCGGCCCCCGACGGCAGCGTGAGCAGTGCGAACACGACCAGCACCGCACCGAGCGCGATGCCTGCGAAGAGGAGCCCGCGCGATTCCGCGGCGGCGTCGCCCGCGTTCTCGTCGGCGGGCTTTTCGCCCGTGTATTTTCCGAGTCGCGGTTCGATCACGCGCTGCGTGATGAACGTGATGACGAACGTCAGCATCACGACCGACGCGATCGAGAACCAGAGGTTCGACGTCAGGCCGATCTGAAGCGCGGGGTCCACGCTGCGCACCGCGTCGTTCGTGAACTCGGTCAAGACCGCATCGAGCGGCTTGATGAGCATGTTCACGGTGAAGGCGCCGGCGACGGCCGCGAAGCCTGCGGCAAGGCCGGCGAGCGGATGGCGCCCGATCGAGAGGAAGGCGGCGCCGGCGAGCGGAATGAGGACGAGGTAGCCGGCGTCGGCGGCGATGCTCGAGAGGATGCCGATGAAGATGAGGATGTAGGCGATCGACTTCGGCGGCGCGATCGCGACGAGCTTTCGGATCAGCGCCTTCACGAGGCCCGACTCTTCGGCGACGCCGACGCCCAGCACGGCGGTGATCAGGAGTCCGACGGCGCCGAAGCCCATGAAGTTCGGCACGAGCGACGAGTAGATGAAGCGGATGCCGTCGCGCGTCAGGAGGCTCTGCGCCTCGGTCGTGACCGTCTTCACCTGGTGCGTGGCTTCGTCGATCACCTCGTAGGTGACGCTCGCGCCCGTCCATGCCAAGACCTGCGAGAGCACGATCGTCACGCCGATGAGCGCGAGGAAGATCACCGCGGGGTGCGGCACCTTGTTGCCGACCTTCTCGACGACGTCGAGGATGCGCTGCATCGTGGATTTCGGGGCGGTCGCGGTGGCGGTGGTGGCCATGGTGTGGTCCGTCCGGAGGAATCGCGTTTCGGGGCCTTAGGGCTGGAACGGCAGCACGATCGGCACGGCGATCACGCAGAAGATCATGACAAGGACGGCGAGCGGCACGCCGACCTTCACGAAGTCGCCGAACGTGTAGTTGCCCGGCGTCACGACGAGCGTGTTCACCGGCGACGAGACCGGCGTCATGAACGCGGTCGAGGCGCCGAGCGCGACGATCATCGCGAAGGGGTACGGCGAGAGCTTGAGATCGGCGGAGATCGCGATGGCGACCGGCGCCATGAGGACGGCGGTCGCAGTGTTCGAGATGAAGAGTCCGAGCGTCGCGGTGATGAGGAAGATGGCCGCGAGGATCGCGTGGTTGCCCATGTCGCCGACGATGCGCATGAGGCCGTCGGCCATGAGGTCGACACCGCCGGTCGCCTGCAACGCGGAGGAGAAGGGCAGCATGCCGACGATCAGGACGATCGTCTTCCAGTCGATCGCGCGGTAGGCGCCCTTCATGTCGATCACGCCGAGCGCGCCCATGAGAATGCAGCCGATGAGCGCGGCCTGCACGTTGGGCACGAGGCCAAAGATCATCAACCCCACGACGAGGAGCAGGCACGCGACCGCCTGCCACGCCTTGCCCGGCACGGGCAGCACTTCGTCGACGTCGCTCGCGACCTCGAGCGCGACGACGCCGGAGTCGGCGGGGCGCACCCGCGCGATCGCCTTCCACGGGCCGAGGACGAGGAGCGTGTCGCCGATCTTGAGCGGCTCGTCGACGAGGCGTTCGCAGAGCGATTCATCGCCGCGGCGCAGGCCGATCACGGTCAGGCCGGTGCGGGTCCGGAACTGCGCCTTCGAGACCGTGCTCCCGACGAGATCCGAGTCGGCGGTGACCATCACTTCGGCCATGCCGAGCTCCTGCGCGCGGTCGCGGAAGTACTCGCCGCTCAGCGGCAATTCCTCGAGCCCGAACGATGCCTGCAACGCGGAGACGGCGCCGGCGTCGTGTCCTCGGTCGACGAGCAGGATGTCGCCGGCGGCGAGCTCGACGTCGGCGGTGGGGCAGAGGATGCGGCGGCCGCCCCGCGCGGCGCGCTCGATCGCGAGGACGTGCAGGTCGCGGGCGGGCCCGCGATCGAGCGCGGCGACGGGCTTGCCGTCGAGCACCGAGCCGGCCGGCACGCGGAGGCGCGACTCGCGGGCCTTGAGCCCGTAGCGCTCGATCCAGTCGGCGAGCCGCGGACGCGCGGAGGTCGTCGCGGTCGCCGTCGCCGCGGGCAGGAAGCGCCGCGCGAAGAGCATGTAGAGGACGGCGATCACGAGGATCGGCGCGCCGAAGGGGAGAAACGTGAAGAAGCGGAAGCCCGTCGTGTCGATCGCCTGCGTCGCCTCGAGGTGCCGCGAGAGCTCGGCGTTCACGACGAGGTTCGGCGCGGTCGCGATGAGCGTCGTCATGCCGCTCACCAAAGCGGCAACGCTGATCGGCATCATGAGCCGGCTCGGCGAGGATCCGGTCGACTGCGCCATGCGCAGCGCGACGGGGATGAAGATCGCCGTGACGGCCGTCGAACTCATCGTTGCACCGAGCGTGCAGACGACGACCATGAGAAGCGCGACGAGCCGCGTCTCGCTCGCGCCGGCCTTCGTCGTCAGCCAGTCGCCGAGCGCCCGGGCGACGCCCGTGCGCACCAGGCCCTCGCCGATCACGAAGAGCGCCGCGATCAGGACGATGTTGCCGTCGGAGAAGCCGGACAGCGTCTGATTCACCGTGACCGCGCCGGTGAAGGGCAACAGCACGATCATCAGGAGCGCGACGACGTCCATGCGCGGACGATTCATCGCGAACATCACGATGGCCGCGCCAAGGAGGAGGAGGACGAGCGCGAGTTGGGTGTTCATCGTGGCTCGGAGTCGACGGAAGGCCCGAGTGACGGACCGCGGCGGTCACCCGTCTGCAACGCGGACGACATCGTCATGTCGCGTCGACCCGTTGCCGAAAGTATGACAGCGTCACTTCGAACCGCAAGCGGCACGCTTGACAGCGCTCGCCATGCGTCGTGCAATGGTTGCGCTCCGTCGCCTGAGGTCCGGCTCGTGATGTCGGCGTCGCACGGAGTCGCGAGCGGGGTTCAACGATGTCGAAGAAGTCGCCGAAGCGCACGGGCTCGAAGGGGCCGGCGCGGTCGTCCGTCCCTCACCTGCACGTCTCCACCGGCCAACTGCCGACGGTCGACGTCGTGCGCGGCCTCGTGAAGGAGGCCTACGACTCGTTCAAGTCGAACACCGAAGGCGCGAATTCCACGGTGTATCCGGCCCTCGAGCGCGTCTCGCCCAAGCTGTTCGGCATCGCCGTCGTCGGCACGAACGGCAACGTGGTCGAGATGGGCGATTCGACGCACGAGTTCACGATCATGAGCGTCTCGAAGCCGTTCATCTTCGCGCTCGTGTGCGAACTGCTCGGGGCGCCCAAGATGCGCGAGCTCGTCGGCGTGAACGCCACCGGCCGCGCGTTCAACTCGACCGAGGGCGTCGAGCGCTCGGGCGACGGCCGCACCAACCCGATGGTCAACGCCGGTGCGATCGCAACGACGAGTCTCGTGCCCGGCGCCACGAAGAAGGCGAAGTGGGCGTTCATTCACGAAGGGCTTTCCCGCTTCGCCGGCCGAAAGCTCGCCGTGAACGAGGAGGTCTACGACTCCGCGTCGCAGACGAACTTCCGCAACCAGAGCCTGGCGCGACTGCTGCAGAGCTACGGCAAGATCTACATCGACCCCGCCGAGGCGGTCGACCTCTACACCAAGCAATGCTCGCTCGACGTGAGCGCCCGCGACCTTGCCGTCATGGGCGCGACGCTCGCCGACGGCGGCGTGAACCCGATCACGAAGGAACGCGTCGTCGCCCCCGAGGTCTGCCACTACGCGCTCGCGGTGATGGCGACGGCGGGGCTCTACGAAACCTCGGGCGACTGGCTCTACGAGATCGGGTTGCCCGGCAAGAGCGGGATCGGCGGCGGCATCGTGACGGTGTCGCCCGGCAAGGGCGGCCTCGGCACGTTCGGCCCGCGGCTCGACGCCGCCGGCAACAGCGTGAAGGGCCAGCTCGTCGCGAAGTTCCTCTCGCAGCGCCTCGGCCTCGACCTCTTCGTGTCCGCGCCGGCCGTCTGACCCACCTGCAACGTCGATCGCACCAACGAGGCACCGCCCATGTCGAACGCCACCGCACTTCCGCACGACGACGCGACCCGCGACTCGTGGGTCCCCATGATCGTGATCGCCATGGGCCAGATGCTCATGTCGTTCAACGTTGCAGCCATTCCCGTCTCGATGGGCGGCATGGTCGAGCGCTTCCAGACCGCGCCGACGACCGTCGGCACCGCGGTCGTCATGTACTCGCTCGGCGTGTCGGGCTTCGTCATGCTCGGCGCGAAGCTCGGCCAGCGCTTCGGCTCGAAGCTGTTCTTCCAGGTCGCGGTCGGCCTCTTCCTCGCGGCGATGATCACGATGGTGCTCGCGCCGACCGCGGGCATCATGCTGATGGCGCAGGGGCTCGCGGGCCTCGCCGGCGCGGCGCTCGTGCCCACGCTCGTCGCCCTGATCGCGAACCACTATCGCGGAAAGCAGCAGGCCGAGGCCGTCGGCTGGCTCGGCTCGGCGCGGGCCATCGCGGGCGTCCTCGCCTTCATCAGCGTCGGCTACCTCGCGTCGATCGACTATCGCCTCGGCTTCGGTCTCCTGATCCTGCACGCCGCGGCGATCCTGGTCCTGAGCTTCAAGCTGAAGCCCTCGACGCCGAAGCCCGAGGTGAAGATCGACGCGCTTGGCGTCGTCCTCGCGGCGATCGGCATCATCTGCGTCACGTTCGGCTTCAACAACCTGCGCGGCTGGGGCGTCTTCCTCGCCCGCGACGCCGCGCCGTTCAACGTTGCAGGCGTCTCGCCGGCGCCGCTTCTCATCGTCGTCGGCATCGTGATCGTGACCGCGTTCTTCGTCTGGTCGAAGAGGCAGGCGGAGAAGGGCAAGATGCCGCTCCTCGCCGTCGAGGTCGTGCGCTCCGGACGCGAATGGGCGACCGTGATCGCGCTCTTCATCGTGGTGGCGATCGAGGCGGCCATCAACTTCTCGGTGCCCCTCTACATCCAGATCGTGCAGGGCCGCTCGAGCATGGCGACCTCGCTCGCCATGATGCCGTTCATGCTCACGGTGTTCTTCACCGCGATCCTGATCGTGCGCCTCTACACGAAGTACTCGCCGCGGCAGATCGCGCGGGTCGCGTTCGTCCTCGTGGCCGCGGGCGCGCTCTGGCTCTCCTTCGTCGCCCGCAACGACTGGGCGGTCCTCCCGGTCATCATCGGTCTCGTCACGGTCGGACTCGGGCAGGGGGCGCTCGTCACGCTCCTCTTCAACGTGCTCGTGACGGCCTCGCCGAAGGAGCTCGCGGGCGACGTCGGCTCGCTCCGCGGCGTCACGCAGAACCTCGCGGCGGCCGTCGGCACCGCGGTCATGGGCGCGCTCCTCGTCGGCATCCTGAGCGCGACCGTCCTCGGCAAGGTCGACGGCAACCCGAAGTTCTCCGAAGAGCTTCGGGCGCAAGTCAACCTCGACAACGTCAACTTCGTGTCGGACGACCGCCTCACCGATCGTCTCGCCTCGACCTCCGCGACCGCCGCCGAGGTCGATGCGGCGGTCAAGCTCAATTCCGAGGCGCGCCTCCGCACGCTGAAGATCGGCTTCCTCGTCCTCTCGTGCCTCGCGGTCCTCGCGATCTTCCCGTGCAGCTGGCTGCCGAACTACCGCGCCGGCGAAGAGCTCCCGTCGGACGACGCGTCGGGCGCGAACGCCAAGCCTGCAACGCGGTGACGGTGGCCACGATCTCGATCCTGAGCGATATCTTTCGAGGGAACTCCATGCGAACGACTTCCATCGCCACGCTCCTCGTTGCAGCCACGCCCGCGCTCGCGGCCGCACAGTCCTCGGAACCGGCGGCCGCGCCGTCGACCCCGCCCGCGCCGGCAACGACGATCGCGGCGCCGAACATCTACGACGCCCTCTGGACCTACGACGTCGACATCCCGCAGACCTTGAGCGTCTACGACGACGGCTTCTCGCCGGCCGACGCGACGACGAGCACGATCAAGGAGCTCGACGAGATCGAGGCGCCGCACGCGGGCAAGTTCCTGATGTCGTTCACCGATCCCGTCTTCGACGCGATCGTCGGCCCGCTGAGCTCGTTCTACGCGCAGACCGGCCTGCGCGTCGGCGTCGCGTACACGACCGTGTTTCAGCTCGGCAACGCGGGCGTCAACGGCTTCTCCGGCGACCTCGACATCATGACCGCGTGGACGCTCGTCGGTCGCGGCACGCCGAACACCGGCACGTTCGTCTTCACCGGCGAAGATCGCTTCCGCCAGGCGGACCAGCCGGCGTCGGCGGTCGGACCCGACATGGGCACGTTGCAGCCGACGACGAACGGCTTCAACGACCGCGGCTGGGTCGTGCGCGACGGCTATTGGCTGCAACGCCTTTTCGACAACCGCCTGCGCCTCTTGGTCGGCCGCGCCGACCTCACCGACTTCGTCGGCGCCCACCGACTGCAGAACCTGAACAGCTCGTTCTCGAACCGATGGTTCTCCGCGAACCCGGTCGTGGCGTCGCCGGGGCACGGACCGGCCGCGGGCTTGTCGTTCGCCCCGTGCGATTGGTTCTACGTGAGCGCGGGCCTCGCGAACGCCTACAACACGACCACCACGATCGGCGTCGACACGCTCGACCAGGGCGACTTCTTCTACACCGCCGAAGTCGGCCTCACGCCGGTGTTCCAGGGTCTCGGCGCGGGCCGCTACCAGCTCATGCTGTGGCGCATGGATGAGCGCCCGGAGCTCGGCCTGCCGAGCGATCAGGGCATCTCGGTCATCCTGAACCAGGAGATCGGCGAGAGCCTGATCGCGTTCGCGCGCTACGGCAACTCCGAGGCGACGCTCACGAACGTCCAGAACGCGGTGCAGGCGGGCGTCGGCCTGCAGAACCTCTTCAGCCAGGAGAGCCTCACCGGCGTCGCGGGCTCGTGGGGCGAGCCCGATCGCGCCGGCTGGCGCGACGAGACGGTGTTCGAACTCTTCCACCGCATCCAACTCTCGCGCTACAGCCAGTTCACGGTCGGCGGACAAGTCATCTTCGACCCGAGCAACAGCCCGACCGACTCCGACGTCGTCGGCGTGCTCACGATGCGCTACCGCGTCGCCTTCTGAGCGTCGGCCGGTTCCTTCGGCGGCGTCTCCGCGTTGCCGATGCCGCGAATGCCCTCACGGATGCGCGCGGAGAAGTCGGGATCGTCGATGGCCGCGTTCGCGCGGTCGTTCACGATCGCCTGCTCGCGAAGCTCCGCGAACGAGATCGAGTTGTCGATCGCGCCGGTGGCCCAGAGGTAACCGTCCATCAGCCCGTTCACGACGAAGCGCCAGTCGAAGCCGCCGACCCGGCCCGCGGCGTTCGCATAGCGCACGATGTTGATCGAGCAGTTGTTCTTGAGGAGGTGATACCACTCGGGGTGCTCGTACAGCTCGTTGATGCGCTCGACGTAGACCTCGAGGAGCCGCCGCACCGCCTGGGGCGTCGCACGCACGCGATGGAGGTAGACGGTCTCGCCGCGATGCTTCGTGCGCACGCCGACGAGGTCCCGCTCGTCGCCCACGATGTAGATGAGCTCCAACTGCTTGAACATCGAGGCGAGCGGCGCGAAGCCCTCGCCCTCCTCCGGGCGGATCTCGATCGAGATGCAGAGCGGCGGCGCGTTGTCGAAGACGAAGCTCACGAACGTGTGGCCGACGATGCCGAGTCCCCAGTCGGACACGTAGAAATCGACGGCCGTGAGATGCCGCAGGTCGTACGTGCGCTCCTCGTAGGCGACGTCGAAGTCGTTGCGGCTCCGATAGTGGAAGTTGCGCACGCCTTCGACGCGCAGGATGTCGCCGTCAAGCTGCATGCGCGGAAGCACCGCGACCTCGGCGCGCCAGGGCCGATCGTGCGACGGCGGAATCAGCGACCACCAGACCATCGTGGCGACGACGAGTCCGGCAACGACGATTTTCGCGTTCCGCGAGGGTCGCACGAAGATCGCGTAGATCGCGACGAGCGCGAACGCGATCGCCATGACGAGCCGCACGGTGGGGAAGGGGAGGTTCGTCCAGTAGAGGGCGAGCGTCGTCCAGAGAAGGACGAGCCCGACGAGCACCCGCAACGCGGAGCGGCCAAGGAAGCCGACGAGCCGTCGAAGGAAGGAGCGGCGGACGGCGGGCGTGGAGGCGGCGGCGTGTGTCTCGTCGTGCGTAGGCACCATGCGGCGCGGAGCGTAGCACGCGGCCTCCTCGGCGATCGCGGGTACGCTCCGGGCCATGACACGTCGACCACGCGCGCGCGGCCGCTCGATTCACGTCGCGCTTCTCGCGACCACCGGCTTTTCTCTGTTGCCGTTCGGACTCATGCAGGGCTGTCAGACGCAGCCCGGCCTCGGCACGCTCGGCGGCGCCGGCGCCGGCGTCGCCGTCGGCTCGATGGTCGGCAGCGGCCGCGGGCGCACGGCCGCGATGGTCGGCGGCGGTCTTCTGGGCGCGGCCGCGGGCAACCAGCTCGTCGATCGTCCGGTCGCCGACGCGAACGCGGCGCGGCGCGAGGCGGAGCGCGACGCCGAATGGCAACGGCGGCTCGACTTCGAGCGGCAAGTCATCATCGAGCGCGATCGCGCCCAGCGCGAGATCGAGGAACGTCGGCTCTTCGAGGAATGGAAGCGAACCCGCGGCGCCTGACCGGATGCAGCGAACCCTGACGACGAGCCAACACCCATGAATCGCACCACGACCACCGCCATGCATCTCAGCGTCCTCGCCCTTGCCGCCGCCGGCGTCGCCGCCGCGCCCGCCGACTCCACGTTGCCGCCGATCATGACGCGCGTCAACGACGCGTTCGACTCGATCGACACGAACCGCGACGGCACGATGACCTTCGACGAATATCGCGCGTTCGTCTTCGCCGCGTTCGCCGACATCGACACCGACGGCAACTTCGTCCTCACGCTGCGCGAGATCGGCTCGAACGCCGGCGACCGCGCGGTCTTCGAGAAGATCGACCGCGCGAAGAAGGGCGAGGTGACGCTGGCCGAGTACATGCGCATGCAGAGGCTCCTCTTCGACTTCGCCGACCTCGATCTCGACGGCACGGTCTCGCGCGCGGAGTACGCGGCGATCATGATCGCGTCGGGCTACGGCTGGGTCGACGCGAACGGCGACCACCGGCTCAGCCGCGCGGAGTACGTCGACGTCCTCGCGAATCTCTTCGCGACCCTCGACGTCGATCGCTCCGGCTCGCTCTCGCCGGCCGAGCATGCGGCGTTCGACGCGACGCGCCCGAATGGCGACGTGAGCGCGGCGGCGTTCCTCGAAGCGGGGCTGCGCACGCTTCCCGCCGGACTGAAGTGAACCCTGCCGGAGCCGCGATCGCGCCGCCGCGCAACCGTCACAGACCGACCTTCGGTTTCGTCCGCTTCGTCCGAACCTCCTTGCCTTCACGGAACCAGATTCGACCGTGAAGCGTGACGCTCATTACCGGCGCGTCGAACGCCCGGTGAACCCCGAGTCGTCAGAGGGAGCGGATCATGCCGCACGACGAACGCAACGCATGGAACGATGAGCCGGCCCGCCGCCGCACGACCTCGCTGACGCATGTCGGCGCGTGCCTCATCGCGGCGGTGCTCGCCGCACCCGCGGCTCTCGCGCAGACCACGCCATCGGTCGGCGTCTTCACCGTGCGGGTGAACGGCGGGGCCGTGCACTCGATCCAGTGCTTCGCCGAACCCGGGCCTGAGGCGACCTCGGTCGTCTTCAAGGGCGGATCGTCAGACTCCGGCGGCGCGTGGGACGTCTCCTGGCAATACACCGCGGACCTTGACCCGAACGGCGGCGCGAAGGTCACCGGCGCCGCGACCGTCGTCAACAAGTCGAGCGCGAAGCTCGACTATGAGCTCTCCTTCGAGGTCCCGCTCTGCCCGCACATCTCGTCGGGCGCGAAGATGGGCGGCACCTGCACGCTGAAGTTAGTCACGAACGAGAATGGCGGCGTCCTCTCGACGGCGCCGGGCAACGCGATCTTCAACGCGATGTCGGACGGCATGGTCGGCCCGAAGGTCTTCCATGGCCCGTTCAACATGGGTTCGACCGGATCGGGCACGGCGCAGACGATGAACGCGTTCGGCGCGCCCTTCCCGGGCCACAACGTCGGTTCGGTGAACGAGGACTTCGGCATGCGCCACCTCTTCAGCCTCACCGACGGCGACTCGGTCATCGTCACGACGAACCTCGTCGTCGGCGGCGACCCGTCCAACTTCGTCTCGTGCCCCGACGTGAAGGCCGCCGACTCCGACGTCGACGCGCCGAGCGCGCCGCCGCCGGCCGCGCCGCCGCAGCCGGCCGCTCCGCCCGCGGGCGGCGACTCCGAACCCGCCGCGCCTCCGCCCGCCTTCGCGCCGGCGCTGCCCGGCGAGCCGTCGATCAGCACGGTGGTCTTCGGCGACGACGCGCCCAAGAAGGTCACGCTGAGCGCGGGGCCCGCGAAGGGAGCGAAGTCGATCAAGAAGGCGCCGGCGCCGAAGAAGTCGAGCGCGGCTGCAACGAAGAAGCCTGCAACGAAGAAGGCGCCGGTGAAGAGCGGCTCCTCGAACGCCTCGCGGCGGCGCTGAAAGCCTTACGCGCGGCGACTCGACTCTCGCCGCACCGATCTCCTGTTGACGGGAATCATCGCCTGACCGACTGCCACGGCGGTCTCCCGTCCGGCCACGCAGGCCTCCGACACTCCGGTGTCGGGGGCCGTGGCGCTTTTGCGCCCGACGACTCTCCGTTGCAGCCTCAGTTCTTGCCCTTGCCGCGATTGATCATCTGGAGGCTGATGTACGTCTCGAGGCGATTCGCGTAGACGCCGAGCGTGCCCTGGAAACTCCAGCACGCCGGGAAGGCCGGCGGCGTGAGGCCTTCCGGCATGAACGAGTACGTCATGGCGACGCGCCGATTGAGATCGCGCAGCGTGCCGATGCCCGGCCAGGGATCGAACGGCTTGAGCTGGCGCACCGCGTTGCCGCGCAATTCCTCGGGGTCGAACGAGACCCAGCCCGCGTCTGGCAAGTAGAACTGGCCCCACGAGAGGAACGTGGTCTTCGTCTCGTTGTTGATGCCGTTGCCCTTCTTGATCTCGCCGATGCCGATGACGGGGCGCGCGGGAATGCCTGCGGCACGCAGTGCGGCGATGCAGGTGCAGAGGACGTCGTGCGTCGAGCCTTGCTGGTTCGCGAGCGCCTGCGCCGCGCCGACGACGCGCATGCCGACGATGCGCCCGAGCCCGCGCCGCTCGAGCGTGTCGGTCTGCACGCCGCGGAAACTCAGGATCGACGCGCGGATGATCTCCTTCGCCGCGACGTACGGCGGCCGCGTGCGGGCGTTCTCGCCGAGCGTGTTCGCGACGATCGCCTTGACGGCGGGGGCGTCGCTTTCGATGGCGAGCTGCGGCTTGAGCGCGTCGGCGACTTCCTTCGGCCACTCGCGCGGCCACGCGATCTGGTTCAGCCGGTTGTCGTCGGCCGCGACCGACCACGCCTGACCGCGGAAGGACACCGTCCAGCGAAGCGTGGAACCTTGGAACTGCGCGAGCGGGATGATGGCCCAGCTCTGTCCGAGGTGCTTCTCGCCCTCGATCTTCGCGCGCTGGGAGAGCGTCTTGTCCTTCGTGTTGTCGAACCACATCTCGGGCTTCATCGACGACGGGTCGATGCGGCTCGTCGGGCTGTCGAAAACGATCGGAAGGACGAACGCGAGCTGCTCCATCTGGAGCGCGGGCTGGTCGGAGTTCGGGAAGCCCGCAATGATCGCTTCGAACTTGATGTCGAAGACGCGCGGGTCGAAGCGGACTATCGCCGGCGGGGGAGGCGGCGGCACGGGCGGCGACGCGGGCGCTCCCTTCGACGGGCCGGACTGGGCGCTGCCGAGCGAGCCGATGGCTGCAACGACGAGAAGCGACGTGGCGAGTGCGAGTCGGGCGGCGCGCATGCGGGTGTCCCTTTCGGTGAAGGCCTGTTTCGAGAGGCTTACGAGAGGAGTGTCGTCTGGCTGTTCGGATCGGCCCAGAGCTGGACCTTGCCGAGGAATTCCGCGAGGACGAGGTTCACGATGATGATCGCGATGAAGCTTGCCACGAAACTCGCCGTTGCAGCCCGGCCGACGCCGGTCGCCCCGGCCGAGCAGTGGAATCCCTTGTAGCAGGAGATCAGGCCGATCGAGAGTCCGAACACGAGACTCTTCGCAATCCCCGTCGCCGGATCCCACCAGGTCACGAAAAGGCCCGTGTAATGCCAGTAATCCGGGCTCGAGATGCCTTGCATCTTCACCGAGATGAACCATGCCCCCCACGCGCCGAGGAGGTCGGAGTAGATCGTGAGGAGGGGAGTCATGACGACACAGGCCATCACGCGGGGGACGACGAGGGAGCGAATCGGATCGGCGCTCATGACGCGCATGGCGTCGAGCTGTTCCGTCACTTTCATCGAGCCGAGTTCGGCGGCGAGCGCGCCGCCCACGCGGCCCGCGAGCATGACGGCGGCGAGCACCGGGCCGATCTGCTTCGTGACCGCGGCGTTGATGACGCCGCCCATGCGGTCTTCTTGGCCGATCGCGGCGAATTGGGCGTAGCCCTCAAGCGCGAGGATCATGCCGATGAAGACGCCGACGATCGCGACGACCGGCACGCTCGCGACGCCCACGCGATAGAGCTGCGGCGCGAGTTGTCGCCACGAGAGCCACGACGAGGGGCGAACGAGCATCCAGCGAAAGGTCGCGAGGGCGAAGAGCGTGAAACGCCCGAAGCCGGCGATCTGGTCGAAGACAAGGGCCCCGAAGCGCGTGATCGGCGAGGTCGCGGTCGAGGTCGCGACGCGCTCGAGGAGCGGGGAGAGCATGTGTGGAGGATCGAGGATCGGTGATCAGCGAGCAAGTTGAGGGGTCGGCGGGGGCGGCCTTGGGGGGGACCTTGGCCAGACCAGTGCGCGCCCACGACCGGGGGGGGGCCTTGGCCAGACCAGTGCGCGCCCACGACCGTGGCCACACTGCGCGACCTGGCCAGACCACTGCGCCGGCGGTCGGCCTCGCCACCAAACGTGGCCACACCCCTGCGCGGGCGCGCAGTGGCCAGACCACTGCGCCCGCCGTCGACCTGGCCCCAAACGTGGCCACACCCCTGCGCGGGCGCGCAGTCACCACTGCGCGACCTGGCCAGACCACTGCGCCGGCGGTCGGCCTCGCCACCAAACGTGGCCACACCACTGCGCGGGCGCGCAGTGGCCAGACCACTGCGCCCGCGGTCGACCTCGCTACCCACACTGGCCAGACCACTCCGCCCCTCCGCCCACCCCGCCTGCCGTCGCCTCCGTGGGCGACGGCGGTCCTCCCCCGCGACTGCGCCGCACGCGCGGAGTCCGCCAAGCCGCGGGGGAGGAGAGGCATTGCGCGACCTGGCCAGACCACTGCGCCCGCCGTCGGCGTCGCCACCAAACGTGGCCACACCACTGCGCGGGCGCGCAGTGGCCAGCGGCTGTGTTCACTTTCAAGTCCTCACGCGATTGAGCCGTGGCGCGACGCATCCCATTTCTGGCCGCTCTTGAGCAGCGCGTTCAGGATCGTCAGGAGCTTCCGGATGCACGCGACGATCACCACCCGGAACGGCTTGCCCTTCGACCGCAAGGACTCCGCGAAGGCCCGGATCCGCGGGTTGCAGCGCATCGCCGCCAGCGCCGCCATGTAGCTTGCGGTGCGGACCTCGGCCCGCCCGCCGCGCACCGAGCGTCGCCCCGCACGCTGGCCCGAGTCCTTCGGATGCGGCGCCACGCCCACGAGCGACGCGATCTCGCGACGGTTCGCCTCGCCCAGCTCCCCGAGCTCGGCGAGCAGCGTCCGCGCCGTCACGTCGCCGACCCCGGGCACCGATCGCACGATGTCGACCTTCGCCTTCAGGTCGGGGTCGCCGTCGATGGTCTTGCGGATCTCCTCGTCGATCTCGTCGATCTGCCGGTCGAGGAGCTTCAGCATGTGCTTGATCTGCCGGGCCGCGAGCGCGTCGCCCGCCTGCTGCTGACGGGTCTTCTCCATGACGCGCATGCCGACGAGCTGGCGGCGTCTGGTCATGAGCTCGTCGATGCGTTCGACGGCGGCCGAACGCGGCGATCCGGGCTCGGGCCGCATGCGTCGGCCGTAGCGGGCGAGGACCTCGGCGTCGATGCGGTCGGTCTTGGCGAGGGTGCCTTCGGACTCGGCGAAGGCGCGGGTGCGTTTGGGATTGACGACGGCGACGGCGATGCCGGCGTCGCGCAGCGAGGCGACGAGCGTGCGTTCGTAACCTCCGGTGGCCTCGACGACGACGATCTCGACGCCGCGGGGGCAAAGGTCCCCCACGAGCGACGCGATGCCGGCGGGTTCGTTCGGGAAAGTGCGGACGGAGGAGGGCGGGTCTGTTGCGACGTCGAGGGTTGCCTTTGCGACATCGATGCCGACGACGACGGGCTGATCTGCGGCTGACATGGAAGCGTCCCTGCCTTGCGAATGCGAGCTCCGGCGCGGGCGTGCGAGGCGTCGGTCCGGGCTCTGGCGGCTGTTCGGGCTCGAACCAGGAAGCCGAAGCGGATCCTGCTGGCCATCGGCGTCGCTGGCGCCCGGACCATGGCGATCTCGATTCGGCGGCCTGCTCCTCGCGGGCTCGCTGCGCTTCGCCCGCGAGGAGCAGGCGTGCTTCTCCGATCGATCGGAGAGGCGGGGATTCAACATACAAGACCACTGCGC
>JAEUIT010000032.1 GCA_016795035.1 Phycisphaerae bacterium | reverse complement strand
GAGACGCAGTGGCAGACGCAGGGCTTCGCGGGATCGATGATGTTCCGCCTTGGTGTGGCCATGGGCGGGCGGGATCATCAGGGCAAAAGCGGGGTGTGCCGGAAAGTGCTGCGCTTTTTCGGTGCGCGGGAATTTTGCGGGGGTGCAGCGCAGTGGTGTGGCCAGATGCGTGATCGCTGATCGCGCAGGGGTGTGGCCAGGCGGCGCAGCTTTAGGTGAGGTGGCGCAGCTCGCTCCCGCATCGACGCGCACGGGTGTGGCCACGTCTACGGAGCGCAGGTTGGCGCATGGGTGTGGCCACCATCGCATAGCGACGGACGTGTCCACACGGCCCTCGCTCACGCCGCTTGGAACTGCGCCTCGGCGCCGTCGAGCATCGCGGGCAGTGCGATCCTGATCTGGTGCAGGCCGTCGGCGGTCAGGCCGATCGCCGCTAACGCGTCGTCCGGAATGTCGCAGCACGAGACGTCCATGCGGAAGCCCTTCTTCTGCGTCGAGACCGCAAGGCGATCGGCGATATGCACGATCCAGGCCATCGTCCGAAGGTCCGGCGGCAACTGACGCGGATCGTGGTGATGGCCGCAAACGTGGGTGAAGTTCTTCGGGAACTTCCACGCCTCGCAGAGCGCGGCGCCGTACACGCCGTGATCGCAGCCGAGCGTGGCCCGCTCGATTGCGAGGAAGTCGGTGGTTGGCTTGCCGTCCTTGTCGAACTCCATCTTCTGTACGACGGCAGCGAGCTTGTCGCGCTCGGCCTGGAGCTCCACCATGATGCCAATATCGTGGATAAGTCCGGCGAGGAACGCCTCGTCGGCGAAACTCATCCGGAGCGTGGTCGCAATGTGCTTCGCGATGGCTGCAACGGCGACGGAGTGGCTCCAGAGATCCTTCGCGTCGAACCGCGAGCCGAGCGCGCCACCCTTGAAAAGCTTGGCGAGACTGGCCGCGATCGCGAGGTTCTTGACGGCGTTGAGGCCAAGCAGCGAGATCGCGCGGTTGATCGAGCCGATCTGCCGCGGCAATCCGTAGAAGGCGCTGTTGACGACCTTGAGGATGCGCGCCGAGAGGGCCGGGTCGTTCGAGATGACCTTGTTGAGATCCTGCGCCGAGCTCGACGGGTTCTCCACGATCTCGATGATGCTCACCGTAATGTCAGGGAGCGTCGCGATATGCGCGATGCCCTTGACTGCCGCGGCCGCAAGGTTCGCCGGATCACTCGTCGCCGAAGTGGCGGCGGGGGCGGTTGCGGTGGCGGATGGCACGTTCGTTCCCGGACCTGACGTCGGCTGCATGATCCCTCCGATCGCAGGGCACATCGGTGCGATTCGGAAAGCACTTCAGCGACAGTCCTCGTGGAATCAGTAAGTGTTTCGCTTCGAGACCGGATACGCGGACGGATCCGCGTGAGCAAGGATCTCAGCGATCTGCGCACCGGTCTGGCCACTGCCGTAGGGGTGACCGGGACTTTGCGCACTGGTCTGACCTGTGGTCGTCAACTCGGGTCGCGCAGTGGTCTGGCCACTGCCCGGCAGGCCACTGCCCGGCAGCCCGCCCCCCTCCGGCGGCCGCCCCACCATTCCCTCGAGGCTCGCCGCCAGCGCCGCCGGCTCGAAGCTCGTGCAATCCACCACATTGCCCGCCCGCTCGCGCCCCACCTGCCGCGTCCCGACATTCAACACGCGCACGCCGAGCGCCGCCGCCTCGATCAGCCCCGCACTCGAGTTGCCGGCGAGAAGCCGCACGCGGCGAAGAAGTCCCACGAACTCCGGCCGCGGCAGATGCGCTCGCGACGGAAGCCCGCTCGCCTTGATCGCGCGAAGGATGCCGTCGCGTCCCGGATCGGCGTTCGGCTCCAAGATGAAGAGACGTCCCCGGTGCCGCAACGCGGAGATGAGCGCGATCGCGCGGGCCTCCTCGATCTCATCGGGCGCGCCCGTCGGATGCAACGCGACAACGATCTCCGGCGACCCGAGCGCGGCGTACGCGGCATCGGACAGCGGCGGAATGTCCGCGAGGCCGTCGATCGCCGGCGATCCGACGACATGAATCCGGCGCTCGTCCTCGCCCATGCGACGCAAACGCTCCGCGCTCGTCGGCGTCGCACAGAAGTGCACGTGCGCGAGCTTTGAAATCGCATGCCGCATCGACTCGTCGGCAACGCCCTCGGCCCTATCGCCGCCGTGGATGTGCGCCACGCGCACGCCCGCGATGGCGGCGGCCGTCGCGGCGGCGAACGCCTCGATGCGGTCGCCGAGGACGAGCACGACGTCGGGCCGAAGCGCGTCGAGCGCGCTCGCCACGCCAAAGACGCCGCGTGCAACGGCGAGCGCATCGCCGAGTCGACGCGTCGTGCCGGCCTCCTGCATCGGAATCTCGACCGCGATCGGATAGCGCGCCGCGACCTCGTCGCGCGTGCGCGCGGGCGGAAGGAAGTGCGCACCCAGGACGGCAACGAGGAGTTCGAGCTCGCGCCGCGCCGCGATCGCGTCGAGCGTCGACACGAGCAGGCCGAACTCGGCACGCGAGCCCGTCACCCCCAGGACTCGCATCGGCAGCGTCACGCGAGGTCCTCCTCGCGCAGGACGTGATCGGGCGCGATGTCGCGCGCCGCGACGCGGCCGACGGTCTCTCGCAGCCGCCACGGCGGAATGCCGGTTCCCGGGCGCTTCGCACACAGGTCGCGCGCACTAAGACTCTCGCCGCGACGTATCGCGCGCGTGGCGACGAGCGACTGACGGCTCACGCGCCGCACGTCGGCTTCGATCTCGAGAACGACCTTCCCCTGCCCGAGCATCGCCTCGGCGCGGCGCACGAGCCGCACATACTCGGCGAACTGCCCGGGATCGAGACTCGCCGCGTGGTCCGGTCCCCGCGCGGCGCGGTCGTACGTCAGATGCTTCTCGAGGATCTCGGCGCCGGCTGCAACGGCGAGTGCGCCGGTGTCGATCGACGTGGTGTGATCGCTGTAGCCGACGACGCCGTGGCCCGACGCCCCGACCGCGCGGCGAATGTCGCGCATGCCGCCGAGGGCGGCGCGCGCATCGGGCGTCGGGTAGCTGCTCACGCATTGGAGCCACGCCGCCGCACGGCCGCGCAGCCACGCCCCCGCCCGGCGAATCTCGTCGAGATCGGCGGCGCCGGTCGACACGATCAGCGGCCGGCCGGTGCCGCTCATGGCTTCGAGCAGCGGTCGATGGATGACGTCGGGCGACGCCGACTTGTAGGCCGCGACGCCCATGCGCTCCGCGGCATCGACGAGCTCGACGTTGAAGACGGTGACGATCGGATGCACGCCGCACGATCGCGCGAGCGCACACAGCTCCGCCATCGCGGCGGGCGCCAGCTCGAGCGCGGCGAGCATCGCGCGCGGGTCCTTCGCGCCGAGGTCGCGCTGATACGCGGCGAACGCGGCGTCGGCGCTCATCAGCGACACCGCATCGAACAGCTGGAACTTCACCGCGTCGGCGCCGACCTCGCTCGCGAGCCGCACGAGCTCTCGCCCGCGCGCCACGTCGCCGTCGTGGTTCACGCCGATCTCGGCGATCACGTACGTCGGCGCGCCGTCGCCGATCGTGCGCGCCTCGATGGCGAAGCCGCTCACGACGTTCTCCCCGTTGCAGCCGTCTCGCGCAGCATCGCCTCCGCCACGGCGAAGTCGATCGGGTTGTCGACGTCGACCACCGACCCGTGCGGGTTCTCGATGCCGCGACGGTCGCGGCCGAGGAAGGCGTGCGGTTGCCCCTCGACGACCGTGAAGAGGCTCGCGCGCCGCACCGCGATCACCCCGCCATCGGGCATGTGGCACGGCGGAAGGTCTTGGCGCCGATAGACGTTGTTCGCCTGCCAAGGGCGCACTTCGCCGCGCTCGCCGAGGGTGACCATCCAGTACGGGTGGTACTTCCCCGGCCGCTCGTAGCTCTGCACGCTGTCGGCGCCCGTCTCGAGCAGCGTCTCGATGGCGCGATCGATGAGGCCGTCAGGCCGTATCGGCACGTTCGCGTAGAGGATCACGACGACGTCCGCGTCCGAGCCGCTTGCCTCGACGGCGTGTCGCACCGCGCTATCGACCGTGGCGTGGTCGTTCGCGAGCGCGGCGGGTCGACGCACGACCTCGACGCCCATCGTCGTTGCAGCTTCGGCGATCGCGTCGCCGTCGGTCGAGACGATGACGCGCGTGACGCGCCGGGCCGCAAGCGCATGCGCGATCGTGTGACACACCATCGGCCGACCCGCGAGCGGCTTGGCGTTCTTGCCCGGCAGGCCTTTCGAACCGGCACGGCCGATGACGACCGCGAGAACATCGTGGCTCGGGCGCGTCATGGCGTTCGGATCCGGAGCGACTCGATGTCGGGGCCGAACTCGCGGCGCGCCTGCCGTCGCCGCGCGACAAGCGTGCGCCAGAGGTCGAGGACCGCATCGCGCTCCACGTTGCCGATCGACGACTCACCGAAGAGATCGAGTTCGGACATCGGCACGGAGCCGTCCGAGAGCACGGTCATGCGGCGATGCAGTTCGCGATACGCGACGCGCGACGGCGCGCGGGCGCTCGCCAGCGGATCGCCGGGTCGTTCCGTCGTCGGATCGAAGGGAATCGGGCCTTCGAGGATCGCGGTGCCGAGGAGACGGCTCCACTTGTCGAAGTACGCGTCGATGTCC
This sequence comes from Phycisphaerae bacterium, assembly GCA_016795035.1. Classification (GTDB taxonomy): domain Bacteria; phylum Planctomycetota; class Phycisphaerae; order Phycisphaerales; family SM1A02; genus JAEUIT01. Next base: position 6,930 of record JAEUIT010000032.1, on the reverse strand, counting down.
TCGTAGCTCTCAACTCGTCGTTGCAGGCGCGGGCAGATCCACGGCAACGCGATCGACTCGATCCCCGTCGGTCCCGAGAGGTGGCGACGACCGAGCATGAGGCGCTCGACGTTCGAGAGCACCTCCGCGAACCGATCGATGCCCATCATCGCGCGGTAGGTCTCGGCGGTCATCGCGTGGAGATCGATCGAGATGACGTCGACAGGCGAGGCGAGCAGCCGATCGATCGTTTCCGGCGGCGCGAGCAACTCCGTCCGCACGTGCACGCCGCGCACGCCGGCCTCCTTGGCCATCGCGATGATGCGATCGAAGTCCGGGTGATGCAGCGGATCGCCCACGCCTCCGAGCGTGACGAGCGCGTCGCCGCTTTCGGCGAGCTGGTCGAAGAGCCGCTCGGCGCGGCGCAGCGTCATGGGCGTGCGTTGGATCGAGCCCCATCGGTGCGGGCTCGCCGCGCCGGAACCCTGTCGACCGGTGCAGAGCTCGAGCAGCACGTGCTGCGGAGCGAAGTACGGAACGACGTTGAAGAGCTGGTTCTCAAGCGCGTCGACGATCGCGAGCGCATCGAGCGGCTCGGGTCGGCCGAGGTTGTCGGCGTCGTTGAGGAGCGGTTCGAGTCCGCGGCGCATGCGGATCTTCGTGCGCGGCGTGTCGAAGATCGCCCGCACCATTCCGCGGCGCACGCGGTGATCGATGGGCACGCAGACTTCGAGCGCGATCGGGTCGGTCTGCGGCACGTGCGGCTGATAGACGAGATGCGCGCCGATCGTCGAGAGCCGCGTGCCGGTCGTGAGCCGACCCATGAGGCCGCGGTCGATGAGGAAGCCGCAGAGCCCCGGCGGCGATTGCGTGAAGACGATCGAGAATCGCTCCGGAGCGCTGCGGTGCCGGCGCACGAGCGCATCGCAGCCGTGCTCGCCTTCGACCTGGACGCAGGGCCAGTCGGGACCGACGAGCACGCCCGCGGTGATGCCGAGCCGCTCCATTGCGGCGTGCATGCGCGCGGGGCATAACACCTCGTCGTAGACGCTCATGCCCGCGATGCCACCGCGCCACGACGTGTCGGCCCACAGGCGCGCGACCGCGATCGCGTCGCGCTCCGGGCCGAACGGCGACTCGCCGCATCGCTCGACTTCGATCGGAAGTCCCACGCGCCGACGGTCCACGTACGCGTCGAGATCGAATCCGTCCGGCGCGAGCACCACGATCGACTCGGCCTCGCGCGAGCGGCCGAGCCGTTCGAGCGTGCACGCGAGCACGGAGCGGCCGCCGAACTCGCTGTCGAGCGAGCGCCGCGAACCGAGGCCGCCGATGTGCGGATCCACCGGCACGAGGAACGCGGCCTTCACGCGCGAGCGCACGCTCACGTCGGTGCCGTCGGCCTCGCGCACCGCTTCGTCCGCCTGCGTCGTGGCGTCGGCCTCGTCGGTGTCGACCGTCGCGCGGCCTTCGAGGAGCGCGACCGCCTGATCGAGCGCCGCGATGAGATCCTTCGAGGCGTCGGCCGTCCAACGCACGTTGACGAGGTCGCGCTCGAGCTGCGCCCGCTGCTTCTCCTCGGGCGTGAGTCCCTTCGCGAAGTGCAGCTTGCGATCGGCCTTCGCGCGCTTGAAGACGCCGAGCTGGTTGTACTGATTGATGATGTCGAACGTCGGGAGACGCTGCTCGACGATGCGCCGCTCGCGATCGAGGCGCGGCCAGAGCGGCTCCATGCGACGTCCGTCGAGCTGATGCTCGATCATCTCGGCCAGGATCGCCGCCGTGCGCTCCGACGCCTCCTGGATCGCCCGCACATCGCGTTGCAGCTCGCGCACCCGTGCGGCGCCGAGCTTGAGCAAGTCGGGATCGAGCCTCTTCGGCGGCAACGGGAAGGGCGGGGCTTCGGCCGTGGCATGCGCTTTCAGCGTTTCAGCCAGCGACTTGACGACGGTTGCCGCTTTGGCGACGCCGCCTTCGGTCGCGTCGATCGTCACACGGCCGGCGGCGCGATCGGCCTCGAAGAGCGCCTCGAAGCGATTGAGGTACCCCTCCATCTGGGAGTCGGTGAAGATCGAGCGGCCGTGGACGTCGCGCACCTTGCGCAGGTGCACGCGGTGGCGCATGATCCGTTGCCACTCCATCATCTCGATGGTGTTGAACGGATTGAGTTCGGGCGACCAGACGTCGTCGATCGCGGTGCCGCGGGCGTAGTAGAGGCCGTCGGTGAAGCCGAGATCCTGTCCGATGAGCGCGACCGGATCGCACCCGAGATAGCGGGCGAACTGGTAGCAGAGGTGCGCGACCGTGTTGCCGGTGCGCACGCGTCCCATCTCCCGCGCGACGGTGCCTAACACCATCGCGAGGAAGTCGGCGTGGAAGACCCGGACCGGACCGGGGAACGCGCGGGCGATGACCGGGTTCGCCTGCGGGTCGAGGATCAGCGTGGTGTCGGCGACGTCCTCCTCGCGGATGCCTTCGTAGAAGCGCTTCGAGATGTGGTGCCAGTCGAGGGCGCACACGAAGTGCGGGCGCACGCCCGCTTCGAGCAGCGGCTTGAGCGTCGTCTGCGTTGCCACGATGACGCAACGCGATCGCACGTCGTCGCCCGCGAGCGCGTGAATGTTCTTGCGCAGCGACGGTCCCGCGCTCACGACGATCCCGAGCCGTCCGCGCGCCGACTCGCGCAGCTCGTCGCAGCCTGCGCCGGCTGCGTAGAGCGAGATGTTGCCGAGGTACGCCTTCGCGGTGACGCCGGTGCGCATCAGGGTCGTGCACATCGACATCTTCGCGCCGCGCACGGTTTCGGCGAGGCGCTCGGACACGCGCTTGGCCGCGTCGCCGAGGCGTTGCCGGCTCGCGGGATGCTCGATGATCCGCACGCCCTGCACGAGCATGACGTCGAGCGTTCCGAAGCGTCGCGCCCACTCGGCGCGGTCGTCGAGGTCCGTGACGACCAGGAGGTTCGTGGCCCGGATCCAGGCGGAGTGGTCGATGCGCGAGAGCACGGCCTTCAGAAGGCCGATGTCGGGCTCGTACACGCCGACGATGCCGGCTCGCTCCATGCGCTCGCCCAGGCGGCGCACGTGCCACCCGAGACCGAAGCCGAGGACGAAGACGACGGCGCGCTCCGCGAGGTCCACCTCGCCGACGAGGGCTTCGGCTTCGTCGCGCGGACGATGGCGGCTCGCCAGCGGGCGCCCCTGGTAGTCGCCGACGACCGAGCCGTCGGCGGCAACGGAGAAATGGACGCTCGCCTCGTCGGCGTCGCGAATGCGCTCGGGTAGCCCGGGGTTCGACTGTGCGAGCGCGGCGAGGTTGCGCGCGAGGATGTCGTCTCTCGCGGCGATCGGAGTTGCAGCGGTACCCATGGCGGGGGCAGGCCCGGGCGACGGTGCCGACACGTTCGGGGACCTTTCTGACGGTGGAGAGGAAGGACCGTCTTCCAACGAGCATCTATCGACGCGGTTCGTGCAACCGCTGCAATGGGCGAGCGGAAAACGGGTTTGGGAAAACGCGTGATGACACTCCTCCTCGGCTCGACGATCGGCAGATACGTGTTTGAGAACCCTTGGCCGCTCGGCGGCGTGCTCGTCGTGGCCGCGGCGGTCATGGCGTGGCGAGCGCTGACGATCGGCGATCGTCGGCTTCTCGGCGGCGCCGGAATCGCACTCGCGGGAAGCGCGCTCGTCTTCGTGCTGTCCGCCATGGTCACGACCCCCGCCGAGCGCGCGGTCGAGCTCGTGCGGTCGCTGGTCGGGTACGCGGAGAAGGCGCAGACGCTCCGCATGCTCGACCTCTTCTCGGGCAAGGCGCTGATGCATTACGCCCGCCCGGAGAACCCGGGCATGAACATGGACGAGATCCGCGCCGCGATCGCCACGCTCGACGGCCGCTACCGCATCGTCTCGAATCGCATCACGCAGCTCGAGGGCACGACCGAGTCGGACGAGGCGGCAACGGTGCAGTTGACGTGCTACACCGAACTCGAGTCCGGTCTCGGCGACACGCCGACGTCGTGGTGGTTCCGGATCGCGAAGCAGTACGACGGCGCGTGGAAGATCGAGCGCATGGCGTTCCTGCGGGTCGCGGGCCGCGACGCGTCGCCGGGACTTTGGCGGTGACGATCACTCCCCCGGCGGCGGTGGAGGCAGGAGCGGCGGAATCGCGAGCGTCGTCGCCAGACGTCGATCGCCGTCGAGCGCGTTCACGCCCGCGAACACCGATTGCCCGCTGAGCGCGCGCGCGCCGCCGCCGAACGCGAAACTCCGCGTTGCCGACGCACCGGGCGCGAGCTTCAGGATTGGCTTGCGCGTCTGCGGATATCCGGGCGCCGCGGCGAAGGCTTCGAGATCGAGCGGCTCTGTCGAGGCGTTGCGCACCGTGACCGAGACGATCAGGTCGACGCTGCCGGTCTCGACGCTTCGCGCGAGCCGCCACGAGCGCGACACCTCGACCGCGGGCCAGTCCACCGACACGGGCAGGAAGAGGCGCGCTTCCATCGATTCGGTCGCGGAGAGGTCGATCTCGAACGCCAGCAACGTGGAGCCCGTGACCGCGCTGCGCGGGAGCGTGATCCGCACGGGAATTCGCGTCGTTCCGCCGGGCGAGACCATGAAGGGCTGCTGACGCGGCGAGATCGTCCAGTCGGCGCGATCGGAGGTCGAGATCGATCCCGAGAGCGAGGTCGAGAACGGGTTCGTGAGGACGATGTCGACCGACTGCCCCGCGCGCCGGCTCTCGAGCGTGCCGGGATCGATGCGGGCGCTCGCCAGGAAGCTCACGAGCGCCGGATTCGCGCCTTCGATCAGTATCGGCGTCGACGCGACCTCGAAGCGGTGCCCCGCGAGCGACGAGTCGACGACGGTGGTTCGTCCCATCAGGTCGCGCACGCGCAGGGGGCCGTTGCCGAGCGGCATCTCCACCGTGCGCGGGGTGCCGTCGGCGGACCAGGCGAGAAGCGCGGTGAAGTCGGAGCCGCGCACGATCCAGCAGTCGATGTCAGGCCCGAGCGAGAGCGTGCCTCCGAACGACCGGTCGGAGAGCCACGCCGAGAGCTCGCGCCAGGCGATGGCTTCGGGCATGAGCGCGGCCGGCGTGCCGTCGTTGTTGGCGGGCCGCAGCGGAAGCTCGACCGCGAGGTTCTTCGTCCCGGCGCGCCAAAGGTCGAGGGTGCGATGCGCGAGGTCGTCGATGCGCGTGCGGTTCGAGAGCTCCGTCTCGGGCGCGCGCTCGATCGAGACGATCGTCTGATCGCCGCGCCACGGCGTCGCGTACTCGTCGGTCGTGCCAGGGCGCGCGGCCCACGGAAGAAGCGCGTTGCGGGCCAGCCCGTTCGGAAGTTCGACCGGCTCGACGTCGCTCATCGTCGGCAGGTAGAGGACGAGGCTCGCGACACTTCGGTCGAAGAAGTCGTAGATGCGCCGCGCCGCAGGGACGTCGGGCGCCTCGCGGGCGAGCGGCGAATCGAGCGAGCCGATCTGCCACCGCGAAATGTGCTGGCCGAACGCGAAGAGCCAAGGCTCCATCATCGCGCGAACGGCGGCGTCGTCGGCGCCGAAGTACGAGATCGTCTGCCACTCGTCGACGTGCCGATCGCGCACGCCATTGAGCGGCACCGTCGTCAACGAAAGCACGGGCTCGATGCGGGCGTCGAGCAATTCCTCGATGAACGGCCGCAGGAGTTCGATCTGCGTGCCGGAGCGCGCGGTGTCGAAACCCGAGTTCCACATCGGGATGACGGCGAAGTCCGGCGCCATGGCGCGAAGGAGCGTGCTCTCGAGTTCGGTCGAGCGCATCGGCGCCGACGTGAGCGCGAGGCCGAAGCGCGGCGCCCGCGTGCGCGGCCGTACGGGGCGGTCTTCGACGATCGCGAAGTCGAGCTCGCGCCGCGCCACCGCGACGCCGTCCGCGTCGAGCACGGCGAGCGTGGCGCGATACCAGCCCGGCGCGGTGATGCCTAACGGCACGCTGATGCGGCCTCCGGAGCCGGCGATGAGCGCCTCCGACACCGCGACTTCGTGGCCGTCGACGTCGACGACGCTGATGCGGGCGTTGAGGCGATCGCTGACGAGGTCGTGCAGGCCGACGGTGACGACCGGTTCCTTGCCGGCGCTGAACACTTGCCCGATGCCTTCGGCGGAGAAGTGGATGACGGGGATCTGCCAGATCTCGAGGTCGTCGAACCACACGCGGCCGCGCACGTCGTCGAGCGGACGGCGTTGCATGAACGGCTGCAACGTGGAGGGCTGCACGAGCTCGAGCTCGACCGAGACGTCGACGACATCCTTCGGGATCTGCGGCAGCTCGATCTGGAGCTGGCGCCACTCGCCCTCGGTGCGCGTCGGTTCGGTGACGAACTCGTCGCCCGTCGGTGTGCCGTCGGCGCCGTAGAAGCGCACCGTCACCCGCGCTCCCGCCTGCTGCAGGTCTTCCGTCCTCACCCACGCGGAGAGCCGGTACCGGCTGCCGGGGAAGACGCGCACGACGCCGGGCGGCAACGCGACCGCCATCGCGCCGCCGTCGAGATCGAATCGGAGCGACCATCGCCCCGAGTGGGCCAGGTCATCGCTGAGTCCGACGGCGCCGAAGTCGGGATAGCCCGGCCGCGCCACGCTCGACGAGAGGACGCGGTACCAATTCTGGGGGAGGAGACGAGGGAAGCGCTCGGCGTCCTCGAAGTCGTAGCGGGAGACCAGGCGCTTGAGCGACGCGAGGTCGGCACCGCGGAGTTTCGCCTTCTTCTCGTTCGGGTCCGGCCACACGAGCTCCGGCGGCGGCGGACGGTTCTGGTCCGCGCCGGCCGCGGCGATTCCGCCGATCACGCTCGCAAGCAGGAAGGCCAAAGGCATGACCCGAGGTGTATCGGTCGGCGTTCGCCGGGAGGGTCAACGGATTCGCCCGACTGTGCCGATAAACGGCGCTTCGGAGTCTCTCGATGAACAAGGTCGCGTC
>JAEUIT010000026.1 GCA_016795035.1 Phycisphaerae bacterium | reverse complement strand
GCGCTGACGATGCGTTGACGCAGCCTCTCGGCGGCGGACTTTTGGACATGGAAGCACCTCCGCAGTCGAGTATCGCTGCTCCGGGTGACCTCGGAATGCTGTCAGTTGGGTGACCTCCTATTACTGTCACCTGGCCCCTGAATCCTGACTCCCCGCGGCCAAAGGCCGCGCCTCATCCCCTCGCGAACGTCCCGCGCGTCGTGTCCTTCACGACTCCGGGGAATGCCAGCACGCGATTGTGCATCGCGACGTAGACGCCGGGCGCACAGAGTTGGACGGCGAGGAGCGCTTCGGTCACGTTCTGCGTCGCGTCGGTGCGGCGCAGCTCATACGGCAGCATCGCGCCGGTCAGGACGATCGGCTTCGCGATCGCGCCATGCTCGCGCAAGCGCTCGTAGATGCGATGCCCGCTCACCGCGAGCCGATCGGTGCCGTGCACGATCACGACGCCGTCGTGATTCCGCGACATGATCTCGGCGGTGTCGGCGATGAGGTCGTGGTCGGCGTCCGTCATCTCGAGCGAGTCCTTATTCATCAAGGGCACGCGGTCGATCTGCACGCCGCGCAGCGACAGCGACGCGAGCAGGAGATCGAGGACGCTCATCCGGTTCGCCAGGACGCCGCCGAACTCGTCGTAGGTCTTCTCGATCGTGCCGCCGGTCGAGATGAGCGCGATGCGAAACGGCGTGCGATCGGGATCGCGCGCGGCGGTGCACGGAAAGGGAGGCGTCGAGGAGCGGCTGGTGTCGGGGTTCACGGGCGGCGGATCGTACCGCTCACGCGCTCGGTCCGAGGCGGGTAGCACATCCGGTCGTCGCAGAGGCGCACCGTGACGTCGAGCGTGAGCGCGGTCGCGGCGGCAACGCCGGGGCCGGTCACCATAAAGGGGATCGCGGTCGCGCCGGCCGCGGGCAGGCGGTGCTCCACCGTCGCGCCGCGCGGCTCGACGACGACGAGAAGGAGCCCGTCGCCGCCGTCGGTGTCGACATGCATGCCGGGGGCGTCGATCGCGAGCGTGCCCTCGATCGCGTCGCCTGCAACGCGGAGGTCGGCGAGCGCCATCGAACGCTCTGGCGCGGCGCGCAACGACGGAAGGACGTCGGGCGCCTCGACGAGCGCGCGGTCGAGCGCGACCGCGGCGAGCGCCGCGCTCACCGTCTCGTCGGCGAGCGTGGCGGCGCAGGCGCCGAACGCGCGGGCGAGGCGGGCGCGACGCGCCTCGGTCGGCTCCATCGCGAGGAGATCAAGATGCGCATGGAGCATCACCGACGTCCCGCTCGGCACCGCGCCGTCGTGCATGCTGCGGGCGCGGACGAAGAGCTCGCTGTGCGACGCTTCGACGTCGAACCAGCCGCCGTCGGGCGCGGCGAAGCGCCGGTCGGCGTGGTCGAGCAGCGCCGCCGCGCGTTGGCGATGATTGTCGGCGCGGCGCCCGCCGACCGCCTTCGCCACGGCTAGATGCGCGTGGGCGAGGAAGGCGTAGTCCTCGAGAAAGCCCGGCGTCTCGTCGTTGCCGCCCGTCGCGGCACGGCGAAGTCCGCCGTCGGCCCCCGCCGCCCCGGCCTCGATCGCCGCGAGCGCCGCCTCGGCCGCGGCGACATACTCGTCTTCGGCCAAGAGCATTCCGCACTCGGCGAGCGCCGCGATCATCAGGCCGTTCCACGCGACGAGCCGCTTCGTGTCGACCGTGGGCTGCGGGCGCCGGTCGCGCGCGGCGAGGAGGATGCGTGCCACCTCGCGCCGGTCGCGCTCGAACGGCCCCCGCTCGAGTCCGAGCGCCTCGGCCATGCGCTCGGGGCGCGCGTCGAGCCGCAGCACCATGCTCGGCGGCTCGTCGGGATGGTGCGGATCCTGGAAGTTCGGCTCGCGGTCGAGGCCGTAGAGCGCGACGGCGAAGGGCGCGAGGTCGTCTCGACCTGCAACGCGGAGCGCCTCCACGGCCTCGTCGTGCGTCCAGACGTAGTTCTTCCCTTCGCGGGCGTCGACCTCGGCGTCGATCGCGGCGACGAAGGCGCCCGACGGGTCGCGCATCGAGCGAATCACGAAGTCCGCGGTTCGCCGGGCGATCTCGGCGTGGAACGTGTCGCCGCTGCGGCGAAAGCTCCGCGCATAAAGCCGCGCGAGCTGCGCGTTGTCGTAGAGCATCTTCTCGAAGTGCGGCACGGTCCACGTCGCGTCGACCGAGTAGCGATGGAAGCCGCCCGCGAGCTGATCGAAGAGCCCGCCGATCGCCATCGCGTCGAGCGTGCGCGACACGTGCTCGGCGATGCGCGGCTCATGGATGCGCCGCTCGAGGAGATCGAGGTAGACCGGCTGCGGAAACTTCGGCGCCCCGCCGAATCCGCCGCGCTCACGGTCGGCCACGCGGAGGAGCGCCGCGGCTGCAACGTCGAGCAGGGTCGCGTCGAGCGGGCGCGACGGCGCCGCGGCCGTCGCGAGCTGCGCGATCACGGCGTCGGCGAGCCGCTCCGCCTGCTCGTCGACCTCGCCGCGCCGCGTGCGCCATGCGGTCGCGAGCCCTTCGAGCGCCTGGCGAAAGGACGGCCGGCCGTAGCGCGGCTCGGGCGGGAAATAGGTGCCGACGTAGAAGGGCTTGAGCGTGCGCGGCTCGACGAAGATCGAGAGCGGCCAGCCGCCGCTCGCGCGCCCCTCGGTCCAGCGCGTGAAGACCTGGCACGCGGCCATGTAGACGTCGTCGACGTCGGGGCGCATCTCGCGGTCGACCTTCACCGGGACGAAGAGTCGATTGAGGACCTCCGCGGTCGCCTCGTCCTCGAAACTCTCCCGTTCCATGACGTGGCACCAGTAGCACGTCGCGTAGCCGATCGAGACGAAGAGCGGCCGATCCTCGGCCCGGGCCCGCGCGATCGCCTCCTCGCCCCACGGAAACCAGTCGACCGGGTTGTACGCGTGCTGGAGGAGGTAGGGCGACGCGGAGCCCGCGAGTCGATTGGCTCGACGCTCGCCGGCGGCGGGATGGGGGCGCGACATCCGAAAAAGCGTACGGCCCATTCCGAACGACGCCGGTCCGGCGCCGCCCTTCTTCATTCGATTCTCAAGGCCGAACCGATACTGTCCTCATTCCCGAGGATCCGCTCGTTGCCGAACGCCACGCCAACCTCGCTTGAAGCCCTCGCCGAGTGGGTGCGCACGCTCCCGATCGAGAGCTTCGCGCCGATCGGCGTCCTCCTCGTGGGCGGACTGCTTCTCCTCGCGTTCGGACAGAAACTCCTGAAGCCCGTGCTCGTCTTCGCCGCGGTCTTTGCCGGCGTCATCATCGCGGTGCGTTACGCGCAAGCGTCGCAGTCGACGATGTCGCCGCTCCTTTGGTCGCTCGTCGGCGCGCTCGCGGGATTCCTCGCGGTCGTCCTCTCGTATCGCGTCGCGCTCGGCCTCGCCGTCGGCTCGCTCGGCGCGATCGCCGCGATGCTCCTCGCGACCGCCGCGGCCGAGTACGGCTTCGTCGACGTCGGCGCGAAGACCGGCAACGAGGACGTGGGAGGCGAGTCGCGAAGCTCCTACGTCTCGGGTCCGACCGCCGTGGCTGCGGCCGGCGCGATCGTCGATCCCCTCGCCACGCCCTCGGGCGGGTCAGGCGAGTCGAGCGCCTCCCACTCGATCAGCCAGGAACTCGATCGCGTCTCGCCCGGACTCGGACCGTCTTTCCTCGCGTGGCTCGAGCGCTGCCAGGCGTTCCTGAGTTCGAGCGGCACGTGGGTGAAGAGCCGCTGGGACGGCCTTCCCGCGCCGATGCGCACGCTGCTCTTCGCCTCGGGCGCGGCCGGAGGTTTCCTCGGCTTCGTCGCGGGCATCTCGAGCCCCGCGTGGGCGGCGGCCACGGTCACGAGCCTCCTCGGCTCCCTCCTCACGCTCCTCTGCGGCGTGCCGATCGCATCGCGATTCCTCCCCGACGGCACGATCCCGCATCTC
>JAEUIT010000089.1 GCA_016795035.1 Phycisphaerae bacterium | reverse complement strand
CACGATGTCCGTCAGCCGCGCGAAGAACCTCTTCTTCGACCGCGCGTTCGTGATCGAGCGGATCGACGCGGCATCCCGCAAGGCGATGTCGCGAGGTGGCGCGATCGTGATGCGCTCGGCGCGGAAGTCGATCAAGGACGGCGTGGTGCTCGCGCGCGGCCGCGTGAAGGAAGGCGAGGGGCGAAAAGTCGTCGAGCGGCGCACGTCGAAGCCCGGCGATCCGCCGTTCTCGCAGACGGGGTTCCTTCGTGACTACCTGCTCTTCGCGTTCGACCCCGCGAGCCGGAGCGTCGTGGTCGGACCGGCTCGTCGAGGCAGGAGCAGCGGCGCGCCCGAGACGCTTGAGTTCGGCGGGACGGCGTTGATCGAACGACGCCGCGATGGCCGACGCGAGAAGGCGACCGTCCGCATCGCGGCACGACCCTACATGGCACCGGCGCTCGCCCGCGAGGCGTCCAAGCTCCCCGAGCAACTCCGCAACACCGTCGTCCGGAGGTCCTGACCCGTGGCGAAGTCCTCCGCATCCGGCATCAAGGCGGGACGGGCCTATGTCGAGCTCGGCGTCGACGACCGCTTCACCAAGGCCTTACGCGCTGCACAGGCGCGACTTCAGGCCTTCGGCAACGCGGTGCGGAACATCGGCCTCGGACTCACCGCCGTGGCGGCGGCCGCGAGCGCTCCGTTTGTCGCGTCCGTGAAACTCTTTAGTGACTTCGGATCGGCCATCGATGACGCCTCGAACCGCACCGGACTCACCGCCGAGGCGATGAGCGAGCTCGGCTTCGCGGCCGAGCAGTCGGGCACCACGGTCGAGTCGCTCGAGAAGGGCCTCCGTGTCATGCAGCGGACGCTTGTCAACGCCGCCGAGGACGGCGGCGCGGCGGGTGAGGCCATCGCATCCCTCGGCCTCTCGGTCGACGCGCTTCGGGCGCTCTCGTCGGACGAGCAGTTCGCCGCCATCGCCGATCGCATCGCGGCCATCGCCGATCCGGCCGAACGGGCGACCGTCGCGATGCGGATCTTCGGCCGTGCCGGAGCCGAACTCGTTCCGCTCCTTGCGGAGGGAGCGAGCGGCATCGGCGAGCTTCGGAAGCAAGCGCGGGACTTCGGGATCTCCGTCTCCGGCGCGGACGCCAAGGCGGCCGGGGTCCTGAACGACACGTTGAACCTCCTCTCCCGGGCAGCCAGAGGCGCTTCGCTCCAGATCGGAGCGGCGCTGGCTCCGGCGGTGACCGACTTGGCCGAGCGGACCGCTCGCATCGTGGCGGCGACGACCGCGTGGATCCGCGCGAACCGCGACAGCGTCGTCTGGATCGCGAAGACGATTCTCCTCGTCGGCGCAGCGGGCATCGCGCTCGTTGGACTCGGCCTAACGATCTCCCTCCTCGGCACCGCGCTCGGCGGCATAGCGACCGCGTTCGGCCTCGCCGTGAAGGCAGTGCTCGCGGTCAAGATCGCGTTCCTCGCGCTCGCGAGCCCCATCGGCATCGTGGCAGTCGCGCTCACGGGAGGCGTGGCCGCCATCCTGTACTACACCGGCGCAGGCGGTGCGGCGCTTGAGTGGCTGCGCGACCGTTTCGGCGAACTGCGTGAGCGGGTGACCGCGGTCCTCGGCGCGATCGGCGATGCCCTCGCGGCGGGTGATCTCGCGCTCGCCGCCCGGGTCGCCTGGCTCGCGATCAAGGCCGAGTGGGTTCGGGGCACGAACTTCCTGCAAGACAAGTGGGCCGAGTTCAAGGCATGGTTCCTGACGGCGTGGAGCGAGACCGTCGGCGGGATCGAGATCTTCGCCGCCGAGATCTGGAACTCGTTCGAGGTCGCGGCCGCCGAGGCGTTCGCGTTCGTCTCCCGCGCGTGGAGTGCGACCACGGGGTTCTTCCGGTCCGCATGGGAGTCGGTCACCGGCTTCATCGCGGACCGGATCCTCGAGGTCATGGGACTCTTCGACGAGTCGCTCGACGTCGACGCCGCCAAGGCGGAACGGAAGCGAACGGACGACGCCACGCTCGCTGGTGTCGAGAAGGCGCGAGCCGAGGAGGAAGCCCGCATCGCCGCACGGCTCGCCTCCCGCCGCAGCGCGGCGGAGAACCGGCTGGCCGATCGGCGCGACGCGATCGGCGAAGGGCTCGTCGACGACCAGAAGCGGATCACTGGCGCTCGCGACAAGGCGCTCGCCGACAGCGCGGCCGAGCTCGCCTCTGCGCAGGAGGAACTCCGGAAGGCGATCGAAGAGGCCCGACGCGCCCGTGCGGCCGGGAGCGACGAGGCTGGCTCGCCCGGCACTCCGTCGCTGGCCGACGCCCTCGCGGGACTCGACGGAGCACGCGCGAAGAGCGAGGTCCGAGGCACCTTCAGCGCCGCCGCCATCCAGAGCCTGCAGGCCGGCGCGGGCGGGGCGATCGACCGCATCGCGCGGGCCACGGAGGACACCGCGAAGAACGTGAAGCGACTTCTCGACAAGGCGTCGAGCGACGGACTCGTCTTCCAGGACTGACCCCAACCGATGCCCGTCACCTTCCACGAACTCGCGAGCAGCCGCGTCCATGAGACCGGGTCCAACGGGACCCGCGAGCTCAAGTACGTGGCCATGGGCTCGAGCGATGACGTCGAGGTGCGCTCGCAGGCCGAGGCGCAGCTCCCGAGCGCCTACGACGGCGTCGGCAACCGCCGGATCCGCGTCGAGCCGGTCGACTCGAACCACGGCCTGTGGGAAGTCACCGCGAGCTTCCGCACGAGCGAGTCGCAGCAGGAACCGCCGCAGGCGGGCGACAGCTCCTACTCCTTCGACACGACCGGCGGCACGCAGCACATCACGCAGAGCAGGCAGACGGTCTCGGGCTACGGCGCGCCGGGCATTCCCGCGATCCCCGACTTCGACCAGGCGATCGGCGTGACCGACGACGGCGTCGAGGGCGTCGACGTCACGATTCCCGTCTTCAGCTACACCGAGACGCACTACGTTCCGGCGGCGTCGGTCACGAGCGGCTACGTCAACACGCTCTTCAACCTGACCGGCAAGGTCAACTCGGGCCCGTTCAAGGGCTTCGCGGCGGGCGAACTGCTCTTCCTCGGCGCGTCGGGCTCGAAGCGCGGGAGCGAAGACTTCTGGGAGATCACGTATCGCTTCGCCTGCTCGCCGAACGCGACTGGCCTGAGCGTCGGGCCAATCACCGGCATCTCCAAGAAGGGCTGGGAGTACCTCTGGGCGCTCTACGAGGACGTCGAGGACACCGAGGCCAAGCGGATCGTGAAGCGTCCGGTCGCGGCGTACGTCGAGCGCGTCTACGACGAGGCGAGCTTCGGAGGGCTCGGGATATGACCAACCTCCGTCATGTACGCGCGGGCGAAAAGCTCCGGATCGGCGCAGGCGCGTACAACGCCTTCGTCGACGCGGCGCGAGCCCATCGTCGCGTGCCGCATGATCTCTCCCGCGCGAGCGAGCCGTCGCATGGCGCGTCACGGCAGACGACGATCCTCGTGCGGAACGAGTCCGAGGAGGACGTGCCGCGCTTCGGCTGCCTCGCGATCGGCGACCCGATCATCCCACCCGACGAGAACGCGGACGAGTTCGCCAACCGACCGTCGCTGATCGGCGTCGCGCCGATGGAACTCCGGCACTTCGGGTCCTGCGTCGTCGCGTGCGAGCCGATCGCCGCGGGCAAGATCGGGAAGTGCGTGCTGCGCGGCATCACCCCCGCACGGGTCCTCATGGCCGACGTGAGGCACACGCACGCCGACATCGCCGAGGGGCATCGACTTCTCAAGACGGGATTCGTGGGTGCCGCGAGGATCCTCTGGCGGCCGGACGAGGCGGGCGAGGTCGTGTGCCTCGTCGAGATCGGCCCGCTGTCGCGTGACAGGATCACGGTCGTGATCGGGAAGGCGCATCCCTTCGCGGGCGTGCCCTTCGGCTGGCGCTACGAGTGGGAGGAGGCCAGGCTCGACGACGACCCCGCGAGCATGACCTTCGGGCAGTGGGTGCCGCTGTCGCACCTCGACACCTCGAGCGACGCGCAGGCGGACGGCCTCAAGGCCGGCCCGGGTGAACCCGAGATGTGGGGGTACAACCGCCACGAGGGATTGCTGCTCAGGGTCTTCCCGCAGACCGAGGAGGGAATCGACGGCTTCGCCAACATGGGCGCGTGCCTCGTGCCGGGCGCGCTCGAGCAGTGCCCGCCTCCGCAAGCGGTCGTTCCGATGATCCGGCCCGTGCTCGAAGGGGCGACGGTCGAACTGCGCGCGGAACGCACGCTCTCGGGCGAGACGGCGTGGGTCTTCGAGGCGTTCAACCCGGTCGAGTGGACACGGATGGCCGTGCCGCCCCTAGGAGGTGGAGCGTGACGAACGCGACCGACATCGAGACTCGCCGCGTGCGCGAGCGGGAGAAGTATCTCGCGCTGACGAAGTCGCCGACCTACGGCGCGACGAACCACGGGCGAGACGCGTACCCGCTGGTGCTGAAGCACGTGCCGCGCTTCGTCGTTGACTTCGGCTGCGGGCGCAACGACTTCATCCGCGGGCTGCGGCGAAGCGGTGTCGA
>JAEUIT010000091.1 GCA_016795035.1 Phycisphaerae bacterium | reverse complement strand
GCGCTGACGATGCGTTGACGCAGCCTCTCGGCGGCGGACTTTTGGACATGGAAGCACCTCCGCAGTCGAGTATCGCTGCTCCGGGTGACCTCGGAATGCTGTCAGTTGGGTGACCTCCTATTACTGTCACCTGGCCCCTGACTCCTGACTCCTGGCTCCTGACTCCCTGCCTTTCCTCTTACCCGCACGTCCCCCACGCGCCCAGCTGCACGCCGAGGTCCTTGCCGTCCACGATGCCGTCGTCGTTGAGGTCGCTCAGGTCGCTGCCCGTGCCCCAGTCGCCGAGCAATGTGCCGAGGTCCGCACCGTCGACGTTGCCGTCGAAGTTGAGGTCCGCGACGCACGTCGGCTCCGGCCGCACCGTCATGCCTTCCACGCTGAAGAGATCGATGAGCGGAATACCGACGATGCCTGCGAAGGTCGCCGCGCCGGTCGTTAGGTCGATCGTGTAGAGCGTCGACTGGCCGAGGAGCGGCAAGAGGTCGTCGGTCGAGATCGCGTAGGCGATGCCGGTCGCGCCGGACACGTCGAACCCGCCGATCGACGAGAAGTCGACGCCCAGCGGGCCGATCGTCTCGAGCGTGCCGGCGTTATTCGCCTGCTTCACGAGGACGTCGAGATTCGTGTCGATCGCCCGAAGTTGCGTTGCCGGCGTGTTCACGTTGTTCTGGTCGTAGGCGTGATGCACGACGTTCGGATTCGCCCCGGCATTCGAGTCACCGGCGAGATACGCCACGGGCGTCGCGACGAGTTGCAACGCGCCCGAGATCGGATTGATGACGAGGTTCTGGTCCGCGTCGCTCACGGTGCGGATCCGGTCGATCGCCGGGTTGAAGTCGAAGCCGAACGACTCGCCGCTCAGCGCGGTCGAGAAGGGCGCCGTCGACACCGCCGTCACCACGCCATCGTGGCGATCGATGCGGATCAGCCGATTCGCCGACGTGACGGCGTAGAGCCCGCGCGTGAGCGGCCGGTAGTCGAGGCCGAGGACCGCCTCGTCGTTGCCGAGGCCGTCGAGCGCGCCCACGACCGAGACGAGCGTGGGCGAGTCGGAATCGAACTGGATGAGGGTCGGCGTGCCGAGGACGGACGCGACGGCGAAGATGTCTTCGGCGTACGCGCTCGCCGCGGAAAGACCGAGGACAGCCAGGGACATCGCGCCACAGGTGCGCATGCGATAGCGTTGGACATTCGACATTAGGTGTTTCTCCTGAAAGCGTTGCCGCCGTGTCAGCGCGTTCCACTACGGAAACGCGAGCCGGCGCGCAGGTCACCGCATGTTCGGTCCCTGTCGCGCCAGCGATGCAAGAAATCGTGCGACACGGGCGGCGCGTTCGAACATACCCGACGCACGGCCTCGGTGCGCCCGTATCGCCCATCTCGATATCGATCGAGGCGATCGCCCGACCTTCCCCGTGTCGGCGCGCGTCCTTTCAAGTGTTAGTCTGAGTCCCGCGTATTGAGCGTGAACTCGCTCTCCACGTTGCTGCCGCTTGGCCGCACGTGCACGCTCCACGCGCCGCTGCTCGTCCTCTCGACGCGCAGGGTCACGTCGGACGTTCGGCTGCCGTCATGGCCGCGCAGCGTCGCGTCAATGGCGTCGCCGCGTGGCGTGGCGCGGCCCTCGAAGATCGCCCCGGACTCGCCGATCGCCAGGACGCGGATCGTCGACGCGTCGGCGCCGCGCAGGAGATAGACATCGACCGTCCGCCCGAGCGGGCCCTCGACGGCGTCGAACGACAGCCGGGCACGAATCGCCTTGACGTACGGGATCCACTCGAACGTCGCGTCGAACGCACGCGCGGAGCCTTCGGCCGTGGCGACGAAGCGGCGCGGCGCGCCCACGAGCGATGTAAGCGACTGCAACCGTTCAGACGGCGTCGCCGCCTCGGCGGCGACGGCCGGCAACGCGGAGAGTTCGCGCGCGCGTGCGTACGCCCACTCGACGAGTGGCGCGAACCCCTTTCCGGTGTCTTCCAGAAGCGTCGCGCGATAGTGGTCGCGATCCGCGAAGTCGAAGCGCGTCTCGAGCGTGCGCGGCGCGTCGGCACGCACCGATTGCGTGAGCGACAGCCGCGCCACGATCCGCGCGTCGCTCGTCTCCGCCGTGCCTTCGGCGAGGCCCCACCCGATCGTGGCGACCTCGGGGTGCACGCTCATCACGCGAATCGCACGGTCCCCGGGATGCCAGTAGTAGACGGCGAGCGCTCGCCACGGCGCCCCGGTGGCGTCGGTTCCGAACGTCTCCGACTCGACCGAATGCCGGCCCGGCCCCACTGCCAGCGATCGAATTGCGTGGTGCCGCTCTCGAATGTCACGCGCCATTCGCCGTCGGTCATGCGTCCGAGCGGCGCAAGCGCGACGATCGCGGCGTCGCGCGCCGGCCACGGGCCGTCGCGCGTCACGTTGACGATCCGCTCGCCGTCCATGCGGAAGAGCCCGCCCGAACAGCCGAACCAGAGGCGGCCCGCGCGATCTTCGAGCATGTCCTGCACGTGGACGCCGCCGGTGCCGTGACACTCTGGCGTGGGCTTCCCGCTGCCGCAGGCGCAGGTGATTCCGTCGAAGCGCAGCCCGCGCTCGGCGGCCGACTCGAACGTCGTTCCGTCGTAGCGAGAAGCGCCCGCGCCGAGCGTCGAGAACCACATCGCGCCGTTCCGATCCTCGAGGATCTCGAAGACGCGCTCGTTGCCGAGACCGTCCTTCTTCCCGTAGGCCTGCAACTTGGAGCCGTCCCAGCGGCTCACGCCGCCGCCGTCGGTGCCGATCCAGACATTGCCCCGGCGATCCTCGCAGAGCGCCCGCACCATGTTTCCCGCGAGGCCCTCCTTCGTCGTGAAGCTCCGGAAGTTCGTGCCGTCGTAGCGGTGCACGCCCTCGCCGTCGGTGCCGAACCAGAGGTGTCCGTCGCGGTCCTCGCACATCGCGAAGACGACCTTCGGCGAGAACCGCGACTCGGGAGCTGCAACGTGGACACGCGGCAAGGGAAACGGCTCGAAACGCTCGCCCACGCGCCGGCACACACCTTCGCTCGTGCCGACCCAGATCGTGCCGGTCCGGTCGCAGAGCAGGGACCAAAGGTCGTCGCTCGCGAGCCCGTCCTTCATGCGATAGGTCGTGAAGCGGCCGTCCTCGAAACGGCTGAGCCCGCCGTCGGTGGCGAACCAGAGCGCGCCGCGCGGGTCCTGCACGATGCCGCGGATCGCGTTGCCGGCGAGCCCGTCGGTCGTCGAGAGGTAGACGAGCGAATGCCCGTCATGGCGTGCGACCCCTTCGTCGTTCGTGCCGAACCAGAGGGTGCCGTCGCGGTCCTCGAAGACCTCGCGGACGTACGCGCTGATCTGCCGAGCCTCGGCGAAGGGCGCCGCGGGCGCGATCTCCGCCGCCTGTCGCGGCGCGGCAACGCAGACCGTCGCGCTCCACGCGCCGAAGGCCGCGACGAGGCGCCATGCGATCGTCGATCGAGTCCGCCGCGTCCGTGGAGTCTTCATGGCGGCTCGAACGTACTTCGTGACGGCGTCGTCCGCCACGTCCCACGCGTCACGCGTCCGTCACAAGCCCGCGCCGTGCCGTACGCTCCGCGCATGACCACGCCCACCCATCACGCGCCGGAGTATCCGGCCGGATCGTTCGAGGCCCCCGCCGCGAAGGACATGGGACTCGTCGCCGCGCACATCGAGGCCCTCGCCGGTCAACCGATGCGCCTTCGCGACGCGATCCGCGGCCTCGGCAACGCGGAGTTGGCGACGCGCTACCGCAACTGGACCGTGCGCCAGATCGTGCACCACCTCGCCGACAGCACGTCGCAGCTCCACTTCCGCTGGCGGCTCGCGCTCACCGACGACCGCCCCACCGTCGCGCCGTACAACGAGACCGAGTTCGCGCGGCTCACCGACAGCGTGCACGCGGACCACATGCTCTCGGTCACGATCTTCGACGCGACGCTCACGCGCCTGGTCGGCCTCGCGAAGGCGATGTCGCCGAAGGACTTCGACCGCGCGTACTTCCACCCGCAGCAGAATCGCGACGTCCCGCTCTGGCTCGTCCTCGCGCAATACGCCTGGCACGGCGCGCACCACACCGGGCAGATCGAGTGGCTGAGGATGCATTACAGATGGTGAGAAAGCGGCCTTCGGCCGCAGGAGTCAGGATTGAGGATTCAGGAGTCAGTGATGAAAGGCACTCGCGCTCAAGACTGTGCTCTTCCACTCACTCCTGAGTCCTGGCTCCTGACTCCCAATGTCTTTCAATACACCCACGCCTCGATCGTCGCCTCGCGCGGGACGACCGTCTGCACCGGCGGCGTGACCAGGATCATCGCGTCGAGGAGGTCGCCTTCGGTGTCGGCGATCGCCTCGGCGGCGAGCGCGTCGGGGATCGTCATGCCGTCGCGGCGGAGGCTTGCGACGATCGACTCGCGCACGAGCGCCGGGGGATCGCCGCCGCCCTTGTACGCCCGCGTCGGCCAGCCGAAGCGATGCAACGTGGAGGCGGGGCAGCCTTCACAGATCGTCGTTGCAGCCGTCGGGTCGCCCGGCATCACCGGCTCGATGCGCACGCCTTCCTCGGCGAGCGGCAGGAGCACTTCCGCGATCAACGTCCACGTCTGCTTGAAGACGCGGAGATTCATCGGCGCCATCGGCGTGCGCTCGGCACGGTCGCACTCGCGCTTCGGCTCGCGGCGCGAGACCGAACGGATGTCGTGGCGCCAGCCGCGCGGCGAGCCGAAGTCGCGCATCCATCGCGCCATCGCCATCCAGTCGTGCGGCACGTGGAACTCGTCGAGCGTCTCGATCGGCAGCGAGAAGGGCGCGTCGATGCGCCAGACGTGGCGCCGCCCGTCCGTCGCCCGCTCGCGAATCTGCCGCAGGAGACCGCGCCGATCGGCGCGGCCGCGCGACACGATCGGGCCGCGCGGCTTGGCGAAGTCGCGCTCGACGATGCGGATCTTGGCGGCGCCGCCGCCGTCCGCCCCGGAGAAGTCCACGCCGTGCAGGATCACTCAGCCCGCTCCGCACTGGTTCGACGGCTTGCCGCACGGACAGCACGGGCCGCTGTGCACATGGCCGCCCCCGCCGACGCCCACTCCCGGCGTTCCGCCTGCAACGCCGAACACCGAGTGCTTGCGCACGAACATGCGACCGCGACCCTTCGGATCTTCGACCGGGAGGTCGGCGTCGCGCATGGACCGAAGGAGCTCGATGACTTCGCCGTCTTCGCGGCACTCGTATTCGTAGATGGGCATAGGAAGAGCTGAAACGTGGAGTGAGTGGGGTTCGTGATCA
Source organism: Phycisphaerae bacterium (assembly GCA_016795035.1). Taxonomy (GTDB): domain Bacteria; phylum Planctomycetota; class Phycisphaerae; order Phycisphaerales; family SM1A02; genus JAEUIT01. The sequence continues at coordinate 31,705 of JAEUIT010000091.1, read as the reverse complement.
GTCGGTGGCCCGCGCGGCGGCGCGAAGCTCGCGCAATTCCTTGGCGGTGAGCTCGCGCCACTCGCCGACCGCGAGGCCCTTGAGCTGCAACGGACCCATGCGCACGCGGCGGAGCTTCTTCACCGGATGGCCGACCTTGAGGAGCATGCGGCGCACCTGGCGGTTGCGGCCTTCGCGCAACTCCATGTAGAGCATGGTGCGCGTCCGGTCGCGCTTGAGGAGCGTGAGCTGCGTCTCGCGGGTGCGGCTGCCGTCGCCGTCCTTCTCCGCGAGGAAGATGCCTTCCTCGAGCTTCGCGACTTCCTCGTCGGTGAGCGATCCGCCGACGACGACCTCGTAGCCCTTGTGCACCTCGTATCTCGGGTGCGTAAGGCGATTCGCCAATTCGCCGTCGTTCGTGAGAAGAAGGAGCCCGCTCGAGTCGAGGTCGAGCCGCCCGACGGGATAGAGTCGCGGGCGGTCCGGATGCTTCACGAGGTCGATCGCGCGGGTGCGGCCTTCGGGGTCGCTGTTCGTGCTGACGACGCCGCGCGGCTTGAAAAGCATGATGTAGACGTGCTTCTCCTTCCGCTTGAGCGGCCGGCCGTGCACGCAGATCACGTCCTCGTCGGGATTGACCCACGCAGGAAGCGAGTCGACCACCTGCCGGTTGACGGTGACGGAGCCCGACTCGATCAGCTCCTCGCAGGCGCGGCGCGAGCCGTATCCCGCCTCGGCGAGCACTTTCTGCAAGCGAGGACCGCGGGTGTCGAGGGCGTACGAGTGTTGGCGCTTCCGGCCGGGGCGAGGCATCGGCGGCGATTGTAGAGGACGCGTGAGCGATAGCATGGAATCGATGCCAACGCTGCCCTGCCCACTCCTCTGGACGGCGTGCGTGACCGCAGCGGCGCTCACGGCGCCGACGCGGGGCGATGGCTATCTCGGCCTCGTCGTCGAGGACGTCGCGGACGTCGGCTGCGTCGTGCGCTGGATCGATCCCGGTCCGCTCGACGGGCGCGGAATCGAGTCGGCGGACCTCGCCCGGCCCGATCTCGTGGTGACGATCGCCGGACGGCCCGCGTCGGCTGCAACGCTCGCGGCCGCGCTGGCCGCTTCGGCGCCGGGCGATCGGCTCACGATCGAATGGCGCCGCGCCCGCGAACGAACGTACCTGGTGCCCTCGCCCGCCGATCGCGGGAAAGATCTCTTCGAGCCGGACGTCCGCCGGCTTGAGGTCGTGGTCGACGATCCCGCCCGCTGGCGCGGCACGTTCGGCGGACCCGCCGCCGCGCCGGCGTTCGCTCCGCCCGCGCCGCAGCTCCTTGCGCCCAGGGGCGACGGCGCCTTCGCGACCGGCCTGCGCGAGACGGGGCTCGTCGGCGAGCTCGACGCGCTCCGCGCCTCGCTGCACGCCGTCTCGCGCACCCAGATCGACCCCTGCCGCCTCGGGCACGTGACGGCCGCGCTCGAGGATCCGACTTCGATCGACGCGCTCGGCGCCGCACTCGCGGCCCGCTGCGCGGGCGCGGCGGAACGCCCGATTCCCGGGCTCGCCGCGGCCGCGGCCTACGCGCTCGACGTGCCGGCGCCGCGCGCCGCGCCGCCTGCAACGTCGAGCGCGGTCGACGCCCTCGCGGCGACGCTCGAGGCCGCGCGCCGCGCGGCCGAGCGGGCCCTCGGCGACTGCTATGGCAACGTGGAGTTCGCCATGGCTGCAACGTCGAGCATCCGACGCATGCGCGACTCGCTTCTCGTGGAAGGGCCGCACGCCCTTGAGACGCTCGCCGTCATCCGCCGCGGCGCCGAGGTCGACCTCGGAGGGCTCGTGGCCGCGCTCGCGGCGCTCGACCTGAGCGCCCTCGATCTCTCGACGCTCGCGGCGGCCACGCCGACCGCGCTCGATCCCGCGCTCGCGCTGGCCGTCGAGGGCGACATCCTCGCGTGCCGCGACGTGCCGGGCGTCGGCTGGATCGTGGTCGGGGGCGCCGGCCCGAACGCGTACGACGTGTCACGCGTCGCCGGCGTGATCGATCTCGGGGGCGACGACTCGTATCGCCTCGCGTCGCTCGCGGTCGGCGTTCGCGCGATCCTCGACGCGGGCGGCAACGACGAGTATGTCGCCTCCGCGACGCAGGGCTTCGGCTGCGGCGTGTGCGGCGCGTTCGTCGTCGTCGACCGCGCCGGGAGCGATCGCTACCTCGGCGACGCCATGCACGGCGCCGGCATCTTCGGGGCGGGCGCGATCGTCGACGATGCGGGCGACGACACGTACCGCGGAGGCACGTGGGCGCTCGGCGCGGCGGCATGGGGCGTGGGCGCGATCGCGGACCGCGGCGGCAACGACGAGTATCGCAGCGACTCGTTCGCGCAAGGCTGCGGCGGCCCGCGCGGCTTCGGCGTCCTTCTCGATGCGGCGGGCAACGACCGCTACCTCGCCCGCGGCACGCGGCCGAGCGAGTACGGCACGAAGGACGCGGTCTCGAGCTTCAGCCAAGGCCTCGGCGTCGGGATCCGCCGCTTCGCGTCGGGCGGCGTGGGCGCGCTCGTCGATCTCGCCGGTAACGACCGTTACGAGTCGGGCGAGTTCGGCCAGGGCGGCGGCTACTTCTTCGGCCTCGGAGTCCTTGCCGATCGCGCCGGCAACGACGAGTACGACGGCGTGCGCTACGCCCAGGGCTTCGCGGCCCATCAGGCGGCGGGCGTTCTCCTCGACGACGGCGGCAACGACCGGTACCTGGGCACGATGCCGGCGCTCCAGGGTGCGGCCTGGGATCAGTCGGTCGCCGCGCTCATCGACCGCGCCGGCGACGACTCCTACCGCGGGACCGACCTCACGCAGGGAAGCGCGGCCCAGCAGGCGATCGCGTTCCTCGTCGACGGGTCGGGCAACGATTCCTACGAGGCGACGCATGAAAGCGCGCAAGGCGCCTCCGGAAGGAACGAGTATCACTACTTCGCGCCGCCCCCCGTCGGCGGCGTCCTCTCCTTCTCGCTTCTCCTCGACCTCGGCGACGGAAACGACCGATGGTCCACCGGGCGCCAGGCCGGAACGACGGTCCGAACCGGCACCCTGAACGCCACCCTTCCCGCCCAAAGCACGCTCCACGGACTCTTCCTCGATGCAGGCTCCCGCCGCACATCCGAACGTGAAAAAAGAGCCGAGTGACGCGCGGCGCTACGCCCGCGAGGCGCGGCGCGTCCATGGCGCCGACGCGTGGCTGATGGAGCTCCTCGCGCCGCTCCACAACGTGCGCCTCGGCCGCGTCTCGATCGGCGACGCCGCCGACATCGCGACCTTCTGCCTGCGGCACCTCCGCGAGGATCGCGCGCCGCAGATCGCGTCGGCGCTCGCCTTCCGCACGCTCTTCGGGCTCGTGCCGGTGCTCGTCGTCGTCACGCTCATCGCGAAGGCGGCGCTCGGCGAGTCGTTTCTCCCGACGATCGAGCGATTCTTCCAATCGCTCGGCCTCAACACAGTCAGCATCTCCGTGGCCGCCGGCGACGGCACGACCGCGAGTTCGATCGGCCTCGACGCCTGGCTCATGCAGCTCGTCGGCTTCGCGAACACGCTGAACATCGCCGCGCTCGGCTTCACCGGCTTTCTCCTCGTTGCACTGTCCGCGATCTGGATCTTGGTGACGATCGAGGACGCCTTCAACGTCATCTACCGCTCGCAGGTCGGGCGCTCGTGGATGCGGCGCATCCTCGTGTACTGGTTCGTCCTCACCGTCGGTCCGCTTCTTCTCGGCGCACTGCCGTGGGCGCTCGCGAAGTTCGCGTGGGTCGACGACGTCGTGAAGGGCTGGAGCATCCTCGAGACCATCCTGCGCGTGCTCGGATCGGTCAGCGTCATCTGGCTCGTCCTCCTCGGCGCGTACCTCACGATTCCCACCGCGCGCGTGTCGTTCCGCCCCGCGCTCATCGGCTCCTTCGTCGGCGCGGTGCTCATCCAGATCGGAAAGGCGACGTTCGGCCTCTACCTGTCGAAGGCGTTCGGCGTGAGCGCGCTCTACGGCTCGCTCGGCCTCATTCCGCTCTTCATGTTCTGGGTGTACATGATGTGGCTCGTGATCCTCTTCGGCGCCGAAGTCGCCGCGCTCCTGCAGGCCTTCCGCGGGCGGGCCCGCATGGAGGACGCGCCGGCGCATCCCGACGGCGCCTCCACGTTGCGGGCGCTCGAGCACGTCGCCGAGCGCTTCGGCGACGGACGCACGAGCACGATCGCCGAAGTCGCGACGGTCTCGCGCCTTCCCCTCTCGCAGGCCTCGCTCATCGTCGACATCCTCGAGGACGCCGGGCTCGTGCGGCGCCTCGACGAGCGCGTCGACGAGGAGCCGTCCGACGCGATCACGATGGCCCGTCCCGCCGACGCGATCCGCGTGGCCGACGTCCTGCGAGCGACGTGGACGGCGCTTGACCGCACCGATCCGCCGACGCCGCTCGAGACGAAGCTTCGCGACGCCCAACTGTCCGCGCTCGGGGAATCGTCCTTGGCGGCTTCGATGCAGCCGATCGCCTCGGCGTAGCGCCGTACGGCGTTTGTTCGGACGATTCGCGGAGAAGTCGCGCAATTCATCGACGGCACTCGCCTGACTGGCCGAAAACCCTTCTCGGACCATGGGTTGTCCCATGGTCTGCGCGCGGCACCTCACCCCGCCGGCTCCCCTCCTGTCGCGGAGGCTCCGGCGCGCCGAGCGCTCGCGTTGTCGCCCCTCTCCGGTAACGCCGCATGCATCACGGTCCCTCCCCGAACGGCGGAGCCTCGAACGGCTCCCTTCCTGCACATCCCGCCACCAGCCACCTGAACGGCCACTCCCACGGCGCCCCGGCGCCGTCGGCGCCGATGGACGGCGCACTCAGCGTTTCAGCTCCGAACGGCGCGCCGCGCCCGACGTCATGGAGCGCGCCCAACGGGCACCCCACCGGGCACCCGACCGGGCATGCCAACGGGCACGGCTATCCGAACGGCCACGCCGACCCTCGCCTCGGCGATCTCGTGAGCCGCGCCGAGATGTCGATCGGCGAACTCGAGCGCCTCGCCCGGACCACGCTCGACGCCACCACCGCCGCCACGCAATCCGCGGCCGACCTCCAGGAGCGGCTGCGTCTCGGCGTGCGCATGCTGCAGGCGTTCGACGTCCAGATCGACCGCGCGCAGCAGACCGCCGGCCACGTGCAGGCGCAGCTCCTGTCGCAACTCAATCCGCAGGCGCTCCAGCAGATCGCGATGCAGGTGCAAGCCACCGTGCACGCGCAGGCGCAGGCGCACCTGATGCAGGTCGTGCAACAGGGAGAGATGCGCATCCGAAGCGCGACCGAGGCGCTCGAGCGTCGCGTCACCGAGGCGATGGGCTTCCTCGACGAACGCCTGCGGGCCGCGAACGAGCAGATCGCGCGACTCGTCGACGAGCGTCTCTCCGCCGCGGAACGCAGCATCGAGGCGAAGTACGGCCCGGCCCGCGACGAGCTCCGCCGCTTCGCGGACGAGATGGCCGCGGGCTTCGCCGCGAAGCTCGATCGCGTCGTCAGCGAGCGGACGGTCGCTCCCTCGCCGAACGTGCACGAACTCCACGACGCCGAAACCCGCGTGCGGGCGCTTCTCGGCGAGATCGAGCACCGCGCGACGAGCGTCGAGGCGACGATCGCCCGCGCCGACGAACGGCTCCGTCAGCTCAATCGCCAGAGCGCCGAAGCCGCCGACGGCCTCCTCGGCACGGTCGGCACCGCCACCACGCTCAAGGACCTGATCGCCGCCGAGGCTGCCGACAGCAAGCGGCTCGCCGACGACGCCGCGGCCACGACGCGCGAGCTCCAGAGCGAGCTCTCGCAGCTCGTCGAGCGCTGCATCACGACGCGCGCCGCGCTCGGCCACGAGATGCAGGACTTCGTCGAGGCGTCGCGCACCGCCGAGGCGCGCTCCGCCGCGATGCGGGCGATGCAGACCGAGCTCGACGCCCTCCTCACCCGCCTCGCGCCGTGGGAGTCGCTGGTGCGCCGCGAGCTGAGCCCGGCGAGCCACGTCGTCGAGACGATCTCGTCCACCGTGCGTCAGTCCCTCGCCGAGGAGATGAAGGGCTTCACGAACGCGCTCCGCACGATCGCGTCGCGCGCCGAGACCGCCTTCTCGAACGCCAAGTTCGACGAGTTCTCGGCGTTCGCCGAGTGCCTCGCCGCCGACGACTGCTTCTCGACGGCGCTCGACATGCCGTCGGCGCATGCGATGGCGGCCGTGGCCATGCCTGCAACGCAGAGCGCTTTGGCCGCGACGAACGACGTGCCGCGCACGAGCGTGACGTCGCTCGACACGAACCGCCTCTCCGCCGAGATCATGGCGCTCGATCAGACGTCGCTGCTTCGCCCGCTGCGCTGAGCGACCCTCGCCACGCGGCTTCGACCGCGTCGACCGGACCGAACGCCCGCTCGAACGTCGCCAACGCCGTTGGCCGCTTCGAGCGGGCGTTTTCACGCGCCGCCTCGCGAAGGAGGCCGAGATACGTGCGGAACTCGGTCGGCCGCTCCGTCACGAGCCAGCGTGCGAGCGACCACGACTCGTCGTAGAAGGCCTCCACCGCCGACGCGTCGCCGGGCGGAACCGAGGTTGCAACGACGAGATCGCGGAGCGCGAAGGTCGGGCCGCGGCGCACTCGGGCCTCGCGTTCGGGCTGCGGGGCGAAGGCCGCGTCGGCGCCGTGCCCGCACGGCTCGAACGCGACGGCGAGCCCTTCGGAGATCCAGAGCGGCGTGCGCGGCGCGCGGCGCTGCACGCCGAGTCGGTGGAGAAGCGCGTGCGCGGCCTCGTGGGCGATCGTCGCGTCGGGATCGGCCACGGCGGCGAACGTGCCGTGGTGCCGCTCCGGCGAGTCGCCGTCCGTGCGGGCCGCGCGGAAGACGACGCGATCGGCGCCCGGCGCCCAATACCCCGACATCCACGAGGCGTCGAGGCGATCGACGTCGCGCGCGAAATGCTCGAAGCTCGTCGAGTCGGTGAAGGCGACGGCAAGCACGCGCTCGCGCTGCGGCCGCGGCTCGTCGATCATGCGGTCGGCGAACGTCTCGACGGCGTCGGCGGTGCGCTCGAGGATCGCGAGCGTCCTCTCCCTTGCACCGTAGTGCGGATCGGCGACCAGCACGAAGCGCTCGCTCGCGACGCGCACCGCGCCGGGAATCTCGCGCTCGACGCGGCGCACCATCGCGTCGGCGGTCGTGCGCTCGGGCGCGCCGACGCCGCGCGCGCCTTCGGCGAGGCCGCCGGAGGCGAGCAGCAACGAGGAGATCGTGACGCCTACGAAGCTCATGTGGCGCGAACGGGCAGACGGGTCGATGCCCGCACGCGCGGGCCCACGAGGTGTCGGCGTTGGCCGACGGATCGCCATCGGAGAATCGGCCTGGCCGCATTACGCGGACGCGCCGGAGAAACCGATGCCGGTCGGACCATTGTGCTCAATTCCCGCGCTTCGCCAACCGATTTCTCCCGCATGCGCGGTTCTCGGTCGCGGATCGTCCTCCCTCTCCTCCTGGCGCTCGCCGCCGTCGCACCGTCGTCGGCCGATGACGTCCGGCGCATTCCGGCGGTGCCGCGCTTCGGCCTCGCCTACTGGCACACGATGCCGGCGGAGATGGCCGTGCCGGTCTTCGACGCCGCGTCCGTCGCGATCGGCGAACAGCTCGTCGTGTTAGGCGGCGCGACGGAGTCGATGACCGCCACCCCCGCGATCCAGGTGCGCTCGCCGAACTACGGCTGGCAGCCGGTCGGTTCGAATCTCCTCGAGTCCCGCGCCCGCGCGTCGATCACGCCGCTCGGCGGCGATCGCTATCTCGTCCTCGGAGGCTGGTCGGGCACCTGGGGTGTCGATGCGACCCAGCGCGCCGACGGCGAGATCCTCGCGCCGCTCGTGGCCGGCTCGTCGAAGCCCGTGGCGCCCTGGCCCGAGCCGCTCGAAGGCCACACCGCGACGCGCATGCCCGACGGCCGCATCGCGGTCGTCTGCGGGTGCCGTCTTCGCATCTTCGACCCGCGCCTCGAGGCATGGACCGCCGAAATCGAGCTCGAGCGCGAACGGCGCTTCCACGCCGCGACCGCGATCGGCTGGAACCTCGTCCTCGTCGGGGGCGACCTCGAAGGCACGATCGAATCGGTCTGGCTCGGATCCGGCGACGCGCACGGCGAACTCTGGGACGCGCGGCTCACGTCGCGCCTCGACGAGTCGAGCGCCATCGCGATCAACGAGCGCTTCGCGTTCGTGGTCGGCGGCTTCGATCCCGACACGAACCGGACGACGGCCGACACGCTGATCCTCGACACCGCGCGGCGCACGCTGCGGCCCGGGCCGCCGCTCGCCGACGCGCGCGGCGCGTGCGACGTCGCGCTCTCGATGCACCCGCGCGGCGTGATCGCCCTGTGCGGCGAGTGGCGCGACCACACGGCCCGCGGGGCGTCGGAGACCGCGCTCCTCTTCCGGCCGCTGGCGCCGCGACACGAGATGCGTCGCTGGTCGCTCCCGCCGCTGCCGTCGATCGGCGGCTTCGCGCGGCGCATGGCCGTGCCGCGACCGGACGGCACCGTCGAACTGTTAGGCGGGTATCGCTTCGTCGCCGACGGCGACGCGCTTCCCGACGGCCGCAGCGGCATCGTGCTCGACGACTCGAACCAACGGCTCGTCGTCGACGTTGCAGGCACCGCCGACTGAGCGCACGACCGCCGCGACTCGCCGAGATCGCGCAACCGGCACAACCCGACGTCGCAACCGGTTTTCGCGAACCGAGACGTCGCCCGGCGCGGGACCGAATCGGAAGGTAGCGGGCATGAACCTGCCCAACCCGTTCCGTTCGTCGTCGGAGAAGGTAGACGCCCGTCGCGGCCCCGCGAACTGGCGTGAGGCCGTCGACGCGCTCAACGCGGTGATCGACAGCCCGTTCCTCGTGGACGTGCTGCATTCGGGTTCGGCGATCGTCGTCCACCCCGGAGGTCCCGGCCTTGCCGAGCGAGAGGTGACACGGATCCACGACGCGTTCGACGAGGCGCTCGCGCACGATCACAAGGGGCTCCGCTTCGTCGTGCTCGATCTCTCGGACGTGCGCGGCGTGAGCGCGTACGGGCTTGGCCTCTGCAGCGACCTCGCCAAACGGGCGAAGGAGGCGGGACTCGAGCCGATCCTCGTGGGCGCCAGCCGCGACGTCCTCGACGGCCTTCGCATGTTCAAGGCCGACCGGCTCTACCACGTCGTGCGTTCGCGGCGCGATCTCGCGGACAAGCTCGCGAGCGAGTCGGAATTGCACGGCTGACGCGCGAAGTCGGGGCCACTCCCCGCAGTCGGCGAACGGTGCTATACACTCCGGTTCCGCGCGACCCGATGTGGGTCGTCGGCGACCGCCCGAACGGCGGACGCCTCCGCGGCCCCCGCGCGTTCGTTCCGCGCGGCCAACGCACCTTCGCCTCGCGAGACGCCACCTCCCATGGGCATCGAAGCCGCCCTCCCCGTCGACAGTGTCCTCACCACGCAGCTCCAGCGCGTGATGAACTGGGCCCGCCGCTCGAGCGTTTGGCCGTTGCCCTTCGCGACCGCCTGCTGCGGCATCGAACTCATGGCGACGGCGTGCAGCCGCTTCGACCTCGCCCGCTTCGGCGCCGAGGTCATGCGTTTCAGCCCGCGCCAAGCCGACCTGCTCATCGTGGCCGGCCGCGTCTCCGTGAAGATGCTCCCGGTCCTTCAGCGCATCTACATGCAGATGACGGAGCCGAAGTGGGTGATCTCGATGGGTGCCTGCGCCTCGACGGGCGGCGTCTTCGACACCTACGCGGTCGTCCAGGGCGTCGACCAGTACATCCCGGTCGACGTCTACGTGCCCGGCTGCCCGCCGCGTCCCGAGATGCTCATGGAAGGCATCATGGCCATCCAGCGCATCATCGACAGTGACCAGATCCCGCGCGACCCGAGCGGCAAGCGCCTTCCCCTCGACATCGCCATCGCGCCGAACTACGAGCCGCGCCCGCAGCCCGTGCCGGTGACGATCGGGCTGAGCTGATTGTGAAGGAGTCAGGATCGAGGAGTCAGGAGTCAGTGACTGGAACGCCCGACGTGCTTCGCGGTGTTCTTCCACTCGCTCCTGAATCCTGACTCCTGACTCCCTGTCTTCGGTCCCCGCTCCTTTCCCGCCTTGTCCCTCTACGCCAATCCCTCGCTCTATCGCGCGTTCTTCGCGCCGAGCGTCGAGCTTCGCACGTCGATCGACGCGCTCGTGCGGAAGCATGTCGGCGCGAAGGACGTCACGAAACTCCGCGTGATCGATCCCGCCTGCGGACCTGCAACGTGGATCGAGCACTTCGCCGATCGCGGCGCGAAGGTCGTCGGGATCGACATCGAGCCGAAGGCGGTGAAGGCCGCGCGGCTGCATCTCGGCGATCGCCCGGCGACCGTCGTCGAAGGCGACATGCGTCAGCCGCCCGCGAGCGTGAAGGGTCCGTTCGCGCTCGCGATCAACCCCGACAACTCGGTGGGTCACTTGGGCGGGCTCGTCGACGTCGCGGCGCATCTCGCCGCCATGCACCGGCTGCTCCGCTCGCCGAAAGGCGACGGCGGCCACTACGTCGTCGGCCTCGCCGTGCGCGAGCCGGGCGACGAGCTTGACGTTGGCACGGTCTATGAGCGCGGGCCGGTCGAAGTCGGCGGCGGCGGACTCGCGGCGCTCCGCACCGAAACGCTCGGCCTCGTCGACGTGCAACACCCGGACGGCCTGCGCTGCGAGCGCATCCGTCACACGATTCTCGCCGTCGGCGTCGAGGGCGTGGGCCCGATCGTCCTCGAGCAGTACGACCTCCTGACCTTCCCCTTTGCGACGCTCCGAAGCCTCCTCGCTGAAAACGGCCCGTGGACCGTCGTCGACTGCCGCGACGCGACCGACGAGGCGCTCCCGCGCAAACGGCTCGGGCCAGGCGCGGGCGACGTCCTCCTGACGCTGCGCGCCGACAAGGCTGCAACGTCGAGCGCGCGTCGCCTTCGACTCGGCCGCGCCACGAAGAAACGCTGAGGTCGCGTCGCTCGGTTCGAATTTGGTCGAACGGTCGCGCGGGCCCACCGCGTGGCTGCGGGGGCCCGCGCGAATCCGTGTCGCCAGTCGTCAGCGGCACGCACCCCACGAGCCGAGGAGGAGTCCGAGGTCCGACGCGCCGACGGCGCCGTCGCCGTCGAGGTCGGACGCGCACGACGCGCACGCGCCCCAGGCGCCGAGAAGCGCGCCCAGGTCCGACGGGCCGACGGTGCCGTCGCCGTCAAGGTCCGCGGGACACGCCGACGCGCCCGGGATCGTCGCGACCCATGCCTGCTGATTGAAGATGAAACCGGAGTAGCCCCAGCCCGCGATCACGGTGCCGTCGTCGCTGACGCCCATCGCGGCCGCGAGCTGAAAGCCTTCGGGAACTGCAACGCCGAGATCCGCGAGATACTCGCTCAGGCGGCGCGTGCCCGTCGACTCGGTCCAGATCGTCGCGTCGAACGCGGCGAACGGACCGACGCCCTCGCGCTGGAATCCGACGATCACGCGGCCGTCCTCGCTCACGTCGTTCGCGCCCGAGACGAACGCGCTCGTGCCCGGGATGTCGCCGAGATAGGTGATGCCCTCGCCGCGCCGCACCACGAAGGGCCCGCTCGTCGCAGGGTCGCTCGACGTTGCGCTCCCGACGAACGTGGAGCCGTCGTTCGTCATGCCCCAGACCTCGCCGCCGCCCTCCGCGTTGCCGGGTTCGCCGCGCAGGACGAAGTTCGGGTTACCGCGCTCGTCCCACAGCACCGCGCGACGAAGACCGCCGGCGGCCTCTTCCCATCCGCCGATGTGCGTGCCGTCGGCGGAGATCGAGTTCGCGCGGGCACTCGCCGTGCCTTCTTGCGCGAGCGCCGTCATGCCGCTCGATTCCGACCAACGGAACGCGCGGGCGTTGCAGCCTTCCCATCCGAGACCGACGACGACCGAGCCGTCGCCGGAGATGGCGTACGCGCTACTGAGATAAGAGTCGCATCCCGTCGCTTCGATGCCGCCGAGCGGCGTGCCGACGTCGCCGACGGAGCGCAGCGCGACTTCCGTCGTGCCGACCATCGTGTTGCCCGCGACGATCGAGCCGTCGTCGCTCGCGGCGATCGCCATCGTTCCCCCGAGCGAGGAGAAGCCGCTGTCGAAGCGCCAGCGGAAGGCGCCCTCGTTGTTCTGGCCGACGACGACCGTGCCGTCGGCGGAGACGCCGTTCGCGACTCCTTGCGAGAGGATCTGAAACGAACCGCCGGCGGACGCCGACAGCGTGGCCGCAAGGGCGCTGGCGCCCGCGGCAAGGACTTGGGTCACTCGAGACATGAAGTGATGACCTCAGAAATGGGCCGATATCGCACGGCCTTGTGCAAGTCGCGGCAGGCCACACAGCCCGCCTGTTGGGCGAGGCTTGATGCATCGCCCGCAGGCGTGACACGTCGGACGACGTTCCCCGCGCCGCCGAGCATGCGGTGTTTGCCTCCCAGCCCGTTCAGCGTTGCAGCTTCTTGGCGGCCTCGAGCTCTCGCTTGATCGCCGCCGACGCCTTCGAGAGGGAGAGCATCGCGAACGCGATGCCGAGGATGCCGATGCCTATGACGCTCGTTTCGATGCGCTGTGCAACGACGAGTTGTCCGCGGCTCCAACCGAAGAGTTGCATCAGCACAAGAACGCCGAGCACCCAGTAGAGCCAGCCCGCGCCGGCGCCGGTCTTCTTGATCTCGTCCTCGGTCACGCCTTCGGCGCGGGCGACGATCTCGCGTGCGATGCCGCCGATGCCGCGCACCACGCCCACCAGGATGAGGAATGCGACGACGCTGATCGCCGCACCCGCGAGCGGCGGCACGTACGGTCCGACGAGCCCGCGAGCGACGAGGAGGACGCCGCCGACGACGAGCCCGGCCTGGAAGAGAAGACGGCGTCGGCGCCGCGCCTCGCTCGGATCCTCGAACGACGGATCGGGCAGCGAGAGAAGGAACGCCCCGATCGCCGCGACGCCGAGCCCCGTCAGCACGACGAAGCGCGAGAAGTTCCCGGGCAGCTCGAGCCATGCGGGGACCATTCGACGGAACGACGGCCCCGCGATGCTCGCGACGAGCGCGACGAGCGCGCCCGCGCGCGTCATCCACATGCCGCGCACGATGTTCGCGAGCCACTCGCGGTCTGCAACGCGGAGATACGTCGTCTTCGTGACGTCGAAGCCGCACTCGGGGCAGACGATTCCCGACATGCCGGTCGTCGCGTAGCCGCAGCGCCCGCAGCGCTCGGGAATCGGCGCTGGCGTTGCCTCGGCGACGGGCGGCGACTCGTCCATGGGCGACTCAGCGCAGGCGCGCGACCCAGTCCGCGATGCGATCGATGCCGCGCACGATGTTCTCGTCGGAGCACGCGAAGGAGAGCCGCACGTTGGTGCGGGCGCACGCGCCGAAGTCCTCGCCCGGCACGACCGCGACGAGCGCCTCGTCGAGGAGCGCCTCGGAGAAGTGCTGCGCGGTGTCGATCTTCCGGCCGCCCGGCGTCGTCAGGCCGAGACACTGCCCGACGTCGGGGAACGAGTAGAACGCGGAGTTCGGCTTCACGCACCTGAAACGCGGAATCGCCGAGAGGCGCTGATGCATCAGGACCGCGCGCGACGCGAACACCTTGCGCATGCGCTCGACGTCGGAGGCGCCGTTCGTGAGCGCCTCGACGATCGCGGGCATGATGAACGTCGCGATGCCGTTCGTCATCTGCCCTTGCAGCTTGATGAGTTCCTTCGCGAAGCGGCCGTTGTCGCCCGGCGCGCAGACGTAGCCGACGCGCCAGCCCGTCATCGCGAACGCCTTGCTCATGCCGTTGATCGTGATGGTGCGCTCCGCGAGTTCCGCGAAGGAGCCGAGCGAGCGGTGCGCGAGGCCCGGCTCGACTTCGGGGTAGAGGAGCTTCTCGTAGATCTCGTCGGCGATCACCGTGACGCGCGGGTGCTTCGCGAGGACGGCCGCGAACGCCTCGATCTCGGCGGGCCGATACGCCACGCCGCAGGGGTTCGACGGCGAGTTGATGATGACGCCGACGGTGCGCGGCGTGATCGCGGCCGCGAGCTGTTCGGCGGTGATCTTGAAGCCGCTCTCGATCGTGCTCGGCACTTCGATGCACGTGCCGCCCGCGAGCTCGATGAGCGGTCGGTAGCTCACCCACGCCGGCGTCGGGAGGATGACCTCCTGGCCCTTCTTGTCGTCGAGAAGGCACTGGAGCGTCATGTAGAGCGCGTGCTTCGCGCCGGCCGTCACGCTGATGTGCTCGGGCTTGCACGCGATGCCGTTCTCGGTGCGCAGCTTCGCGGCGATCGCCTCGCGCGAGGCCTTGTCGCCGGGCGTCGGCGCGTAGTGGGTCAAGCCCTTCTCGAGACCGGCCATCGCGGCGCGGCGGATGGGCTCGGGCGTCACGAAATCCGGCTCGCCCATGCCGAACGCGATCACGTCTTTCCCCGACGCCTTGAGCGCGTTGGCCTTCGCGCCGACGGCGAGCGTTGCGGATTCGGAGAGCTTCTGGACGCGTTCAGCAATGAGCATGGGAGGAGTGTAAAGCGCGCAGAGCGACGCTCTGGGCGCGGAAGGAAAATGGAGAGAGGAGAGAGGAAATTGGAGACTGCGCGCTCTCCATTCTCTCCTCTCCATTTTCATTTCTCTTCTCCCTGCTATCCTCCCCGCCCCATGCACTACGACGCTCACCAGCCGGTGATCGACGACTTGGAGGCGCGGATCGTGACACTCCGCGACTCTCTTTGACTTCGATCGCAAACTTTTGGAACGCAAGGCGCTCGACGAGCGCATGAACGACGGCAATCTCTGGGACAACCAGAAAGAGGCGCAGCGAGTCATCGCTGACCTCAAGGTTGTGCGTGCGCAGACCGAGCCGCTTGAGGCGGCGATCGGCGAGTTCGAGGAGGCGAAGGTCGCCTACGAACTCGCGAAGGAATCGGGCGACGCGGACCTCCTTGCCGAGGCCGACGAGAAGCTCTACGGCCTCACGCAGTCGATGGAGCGGATCGAGACCCAGAGCCTCCTCTCCGGCAAGCACGACCACCGCAGTTGCTTCGTCACGATCCAGTCGGGCGCCGGCGGACTCGAGGCCGAAGACTGGGGCCGCATGCTCGAACGCATGTACCTCTACTACTGGGAGCAGATGGGCTTCAAGTGCGAGGAGATGCACCGCGTGCCCGGCAGCGACGGCGGCGTGAGCGAAGTCGCGTACCGCGTCACGGGCCCGTTCGCGTTCGGCTACATGAACTGCGAGCGCGGCGCGCATCGCCTCGCCCGCGTCAGCCCGTACAACGCGGAAGGCAAGCGGCAGACGAGCTTCGCGACCGTCGACGTCACGCCCGAGTTTGACGAGACCGACCTCGAGATTCCCGATCGCGACCTCGAGATCGTGCCTTTCGTCCGCGCGAGCGGCCCCGGCGGGCAGAACGTGAACAAGGTCGCGTCGGCCATTCGCGTCACGCACATTCCGACCGGCATCCAAGTCGTCGCGAGCACCTATCGCGACCAGCCGCAGAACCGGAAGCAGGCGCTCACCGTGCTTCGTGCGAAGCTCGAACAGATCGAGGAAGAGAAGCGCGCCGCCGAGCTCGCCGCGGCGACCGGCGGAAAGGTGACGCGCGACTGGGGCAACCAGATCCGCAGCTACGTCTTCTACGACAACCGCGTCAAGGACCATCGCACCAACTACGAGGTGATGAATCCGATCGCGGTGCTCGACGGCCAGGTGGCCGGCTTCGTCGACGCCGAGTTGAAGCGGCGCCGTTCGGAGCGAGAGAAGACCGGCGCGAAGGGCTGACGCCCCACGGGCATCACGAGGAGCGAACGATGGCGTCGACGCGCGAACCCGCGGCACTCGAACTGCGTGGCGTGCGTCGACGCTATCCGTCGGGCGCGGGCGTCGTGGGTCTCGGCGGCGCGGGCGTCGATCTCTCCGTTGCCGCCGGCACGACGCTCGCCGTGATCGGCGCGAGCGGCTGCGGCAAGTCCACGTTGCTGCGCCTGATCGCCGGGCTCGAGCCGCTCGACGCCGGGATTGTCTCGATCGGCGGCCGCGACGTGACGCACGCGGCGCCCGCCGACCGCGGCGTGGGCATGACGTTCGACGACGGCGCGCTCTACGAGCACCTCACCGTCGCCGCCAATCTCGACGTTGCCGCCGCGCCGCTTTCGCGCGGCGAGCGGGCCGAGGCGATCGAACAGGCCATCGCGCTCGCCGGCGCCGGTCCCCTGCTCGCCCGCCGCCCCGGCACGCTCTCCGCCGGCGAACGGCGCCGCGCGGCGCTCGCGCGGGCGATCGCGCGGCGACCCGCCGTCTACCTCCTCGACGAGCCCCTCACGCACCTCGACCGTCGCGCCCGCCTCGACCTGCGCGAAGACCTCGTCTCCGCGTTGCAGGCGCTTCGGGCGACCGCCGTGATCGTGACCCACGACCATGACGACGCGCTCGCCCTCGCCGGCAGGATCGCCTTCATGCACGCCGGCGCGATTCGGCAGGTGGGGCCGCCCGAGGCCCTCCGCGACGGCCCGGCCGACGTCGACGTCGCCGCCGGCTTCGGCCTCGCGCCGATGAACGTCGTGCGCGACGGCGACGGCTGGCTCGGGGTGCGGCCGGGCGAGGTCGTCGTCGGCGCGGCCCCCGCGACCGGCGCGGCGTGGTCGGCCGCGGGCGTCGTCACCCACGTCTCGGCGGGCGGCTCGACGGTTCGGCTCGCGAGCGGGGATCGCGTCCGCGTCTCGGTGCCGGCGACGCTCGGCGCGGAGGTGCGCGTGTGGGCGCCGACGGGTCGCGTCGTTCGCTTCGACGCATCTGGCCGCCGGAACTCCCCAGCCCTCCCCGGAAATGCCGATACTTCGGAGCCGTGACAGACCCCTCCCTCTCCGCCGAGTCCCCGCGCGGACCGGTCACGCTCGAATGCGACGCATCGATCCTCGCCGACCGCGGCGAGACGCTTTCCCGCGAATGGCTCGTGACGAACGGCCTCGGCGGCTACGCCATGGGCACGATCTCAGGGGCGCGGACGCGGCGCTACCACGGACTCCTCGTTGCAGCCACGCGCCCGCCCGCGGAGCGCACGGTCCTCCTCGCGAAGGTCGAGGAGCGGCTCGTCGTGGACGGCGTGCGCCACGACCTCTCGACGAACCTCTGGGCCGGCGGCGAGGCGACCCCGGCCGCGCCGATTCCGCTCGTCCGCTTCCGCCTCGAGCGCGGCGTGCCGGTGTGGCGCTTCGAGGTCGCGGGCGTCATCCTCGAGAAGCGCCTCGCGATGGCGCTCGGCGAGAACGTCACGCTCGTCGAGTATCGCCTGATGCCGCACTCGGCGCCGTGCGAACTCGCGCTCGAGGCGCTCGTCACGAATCGCTCGCACCATGAGCTCACCCCCGCGAAGGGCTTTGCGGCAAGCGCGACGCGCGACGGCCCTGCGATCCGCGTGCGGCTCGGCGCGCAGGGCACGAACGGACCGAACGACCTCTGGCTCGCCTGCGCTGGCGACGGCGTCGTCGTCGACGCCCTTCCCGCCGACACGTGGTGGGAGCGCATTGACCTGCCCGAAGACCGCGCCCGCGGCTACGACGGCGTCGAGAGCGCGCTGCATGCGGCGACCTTCCGCATCCGCCTCGAGCCCGGCGACTGCGTAACGTTCGCGGCGAGCGCGGGTCTTCCCGTCATGCGTCCGCCGGCGGTGCTTCTCCTCGCCGAAGAGGCGCGGCGCCAGTCGTATCTCGAGTCGGCGGGCATCGCGCGGGCGAGCGCCGCGTGGCGGCAGGCGGCGCTTGCGGCGGACCAGTTCGTGGTGCGCCGCCCGCTCTCGTCGGGACGCGACGGATGGAGCGTGATCGCGGGCTATCCGTGGTTCACCGACTGGTCGCGCGACACGCTTCTCTCGATCGACGGACTGCTTCTCGCGACGCGCCGGCACGCGGCCGCGAAGGGCGTGCTCGAGACCTACGCCGCGTCGCTCTCGGGCGGACTCCTTCCGAATCGCTTCCCCGACCGCGGCACCGCCGTCACGGAGTTCAACGCGGTCGACGCACCGCTTCTCTTCATCCGCGCGATCGGACTCGTCGACGCCGCGTGCTCTGCGGCGGGCGCCGACTCGCCCAGCGCGATGGACCAGTGGCGCCGCCGGCTCTGGCCCGCGATGCGCTCGATCGGCGAGGCGTTCCTGCGCGGCACGCGCCACGGCATCCGCGTCGATCCTTCCGACGCGCTCGTCGTTGCAGGCGAACCGGGCGTCGCGCTCACCTGGATGGACGCGAACCTGAACGGCCGCGTCATCACGCCGCGCATCGGCAAGCCCGTCGAGATCAACGCGCTCTGGTACGAGGCGGTGCGGCGCATCGAGGCGTTCGCCCGCATCCTCGGGGAGGACACGCAGCCCTGGACGCGCCTCGCCGACCGCATCTCGCTCTCCTTCGCCCGCTTCTGGAACCCCGTCGAGGAGTGCCTTTTCGACGTGCTCGACGGACCGGACGGCAACGACGAGAGCGTGCGCCCGAATCAGGTGATCGCGGTCGGGCTCGACCACGTCGCGCTCCCGCGCGAGCAGGTGCGCTGCGTCGTCGAGCGCGCCGCCCGCGACCTTCTGGTGCCGCTCGGCTTGCGCACGCTGAGCCCCGACGACCATCGCTACCGCGCCCGCTACGAGGGCGACGTCACGCGCCGCGACGAGTCGTATCACCAGGGCCCCGCGTGGGCGTGGCTCCTCGCGTCGTTCGTCCGCGCGTGGCTCCGCACCGGCGGCGATCCGGCCACGGCCGTCGGGGTGCGCGAGGCGCTCACGGCGCATCTCGGCGTTGCAGGCATGGGAAGCGTGAGCGAACTGTGCGACGCCGAAGCCCCGTTCACGCCGCGCGGCTGCCCGGCGCAGGCCTGGAGCGTCGCGGCATATCTCGAGATCCTGCGCGAGACCGAGCGCGTCGTCGCACCGCGCTCGAACGGCACGGAGGCGATCCGATGAGCTCGCGACCGCGCACCGCCGAGGCGGAGCGCATCCTGGCGAATCGCGCGACCGTGCCGCTGTGGCGCGCGTGGGGCCCGTACGTGAGCGATCGCCAATGGGGCACGGTGCGCGAGGACTACAGCCCCGACGGCGCCGCGTGGGACTACTTCCCGTTTCAGGTCGCGCACCGCCGCGCCTACCGCTGGGGCGAGGACGGCCTCGCGGGCTGGTGCGACGTCGAGCAGCGGCTTGTCCTCTCGCTCGCGCTCTGGAACGGCAACGACGAGATCCTGAAGGAGCGGCTTTTCGGCCTCGCGAACGCGCAGGGCAACCATGGCGAGGACGTGAAGGAGATCTACTTCTACCTCGACGGCCTGCCGAGCCACGCGTGGCACCAGATGCTCTACAAGTATCCGCAGGCCGCGTTTCCGTACGAGAAGCTCCGCGAGGAGAACGCGAAGCGCACGCGGCAGGATCGCGAGTACGAGATCATCGACACCGGCGTCTTCGACGAGGACCGCTATTTCGACGTCGTCGTCGAGTACGCGAAGCCCGACCCGAACTCCGTCGTGATGCGCGTCGTCGCGCACAATCGCGGCGACGCCGACGCGCCGCTCGAACTCATCCCGCAGCTTGCCTTCCGCAACACGTGGAGCTGGTCGCCCGGCGCCGCGCGCCCGTCGTTCGCGAAGCGCGCGGACGGCCGCATCGACGTGCGGCATCCCGACATGGCGCCGATGGTGTGCACCGCGTACGGCGAGCACCGCGCGCTCTTCTGCGAGAACGAGACGAACGTCGAGGCGCTCTGGAACGAGCCGCGAGCCGGGCGCATCTTCAAGGACGGCCTTCACGACGCGATCGTCGGCAAGAAGGCCGGCGTCACCCGCGACGACGGCGGCACGAAGGTCGGGCTGTGGCGCTCGACGATCGTCCCCGCGAAGTCGTATCGCGAGATGGTCGTCCATCTCGGCCGCGCCGACGCGATCCTCACCGAGGCGCAGTGCCGCGAGGCGCTTGAAACGCGGAGACGCGAGGCCGACGAGGCGTGGGACGTGGCGCAGGCGACGGTGACCGATCCCGACCGCCGTCGCGTGCAGCGACAGGCGTTCGCCGGTCTCCTCTGGAGCAAGCAGTTCTACAACTTCGACGTGCGCCGCTGGCTCGACGGCGATCCGTCGTACGTGCCGCCGCCCCCCGAACGAAAGCACGGCCGCGACCAGCACTGGCGCCACTTCTCCGCGCGCACCGTGCTCGCGATGCCGGACAAGTGGGAGTATCCGTGGTTCGCCGCGTGGGACCACGCGTTCCATGCCGTCGCGTTCGCGCGGCTCGACTCCGAGTTCGCGAAGTCGCAGATCAGCGACTTCCTCACCGACTCGTTCGTCCATCCGAACGGCGCGCTCCCCGCGTACGAGTGGGCGTTCGACGACGCCAACCCTCCGTTGCAGGCGTGGGCCGCGTGGCGCGTCTACCAGATCGACCGCAAGGCGCGCGGCATCGGCGACCTCGACTTCCTCATCCACGTCCTCAATCGCCTGTCGATGAACTTCACGTGGTGGGTGAACCGCAAGGACGCCGACGGCCGCAACGTCTTCGAAGGCGGATTCCTCGGGCTCGACAACATCGGCGTGTTCGACCGCAGCCGGCCGATGCCGGGCGGCGGCATCCTGCAGCAGGCGGACGGCACCGCGTGGATGGGCATGTTCGCGTTGCAGCTCATGCGCATCTCGATCGAGCTCGCGGTGCATTGGCCGGTCTATCAGGACCTGGCGATCAAGTTCTTCCTGCACTTCCTCCAGATCGCGTCGGCGATGACCGCGATGGGCGGCGGCAACGACGGCCTGTGGGACGAGGAGGCTGGCTTCTACTTCGATATGCTGCGATTGCCGAGCGGCGAGCTGGTGCCGCTCAAGATCCTGAGCGTCGTCGGTCTCGTGCCGCTCTTCTGCGTCGAGACGATCGAGCCGGAGACGCTCGAGAAGCTTCCGATCTTCCGCGACCGCGTCGAGCGCACGCTCAACGAGCGGCCCGATCTCGCGAACCTCGTGTCGCGCTGGAGCGAGCCCGGCAGAGGCGACCGGCGCATGCTGTCGCTCCTCCGCGGCCACCGCATGAAGGCGATCCTGCGCAAGGTCTTCGATCCGGCGCACTTCCTCGGGGACTACGGCGTGCGCGGCCTGTCGAAGTCGCTGAAGGACAACCCCTACGAGGTCTCGATCGCGGGCGAGAAGTTCTGCGTGTCGTACGAGCCGGGCGAAGGCCAGTCGGCGCTCTTCGGCGGCAACTCGAACTGGCGCGGTCCGATCTGGATGCCCATCAACTATCTGTTAGTCGAGAGCCTCCAGAAGTTCCATCACTACTACGGCGACGACTTCAAGATCGAGGCGCCGGTCGGAAGCGGGCGCCTCGTGACGCTGCACGACGCCGCCGACGAGCTCTCGTCGCGCCTGGTCAAGCTGTTCGTGCGCGGACGCGACGGACGCCGGCCCGTCCTCGGCGCGAACGCGAAGCTGCAGGGCGATCCGCACTTCCGCGACCACGTGCCCTTCTTCGAGTACTTCCACGGCGACAGCGGCGAAGGACTGGGCGCGCGGGCGCAGACCGGCTGGACCGCGCTCGTCGCGAAGCTGATCTTCCCGCACGGCGTGATCGCGTCGCCGAACGCGGCGACGGCCACGCAGTGACTGGCTGCAACGACGAGTTGTGGCGGCACTACGCCGAAGCGCTCCTCGACGCCCCCGGCTGGCCGGCGCCGATCGCGCTTGCGCGCGAGCGCTCGGCCGACGAACGCGCCTTCCTTCGTGCGCTCCTGCCCACGCCCCACTTCGCGGTGATCACGGCCGCCAACCCGCGCGGCGTCCGGCGCGACGAGGCCGAGAACGCCGAGGCGCACCGGCGTTTCCTGGCGACGCTCGCGGCGCGCGGCCATGCGCACGTCCGCTGCGACGGACGCAGCGCCGACGGTTCGCACGTCGAGATCGGCTGCGCGGTGTCCCTCTCCCTCGCCGAGGCGCTCGCGCTGGCGGCCGAGCTTTCGCAGCTGGCGATCTACTGGCTTGACGGCGAGCGCGTGTCGCTCGTCGCCGTCGAGCCCGCGCGCTGAGCCGCTACACTCCGCCCTCGAAGGTGAGGTGGCAGAGCGGTTGAACGCACCGGTCTTGAAAACCGGTAAGGGGCGTAAGCCTCTTCAAGGGTTCGAATCCCTTCCTCACCGTTGTGAGAAGAGAGGAGTCAGGAGCCAGGAGTGCGGAGTCAGGGTGGAAGCACACCGGGCCATCCCGATCCTGCAGCTCTTTCACTGACTCCTGACTCCTGACTCCTGAATCCTCCACGCTGAACAACGCAAACGCGGACGGTTTGCCCCCGAACCCTGGCCCCCGAACCCCGAACCCTTTTCGCTTTCCCATGCATTCCCCTCCCGATCACGTCGTGCGCCAACTCCGTTGGCGCTATGCCACGAAGAAGTTCGACGCGTCGCGCGAGATCCCCGCGGATCAGTGGCACGCGATCGAGCACTCGCTCGTGCTCGCCCCGTCCTCGTTCGGGCTTCAGCCGTGGAAGTTCATCGTGGTGCGCGATCGGGCGCTGCGCGAGAAGCTCCGCGCGTCGTCGTGGAATCAGGCGCAGGTCACCGACGCGTCGCATCTCGTCGTCATCGCACGGCGATCGCCGCTCACGCGCGACGACGTGTCGCGCCATCTCGAGGAAGTGAGCAAGCTCCGCGGGATTCCACTCGAGTCGCTCAGCGGATATCGCTCGATGATCGAGAACTTCCTCGAGCAGCCCGGCTTCAATCGCGACGAGTGGACCGCACGACAGGCCTACGTCGCGCTCGGGTTCCTCTTGGCGACCTGCGCGCAGCTCGGCGTCGATGCCTGCCCGATGGAAGGCTTCGACGCGAAGGCCTACGACGACGCGCTCGAACTCCCGGCACAGCGGCTCCGTGCGACGGTCGTCGCGGCGGTGGGCTTCCGCGACGCCAACGATCCCGCCTCGAAGGCCTCAAAAGTTCGCTTCCAGAACGAGCACCTCGTCGAAATGCGATAAGCCTGCGTTTCGGCCCGAGGACTCGGGGCTGACGCCCACGAATAGCGCGATCGCCCGGTCGTGCGCGGCGATCTTTCGCGCGCCGCGAATCCGAAACCGGCGACGAGGACGAAATGGCCCCCAGAGAGGTGGTGTCAGCCGCCCTCCTCGACGAGTGCTTCGTCGAGTCTCATCCCGTCGTCGCGGGCATCGTCGACGGGCCACGGCGGCCGTTGCCGCCACCCGCATTCGATAGCCCCCAAGGATCTCGACCCCATGCTTCGCACGCTCTCCGTTTTCGCCGTCACCGCGCTCGTCGCGGGTTCCGCGCTCGCCCAGTCGACCACCCCCACCCCGGCCGCCCCGCCCTCGCGCGAGAAGGCGAAGAACACCACCCGGACGACGCAGGCCCCGACCGCCACGCCGGCCACCAGCTCGATGACGATCGTCGAGACCGCGGTCGCCGCGGGCAACTTCAAGACGCTCGCCTCGCTCCTCGCCGCCGCCGGCCTCGTCGATGCCCTCAAGGGACCGGGCCCCTTCACGGTCATGGCCCCGACCGATGAGGCGTTTGCGAAGCTTCCGCCGGAACTCCTCGCCGAGCTCGCGAAGCCGGAGAACAAGGATCGTCTCGCGGCGATTCTCAAGTACCACGTCGTGCCCGCGAAGGCCATGGCCGCGGACGTCGTGAAGATGCCCTTCGCCACCACGTTGCAGGGCCAGCGCTTCGACATCGTCGTCGCGAAAGACGGCAAGGTCATGGTCGACCAGGCGACGGTCACGAAGACCGACATCGTCTGCTCGAACGGCGTCATCCACGTCATCGACACCGTGATCGTGCCGATGGAAGGCGACATCGTGCAGGTCGCGCAGGGCGCCGGCACGTTCAACATCCTGATCTCGGCGATCGGCGCCGCGGGCATGACCGACCTCTTCAAGGGTCCGGGCCCGTTCACCGTCCTTGCCCCGACCGACGACGCGTTCCGCAAGCTTCCGGAAGGCACGCTCGCCGATCTTCTCAAGCCGCAGAATAAGGCGAAACTCGCGAAGATCCTCGGCGCGCACGTCGTTCCCGGCACCGCCGCGTACAGCGACTCGGTCGCCAAGATGAAGGAAGTCCCGACGATCGGCGGCTCGCCGCTCAAGGTCGTCGTCAAGGACGGCAAGATCACGATCGGCGGCGCGACCGTCGTGAAGGCCGATGTCGAGGCGAAGAACGGCGTCATCCACGCGATCGACACCGTGATCATTCCGGCCGTTGGAACGACCACCGCGGGCGCGGCTGAAACGAAGAACTCCAACTAACCGTGACGGCGCTTCTCGCGCCAAAGCGATCGCACACCGTGAGCATCCATGCTCTCGTCAACTGCCAGTAGAATCCGAGGTGCCGGTCCGCGCGGACCGGCGCCTCGCTCTACTGGCACTTTCGCTGGCCGTTCGGCCGGGACCGTGCCTCCCGTGCACGCATTGGAACTCCAACGCCCAATTCTCGAGCGCGTCGCGGCCGGTGAACCCGGCGCCGCGAAAGAGTGCTTGGACCGCTTCGGCGGGCTGGTGTGGTCGCTCGCGCGGCGACTCTGCCGGAACGCGACCGAAGCGGAGGACGCGGTGCAGGAGATTTTCGTCGACCTGTGGAAGAGCGCGCCGCGTTTCGACGCGTCGATCGCCAGCGAGACGACCTTCGTGGCGATGATCGCCCGGCGTCGTCTCATCGACCGCACGCGGCGACGCGCCCGACGTCCGGTCGAGGCGACCCTCACGGAAGCCACGCCCGTCTCGGCCGCACCGACCGACACGCCGCCCGTCTCCGAAGAGGCCGCGCTGGCCGCCAACGCCTTCGAGCAGTTGCGGCCGGAGCAGAAGCGCGTTCTCTCGCTCGCGATCCGCAACGGCCAATCGCATGAGCAAATCGCATCGACCACCGGCCTCCCGCTCGGCACCGTGAAGACGCACGCCCGGCGCGGCCTCATCAAGCTTCGGCAGATTCTTGCCGACCAGGGATTCGACTTCGGCGAAGCGCACGACCGCGTTGCAGCTGACGAGCGGTCGGGTGACGGTGCCACCGACGGCACCAAGGATCGGGTGTCATGACGAACGCACGACACCATGAGCGAATCCTCGAGCTGCAGTGCGACCGGGCACTGGAAGGCCTTTCCGCCGACGATTCGGCCGAAATGCTCGCGCTTCTCCAAGACGCGCGCGTTCGCAACCACGACGCGTTCGACCTCTGCGCCGCGGCGCTCGACCTCGCGCTCTCGCCCGCGTGTGAGGAGATGCCCGCCTCCGTGCGGGCCCGCTGCGCGGCCGCGCTCGACGCGGCGTGCGCCCTCGAAGCGTCGGCCGCTCCGCCTGTCCTCGCCTCGATCGGCCCGGCCCGCCCCACCGCGGCGCCGCGTGCGTCGAACGTCCGTTGGCTCGGCTTCGCCGCTGCGGCGATCGCGCTCGCGTCGGCCTGCGTGTGGGCCACGATCCTCTGGCAGCGCTCGACCGATCCGCGCACCCGCTCGCCGCGGGAGGTGGCGATGGAGTTGCAGCGTCAGGGCGTCGCGCCGATCGCGCTTGACCACACCGAAGATCCGCTCGCCACGCAGGCGTCGGCGGAGATCCTCTGGGATCCGACGTCGCAACAGGGCTGCCTCCTCGTGCACGGGCTCGAGCGCAACGACCCGACGAAGACGCAGTACCAGCTCTGGATCTTCGACAAGACCCGCGACGAGCGATTCCCCGTCGACGGCGGCGTGTTCGACGTCGCCGACAACGGAGAAGCCGTCGTCCCGATCCGGCCGCCGGTGCCGGTCCGCGACGCCTCGCTCTTCGCGGTGACCGTCGAACCGCCGGGCGGATCGGTCGTCTCCGATCGCCGCATCGTGCTGGTCGGCAAGCGCGGCTAACAGGTCGCGCCGCGGTTCCCCTGCGGATTCGGACGTCTCGGTCGGCGAGCTGCGGTGTCGCGCGCCGACCGCGCGACTCTCCGCCCTATCGCGCGGATCGCTGCCTCCCTATCGGGCAGTCACGGTACAACTCGGTCCTCACGTTCCCTGTGGACCATTTCATGACCCCAAAAACCGCTTTCCGTCCGGGCGCCGGCCTTGTCGCCGTGTCGCTTCTTGCGCTCGCCTCCAGCTCGCTCGTCGCCGCCGACTCGCCCGCCGTGTCGGCGACGACGCCGGGCTCCCTCTTCCGCTATCCCGACATCTCGAAGGACTCGATCGTCTTCACCTACGCGAACGACCTTTGGATCGTTCCGAAGGATGGCGGCATGGCGCGGCCGCTCGCGAGTCCGCCGGGGGCCGAAGTGTTCGCACGGTTCTCGCCTGACGGCTCGCGCGTCGCGTTCATCGGCAACTACGGCGACGGCCGTGACATCTACACGATCCCGACGGCCGGCGGCCTGCCCGAGCGCGTGACGCACCACCCGGGCACGGAGCTCCTCACCGATTGGGCGTCGGACGGTCGGCTTCTCTTCTCGACCGGCGACCTTTCGGGCCTCGCCCGCGCCGTCGCGCTCTTCGCGGTTCCGCCCGAAGGCGGCCTGCCGACGCAGTTGCCCGTGCCCTACGGCGCGAACGGCACGATCTCCGCCGACGGCACGTGGCTCGCGTATACCCCCCACTCGATCGACAACCGCACGTGGAAGCGCTACCGCGGCGGCATGCAGACGGACATCTGGCTCGTCAACCTGAAGACCGGCGAGTCGAAGCGCATCACCGACTGGGAAGGCATCGACTCGCTCCCGATGTGGCGGGGCAGCAAGATCTACTACCTGAGCGACCAAGGCGAAGGCAGCCGTCTCAACATCTGGTGCTACGACACGACCTCCGGCGCGCGGGAACAGATCACGCGCTTCAAGGATTTCGACGTGAAGTGGCCGGCGATCGGACCTGAGGGACCGGGCGCCGGCGAGATCGTCTTCCAGCACGGCTCGAAGCTCTGGCGGCTCGACCTCGCGGACAAGTCGACGAAGGAAGTCGCGATCACGATTCCCGGCGACCGACCGAAGCTGATGGAGCAGACGATCGACGCGGCGAACTTCATCTCCGGCTCGTCGATCTCGCCGAGCGGCAAGCGCGTCGCGGTCGAAGCCCGCGGCGACATCTGGTCGGCGCCCGCCGAGAACGGCACGCCGCGCAACCTCACGCGCACGAGCGGCGTGGCCGAGCGCGACCCGGCGTGGTCGCCGGACGGAAAGTGGATTGCCTATTTTGCGGACAACACCGGCGAGTACGAGCTCTACCTGATGCCCTCCGACGGCAAGGGCGAGCCGCGCAAGATCACCTCCGACGGCACGTGCTTCCGCACCGGCATCACGTGGTCGCCCGACTCGAAGAAGATGATCGTCGGCGACAAGACCGGCACGATCTATCTTGTCGAAGTCGACAACGGCAAGGTCACCAAGATCGACAAGAACCCATGGGAGATCACCATGGGCCCGATCAGCTGGTCGAGCGACAGCCGCTGGATCACCTATGCCCGCGGCCAGGACGACAACCGGACGAGCGCCGTCTTCATCTACGACACGACGTCGAACGAGCGGAAGCAAGTCACGAGCGGCATGTTCGACGACTCGCGGCCGACCTTCGACCGGAAGGGCGATTGGCTCGTCTTCACCTCGGCGCGCTCGTTCAATCCGCAGTACTCCGGGCTCGACTCGACGTGGATCTATAACGAAGCGGGCGTCCTCGTCGCCGTGCCGCTTCGCGCCGACATGAAGGGCGCGTGGCTTCCGACGAGCGACGAAGAGGGTTCGAAGGACGAGAAGAAGCCCGAAGGCAACGGCGGTGGCGGCGGTGGCGGCGGCGGCCCGGGCGGCGATGCGAAGCCGGCCGATGGCGCGCCGCCCGCGCCGGGCGAAGGCGATCGGCCGCGTCGGCGCCGTCGCGGCGCCGAGGACGCGGCGAACTCCGCCGCGATTCTCAGCGTTGCAGCCGCCCAGGACGACAAGAAGGACGGCGAGAAGAAGGACGCCGAGGCCAAGGCGAAGGGACCGGCGGGCACGTGGAAGTGCTCGACCGAGATCCCGGAGATGGGCAAGATCGAGTTCACGCTCACGCTCGAGGTGAGCGCCGACAACAAGGTCACGGGGTCGATGACCTCGACCACGCTGTCGGGCCCGATCACCGGCACCTGGAATCCCGAGACGAACGTCCTCGAGCTCACGCTCAAGATGCCGCAGGGCGGCGAGGCGACGATGCGCCTCACCGTCACCGGCGACACGCTCGCCGGCGAGGGCTCCGACCCGAACGGCATGAAGGCGAAGATCGAGGGGACCCGCGAGTCCGACGGCGGCAACGAGGAGAAGAAGGACGCGAAGGAAGGACCGAAGGAAGTCAAGATCGACTTCGACGGCTTCGAGCTCCGCGGGTTCCAGATCCCCGTGCCGAATGGCGACTACGGAATGGTCGGCTTCAACGACCGCAACAACGTCGTCTATAGCCGCGGCGGCTCTATCTATATGCTCGACCTCGGCGACAAGAAGCGCGAGGAAAAGCGCATCACGAACGGCGGCGCGTTTGAGGTGTCGGCCGACGGCAAGAAGCTCCTCCTCGGCGGACGCGGCGGCATCACGATCGCCGACGTGTCGCCCGGCGCGACGCCGAAGCCCGTGGTCACGTCGCCGATGCTTGCATCGATCGACCCGCGCGCCGAGTGGAAGCAGATGTTCCGCGAGGCGTGGCGCCTCGAGCGCGACTACTTCTACGACCCGAACATGCACGGCGTCGATTGGAACGGCGTCTATGAGCGCTATGCGCCGCTCGTCGACCAACTCAACTCGCGCGAGGACCTTTCCTATCTCATCTCCGAGATGATCTCGGAACTCAACGTCGGCCACGCCTATTACCAGGGCGGCGACGTCGAGGATTCGCCGAGCCGCAGCGTCGGTCTCCTCGGCGTCGACTTCGCGCTCTCGAACGAGGGCGGCAACGAGGGCGACCCGAAGGCGTACCGCATCGCGAAGATCTACCGCGGCGGACCGTGGGATCTTGACGCGGCCGGACCGCTCAACGACCTCGGCGTGGGCGTCGTCGAAGGCGACTACATCCTCGCGGTGAACGGCGTCCCGATCGACACGCGCCGCGATCCGTGGGCGCCGTTCGTCGGACTCGCGGGCCGCACCGTGACCCTCACCGTCAGCAAGAAGCCCACCCTCGACGACAGCGCGAAGGACGTCGTCATCAACCTGATCGGAAGCGAGTCCAATCTCCGCTACCGAAACTGGATCGAGAAGAAGCGCGCCTATGTAGCCGAGAAGACCGGCGGCAAGGTCGGCTATATCTATGTGCCGAACACCGGCGTCGACGGCCAGACCGATCTCGTGCGGCAATTCCAAGGCCAACGCGACAAGGCGGCGCTCATCATCGACGATCGCTGGAACGGCGGCGGCCAGATCCCCAACCGCTTCATCGAGATGATGAATCGTCCGGTGACGAACTACTGGGCGCTCCGCGACTCGAACGACTGGGTGTGGCCGCCGGACTCGCATCAGGGGCCGAAGGCGATGCTCATCAACGGACTCGCCGGCTCCGGCGGCGACATGTTCCCGTGGCTCTTCCGTCACCATAAGTTGGGACCGCTCGTCGGCACCCGCACGTGGGGCGGACTCGTCGGCATCTCGGGCAATCCGGGACTGATCGACGGCGGGCGCGTGACCGTTCCGCAGTTCGCGTTCTACGAGACCGACGGCACGTGGGGCGTCGAAGGCCACGGCGTCGATCCTGACTTCGAAGTCATCGACGATCCGGCGCTCATGAAGGACGGCGGCGACCCGCAGCTCGACAAGGCGATCGAACTCATGCTCGACGCCGTGAAGAACCAGCCGTTCGTGAAGCCGGCCCGGCCGGCCTATCCGAATCGCGCCGGATTCGGCATCGATCCCAAGGACAGGTAAGCGCGTCTCCGCGTTTCCGACTCGCATCGACCGCGGCCATCGGCTCACGCCGGTGGCCGCGGTTCGTTTGTGCGCGTGCCTCGCGCGGCCGCCGCTTTCGGTATCGTTCCCCGCGCCATGCCGCGCTGGTCGTTGGTCGTCCTCGCAATCGCCGCCATCCTTCTCGTCGCACGCCCTCTCGGCTGGATCCCCGGGTCCTACGAAGCGGGCGCGATGTGGGGAGCCTTCGCCGCGCTCGTCATCGGCGCCGGCGTCGCGGGCAAGCAAAACCTCGCCATCTGGTGCGGCATCTTCGCGGCGCTCGCGATCCTCTTCCAGCCGCTCTTCCCGATCGACCTGAAGGAATACGCGCGCTGGGCCGACTTCGGCGGCGCCGTGCTCGTCGCCGTGTGCGTCGTCCGCGAGTGGGAGTGATCTCCGCGTTGCAGGCGCGCGGCGTCAGTCGCCGAACCGCTCGCGGATCGCGCCGACGAGCCGGCCGTCCGACACGACGAGCCCGGCCGTCACGACGGCGAGGCCGATCCACGTCACCCACGACGGCTGAAACGCGGAGTCGAACGCGAGCGTCAGCAACGTGGTGAGCGCCGGCACCGCGTAGGTCACTTGCGACACGCGGGCGCTTCCGACGCGGTCGATCGCCGCGTTGTAAAGCGTGTAGGCGATGACCGTCGCGACGAGACCGAGGTAGAGCATGCAGCCCCAGTCGCTCGCGTGCATGGACGGGATCGCGCGGATTCCGCCCGTCGCGACGACGATCGGGAGCATCAGCAACGTGGTGACGGCATAGACCGCGACGGTCACGCCAGGCCCCGGAAGGCTCTTCAGGACGCTGCCGCGAAAGTGCTGCATCAGGACTGCGAAGACCGCCCAGCAGCAGCTCGCGACGAGACAGAGGGTTTCGCCGCGACCCCAACCGCGCGCGAGCCGATTGAAGAAGCCAAGCGAGTCGGCGTCGGGGAGCGGCTTGTCCATCGCGAGGAGGAAGACGCCGGCGAACGCGAGCGCGAGTCCGACGAAGATCGAGGGCGTGGGCCGGCGATCGCGGAGAAAGATCGCGGCGCCGAGGGTCGTCAGAATCGGGTTGGTCGCGATGACGACCGACGCGACGGGCGGCTGCGTCTCCTTGAGCCCCGCGTAGAAGGCGACGTGATAGGCGACGCCGCCGAAGAGTGCGAGGAGCGTGATCGCGAGCCACTGCCTTGAAGTCGGCCGGGCGCGGAGGAATGCGAGGATCGGCGCGTGCAGCACGATCGACGCGCCGGCCACCGTGATCGCGAAGCGAAGGAAGGTGACGGTGTCGGGCGAGAGCCGCTGAAGAGCGGATGCGCCGGTCAGAAAGGCGCCACCCCAGAGGATGGGGACGACCCACATCCAGATCGGCATGTGCAGTTGGGGCGCGGACGCGGCGGAGTCGGGGCCGCGTGTGGCGACGGGGCTCGTGGCCGAGGGGCGGCGATCGGGAGAGGTCGTGGTCACCGAGGCGGCCACGGTAGCCTGTAGCGAGTGTGCGACGTGGGCGGTCGAGGTTCTGTCGGAGGTTTCTCCACCGACTTGCTGACCTCGCGCCTCGGGGTATACTGCCCGTCCCGTCGCACTTCGGTCGTCGCGTTTGCGAGGCCAAGGTGCGGGGAAACGCGATGCGTCGGCGCTCTCGCCGTCGCGAACTCGCGGGTGTAACTCAGTGGTAGAGTGCCACCTTGCCAAGGTGGATGTCGAGGGTTCAAGTCCCTTCACCCGCTTTACGGACCGCCGGTGACCCCAAGCGTCACCGGCGGTTTTCGTTCGCCAACGCCCGACGGGGACGCCACTTGGGCCACCGAGGGCCAACGTGCCGCGTC
>JAEUIT010000090.1 GCA_016795035.1 Phycisphaerae bacterium | reverse complement strand
GTTCATGTGAGAACCGGTGATCGCCTTGGCGACCGCCGACAGCGAGCGGTAGCGCTCGCCGTCATGCTCGAAGCCGTCGACGAGCACGGTGACGACGAGGCGTCGCCCCTTGTAGTCGCGGACGATCGCGGTGCCGGGCCGAGGAAGGCGAGGGTCGTAGCCGGGCGGGACGGCCACGACGTCGGGCCGTGGCGGCGTTGCGCGCACCGGACGGGCCAGTGCGCCGCGCGGAGGCGTGACGCGCACGTCGGCGTCGTTGGCCAGTTCCTCGGCGCGGCGCAGCGCGCGGTCCGAGAGACCGCCCTCGGCGTTCGCTTGAACGCGCCACGCGATGCGGCGGACGAGGTATTGGCGATGTCGGCTTCGCGCCGCTTCGCCGAACACCTCGGCGTAGCGGTCATGGAGCTGGCCGACGCTCATCCGTGAGAGGGCCGCGAGTTCCTTGGTGATGTCGAGCGTGGTCATGAGCGTCTCCGTGCATGGCCCGCGGGTTCACCCGCGGGTACGAGCCACACTGAGCGGCAACCGCGCCGAAAGCTCAAGGCCCGACGGCGAGGATTCTTCGGACGAGTTCGATGTCAGCGGCGCGGCGTCGCGCGAGCGACGATGCCGCCGGATGATCGCCACCGCGAGGATGCTCGCGAGTTCGCGGCGTCGATCGGCAGGAGATAGCGGCGGCTGCGTCCGTGCAGGCATGGAGCGGCTCGGGCATCGCCGGTCCGACCGGCGACTGCGGGGTGAAGGGCGGGATGCGGCTACTTGGGATGTACGCCGTCGGCGCGGCGAGTGTCCGGAGTCGTGCCACCGACAGGTGCGATCTGTGGGACGCCGCTGCTTCGCGCTGATAGTCTGCCTCAGTGCCGAAGCGACCCGCCAAGAAACCAGACGAACCAGCGGCCTTGGTACAGACGCGCGCTCGCCTTCAAGCTCACCCTCTCAAGGCGAAGGAGATCGTTGAGGTCGTGCTGAAGGCGTGGGAGGACATTTTCGCCTCATCGTTCGGCAGCAAAGGGTTCCGCATCGGCAAGGACATCGTTCCGAAGCCGCAGATCATGGGGTTCTTCCTGCACGAGCTGATCCCGCTCGAACTGGCTGCGAGGTATCCGAACGTGTGGCGGCCCGAGAAGTCAGCCGCCGACAAGGACGTCAACCACATCTCCGATCCCCAGTTCTCCATCGAGATCAAGACGTCATCGCACGCGACCGCGATCTTCGGGAACCGAAGTTACGCGCAGGCCCCGACGGATGGCGGCGTGAGGAAGAGCAAGAGCGGCTACTACCTGGCGGTGAACTTCCAGAAGTTCGTCGCAAGCGGGACGAGGCCGATGATCGCGCGCATCCGATTCGGATGGCTCGACCACACAGATTGGGTGGGTCAGGCCGCCGCAACCGGGCAACAGGCGCACCTGACAAGAGAGGCCGAGGCCTTCAAGTTGCTCGAGCTATTCCCCAAGAACCAAGTGGAGCTGTGATCGCTCCGACTCGCGGCGGCGGATCGCCCGCATGAGCCGGTCCCGCGCGATCTTCACGTAGTCCGCACGCATCTCGCTTCCGGCGACCGTCCGATCGTTGGCGCTCGCCGCTTCCGCTGTTGTGCCCGATCCCATGAATGGGTCGAAGACGAGGTCGCCAGGGTTGCTACACGCCTTCACGATCCGGTCGATGACCGCGAGCGGAAACTGAGCGGGGTGAGCGGTTCGCTCCGGTGAGGCTCGGTTCGCCCCCGAGGTGACCTTCGGGAAGTACCACACGTCGCCCGGGTTCTTGCCGAGTGGATTGCACTTGAGCTTCCCGTTCTTCTTCTGCTTCGGATACTTCACGTCGGGGTCCCGTACGGCGTCCAAGTTGAACGTGTACGAGTCAGCATCCTTCACGAACCAGAGAAACTTCTCGTTGCGCGGCGAGAACGCAAGACGGCTCGCAACGCCGGCGCCGTAGTGCCAGACCACCTCCTGAAGGAGGTAGAACGGGCTGAGGTCCCACATCAAGTAAGGAAGTGGAACCGCGCGTCCCCGCTGCGCCACTTCGCAGTACCCGAGGTTGAGCCAGAACGAAGCGCTCGGCCGTGCAATCCGGTGGAGTTCGCGGAGCCACTCGCGACACCAAGCGAGGTAGTCGTCGAGCGTTCGGCGATGCTCGTACTCCTTCCCGATGTTGTACGGAGGAGATGTCACGATCAGGTCGGCGCAGCAATCGGGCAGGCCCCGCATCACGGCGAGGCAATCGGCCTGCGCAATCTCGATGCCCGGCAACCGAACTACGGGGAACGGGCCCTCGAGGAGTTGGCGAATCTGGTGGTCGGGCGCTGGATGGATCATGGTCTGGGATTCGTTCGGGACGGCACGACGATACCCGCGTTCTGGCGACGGGCAAGCCTCGCGCCGAACGGTTCGCGCGATGACTGCGACGCCGTGGTTCCACCTCACTCCTCATCACCGATCAAAGCGCCGCGTGCCCCACGGGTGATGACCACGATTGCCATAACCCGAGACGAGTCTCGGGTTAAGAGACTCCGAGACTCTCGCCCCAAGGTCGGCCAGATCGGTCGACCGCGCGTCGCGCGCGACGCGCGAGCCGAGACTCACCGAGACCTCGCGCTCGCGCAGCCCCTTGCGATTGCTTGGCCTACCAACGCGAACGCCCGCGAGTTGCCTCGCGGGCGTTCACCGTTCACCAGCGGGTCGGTGGCGTTCCACCGGACCCAAGAAGTAGCGGGGACTGGATTTGAACCAGTGACCTCCGGGTTATGAGCCCGACGAGCTACCAGGCTGCTCTACCCCGCAGTCGAGTCGCGGAGTATAAGGCTTGGCCGTCATGGGTCAAGCACCTGCAGAAGCTCGCGGAAGGAATGGGGCGTCGAGGCGTCCGTGGGCCGCATCGCACGAAGGCGGTTTCGACCGCGAAAGCCGCGATTCCGCTGCGAGCCGATGGCAGCGGACCGCGGCGACGCTTCGCGGCCGCTGGCGGTGGGCCTGGCTCGTCCTTGGCCTCGTCGTCATCTGGGCGCCCGCGGCGACGCTCTACGCGATCCGGAGCTGGCCCCGTGACGCGGCTGCAACGCGGAGTGGCAACTCGCCGCCCGCGTCGGTCGTCGCGTCAGCGTATGTGCCCACGTTCGAGACGTCGCTCGGCGACGTCGCGGCGGGAGGCATTGCGGTCGTCACCCTCGACGAGTGCGCCACGCCGGTCGCCATCTCCGCGTTGCATCTCCTTGGTCCGTCGGGCGGGCTTTCGCGGCAAGTTGAGCCCGAGGTCCTTGGCCGGGTCGTTCGCACGCTCACGATCGATCGCATCGACCTCGGAAGCGAACCGCTCACGATCCCCGCGCGGGCGATCCCGATGCCGAACACCGCGCCCCTCGGCAAGAAGTCGCGGGACGGCGACGTCGTCGCATTCTGGGTCGACGCCTCGACCGGCAACGCCGATGCCTCCGCGTTGCAGCCGCTCCGGCTCGCGACGACGACGCCGGCGCCGGGCGAGCGGGTGTGGCTCCTCGCCTTCGCGAATACGACCTCCGACGAGTCGATGCTGCATCCGGCCACGGTCGAAGCTCGCAACGACGACGGCCTTCTTTGGTATCGCTTCAAGGATCCGTCGATCACGCTCAACGGCACGAGCGGCGCCGCGATGTTGAATGCCGCGGGCGAGGTCGTCGCGATCAACCTGGCCGGCGCGAAAGACGGCAAGGCAGCACTTGGCTGCGGCAATCCGGTGACGCGATTCGGGCCGGCGCTGCGGGAGGCGGTGAGGAAGGGCTGCAACGATGAGAATCGGGGGCGGCCGGAGGCGTGACGGGGCGCAGGCCTCTCATTCCTCGGCGTCTCGTTACCTCGCGTTTCGGAGAGGATGCTGAGGCTGCTGAGGGGGAGTTGGGGTGCGATTTCGTGCGCCAGTGGTTCTCAGAGGCGCTTGTCCGTGGGGGATGGTGATCGACTGGTGCGGCGGATGCCGTCGCGGAGCCGTTCCTCGCCGACGTTGAGGAGGACCCCCGGCGGGCACGTTCATGAGCGTGACGTACGTGGTGAGTTGCTTCAGATGGATCGGCGAGAGTCGCCCGAGCGACTTCAGGTCGCCCATCAGGAGCCTCAGCAGCCTCTCCGGAAGCCCTCAGCCCCTCGTCCTCGCCCCTCAATCCGCGGGCACGCAACGGTCCTTCGCCCAACCTCGGAGCTCGGCGATGCGCTCGCCCATCACCACGGACAGCGGGGGGCTCGCCTGCAACGCGGAGGCGATGTCCTCGGTCGTGAGTTCGCGCTGGTCGGCGGCGAACGCGGCGTAGAGCGAACTCTCGATCGCCGACTCGATCTCCGCGCCGGAGTAGCCCACGCAGCGACTCACGAGCGCCGGAATGTCGAACTTCTTCGGATCGCGCTTCCGCTTCTTCAGGTGGATCTCGAGGATCGCGCGACGGGCATCGTCGTTCGGAAGGTCGACGAAGAACGTGTCGTCGAATCGGCCCTTGCGCAGGAGTTCCGGCGGCAACGCGGAGATGTCGTTCGCGGTCGCGGCGAGGAAGGTCGGGGCCGTCCGCTCCTGCATCCACGTCAGGAGCGTGCCGAACATGCGGCGGGAAAGGCCGCCGTCACTCGATTGCAGGCCGGCGCTCGCGAAGCCCTTCTCGATCTCGTCGATCCAAAGGACCGCGGGCGCCATGCGGTCCGCCTGCGCGAGCGAGTCGCGAAGCTTGCGCTCACTCTCGCCGACGAACTTGTCGAAGAGGGCGCTCGCGTCGAGGCGGAGAAGCGGAACGCCCCACGCGGTGGCGATGGCCTTCGCCGCGAGGCTCTTGCCCGCGCCTTGCACGCCGAGAAGCAGCAACCCGCGCGGCGGCCGGATACCGAACTTCTCCGCGTCGTCGGAGCGCGCCATGGTGCGCTGCTTGAGCCACGCCTTGAGCTTTGCGAGGCCGCCGATCTCGTCGAGCGAAACCGGCGCGCGCACGAACTCGAGCACGCCGCCGAGGTCACCGAGCGCGTTGCGCTTCAGGATCATCAGGCGTTCGGCGTCGCTGTCGTCGAAGCGGTCGTCCTCGGCGGCGCACATCGTGACGACGCGCATCGCCTGGCGCACCGAGAGCCCGCGCAGCGAACGCACCATTCCCCGCAACGTGGAGCGGCGGATCTCCGTCTGGATCGCCCGCGTCTTCGTGAGCTCCTTGATCGCCTCGCGAAGCCCCTCCTCGAGTGCGGCGTCGTCGGCGTGCGGAATCTCATAGCGGTTCGCCTCGGCCTCGATCGCCGGCGGAAGGCCGCGCTCTCGATCGACGAGGACGATCACCCCGAACGTCGAACGCATCCGGGCAACGGCTTCGCGAAGCGCCCGCGCCGTGCGCGGATCGCTGAGAAACGGAGCCGCGTCGTAGAAGACGGTGACCGAACGCTCGGGCGGCGCGATCGTCGCGAGCCACGTGAATGCGGCGGCGGGATGCTCGCTGTCGGGGAGCGACTTGCCTTCGAGACGCGCGTCGCCGAGGCCGCGCACGGCAGTCCAGCGCCGATAGGCGATTGACGGCGGAATCGTCGCGAAAAGCTGCTCGCGGATCTCCTCCTCGTCGTCGGTCGCGATGACGACGAGCGGATGCGTTCCGTCGAGTTCGCGGCGCAGGGACGGTGTCGGCGTCGGGGGCGTCGGCATGTCGGCACTGTACGCGGTCCGCGTTGCAGCGCGAGCAGGCACGCGGTCGCGCCGCTCAGGCGAGCGACCGCCGCGCGTGCTCGACGAGCCACCGCGTTTCAGCCGTCGGCGACTCGCGCTCCCAGCGGTCGCACACCTGTCGCACCCAGTCGGCCCGATCCTTTGACGCGTCGTTCAGCCAGTTGGCGACCGAGCGGCGCACGTAGAGGCTCTCGTCGGAGCGGAGCGGTTCGAGGAGCGAAAGTCCGGGCGCCGGATCGCGCTTCAACTCCTCGATGTGCTTGCACCAGACGCCGCGGGGCCGCGTCGCCTCGATCGCGCAGCGGCGCACGCCGTAGTGGCGATGGACGGTCCAGTCGCGCAGGAGATCGAGCGCCGTCGGGAGATCGCGCACGAGATGCGGACGAAGCGCGTCCCAAGCGCACTCGCGCACGGCCATCGAGCGGTCCGCGGCGAAGCGCTCGGAGAGTTCGAGGCGATCGACGAGCGATAGCGTTTCGTCGTAGCCGATCGCGTAGGCGAGCCAGCCCCGCACCATGTCGGAGGGGCTCGTCGCGAACGAGCGCACCGTGGCATCGGGCGTGCGAAGGCCCTGGACGAGCGCACGCAGGTCGTTCGCGCTCGCCTTGAGCCGGTCGGTGAAGCGGAGGTCCGCGCGACCCTCGGCTGCAACGCGGAGCCGCTTGGCGTCGTCCGGTAGCCGCGCGGCCACGAGTGCCGCGTGGAGGAGGGTCGGCTGGTCGATCGCGAGCCACTCGGCGAGCGTCCGCGTCTCCTCGAGGCCGTCGTTCAGGGCGCGAAGGACTTTGGGGGGCACGGCGTCGCGGCTCGACGCGCCGGTGCGCGTGGCCGCGAGCGGCTTCTGGCCGCCGACGGCGAGCTCGAGCACGGCATTCCAGCGGTGGCGCTCGCGAGGTGGCGGCATCGACGGCATAATCCCCGCCCGCCATGAACTCCGCCAGCGATGCCGCCGTCCAGTTCCTCGCCAGCATGCCGTACGCGACGCCCTCCGCGCAGGATTGGGCGTCGAGAGTCGCCGCCGCCATCGAAGTGCTCGCGCTCGAATGGGGCGTGCGAATCGCGGGCGTGGTCGTCGTCCTCGCGATCGCGTGGATCCTCGCGGGATGGGCGCGGCGCAGCGTCGTCGCGGTCGTCGCCCGCGCGCTGCACGATCAGACGCTCGCGGGCTTCCTCGGCAACGTGGTGCGCTGGGCGGTGCTCGTCCTCGGCGTCGTCGCGTGCCTCTCGATCTTCGGCATCAACATCGCGGCCGTGACCGCCGTCATCGGCGCCGCGGGCCTCGCCGTCGGCCTCGCGATGCAGGGAAGCCTGTCGAATCTCGCGGCCGGACTCATGCTTCTCATCCTCCGCCCTTTCAAGCTCGGCGACGGCATCACCGTCGGCGGCAGCTCGGGCAAGGTCGTCGACATCGATCTCTTCATGACGAAGATCGACACCGTCGACAACCGCCGGCTCATCCTTCCCAACAGCTCGGTGTTCGGCGCGACGATCGAGAACGCCACGCATCACGAGCGCCGTCGCGTCGAGGCGATCGTGCGCACGCCCTTCGGCGGTGATCTCGACAAGGCGCGCTCCGCGTTGCAGGCGGCGGTCGCGAGCGTGCATGAGCGGCTTCCCGAGGAGCCGACCGGCGTCGCCCTCACCGACATCGGCAACACCGCGTTCACCTGGAGCGTCACGCTCTGGTCGCGCGGCAGCGACATGCCGGCCGCGAAGGACGCGCTCGTCGCCGCGATCAAGGCGCGGCTCGACGGAGCCGGCATCGACATCGCGCGCGGCATCTGAGCCCGTTCAGTTCGACACGCGCCGCGCCAGTTCGACGGCGCGCTCGATCGCGTGACGCAAGGTCTGCGGCACGCCAGGCGAGCCGCTGCGCTGCGCGGCCTCGGCGACCTCGAGCGCCATGCCGGGCTTCGAGCGGGCGCGGATCGCGCGCTCGATCGTGGGCGTCGGATTCTCGACGCGCGGCCTTCGGTCGAATCGCCGCGGCATCGCCGACGGAATCGCGCCGCGGTAGACGTCGGCGAATCCCGATGCCCACAGGAGGTGCTCGATGTCGCGCTGCTGGATGCGCGTGATGTGCTCGTCGGCGTCGCGGCCGCGCAGTTCGCTCGCGGCGATGTTCGCGTAGCCTTGGCCGCTCTGGTCGCCGTCGGCGATGAGATGCCACGCGATGCCGAGGTCGTCGGCGAGCTTGATGAGGGGCGCGACGCCGCACTGGGCGAACTCCATGAGCCGCACGCCTTCGAGCGCGAAGTCGTGGCCCGCGACGGCCGCGAGTTCGGGCAGGAGCCAGAACTCCGTCTCGCCCTCGACGAGGAGCCAGCAGCGCGCGAAGAGCGACGTGCCGCGGATGGCTCGCACGTGGTAGCCGATGCGGCGAAGCTCGTCGTCCGACAGCGTGTCGCGGCCGAGCCGGTAGACGTCGGTGCGGTCGGCGCGGCGCACCAGGCGGCGGAGCGAATGCAGCGGCAACAGGGAGAGCAGCTCGCCGGAGTTTGTGGTGATGAGTTTCTGCGTCGGCATCGCGTCGATGAGCGCCGCGACGCTCGCGAGGATCACCGGGTGGAGGTACGCCTCGGCGTCCTCGATGGCGATCACCGGCCGCGCGCCCTTGCCGAACGTCTTTTCCGCGCGGGCGTCGAAGAGCGAGCCGAAGATGAGGAGAAGCGCGATGCTGCGGGCGCCGCCGCTGACGCCGGTGCCGCCGGTCGTCGCGATGCGCGACGAGAAGAAGTGGCCAAGTCTCCGTTTCAGCCGCTCGCCGCCGAAGCGCTCGAGGTAGCGCTCGGCGGCGTCGAGACCGCGCGCGACCCAACGCTCGTCGATCGGGCGATGCATATCCGAGACCTTCGAGAACGCTTCGGAGACTTCCGCGGCGAGCCGCGCCTCGAGATCGACGGGTCGTGACGTGCCGCCCACGATGCCGGAAATCGCCTGCGTCGGCTCGGCGGGCGATCGTGACGGGCGCACGAAGTAGCGGTCGGCCTTGAGCATCACGAACGGCACGCGGTGGCGAAGCAGCGTGACGATCGAGCGGTCGGGCAGGGGGCCGAGCTGCCTGCGGTCGGCGTCGAGGAAGCGGAGCTTCACGGTGATCGGCCGTCCGCCGTCACTCCCCGTTGCAGGCGCAGCGCCGAGCTCGGCGCGCACGACGAACGAGATCCGACGGTCGCCGCGCTTGCCCGGATAGACGTACGGCCGAAGCGCCGCGCACTCGGGATCCTCCTCGCACTCGCCGTTGATGTGCTCACGAAAGCCGAGCAGGATCTCGATCGGTTCGCACGGTTCCCCCTCGTGGCTATTCTCGGGGCTCAGGCCGCTCTCGCCGCACACGCGGAAGTCGCCCGGCTGAAACGCGAACTCGCCGTCCACGGCGCCGATGCCGAGGCAGACGAGGAGGGCGTCGAGGAGGTTCGACTTGCCGTACGCGTTCTCGCCGATCAGGCTCGTCGTCGGACCGATGGGAAGGGCGAGGAAGCGAATCCCCCGGTAGTTCGAGACCTCGACGTGGGCGAGCAGCATGAGTGGAGAGGATCAAGGATCGAGGGGAAAGGATCAAGGGGCAAAGAAAGGGTTCAGGGGTCGGGGTTCAGGGTGTGGGGTTGGGGCAATCCGTGCAGCGGCGTGCGCATGCTTTACCCTTTCTCCTTCCTCCGCGCTCCATACTCCTACTTCCAATGGCTTCCAACAACTCCACCGATACCACCCGCATCATCTATTCGATGCTTGGCGTGTCGAAGACGATCGACCGCAAGGTCATCCTCAAGGACATCAGCCTCTCGTACTACTACGGGGCGAAGATCGGCGTCCTCGGCCTGAACGGCAGCGGCAAGTCCACGTTGCTCAAGATCATCGCCGGCGTCGACACGAACTTCGAGGGCAAGGTGTGGGCCGCGCAGGGCTACTCGGTCGGCTACCTCGAGCAGGAGCCGCTCCTGAACGAGACGCGCACGGTGATCGAGGTGGTGCGCGAAGGCGCGAAGGACACCTACGACCTTCTCGCGGAGTATGACCGCGTCAACGAGAAGTTAGGCACCGAGTCCGATCCCGACGCGATGGAGCGGCTCCTGAACCGCAGCGGCGAGTTGCAGGAGACGCTCGAGCGCTGCGGCGCGTGGGACCTCGACGCCCGCCTCGAGATGGCGATGGAGGCGCTCCGCTGCCCGCCCGCGGATCAGGCGCTCAACACGTGCTCCGGCGGCGAGCGTCGCCGCGTCGCCCTCTGTCGGCTGCTTCTCCGCAAGCCCGACGTGCTCCTCCTCGACGAACCGACGAACCACCTCGACGCCGAGAGCGTCGCGTGGCTCGAACAGCACCTCGCGAAGTTCGAGGGCACGGTCATCGCCGTCACGCACGACCGCTACTTCCTCGACAACGTTGCAGGCTGGATCCTCGAGCTCGATCGCGGCATGGGGATTCCCTACAAGGGGAACTACTCGGGCTGGCTCGAGCAGAAGCGGGCGCGGCTCGCGATCGAGGAGAAGCAGGAGAGCGTGCGTCAGAAGCTCCTCGCCCGCGAGCTCGACTGGGTGCGGCAGAACCCGAAGGGGCGCCAGGCGAAGAGCAAGGCGCGCGTCGCCGCGTACGAGCGAATGCTCTCGGAGTCGGGCGAGAAGCGAGCGAAGGAACTCGAGATCTACATTCCGCCGGGCCCGCGCCTCGGCCAGCTCGTCATCGAGGCGAAGAACCTCACGAAGAGCTATGGCGACAAGCTGCTCCTCGACAACGTGAACTTCTCGATTCCGCCGAACGCGATCGTGGGCATCATCGGCCCCAACGGCGCCGGCAAGACGACGCTCTTCCGCATGATCACCGGCAGCGAGCAGCCCGATGGCGGATCGATCCGCGTCGGCGAAACGGTGAAGCTGTCGTACGTCGAACAGGGGCGCGACTCCTTGCCGACGGGCAAGTCGATCTGGGAAGCGATCTCGGACGGCGACGAGGAGATGAAGCTCGGCGACGTGAAGATCAACACGCGCGCGTACGTCGCGCGCTTCGGCTTCTCGGGCAGCGACCAGCAGAAGCTCGTCGAGACGCTCTCGGGCGGCGAACGCAACCGCGTGCATCTCGCCCGCATGCTGCGGAGCCACGCGAACGTCATCCTGCTCGACGAACCGACGAACGACCTCGACGTGAACACGATGCGCGCGCTTGAGGAAGCGATCGAGAACTTCGCCGGCTGCGTCGTGTGCATCAGCCACGATCGCTGGTTCCTCGATCGCCTCTGCACCCATATCCTCGCGTTCGAAGGCGATTCGCAGGTCTTCTTCTACAACGGCAACTTCACGGAGTACGAGGAGGATCGCGTGCGCCGTCTCGGCGAGGATCTCACGCCGCACCGGATCAAGTACCGCAGGCTGACGCGCGCGTGATCGAGGCTGCAACGCCCTGCCGGGTCGAGCGCCGCGTCAGGGGCCGGTCACGAAGGTGTCGGTCGAGGTCTCGGAAACGCGGCCGTCGGTGAGCCAGAAGATCGCGCGCCACTCGCGCGTCATGACGAGGAATTCGGCGGCGCGCCGATCGCAATACAGCGAGTCCGCCTCGACGCCCGCGGCGTTCTTCGTCATCGTGCGGTCGACGCCGAATCCCTTCGCGATCATCGTCGCGATGGCGTCGTCGGCGCCGGTGCCGGTCGGCACCCACTCATGCACCGCGGCGGCGAAGGCCTCTTTCCCCGCCGGCGGATTGCACCCCGCGAGCGCCGCGATCACCGTGCAAATCACCGCGAGCGCCGCGCCGCCGCTCTCCATTCTCTCTTTCCATTCTCTTCTTCTCACCACTCCCCGTTCTCCGTCAGCGTCTTCCCGATGAACTGCACGGCTTCCTTCGGATCGTCAAGGATCTTGCCGAAGGTCAGCTCGTTCGGCTGGAGCGTCTTCTCGGCGTACATCGAGTTCTTGAAGAAGTCCTGCATGCGCATCCAGAACTCGCGGTCCATGCAGACGACCGGGAAGTTCGACATCTTGCCGCATTGGATGAGCGTCATCACCTCGAAGAGTTCGTCGAGCGTGCCGAGACCGCCGGGCATCACGA
Organism: Phycisphaerae bacterium; assembly: GCA_016795035.1. Classification (GTDB taxonomy): domain Bacteria; phylum Planctomycetota; class Phycisphaerae; order Phycisphaerales; family SM1A02; genus JAEUIT01. The sequence continues at coordinate 59,596 of JAEUIT010000090.1, read as the reverse complement.
TGAAGCCGTGCGAGTACTTCGCGAGCATGACCTTGCGCACGAAGAAGTAGCGGAACTCGAGGAAGCTGTCGAGATACTTGTTGGGCTTCTGCTCGCGCGGGAGACGGATGTTGCAGCCGAGGCTCGCGCCGCCGCCGAGCCGCGCGCCCTTGTTCGCCGCTTCCATGATGCCCGGACCGCCGCCGGTCATGACCGCGAAGCCAGCCTTCGCGAGTTCGCGGCCGGTCTCGACCGCCAACTTGTAGTAGCGATGCGAAGGCTTGAAGCGCGCCGAGCCGAAGACGGTGACGCAGCGGCCGACCGTGCGCAGGTGATCGAAGCCGACGAGGAACTCGCGCATGATCCTGGTGACGCGCGCGTCGTCGGCAACGTGGTCATCGACGCTGTTGAGGAAGTCGGATTCCTCGTCGATCGACCGAGGGACGGACGTACGGGACTTCGCGCGGGTGGACGTGGTGGAGCGTTTCTTCGTTGCAGCCATGGGAAGAGGGGGAGAGGGATTCAGGAGTCAGGAGTCAGGAGTCAGGAGTCAGGAGTCAGGGTAAAGCATGCGCACTCCGCTGCGTGGCTTGCCCCTGAACCCTGAACCCCGAACCCTGAACCCTTTTCGTCCCCCCCGTACCATCCCGCGATGCCCACCGCGTTCGTCATGGCCGGCATCCCGGCGATCAATCGCTCGCTCTATCGCACCATTCGCTTCGTCGTCGGCGATCCGGTCGCGTTCGTCCGCTTTGACGACGGCGCCCGCACGCTGATCCTCCGCGACATCGAGATGGATCGGGCCAAACGACACGCGCGGGCGGACCGCGTCTCCTGCCCCCGCGACTTCGAGCCGGCCGGCGGGCTGTCCGGGGACCGCGAAACGGCCACGGCCCAGGCGCTCGCCGAGTGCCTTCGGCGCGGCGGCGTGACCGAGGCGACGAGCGACCGCACGCTGCCGCTGATCTACGCCGAACACCTGCGCCACGCGGGCATTCGGCTGCGCTTCAACCCCGATCTCGGCGTTGCCGATCGCCGCGCGAAGGATGCCCAGGAAGTCGCGTTCCTCCGCGAGGCGCAGGCTGCAACGGAGACGGCGATGCGGCGCGCCTGCGAGCTCGTCGCGCGGGCCTCGGCCAGGGCGGACGGTGTCCTCGAGCATGACGGCGCGCCCCTCACGAGCGATCGCGTGCGCTATGCGATCGACGTCTGCCTCCTCGAACTCGGCTACGAGAATCCCAAGTCGATCGTGGCCGGCGGGCCCATCGGCGCCGATTGCCACGACTACGGCCACGGCGAGTTGCGCACCGGCGAGCCGGTGATCGTCGACATCTTTCCGCGCAACCGCACGTCCCTCTATAACGGCGACTGCACGCGCACCGTCGTGCATGGCGACGTGTCGCCCGAGGTCGCACGCATGCACGAGGCCGTGGTCGCCGCGAAGCACGCGGCCCAGCGAGCCACCCGCGCCGGCGTGACCGGCGAGGACGTCCATCGCGCGACCCTCGGTGAACTCACCGCGCGCGGCTTCGCACACGGACAGCCGCCCGCCGACGCGCCCCTCACGTGGTGCGGCATGACGCACGGCACCGGCCACGGCATTGGCCTTGATGTGCACGAGCCGCCGCTCCTTGACTTCAAGGGACTTCCGCTCGTCGAAGGCGACGCGCTCACGATCGAGCCGGGGCTATACGCACGAGCGATCGGAGGCATCCGCGTCGAGGATCTCGTGATCGTGCGCGCGGACGGCTGCGAGAACCTGAACGCGCTACACGAAGGGCTCGACTGGAGGTAGCTGAGGAAAGGGTTCAGGGTTCAGGGTTCGGGGTTCAGGGTTCGGGGTTCAGGGTTCAGGGTTCAGGGTTCGGGGTGAAAGCAGGCGCCTTCCTTCGAAGTGCCTTTACCCCGAACCCCGGACCCTGACCCCTGTGGCCCCTTCGGCTTTCCTCAGATATCGCTGTCTTCCTCTTCGTCGAAGGTCTCGCCGTCTTCGAGCGATTCGTCGACGACGCGCGGGGGCGAGATGCGGCCTTCGGCGATGTCGCGCGCGGCCTGCTTGCAGGCGTCGGCGAGCTCTTGGTGCAGGCGCTCGTGATCGGGGATCGCGTCGAGCCGCGCGAGGAGTGCGTCGACTTGGCGCATCGCGTCGATCGAGCGGTCGAGCGTTTCGATGGCGGCGTCGCCGAGCGATTCGAGCGCGCCGACGAACCATGCCATCGTGGGCTTGTCCCAATTCTTCGGCGGGGCGATCTTCGTGCGGATCGTCACCTGACCGATCGCGACGATCGGGCACTGGCCCATGCGCGTCTTCGGTTCGCGGCAGACGACGGCGACCGGCACTTCCTGCTCGAGCGCCGCGAGGCGGATGCGCCGCGCGTCGGCGCCGACGGTCGGCGGCTGCACGAGGAAGCAGCCGGTCTCGGCGCGGAACTCCTCGCCGATCGGTTGGTCGACGATGACGACCTTCTTCGTGTCGAGCGCGAGCTGGAGCCGCTGTCGTCGCGCTTCCTGCAACGGAAGGACGATGCGGGCCATCAAGGCGTAATCGCGTGCGACGCGCGCGAGGTCGAGACCCTTGAGCGCGAGTCGCTCCGCCTCGAACCACGCGTTGCGATGCAGCGCCGCCTGGGCCTTCTCCATCACCTGCTGGATCTGCTTCGTCTGCGTCTGTTGCATGGCGGTCCGGAGGTTCGAGGTGCGGTCCTAGCGCGGCACGAGGGTGCTCGAGCGGCGCGCGAGTTCGGCGAGGATGGAGGCCCATCGGCGCGTCACCGGCGGGAACTCATAAAGGAGGCAGTCGCTCGCCGCAACCGTGTCGTTCGCCTGGATGGCGTCGCGAAGTTGGACGAGGAGACGATTGACCGCGTGGGCCGCGTCGTCGAGCGAGCCTTCGGCGGTGCGGACGGATTTCGGATCGATGCCGCCGAACTGCGTGCCGTGCGCGGCGGCCCGCTGAATGCTCATCCAGACCGAGAGCCCTTCGAGAAGGGTGCTCATGCCGCCCTTGGCGTCGTCGGCCTGCAACTGCTTGGCCGCTTCGCGGAGAAGCCGCTCGGCCTCAATGAGCGCTTCGGCGGCATGGAGGAACGTCTCGCGCAGGAGTTCGCCCGGATGTGCGGTGACGCATCGGACTTCGCCCGCCTCGAAGGCGAGCCGCGCGGCATCCGAGAGCTCGGGATCGCCCCACGCTTCGCCGTCGACATAGACATCCACCACGCTGCGGCCCGAGGCCTCCGCGATCTGCGCGGCGGCGTTCAGGGCTTGGCCGACGGTCGACGCGGGCGACGGGCATTCACGGTCATCGACGAGGATGCGCATGGACTAGGTTCTTCGCGTTGATGGAAGCGGTCGAGACGCCGACCAGGGCGGCGCGATCGATACCTCGCCGCACGCACCTTATCGGGCGGCATGCGGCGACGAATGAGCCCGGCGTCGGATTTTCTCGACTTCGCGAGGACGAGCCGGTCGTGCCGCTCAGACCGCCGGGGCGGCACCGGGCGTGGTGCGCTTGTCGTCGGGGCGAAGGCGCTCGCGCACGCGTCCCTTCTCGCTCGTCAGGATCTGGTGGACCGAGGTGCAGAACTCCTCGATCTCGGGGGTGCCTCGGAAGTCGGTGCGAAGCGTGGAGAGCCGCTCGTCGACCGAGAGACCGAGCTGCTGGCTGCGGCGGCTGAAGAGCCGGCGACAGCCGAGGCGCAGGGCCCGCACCGTTTCGGGGGCGAACCCGGCCCGCTCGAGGAGAATCTTGTTCGCGGTGCGCGGCCGGGCGGGCGAGCCTTCGTAGACGACGAACGGCGGGACGTCGCGCTCGACGCGCGTCATCGCCGCGATGAACGCCATCCGTCCGACCGAGACGAAGTGGTGCAATCCGGCGCCGCCGCCGATCCCGACGAAGTCGGAGATGAAGACGTGGCCTGCGAGCATCACCTCGTTGGCGATCGTGATGCGGTTGCCAAGAATGCAATCGTGGGCGACGTGCACGCCGCCCATCAGCAGGTTGTCGTTGCCGATCTTGGTGATGCCGCCGCCGTTGCCGGTGCCGCGGTGCACCGTCACCGACTCGCGAATCTGGTTGCGATCGCCGATCTCGCACCACGTCTCTTCGCCGCGGAACTTGCGGTCTTGCGGCGTGCCGCCGAGGGTCGCGAACTGGAAGACCACGTTCTCGCGTCCGAGCCGCGTGTTGCGCTCGATGACGACGTGGCTTCGCAGATCCGTACCGGCGCCGATGGTGACGTTCGGTCCGATGATGCAGAAGGGGCCGATGCGCACGCCATCCTCTAGGCGCGAGCTCGGGTCAACGATGGAGGTCGGATGGATGGTGGCCGGCATCGACCGGACGGCAGGGAAGCGGACGGGAAAGTGAAACGACGAACCGGTGCGCCGGCGCCCCGAGCGGGGCGTCAGGTCTGGTCTGCGTCGACCATCATAAACCGGATCTCCGCTTCGGCCGCGACCTTGTCGCCGACCAAGGCGCGGCAACGCAGATGGCCGATGCGTCCGCCCGGACGGCTGCCCGCCCGCACGTTTTCCGCCTCGATCAGCAACTGGTCGCCGGGAGTGACCGGGCTCCGGAGCTTGACCCGATCCATCGAGAGAAGGACCGCGATCTTGCCCTGGTGCTCGAGGGTCTTCGAGAGGAGAAGGCCACCGAGCTGCGCCATCGCCTCGACGATGAGGACGCCGGGCATGATCGGCGTGCCCGGATAGTGCCCTTGGAAGAACGGCTCGTTGATCGAGACGTTCTTGATGCCCTGTGCCTTCCGGTCGCCGTCGATCAGGATCACGCGATCGACGAGCAGCATCGGATAGCGATGCGGCATCAGCTTCTGGATCGCCTTGATGTCCATCACGCGACCTTCGAGCATGGTCTCGCGGGTCGAGAGGGCGGTGATCTGGTCGCGAATCTTGGCGGCGAGGCGGCGATTGAGGTGGTGACCCGAACGCACCGCGACGATCTTGCACTGCACCGGCCGCCCGACGAGCGACAGATCGCCGATCACGTCGAGCACCTTGTGGCGCACGCACTCGTCCGGGAAGCGATACGAGTTGTCGATCGGGCCGTTGTCGCCGATCACGAGGACGTCGCTCGGGCTGAGATGCCGACACATGCCCATCGCCCACAACCCTTCCGCCTCCTCGCGGAGACTGAACGTGCGCGACGGAGCGATCTCCTTCACGTAGTCGTTGCCGGGGCCGAACGAGAGGCGATAGCTGAAGAGCTGCGAGCTGATGCGGTGCGAGTTCTTGCCGTAGTCGAGGTCGTAGTTGACCCGCATTCCCTCCGAGTCGCTCGGGAGCGCCCAGATGCTCGCGCCGCCTTCGTCCTCCACGCCGATCGGCTCGGTGAGCCGGTACACGCGGCGCGGGGCGTCGAGCGGGACCGTGCCCACGGCGACGATCGGATCGGCGAAGAGATTCGCGCTGCCGTCGCCGCAGGGGAGTTCCGGGCCATGCAGGCGAATGATGGCGTTGTCGATGCCGAGCCCCGCGAGCGCGGAGAGGCAGTGTTCGACCGTCTCGATGGTGACGTCGCCATTCTTGAGCGTGGTGCGCCGCGGACGATTCACCGTGCAGTCGACGTTCGCGAGGATGCGCACCGGCGGGTTGACGTCGACGCGCTCGAAGACGATGCCCTCGTCCGCGCCGGCCGGACTGATCTCGCAGGTCGCGTCTTGGCCGAGGAGAAGGCCCTTGCCGCGCACCGTCACGGAGCGGGCGAGCGTGCGCTGCTTCGGCGCCGACGCGATCTCACGCGGCTCGCGTGCGATGGGTGACGAGCCGTTCGTGAGGTTCGACGACTTCGGCGCGCTCGGATTCGTGGCCAACGGGCCGGGGGCGTCGGTCTTCGTGCCGAGGTTCTGGGTTGAATCGGGAAGCGAGCTCATGACGCGGAAGGTTTGGTCCCGTTCCCGTTGTCAACGGGTGGCTTCGGCGGCTGCGGGCCGCGATCGAGAACGCGGGCCGCCTCCGGGCCGAGGATGTGCTTGAGGTTCTTCAGGTACTCGGGCAGCTTCGACGACACGATCTCTTCCTGCATCGCGCGGCGGATCTCCTTCGCGGGATAGCCGCCCCACGTCTCGCCGTCGGGGATGTTGTTCATCACGCCCGAGCGGGCCGCGACCTTCACGCCCTTGCCGATGACGAGGTGATCCGCGAAGCCGACGCCGCCGCCGATCAGGGCGCCGTCGCCGATCGTGGTCGAGCCGGCGATGCCGACCTGACCCGAGAAGATGCACCCGCGACCGATCCGGCAGTTGTGCCCGATCTGCACGAGGTTGTCGATCTTGGTGCCGGCGCCGATCGAGGTCGCGCCGAACTTACCCCGGTCGACGCACGAGTTCGCGCCGATCTCGACGGCGTCGCCGATCACCACGTTGCCGAGGTGCGGCACCTTGAGGATGCCGCGGCCGTCGGGCGACGGGCGATAGCCGAAGCCGTCGGAACCGATCTGGACACCGCCGTGGAGAATCACGCCGCGGCCGATGACGCAGCGCTCGCGCACGACGACGTTCGCATGCAACACGGAGCCGTCGCCGATCGAGACGTCGCAGTAGATCGCGGTGCCGGCGAAGATCGCGACGTTGGCGCCGATCTTCGAGCGCGGACCCACCGAGACGAACGGGCCGATGCGGGCGCCCGGACCGATCGACGCGGTCGGATCGATCGCGGCCGTCGGATGCACGCCGATCGGCGGCAACTCTTCGGCGGGGGCGAAGTCCTCGAGCACCGCGATCATCGCGATGTCGGCGTCGTCGACGACGATGATCGCCTTCGACTCACCGTTGCAGGTGACCGACTTCGCGACTTTCTTCGAGACGATCGCCGCCGTCGCGCCGCACGTGGTCCACGCCTGCGCGTGCCGCTCGTCGCCGATGAACGTGAGTTGCCCTTGGCGGGCGTCGAAGACGGTCTCGAGCCCGTCGATCACGAGGTCGGGCGAGCCCGAGAGTTCGCCCTTCAGGCGGGAGGCGAGATCGCCGACGGAGATCGTTCGGGCGGGAGACGAAGAGGCGGCATTCGACACGAGGGCAAGTCTCAGGAGGGATTCGAACTGTCCCCGTGAGCCGCCATCGCAACGACGAGGGGGGGACGCAAGACGAAGTCAGGGGGGGCGACGCTTACGGATTTGCTGCGGCCGTCGAGTTGTCGCCCACGCTCGGATCGAGCGCGTTGTTCTCGTCCGCGGGTTCCTTGACGCCGGGGTTCAGCGGGAAGGCCGCGTTCAGCGCCGCGAGCAGGTCCGCCGAGATGTCGAACTGCTTGGTCGCATAGAGGACGCGCCGCGCCGAGATCTGCTGCACCGTGCTCGCCGCGTTGCCGCGCGACATCTTCGGGATCGAGTCGTCGACGATGACCATGTCGATGCCGTTCGACGACGCGAACTTCGACGTCACCGCCTGGATCTCCTCGTAGGTCTCGCGAAGCGCCTTCGAGCGGGCGGCTTCCATCTTGAGCGACGCGAACTGGCGGAACGCAGTGAAGTCGCTGATCGCCTCGTTCACCTTCGGCTGGAGCTTCACCGCGGCGGCCGAGCCTTCCTTGAAGCTCTTCAATTCCTCGTCGAGGCGCTTCACTTCGTCCTGGCGGGCGCTGAGCTCGGCGTCGAGCGCTTGCTTCACCGCCTCGATCTCGGCGAGCTTGTTGGCCCAGATATAGCTCATGTTGAAGACGCGCTCGAGGTTCACGACCGCGACGACGGCCGGTCGCGTGGGCACGAGCGTGCGTGCGGCGACCATGCCGACGACGAGCGCGGCGGCGATGAGGGCAAGGATGCGAAACGTGCGGCGGGGACGTTGGGAAGTCGTGTGCATGTGGGCCTCGAGATTCGAGCGGCCGGTCGCGCCGATGCGCGGGATGTCGAAGGGTGAAGAGTTCAGTCGCGACTCAACGTTGCGAGCCGGCGGGCGCCGGTGCGTTGCTGTCCGCAGGCTGCGTCGCCGCGGCGTTATTGAGGCGCACGATCACTTGTTCCGTGATGTCGATCGATTCCTCGGCGTAGAGGACGCGAAGGCTTGCGGCCCGCATGAGGACCTGAGCCTCGCGCGAGGCGTTGATGTTCGGGTCGGGCTCGAGCGGCGTGGCGGAGTCGTCGACGAGGACGAGCTGGTAGCCCGAGGACTGCGCGACCGCCTTCGCCTCGGAGCGGATCAGGCGCATGAGCGAGAGGACCATGAGCGACTTCTCGCGGTCGACTTCGATCTCGCGGAGCTTCGCCCACTCCTCGGCGCGGAGTTTCTCGAGCGCGAACTCCTGCTCCTTCGCCTCGCGAAGCTCCGGCTCCTTCGTCTTCTCGACCTCGTTGCGAAGCGCTATCAGCGCGTCGCGGCGGGCCGTGACCTCGTCCCTCGCGCTATTGAGAAGCGCTTGGAGCTTCATCTGCCATTGCGCCGCGTCGCTCGCCTTTTGGAGCACCTTCTGGACGTTCACGACAGCGACCGCCGTCGGCGCCGCCGCGAGTCGCGCGTTCGCTTCCACGGTGTTACGAAGGGAGGCCGCTTGGAGGCCGGCCCACACGACCGCCACGACCAGGGGGATTCCGATTGCCGCACGACCGAACGCGACGGTACGGGGGGCGCGGGCGGAACGAGTCTCGGGCGTCGAAGTCATGAGCCTTCCTTTGAGTCGAGGAGCGTCAACGAAGCGGGGGGTGCGGACCCGTCAGAGGGGCCCTAACCGATCGCCCCCGGTCGTAACCCGCGCGGGTCGCGACTGGCGTAAGACCGCCGATCCAACGGGCGGAGTGTACGAAGTTCGGGCCGTCTTCTCAGGCGAGCGGGCGCCCCCGGGACACCGCGTTTCCGGTGTGCGGGGATGGCCTATGGCCGAATCGCGTTTTCAGAACGGCAGTTCGATCGCGAACGAGAAGTACTGCGTCTGATCGCCTTCGGCGGTCAGGAACGGGTACGCGAGGTCGAACGCGAGCGGCGCCGGGCCAAGCTGCGGGATGTAGAGGCGAACGCCGGTGCCGATCGAGGCGCGGTAGTCGTCGAATCCCGGGTCGGCGGTGACGGTGCCCGAGTCGATGAACGCGACGACCGCGAGGAAGTCGCCGACGACCGGAAGCTCGTACTGGATGCCCGCGAAGAAGAGCCACTCGCCGCCGATCGGCTGGTCGTTGGGCGTCGTCGGCGCGCCGATCGAGCCCTGCGACTTCGGGCTGACGGTGCGGAACTCGAATCCGCGGAACGAACGGCCACCGAGGTAGTAGCGGTCGTACGTCGGCGGGGTGTCGCCGAACATGTAGCCAAGGTCCGTGTTCAGCTTCACGGTGCTCTTGCGGCCGAGGTAGTCCTCGTCGACCGTGAAGACGGCGGTCGCGCCGACGCGGGCGAAGGTCCACGTCGAGTTGCCGTTGAAGTCGAAGGTCTGGCCGAGCGTGAGCTCGAGCTGCGTGCCGCGGCTCGGGCGGATCGGCGCGTCGATGTCGGTGCGCGTCAACGAACCGGAGACCGTCGCCAAGTCGGACGGGCCGCGGCTCTCGAAGACTTCGATCGGCGTCGAAGGATCGAAGTTGTCGAGTTCGACGCGCTGGAAGGACGTGTTCACGCCCACGGTCCACAGGTCGCCGAGGCGCCGCGCGAGACCCGCGGACACCGAGCCGCGATTCTCGCTGTAGAAGTCGTAGATGCGCTGGAAGTACGACGCGCCGAGGCGAAGCGAGATCTCCGACTCGAGGAAGGACGGCTCGACGAAGCTCACCGAGTAGTTCGACACCTCGGTGCCGGGCGCGATGCGGAGATTGAACGATTGGCCGGCGCCGCGGAAGGCGCGGCCGGAGATGAACTCGTCGATCGTGAGGGGTGGATCGGCGATGTCGAAGTTGCGCTGCGAGAGCGACACTTCGCCGAAGAGGCCCGAGTCGGTGCCGACGCCGACGCCGAAGTTGATCGCGCCGGTGTTCTTCTCCTTCACCTCGACGATGACGTCGCGCACCGACTGCGTGAGACGAACCGCAGTCTCGCTGTCGCCCGACTCGGCGGCGGCCGCGGCCTCTTCGCCCATGTCGTCGCCGATCGCGTTCTCGTCGCCGGGCCGGACGCGCTGCGGCGTGACGCGCACGCCGCCGAAGATGCCTGTGCGCTCGAGGCGGATCTTGCTCGCCTCGAGCTCGCGGCCGTCGGTCGGTCGACCGGGCTGCAGGCGCACGAGCCGGCGGATGACCTTGTCTTGCGTGAGGAAGTTGCCTTGGATCAGGACGAGGCCGGTGATCGAGCGCTGGCCTTCGCGCACCTGGAAGATGACGTCGACCTCCGGCGCGTCGCCGACGCGCACTTCGCGGAACTCGACGTTCGCGTCGAGATAGCCCATCAGGAGGTACGCGTCCTTGATGGACTTCGTCGACTTCTCGAGGAGCGGCTTGGTGAACCAGTCGCCGGGTCGGATCACCGAGAGCGCGGTCACCTGCTCCGCGGTCAGGACCGAGGGAGGACGGCCTTCGCCTTCGACGTCGGTGAACTCGGTGACGAGATTGCGGATCCGGTAGCGCCGACCTTCGTCGATGTAGAAGGTGACCTTCGCGTCCTTGCTGTCGGTGGACAGCGTGACGCGACGATCGATGCGCACGTCGACGAAGCCGCGCTCCTTGTAGAAGCGGTCGAGCGCGGCGACGTCGTCGAAGAGGAGTTCCTCGTCGAGTTGGCCCTTGCGAAAGAGCGGAATCGCGGTGCGCGTCTTGATCTGCGAGTAGAGCTTGTCGGCGTCGAAGCTCGCGTTGCCGACGAACTCGACATCCTTGATGCGGACGCGCGGACCTTCGATGATGCGGAAGATCAGGATGCCCGTGTCGGCGAGCTGCGACTCGTCGACGGTGACCTCGACGAGGTAGTTGCCCTTCTCGCGGTAGAGCTCCTTGATGCGGAAGACCGAGGCCTCGAGGAGGAAGTCGTCGCGCGGGCCGCCGGCGAAGAGGCGGATCACTTTGCGCAACTCCTCGTCGGAGACGACGCGATTTCCGACCGGCGCGATCTCGCGGATGATCGGCTGCTCGACGACGGTGTAGACGACTTCGATCGTGCCGTCGGGCCGAAGCATCGCCTCGGCGTTCACGGTGGCGAACTGGCCGAGGCGGTAGAGCGTCGAGACGTCCTCGCGGACGACGGCCACGCTGAAGGGCTGGCCCGCCGAGACGCGGATGTTGTTGTCGATCGTCTGGCGCGTGACGCGCGAGAGACCCTTGATCGTGACCGCGGCGATCGGGCGATCGGCGAGGTCGGCGTCGTCGAGCGCCGTCGCCATCGGCGCGTTGGGCGTGCCGGGCGGCGGCGCGGGCGTTGTTGCCGGTCGCGGCTGTTGTCCGCCCGACGGCCGCGCGTTCTGCGCGAGGAGCGGGGCGTCGAGAAGTCCGCAGCCCGCCGCAAGGACGGCCATCGCGAGCGACCACGAGTGTGGTCGGCGCGGCGCGTGCAAGGAAGTGCGGGCGTGGGCGGTGGGCATCAGGTCGCCGAGGTCGCGGCGGAAGATAGCCGCAGCCAGAGGGGCTCACAAGTTTCGCGGCGAGTCCTTCGGGCTCGCAGGTCGCGCGGCGGAAGTCGCGCCACAACGTGTGCACCGACTATGGGGACGACGGCGCAGTCGCCGCGCGTTCGCCGCTGTTACGCTCCGCCGCATGACCACCGCAACGACGCCCGCGACCGCCCTCAAGAAGACGCCGTTCCATCAGTTCCACCTTGACCACGGTGCGCAGATGGTGGAGTACGCGGGCTGGTCGATGCCGATTCGCTACGGCTCGATCATCGAGGAACACAAGTTCTGCCGCGCCTCGGGCGGGTTCTTCGACGTCTCGCACATGGGGCGTCTCCGTTTCAGCGGTCGGCACGCGCGGCGATTCCTCGATCGCGTGTGCACGCGACAGATCTTCGGCATGACGAAGGGCATGTGCCGCTACTCGCTCGTCTGCAACGAGCGCGGCGGCTGCCGCGACGACGTGCTCGTCTACTGCTTCGACGAGGACGAGTACCTCATGGTCTGCAACGCGGCGAATCGCGACAAGCTGATGCAGCACTTCGCGGAACAGAAGGGCGACCTCGTCTTCAAGCTCGAGGACGAGACGGAAAAGACCGCGATGGCGGCGTTCCAGGGGCCGAAGGTGATGGAGGTCGTCTCGTCGATGTCGCGTGAGATCCCCAATCTCAAGCGCTATCGCTTCACCGAGAAGAACCTCATGATCGTGAAGATGATCGTGAGCCGCACCGGCTACACCGGGGAAGACGGCGTCGAAGTGATCCTCGGCTCGATGACCGCGAAGCTCGCGCTCTCGCTCCTCCTCAAGGAGAAGAAGGACGGCAGCGACGTCGTGAAGCCGATCGGCCTTGGCGCTCGCGATTCGCTGCGCCTCGAGGCCGGCATGCCGCTCTACGGCCACGAAATCGACGAAGACACCGATCCGCTCAGCGCCGGCCTCGCGTTCGCGATCAAGCTCGACAAGGGGGCCGACGACGACCGCATCGGCGGCTTCATCGGGCAGGCCGCGCTCCAGAAGATCGCGAAGGAAGGCGTGAAGCGCACGCTCGTCGGCCTCAAGGTCGAAGGCCGTCGCAGCCCGCGACAGGGCATGAAGGTCTGGAAGTCCGGCAGCGCGGGTGACCGCGAGGTCGGCGTCGTCACGAGCGGCTGCCTGAGCCCCACGCTCGACTACCCGATCGCGATGGCCTACGTGCCGGTCGAGATGAGCGAACTGGGGACGCCCCTTGCGATCGACCTCGGCTCCGCGAAGGCGGCGGCCGAGATCGTGAAGTTGCCGTTCTATAGCGCCCTTCGTTGATGATTGGGCGGGGAGTCGGCGGGCGAGGCGCGAACACGTCAAGCGCCGGTCGGGATGGTGCGAGGTCAGCCGGCGGCGCGTTCCGCGTCGCCGTCGCGGCCTATCTCGCGCCCCATGTCCCGCCCGATGTCCCGCCCGATGTCCCTATTGGGGGTCGAGCGCCGCTGACCGGTCGACCGAGCGCCGGCGCTTCGCAACGAACTCGGGCAGGGGCTCTCGTCGTCGTCGAGACGCGGCGCTCGCCCATTCGGCGACTGCCCGTTCGGCGACGGAATGCCCGTGCCGTTCATGCCTGGCGTAAGTCCGTTCCGGGCCACGCCGCTCGCGCCGAGACCGCCGGAGCGGAGGAAGCGCGTCGGCTTGTCGTCCTGGAGTTGCTGTTGCAGCCGGCGCAGCGCCTCGACCTCGATCTGCCGCACGCGCTCGCGGGTGAGGCCGACTTCGTGGCCGATCTGCTTGAGCGTGAGCGGCTCCTGGCCTTCGAGGCCGAAGCGGAGTCGGAGGACGCGGGCGTCGCGCTCGTCGATCGAGTCGAGGAGCTTGAGGATGAGCTTGAACTCTTCCTTCCGCTCGACGGACTCTTCGGGGTTCCGGTGCCGCGTGTCCTCGAAGAGGTCGTTGAAGTCGAGCGCTTCGCCGTTCTCCCCTGAGGGTGCATGCGACGGGGCGTGGAACGCCTTCACCGCGCGGCGGATGATCTGGAGCTTCTTGACCGGAAGCTTCATCGACTTCGCCAACTCGTGCAGCGACGGCTGGCGGCCGAGCTCCTCCTCCAGTCGACGGCTCGTTTCCTTCCAGCGGGCGATCAGCTCGACCATGTAGGCCGGAATGTGAATCGGCTGGACGGCATTGATGAGCGTGCGCTTGATGGCCTGCTTGATCCACCACGACGCGTACGTCGAGAAGCGGGCTCCCTGCGCCGGGTCGAATCCCTCGACCGCGCGGATGAGTCCGATGTTGCCTTCCTCGATCAGGTCCGCGAGCGGGAGGCCGCGGTGGATGTAGTTCTTCGAGATCGAGATCACGAGGCGGAGGTTCGCCTTGATCATCGTCTCTTTCGCTTCGAGGTCGTTGTCGTTGATGATCGCCCAACCGAGGCGCTTCTCCTCATCTGGTGTGAGAAGGGGCACCTCGTTGATCTGCTTGAGGTAGAGCTGTAAGTCAGACTGAAGCGGCGATCGAGCCATGAGACTTCACCCGCGTTCCCGACTGGACTGAAGACGAGGGGGGATTGGTCAGGCCGTTCGCTCCGCACACAAGTGCGGAAGCGACTGGATGCCGACGGTTCGATTGCACACGACGGCGCGTGGAGAGTGTCCACACAACCGGCGTCGCTTTCTCCCTGTCAACCACAGCGGCAGCTGTGTTGGCAGGGGTCAGCATATTGCGAGGCGGCAGCCTTTCGCAACCCTTCCGTTCGAAGCCCGCAAAACCCTCGCAACTCTCACCATGCGTCGTCCTGATCGCATGCGGAGCGTTGCCCCTTCCCTCTGTCCAACCCAGTCGTAGTGAGCCACAGGCCGTGCTCCCCGAAACCCGGGGCGGAACCCTGTGGAAAAGGCGAAAGAGCGGCGTAGCCCATTCGCTAAGAGATGTCGGTCGGTTGTTGCTCGTGACCGCTTCACCAATCTCTTCGCACGTTTCGATGAGTTGGCCGCGTCGGTGTGACCTGTTCGGCGGACAAGGCGAAAACGGGTCAGCGAACCCTCGCGTTCTCGCCCGATTGGCACTGTTGCAGGACGTGGGGGAGTTGACCCAGACCTTCCGCGCCAGCCATCTGGGGGATCCGGTGTCGGCCCGCGCCGGCGGTTGCAGCGAGTCGAATGGTGAAGCGACCGATAGATTCTCACGCGATGGCTGATTGGGACCTGACGCGCATTCTTGCCGACTGGCCGTTCGAACCCGGCGATCTGTGCGTGCGCGAGATCGCTGGCGCCGACGGCAAGGTCAAGATCCAGGTGCGGGTGCAGCTTGGGATCCTCCAGATGGAGGAGAACGGCCGGCCCGACGGTCAGCGTCCCGAAGGCTTCGAGTCGCTGCTCGCCTGGCACACCGAGCGGCTCCGCGTCGCCGGGGAGGCCGGGCTCACCCTTTCCCCCGACGAGTGTGCGGCGCTTCGCTCAGAGGCCGCCCAGTACTACCACCGCTACATGGCGTTCTTTGCGCTCGAGCGCTATGCGGACGTCGTGCGCGATGCCTCGCGCAACATCGCCGTCCTCGACGTGTGCCGTCGCCATGCGGCCGAAGAGACGGATCGCGAGGCGCTCGAGCACGTGCGCTCGTCGGTCCTCGCGCTCCGAGCCCGGGCCGAGGCGGCGCATCTCATCCGCGCGGGCCACAGCCGTGCCGCAGTCGCGGCGATCGATCGCGGCATCCAGGAAGTGCGCACCGCCTATGCGGCGCGCGGCATGAGCGACCGGTTCGAGACCTCGGGCGAAGTCGCGGTGCTGCGGGCGCTTCGCGAGATGCTCGTGCCGAAGTTGCCGTCGAGCCAGCGCCTCGAACTCGAAGAGCGCCTGCGTGCCGCTATCGCCGCGGAGAACTTCGAGCTCGCCGCGATTCTGCGCGACGAGCTGCGGTTGATGGAGTAGGGGCGGGAAGAAGGATCAAGGATGAAGGGGGGCGGCGAAGAAGGGAGTCAGGAGTCAGGATTCAGGAGTCAGTGGAAAGGCACTGCGCGCTCTGATCGGCGCGCGGCCTTTCCACTGACTCCTGACTCCTTAATCCTGACTCCTTCGCTCATTCCGGCGCGGTGAGCTTCACGAAGAGCGTCTCTTCCTTGCCGTCGCGCATCACGACCGCCTGCACCTCTTGGCCCGGCTCGAGCGTGCGCAGCTGCTCGATCAGGTCTTCGCGCGAGTTCATCACGATCTTGTTGAACTTGATCATGCGGTCGCCGACCTTGAGGCCCGCCTTCTCGGCGCTGCCGCCGGCCGTGACTTCGATGATCTCGAGGCCCGGCTCGTCGCCGAGGGGGCGACTGCGCATGCCGAGGCGCACGCGCATGTTCTGGCGCATCGGGCCGGCGCCGCTGCCGAACTCGAAGCGCTTCGGCTGCTTCGCGGCGTCGATCGCGAGGTCGCGGAAGAGGTAGACGGCCTTCATCGCGCTCTCGCGGTTGATGAGTTCGCCGATGTCGCGCGGCGTGTGATAGTCGTCGTGGAAGTCGGCGATGATCCCGAAGAGGACGGGAATGCCGCCGGCGAGGAAGGACGCATGGTCGCTGCCGCCGGCGCCGGCGCCGTTACTCGCGACGACCTTCAGGCCGTAGGTCTTCTCGGCGTTCTCGAAGATCGGCTTCGTCCACTCCTCCATGCCCTTGCCGCTGCCGATGCCCGAAACGCTGAGACGGTTGTCCTTCATGCGCCCGATCATGTCGTAGTTGAACATGAGGACGTGCTTCTCCGCGGGGAAGAGCGGATTCGTCACGTAGTGGCGGCTTCCGTTGAGTCCGCTCTCCTCGGCCGTGAAGGCGATGAAGAGAATCGAGCGCAGCGGCTGGTCGGCCGGCGCCTTCTGGTACTCCGCGGTCAGAAGGTCCGCGAGGATCATGATGCCCGCGGAGCCCGACGCGTTGTCGTCCGCGCCCGGGTGCAGCGGTCCGGGGCCGGAGCGCGAGCCGAACTCCCCGTTGCCGAGGTGGTCGAGGTGGCCGCCGATGACGATGATCTCGTCCTTCAGCGCGCCGCGACCGGGAAGAAGTCCGACGATGTTCTCCGCGATGACCGGCGATTCCTCGACGCGGCCGCCCACCGTCACCTGCGCGCCGGCGAGATCGATCACGCCGCTCTCGCCTTCCTTGAGCGTGTCGGCGAGCGTGCGGAATTCCATCAGCGAGCGGCCCTTCGCGTCGGCCGCCTTGAGGAGCTTGTCCGCGGCGTCGGCGGACATGACGAAGACCGGCACGTCGCGCACGAGCCCTTGGCCCGCGAGACGGAGCGACTTCGCGCGCTCGTCGTTGCTGCCAGGCGTATTCACGACGATCACCGCGGCCGGGCGGCGCTTCATCAGCGCGTTGAACTTCCCTTGGAACGACGCGGCGCGCGACCAGCCGTCGCCGTCATTGAGGCGGCTCTTGCCGTCCTCGGTCATGGGCTCGAAGCGCAACATGATCGCGACCTTGCCGAAGAGGTCCTCGTTGCTGCCTTCGATCTCCTTCGAGGCGAACGTGTTGTAGCCCTTCGGTCCGTTCTCGATCGAATAGCCGACGAACGCGAGCGGTCCGGTCACGTCGCCGGCGCCGCCGATCGCGGTGAGGTCGAAGTCCGTGCCGACCGCGAACTCGAGCGTGGCGTCGCCCGCACGGGCGCTCAGCCGCTGATCGCGCATCTCGCGCTTGCCGCCGAGGGAGAACGGCTGGCGGTACGACATCGAGCCGTCCTTCTGCTTGACCGTCTCGAGCCCGGACTTCTTGAACCAGTGCTCGACGTAGTCCATGGCCCGCTCCATGCCCTTCGTGCCGGGCAGGCGGCCTTCCATCCACGGGCTCGAGAGAATCGTGACGTGCTCGTTGTAGAGCCGAACCTCGGGCGGCAGCGACGCGAGGACCTGGTCGATCCGCGGCATGAGCGACTGCTCGACCGGCGGCGGCGGCGTTGTCGCGGGCGGCGCGGGAGGAGGGGCGTCCTGGCCGCGCACCGCGGACCCGACGACGCCTCCGCCGACGGACAGACCGGCCAACGGAAGGAGGAGACCCACGGTCACGAACGCCACTAGCCGAGCCGAACTCCGCTGCATGAAGTGCCCCTATGAGGTTGGCGAGCGCACCGCCGCGCGACCGCGACGGGCTCCGCAGGTGAATCCAAACCGGCCGTAGGCTACACGGCTGCGATGTCTCGCGCCCTCCGGCTCCTGTTTCCGCATCTCGTCGCCGTCATGCTCGGTGCGATGGCGTTGTGGACGTGGCCCGCGCAGGCACGCGACCTGCACCCTCAGGACGGGCCGCACGTCGACCTGAACTTCGAGCTTCGCGAGGACGCGTTCGTCGCGCACGTCTCGATGAACCTCGTCTTCCTCGACTACCTCATCCCGAGTTTCCGCGAGGAACCCGACCGCCTGATGCTCGCGGAGCTCGCCGCCGCGAGCGAGTCGCTCCGCCGGCGGATGGGAGAGGTGTGCGTCGTCACGGTCGACGGCCAGGCGCCCGACGCCGCGCGCGTGCCGGTCCTCTCCGGGCTTGCCCTCAACGATCCCGACGAGAGTCTCGTCCCGCTCTTTCCGAAGTCCGGGATGCGCGGCCTCCGCAAGATCAAGTTCGACCTCGCATGGCCCGTGACGGCGCCGCCCACCTACGTCGGCATCGTCTGGCTCATGTATCCGCCCGACGAGCTCTCAACGGTCACGCCGCCGCCGCCGCTGACGATCGCCGCCGAACTCACCGCGCAGGGGCTGCGGTCGCAGCTCGAATTCCGTCAGGCGGAACCCGAGTTCGTGTGGCGGGCGTTGCCGGGCGGTGCGTCGTCGCGCCTGCTGGCGGTGCCGACGCCGGTCGAGGTCGAGCGGCGTCGCCTCTCAGGGCTCACGGCGCTGGCGCTCGTCGTTGCAGCATGGTCCGCCATCTCCGCGTTGCGGAAGCGCCGCGCCGGAGCCCCGGCCGGTCGCGCGACCGCCGTCGCCGTCGCGAGCCTCGCGCTCGCGCCGCTCCTCTGGAGGGTGCCGATCGCGACCGTCGCGGTCGGTTCGGCCGCGACCGGGCTTCCGTCGGGCGACGAGGCCGCCGCGATCTTCCGGCCGCTGCACGAGAACCTGTACCGCGCGTTCGACTTCACCGAGGAAAGCGCGATCTACGACGCGCTCGCGAAGAGCGTCGACGGCCCGTTGCTCGAGGAGATCTACCTGGCGATCCACCGGAGCCTCGTGATGCAGGAGGAAGGGGGCGCGCTGAGCCGCGTCCGCGCGGTGCGCGAGCTCGACGTGGCGGTCGAGGACGTCGGGATGGTCGACACGCCGAGCCTCACGCCCGGAAAGCCGGACGAGTCGGTGCCGGGTTTTCGCGTCGTGTGCCGTTACCAAGTCGACGGTCGCGTGACGCACTGGGGCCACTCCCACGACCGCACCAACGAGTACCGCACGCGCTATCTCGTCGTTGCTCGGGACGGCCGCTGGCACATCGCGCAGTCGGAAGTGCTCGAGCAGGCGCGCGTCGACGGGCTCGCGCCTGAAACGCCGAGCGCGCCGGCCGAGCCGAAGGTGCCGACATCGCCTGACGGCTCGTTCGACGCGTGAGCGAACGCGTCCGCGACGACGCCGCATCGATCGAGGCGACGCGCGACAAAAATGCCGAACCCCGGCTATGCAGGTCGCTCGTGGGACCTTGTCCGGGGTTCGGCAGCAAGGAGAGATTTCGGAAGAGAGTCGTGGCCCTGTCAGTGGCCTGTCGTTGGTTGGTCCGTGTCGCTGTCGTCTTGGTCGCCTGTGTCCCGTTTGCGTCGGGTGTTCCCGTGCAGGCTTCCGCAACTATCTGTTCGTCGGTCACTGGCTGTGACGCCAATCTGTACGTTTCTTCTCGCGATTCGGTTTCCGTGAAACGTGACTTCACCCTTCGAATTGCGGGATTCGATGCGCAGCCGCGCGAAGAAGCGCGTCCGTTCGTCGAGACGCACGTGCGAACGGGGTTACCACCCGAGGGTTTCCGCCGACGCGAGAAGCTCGGCGAGAGGAATCGCCGCCGGCTCGCCGGGGAGCCCGTTGCCCGCGGGGTCGCGCACGTCGTTCACGAGTACGGCGGTGGCCCCAGCGCGCTCGCGCTCGTGCAGTCGCCTCAGGTAGCTGACGCCATCGACGGGCGCCAACGGGAATTCGAGCGGACTTCCCTCATGCAACGGTGCCACGATGCGCGGTCCGGCACGTCGCGCCCACTCGCCGATCGTGAAAAGCGGCACGACGAACTGGTCGTCCCCGACCGCGACGAGCGCCGGCGCGTGACGTCGACGTTCGGTCGCGACGAACCACCATTCGGCGTTCTCGAGAAGCCGGCGAATCAGCCGGACGCGGAACGCGGCGCCGCCGCGGTTGGCCGCTTCGGCGAAACGACCGAACATGCGCGGAGTGAGGCGATCGAATCGACGCTCGAACGACGCCGCGAGCTCGCGGAGCGGAAGCAGGCGCGACGACTCGAGGTCGTCCGGATTCATGCAGAGGGCGTCGACGAGCGGCGACGCGCACAGCGCGTCGCACGCGCGATCGCGCGGCAGCGTGACCACGCTTCGGCGACCTGGCTGCAACGGTAAGAACTCCGGACGCGTGGCCGCGGTCGCCCGTTCGAAGGACGAGAAGGCGCACGCGACGCGCGGCGGCGCGGCGTCGTCGGCGTGCGGAATCGGCAATGCGGCGGCGAGGAACGCCGGGGCGCCGCCCGCGGTGCGGTCAAGTTCCGTGACGAGGAGATGCCACGTGGGCAGGTCGAGCGTGAGATCCCAAAACGCGAGGTCGTAGGCCGCGCGGCCCCGTTCGCTGCTGTCGAGTTTCGCCTCCTCGGCGATGCGACGGAATGCGGCGTCGTCGCTCGACGGCCGCGGTGCCGGAGGAAGCGGATCAGGCGAGCCGTCAGTCACGCGGCACAGCGTAGAGCCAGATCGGCGAACGCGTGGCGGAGGTCACGCCTCGACGAGCTTCTCGCGGATCGCGAACCGAATGAGGTCCGATCGCGAGGAGAGCCCGAGCTTGCGGAGGATGCGCTCCTGATGGCCGTCGATCGTCTTCGCGCTTCGGCAGAGCGTCTCCGCGATCTCGGTCCGCGAGAGGCCTTGGCCGATGTGCCGAAGGACTTCGAGCTCGCGCGGCGAGAGTAGCCCGAGCCGCACGTGCAACGTGGAGTCCGCCTGGTGGTCGGCACGGGGCCGCAACTCGCGCGGAGCTTCGGCGGCGGATCCCGGCGCGGATCGCGACGACGCGAGCTTCTGCCCGTTGGCGTGGGCGCAGAGGACGCAGCCCTCGCGGAACTTCGGCCCGACCACGAACACGCCGTCATGGCTGTTCGCGACGGTGCAGATCCCCTCGCGAAGGTCGGCGGGATCCTCCGACCGGAGGAAGATGCCCGAGGCGCCGCTGCGATACGCAGCTTCGAATAGCGGCTCGCTCGCGTGCGCCGTCCGCATGATCACGTGTGTGCCCAAGTGGCGCTCGGCGATCGTGGCTGCAACGGAGAAGGAATCCGCGCCGGGGGCCTCGGCGTCGAGGAGGACCACGTCTGGCCGAAGCCGCACGATGTCCGTCAGCACGAGGTTCGACGACTCGAGGGTGCCGACGAGAAGGATCGGCTCCTCATGCGGCGCGGGGAGGACGAGCCCTGCGGTCGACTGGCTGTCGGCGCCGACGGACAGGACGCGAATGGTCGTGCGCGTCGCGTGCGACGGAGGCGGACTCGCCTTTCGTGCGGCGAGCGGGCGCGCGGCCTGCCGCACAGGCATCTGCAATGGCGATTCGTCCGGCCGTGTAGTGTTCATGCCGATCACATCCCAACTTGGTTGTTCCGCACGCCCGTCTGGCGAACGGACGTACTCCTCACGCTGCGAACAATGGCTCGAAAGGCCGCAACGAAGATCGGAAGATTCCGATCGTTGCGTCCCTCTCGCACGACCCTCTACCTACGAGAGCTGGACGAATCGGAAAGGTTCCCGCGTCGTCCGGCACGGCGGGACATCGCGCGTCCGCTCGTGCATCGGGGGTAGAGCATAAGGCGTGCCTGCCGCGCGCACGCGACTGGCGAGTCATGAATCGACATCGGACATCGGTGCAGCGCTGGTTTCGAGAATCGGAGGAAGCCTCTGAGGACTGTACGACGGGCAGTCTGACATCGTCTCTGCGTCATCGTCTGCCACTTCGGGCGCTGGCGTCCGGTTCTCGTAGCATGCGAGTTCCATGCAAGGATTGCAGGCTCAATCACACAACGGCGCCGCACGAACCGTCATCGTCGGCGGCTCCACCGGCATCGGCGCGGCGTTAGCTGTCGCGTTCGCGCGTCGCGGCAACGCCGTCGCGATCTTGGCGCGTCGGGAAGATGCCCTCCTCGCGACCGCGTCCGCCGTCCGTAACGCGGTGCCGAACGCACTCGTGACGATCGTGGTGCACGATGTCGCGGCGCGCGATCGCGTGGACGCCGCGTGGGACGCGTGCGAACGTGCGCTGGGCGGGCCGATCGATCGCCTCGTCTACTGCGCGGGCACGATGCCCAAGGTCGCGCTCGACGAGTTCGACACGACGAAGGACGCGGCGATGATCGAGACCAACTTCCTTGGGGCGATTGCCTGGTGCAATCGTGCGGCCCGATCGTTTCTCGCGTCGAAGTCCGGACAGATCGTCGGCATTTCCTCCGTCGCGGCCGACCGCGGACGGATCAAGGCTCCGGGATACGCGGCGTCGAAGGCGGGCTTCGTCACGTATCTCGAGTCGCTCCGAAACCGCCTCACGCGACATGGCGTGTCGGTGGTGACGGTGAAGCCCGGCTTCGTCGACACCGACATGCTAAAGGGAGTCGAGGGGACGTTCGGCGTCATGTCCCCCGACGCCTGCGCGCACGCCATCGTGCGCGCCTGCGAGCGGCGTCGGCAGGTCGTGTACGTCCCGTGGTGGTGGCGCTTCGTCATGCTGGGCATCCGTGCGACGCCGTCCTTCATCTTCAGGCGGCTGAATGTCTGAACCGGTACGGCGCACCAGGCTCTTCGGTTGGGGCGGGGCAGTGTCGTCCGACGCCGATCTCGTCGTTGCAGGCACGCCCGCCGATGTCGCCGCGCTCTTCGGACGCGCGCATGCCGAGGGCCGCACCGTCGCGATGCGCGGCGCCGGCTGCGCGTATGGCGACGCGGCGCTCAACGCCGGCGGCTACGTGCTCGACTGCTCCGCGTTGCAGGCGATCTCGTCGTTCGACGCCGCCAATGGCCTGGTGACGGCCGAGGCCGGCGTCACCGTGCGCGATCTCTGGCAGCGCGGCATTCCGCACGGCTGGTGGCCGCCCGTCGTGTCCGGCACGGCGATGCCCACGGTGGGCGGGATCCTCGCCGCCAACATCCACGGCAAGAACGCGTTCCACGCCGGAACGATCGCGAACCACGTCGACGCCTTCACGATCGTCCTCCCGAGCGGCGAGTCGCGACGGGTGACGCGCGAGAGCGACGCCGAGCTCTTCCACGCCGTGCCCGGATCGTTCGGGCTGCTCGGGTGCGTGGTCGACGCCACGATTCGGCTGCGCAAGGTTCCGGGCGGCAGGCTCTCGGTGTCGGTCTTCGCGCCCCGTTCGCTCGGCGAGATGGCCGATCTCTTCGAGCGCGAGCGCGAAGGCTCGGACTATCTCGTCGGCTGGATCGACGGATTCGCGCGCGGCGAGTCGCTCGGCCGTGGCATCGTGCACAAGGCCACATACGCCGACGGCACGGCGGACCCCGCTGCGGCTGCAACGCTGAGTCTCGCGCGGCAGGATCTGCCGTCGCGGGTGATGGGCATCGTGCCGAAGCGGTGGATGTGGGCGTTTCTGCGTCCGTTCGTCAACGACGTCGGCATGCGGGCGATCAACCGCGCGAAGGACATCGCGGGCTCCCGCGAGGCGCGGCGAGGCGCGCGCTATCTCCAGTCGCACGCCGCGTTCGCGTTCCTGCTCGACTATGTGCCGGGGTGGAAGCGCTCGTACGGGCGCGGCGGGCTCATCCAGTACCAGTCGTTCGTGCCGGCCGCCGAGGCGGTGCGTGCCCACGGCGAGCTCATTCGGCTCGCCCAGAGTGCCGGCCTGCCGCCGTACCTCCTCGTCTACAAGCGTCATCGCCCGGAGCCGTTCCTTCTGACGCACGCGGTCGACGGCTTCTCGTTGGCGATGGACTTCCGCGTGACTGCGGCGAACCGCGAGCGGCTCTGGGCCCTGTGTCGCCGGTTCGACGAGATCGTCACGGGCGCCGGCGGGCGCATCTACTTCGCGAAGGACGCCACCGCGACGCCCGCCGCGGTCCGTGCCGCCTGGGGCGACGCCGAGGTCGAGCGTTTCCGGAGCCTTCGTCGCCGTCTCGATCCGCACGGAATCCTCCGGAGCGACCTCGGCGCCCGGCTCGGGCTCGTGTGACGCAATCTTCGGAAAAGTCGCGGGTGCGACCCCGCGCACGCCGATGGTGGCGGTAGAGTAAGTGTCCACTTCCACAACGGACCGCCGATGCCACGCCCGAGCCAACAGGACGACAAGCGCCGCGAACTCCTCCCGGTGGTCGCGCGCGCCTTCGCGGATCTCGGCTACCGGCGCGCGACCACGGCGGCGATCGCGGAGCGCTGCGGCGTGCAGGAGAACATCCTCTACCGCCTCTGGCCCGACAAGAAGGCGATGTTCATCGCCGCGATCGGCTACGTGTACGACCTCTCGATCGAGATCTGGATGCGCGTCCTCGCGAAGCCTGCGACGCCGACCGGCGCGGGCCGCAATCGACGGACGCCGACTCCTGCCGAGCGCCTGCTCGCGCATGAGGCGGAGCATCTCGGCGAATTCGGCAACCACCGCCTGATCTTCGCCGGGCTCAACGAGACCGACGATCCGGACATCCGCGCTGCGCTCGCCGACATGTATCGCCGCTACCACGCGTTCGTGCGCGACCATGTGCTCGAGCATCGCGGGCAGAAGACGTCGGCGAAGGCGGAGGCCGAGGCCGCGATGATCTCGTGGGCGATCATCGGCCTCGGCACCGTCGCGAACATCGCGTCCGAACTCAAGCTCCTCAAGCCGGCGCAGCGTGAGGACCTCATGCTCGGCGCCGGATCCCAGCTCCTCAACGGCTGAACGGGCCCTCTGCGTCGGCCCGCTCCGCCATCGTTTTCGCCCAAAATGTAAGTAGACGCTTACCGAAAGAGGCACGCCCCCCGTGCCGCCAGCAAGGAGAAACGCATGACCACCACACGCATGACGTCCATCGCCGTCCTTCTCTCCGCCATCGCCGCGACCGCAGCCGCGGAGCCGCCCGCCAAGGGCACCGTCGCCGCGCGCGACGCCACCATGACCGTCTACCCGACGTTCCTCGTCGGTAAGCCGTCGACGCAGGTCGGCGAGGTCGTGGGCATGATGCTCGAGCGCGGCGGCATGACGCATCTCACCGTTGCAGCCGATCCGTACGTGCCCCCGACGGGCGCCGACTGGCCCGCGACGTCGGCGGACTTCGCGGCGTTCGTCAAGACGCATCCGATCGCGACCGACTACGCGCTCTTCACCGAGTTTCGCGGGACGCCGAAGTCGGGGTGCGACGCGGTCCGCATCGCGGTCGCCGATCGAGCCGGCACCATCGTCTGGAGCGACGTGCAGGATGCGGGCGACGCGATCTTCGACCGCGTGAAGCCTCGTGAGCCCATGCAGTGCTGCATCGTCGCGGCCGAAGCGTTGCGCCCGGCGTTCTCGCTCGGCGACCCGAACGCGGCGGGCGCCCCCGAAGGCCCGATCGCGAAGTCGTGGGCCAAGGCATCGGGCGTGCCGGACGAGGCGGAGCGGAAGGCGATCGCCACGCGTGCGGCGGCGTTCGCGAAGGCGCCTGCAACGACGAGCGTGGTACTCTTTCCGCCGCAGGTGAACGGAACCGCAGGCACGAGCGCGGCGGACCTCGTCGCCCGCGTGAACGACGCGAAGGCCTTCGCCGCGACCGCCGGCGCGCCGGTGCCGCCCTTCGCGGTCGAGCCCACGCCGAACGAGCAGAAGCTCCTGTGGACCGTCGCTCGCGAGTTCGCCGCGCACGTGAAAGCGCATCCTCCGAAGGACGCCGCGTACGCGGTCCTGGCGAACTACCTGATGGGCACGCTCGCCGACGGCACTCCGGTGGTGGGCGGTGTCCACACGATCGTCGTCGATCGCGAGGGCAACCTGGTCGTCGTCGACTGCCAGAACAGCCACCAGAAGGACTTCCGCGAGATCAATCCGACGACGGTCGAGGGCTGCGATCGTCTCGTCGCCCGTCGGTTGGTAGCGGCCCGGAAGTGACGTTCGCGGCCGCGGCCAACAGGCGCTCGAGCGCGTCGACGCGGTCGGCGTCGCTCGGGCGCTTGTCGTGGCGCCAGCGCAGGATCCGGGGGAAGCGGAGCGCGATGCCGGCCTTGTGCCGCGTCGAGCGCTCGAGGCCCTCGAAGCCGAGCTCGAAGACGAGCTGCGGCTCGACGAGCCGCACCGGACCCTTCCGTGCGGTCGTCGTGGCTCGCGCATGCCGATCGACGAGCGCGATCTCCTCGTCGGTGAGCCCCGAGTACGCCTTCGCGACCGTGACTAACTCCGCGCCGCGCCACACCGCGAACGTGTAGTCCGTCAGGAGGTTCGCGCGGCGGCCGCTGCCGGGCTGCGCGGCGACAAGGACGACATCGATCGAGTACGGGTCGACCTTCCACTTCCACCAGCCGGCCTTGCGCTCGCGGCCGATTCCGTAGGCCGCGTCTCGTCGTTTCAGCATCAGCCCTTCGACGCCGAGCGCCCGGCTCCGCGCACGTTCCTCCGCGGCCTCGGACCATGACGCGACCGAGAGCGCCGGCGAGAGCCGGAGGCGATCGTCGCCGACGCGCGACACCATGCGCTCGAGCGCGGCGCGGCGTTCGGCGAGCGGATCGGCGCGACGGTCGCGACCATCCTCCTCGAGCAGGTCGTAGGCGAGGAACGACACGCGCTCGAGGTCGAAAAGCCCGGGCTCGGCCTGCCACGCCGCGCGCTTGGCGTTGAGACGAGGCTGCAACTTGGAGAAGGGGAGAATGCGGTCGCCGCCCGTTCGCGCGTCGCGTTCGACGAGGAGCACCTCGCCGTCGAGGACGGTCCCGCTCGGCAGTCTTCGGGCGAGCGCGACGAGTTCGGGAAAGCTGCCGTCGATGCGCTCCTCGCCGCGGCTCACGACGGCGAGCGCGTCGCCGCGGCGCAGGAGCTGGCAGCGGATCCCGTCGTACTTCCGTTCGATCTGCCAGTCGCCGACCGGTCCGAGCTCGGCGTCGATCGTCGAGCCGGCTGCAACGGCGAGTTGCGTCGCGAGGCAGAACGGGTAGGGGCGAACTGCGTCCGCCTCGTCGTCGGCGGGGGACGCGAGGGCGCTCCAGCGAGCCTCCGTCGGCTCGAACGATCCGGTGAGCCGATGCGTGATCACCGCGAGCGGAAGGCCGGTGACCTCGGCCATCGCCCGAAAGACGAGCCCGCGCGCGACACCCATGCGGAAGGCGCCGCCGATCAGCTTGTGATAGACGAAGCGCCCGTCGACGTCGAGCGTGGCCCACGCGCGTTCGACGACCTGGCGGGCACGCTCCGGCTCGGCGCCCGCCAGCGCCGTGACGTACGTCGCCACGAACTCGGCGAGTCCGGGCGTCTCCGCGTTGCCGGCGGCGGGTGGGTCGGGAAGGACGAGGGCGAGCGTCTCGCCGAGGTCTCCCACGCCGTCATAGCTCGCATCGAAGAGCCATTGGGGAATGCCCGCAGCCTCGCACGCCCAGGTCCGCAGCAACGTGGAGCTGACGGGTCGTCGGCCCCGCGCGCCGAGGAGATACGCCAGCGCCCAAGCCGCATCGCGCGGCGGCGCCGCGCGAAAGTACGCGACCATGCAGTCGACCTTGCGCGAGGAGCTGGTCGTGGCGGCGAGCTCGAGGCAGAGTCGCGTGAAGCGGCGCATCAGTCGCTCTCCCCCGGTTCGGCCGAGGTCTCCGGCGCCGACTCGGGCTCGGCCGCCTCGCCGACGAATCGCGTCGACCAGACGCGCGTGCGCAGGCCGCGCTCCGCGAACCAGCGGGCGCCGACGTCGACGAACCCGTGCGTGAGCCCGACTTCCTCGCAGCCTGACTCGCGCACCGCCGTCATGAGCCCGGGCCAGTCCACGTGATCGGAGAGCACGAAGCCGCGATCGAGATTCTGCCGGCGGCGCACGCCGCGCACGCGCATCCATCCGCTCGCCGACGCCGTCTCGACCTCGCCGAACGAGCGGATCCACGGCGTCGCGATCGCCGACTGCGGGGCGATCACGAGCGCGCGGCCGCGGTGCGCGCGTGCGTTCTCGCGCGTCGCGGCGTGCGTCGTCGGAAGTTCGACGCCCGCCTCGCGGTGCGCGTCGTTCATGGAGGCGACCGCGCCGTGCACGAGGATCGGCCCGTCGTCGGGAAGGCGCTTCAGGATGCGCTGCGCCTTCCCTAGCGCGTAGGCCGTCACGATCGCGGTGAGGCCGCGGTCGCGGCACGCGGCCCACCATGCGGCGATGTCGCGGTGCACCGTCGCGGCTTCGGGCCAGCGATAGACCGGAAGGCCGAAGGTGCATTCGGTGATGAGCACGCGGCAACGGACCGGCTCGAATGGAGCTGCAACGTGGTCGTCGACGAGCTTGTAGTCGCCGGTGACGACCCAAACGTCGCCGTCGGCCTCGATGCGAACCTGCGAGGATCCGAGGACGTGCCCCGCGGGATGCAGGGAGACGGTCACGTCGCCGATCGTCCGCCGCTCGCCGTACGCGAGCGTCTCGACGCGTGCGTTCGGAAGTCGTCGTTGCAGCACGCCGCGGCCGGGGTCCGCCGCGAGGTACGCGCGGGATCCGGGGCGGGCGTGGTCGCTATGGGCATGCGTGATGACGGCGCGCTCGACCGAGCCCCACGGATCGACGTGAAAGCCGCCGCGCGGGCAGTAGATCCCGTCGGGCGTCTCGACGAGAAGGTCATCGGCGGCGGAGCGGGGACCGCGGCGCGGCCTTGGGGAATCGGCGTCCATCGAAGACATGTGTATGACCATGCAGATCCGTCGGCTCCCGCGCGGAACCTGCACCTTCTCACGCATTCTCCAAGGTTCTCGGTTGACGGAGCGGGACGACGGACGGACATTCTCGATGGTCACGATCGACTCGGGGACCGCGTGGGGGTTGTGCCCGAGCGAATCGCGGCGTTCGCCTTTCGTGCAACGACGAAACGGCGGCTCCTGTGGGGGCACAGGTCGTGGGGGTACGCCGGATGCGGCCGCAAGGAGACCGCATCCGGTTCTTTTGCCGCCCGGTCTCGCACCGACGGAGCGCGGTCAGCGCCACAAGTACACTCGACCCAACGATGGCCGAGATCGTCGCTCCGTTGTTCATCCTTGCCGAGGCGCACACGTTTGAATTCGTGCTTTCGCCGTTGCGCGGCGTCGGGCGGCTCCATCCGCTTTTCGTGCATTTCCCCATTGGCCTCGTGTTCGCCGCCGCGGCGCTCGAGTTGTGGCGCGTCGTCCGTCGCGAGCCCGGAATGCACCCGGCGACGCCCGCGCTCCTCGTTGCAGCCGCGCTCACGGCCGTCGCGTCGACCGCCTCGGGCTGGTTCAACGCCGCCCACGAGTACGCGAACGAGCAGACGGACGCGCTCTTCTGGCATCGCTGGATCGGCACGCTGAGCGCGGCGATCCTCGTCGCGGTGGCGGGCCTCGCGTGGCGAGCGCGCTCGTCGACGGTCCTCGGCAGCGGACAGGCGGCGGGGCGTCTCGGCGCCATCGTGGCGGCGTTTCTCGTCGCCGTTGCCGGGCATATCGGCGGGGAGCTCGTGCGCGGCGAGGGCTACGTGCTCGAAGGCTTCGTGCGGCTGGTCCCGACGAACGGGTCGGCCGCCGCCGCCGCTCCTGCCGCGTTGCCGACCGATCCGCGCGAGCGCTTCTTCGTCGAGCGCGTGCAGCCGATCCTCGCGGCGCACTGTGTCGAGTGTCACGGCCCGAAGAAGCAGAAGGGCGGCCTGCGCCTCGATCCGATCGACGCCGCATTCGTGGGCGCGCCCGACGCCCTCTCGATCGTCCCCGGCAATCCCGACGACAGCGAACTCCTGATCCGCGTCCTCCTTCCCGCCGCCGACGCCGACGCGATGCCTCCGGACGGCGAGCGCCTGACCCCGGGCGATATTGACGCGATCCGCACCTGGATCCGTGACGGGGCGGCGTATCCGGCGAGCGCGGGCGGCGCCGCGCCAGCGCCTGCAACGCGGAGTTCGGCGTTCGACGACGCCGCGACGGCCGTGGCCGCGCGCGGCGGCTCCGTTCTCCGCGTTGCCGGCGACGACCGGGGTGTCATGGTGAACGCGTCGACCGCGTCGACGCCGTGGACCGACGACGACCTGGCGCTCCTCGCGCCGATCGCCGACGAGATCGTCGAGCTCAACCTCGCACGAACGTCGATCACCGACGCCGGCCTGGCCGGGCTTCCGCCGATGCCGCGACTCTCCACGTTGCGGCTCGACCACGTTGCCTTGACCGACGCGGCCGCCGCCGCCATTCGGCGCCTCGACGCGCTGGAAACGCTGAACCTCGTCGGCACGAAGATCGGCGACGGGGGATTTGCCACCATTGCCGACCATCCGCGCCTACGGCGGGTGTACGTCTTCGAGAGTGGCGTCACCGACGCGGGGATCGCCGTCGCGCTTCTCTCGAACGACTCGCTCGACGTGATCGCCGATGTCCGACCGCAGCCCGCCTCCCCCACGAGCCCATGACCATGCATCCGTCGCCCTCCATCGATCGTCGCACGTTCGTCCGCACCGCCGCCGGGCTCATGGCGCTCGCGCCCCTGAGCCGCGCGTTCGGCAACGACGAGACGCCGCAGGCCGCGCCGCTCATGACCGGATCGGGCGACGCTCGCTATCGCGTCGAGCACGACTGGCTCGTACCGCCCGAAGGGATCCGTTGGGGAGACACGCATGGCCTCGCCCAGGATTCGAGCGGCCGCATCTACGTCTCGCACACGGTGCATCCGGACAGCGCGACGAAGCACGCGATCGTCGTCTTCGACGCGAACGGGAAGTTCCTCACAAGTTGGGGCGAGCGTTTCGCGGGCGGCGGACACGGTCTCGACGTCCGCACCGAAGGCAACGCGGAGTTCCTCTATCACTGCGACGTGAATCGTCGGCGGCTCGCCAAGACCACGCTCGACGGCACGCTCGTGTGGGAGACGGGCGCGCCCCTCCACGCGCGGCTCGGCGACGAGACGCTGTACGCGCACGAAGGGGACTGGAACCCCACGAACGTCGCGTTCCACCCGGACGGCGACATCTACGTCGGCGACGGCTACGGCAAGGCGTTCGTGCATCGCTTCTCGAAGGACGGCGAGTGGAAAGCGACGCTGACCCGTCCCGGCTCGGGGAAGGGCGAGACGAACTGTCCGCATGGCCTTTGGCTCGACACCCGCGGGACCGAGCCGGTTCTCGCCGTTGCCGATCGCGGCAATCGTCGCATTCAGTATTTCTCCCTCGACGGGAAGCACCTGTCGTTCGTCACCGACGGAATGCGCCAGCCGTGCCACTTCAAGACGCGCGGGGACCTGCTTCTCGTGCCCGACCTCTCGAGCGTGGTGACGATCCTCGACAAGGACAACAAGGTTGTCGCCCACCTCTGCGACGGCGATCCGACAAACCTGCGCGGCGCGCCGCGCGAGCAGTTCATCCCCGGACGTTTCATCCATCCGCACACCGCGATCTGGCTCGCCGACGGCTCGATCCTCGTCGCGGAGTGGGTGCCGATTGGGCGCGTGACGCGATTGGTGAAGGCGTCGTAAGAGGGGAGTCAGGATCGAGGAGTCAGGAGTCAGTGAGCGTGTGCCGGGCCCCGCGAGCAAGTGTCTTTCCACTGAATCCTGACTCCTGGCTCCTGACTCCTTTAAACTCTGCCCATGCCTAACGTCGTCGTTCTTGGGGCCGGGATGGTCGGTTCGGTCATCGCCGCCGACTTGTCCGCGAGCAAGGGATTCCGTGTCGTCGTTGCGGATCGCTCCACGCAGTCGCTCGCCCGCGCGCACGCACGGAGCGGCGGACGCGTCACGACGGTCGAGCTCGACTGCGCCGACGCCGGCGCCGTCGCGCGGCTCGCGGCGAAGGCCGATCTCGTCGTTGGCGCGCTCCCGAGCACGTTCGGCTATCGCACGCTCGAAGCGATGGCGAAGGCCGGCGCGCGCTACTGCGACATATCCTTCATGCCCGAGGACTTTCTCGATCTCGGAAAGCTCGCCAAGAAGTCCGGCGCCGTCTGCGTTGCCGACATGGGCGTGGCGCCGGGCATGTCGAACATCCTCGCCGCGCACGGCGTCGATCGGCTCACCAAGGCCGAGCGCGTCGACATCATGGTCGGCGGCATCCCGCGCCTTCGCCGTTGGCCGTTCGGCTACAAGGCAGGCTTCGCGCCTGGCGACGTGCTCGAGGAGTACGTGAGGCCGGCGCGCGTGGTCGAGGCGGGCAAGGTCGTCATCAAGGAAGCCCTCTCCGAGCCCGAGCTCCTCGACTTCGATCACGTGGGAACGCTCGAGGTCTTCAACACCGACGGGCTCCGCAGCCTCATCGCCACGCTCAAGGTCCCGTTCATGCGCGAACGGACGATGCGCTATCCGGGCCACATCGAACTCATGCGCGTCTTCCGCGAGACCGGTCTCTTCTCGTTGCAGCCGGTCGACGTCGGCGGCGTGAGCGTGCGTCCGCGGGACCTACTCGCGAAACTCCTCTTCCCGAAGTGGACCTACGAGGACGGCGAAGAGGACCTCACCGTCATGCGCGTCATCGTCGAAGGGACCCTCGACCGCGTGCCGACGCGGCTCACGTGGGACCTCTTCGACCACTTCCACGCCGAGACCGGATTCAGCTCGATGTCGCGCACGACCGCGTTTCCCTGCACGAGCGTCGCCCGCATGATCCTCGACGGCACGATTCACGCGCCGGGCGTCTACGCGCCGGAGAACCTCGTGACGATGCCCGGCGTCTTCGACCGGATCATCAAGGACCTTCGCGTGCGCGGCGTCGAGTTCCGCTCGAACGTGGAGACGCAGGCGCGGGCGAAGCGGGGGCGTTGACGGCGTCGACGCATGGGCGAAACGCTCGACCATCTCGCGCTCAAGAAACTCGCCGTTGCATGGCTGTGGCGCCTCGGGTGTCGCGTCGTCGCGACTGAGGTGCGGTGTCCGATCGGGCGCTATCGGATCGACGTTGCAGGCTGGTTCGACCGGCCGATCGACGGGCTGCTCGCCCGCGCCGATCGGGAGGCGGCGTCGCTCTGGTCGCTCGGCGAAGAGTCGAGGCGCTCGCCGTCGCGCGGGCCCGAGGGTTGGCGCACGATCATCATCGAGTGCAAGCAGTCGCGCGCCGACTTCGCGCGCGACCACAGCCAGCCCGACAACCTCCTCGCCGAGCGCGAACGGCTCGAGGCGAAGCGCAAGACGTTCGAAGAGTCGAAGGTGAAGCGATTCGAGCCGGAGTTGCGGCAGCATGGCTCGAGCCTCTTCAGCGAGATGGAAGCGTGGGACTTCAGCAAGAGCAAGCTCGCGAGCTATCGCGCGATCCTGCGCGAGCTCGAGCGCGTGGACCAGGCGATCTACGGCGAGACGAAGTTCGCGCGGTTCGCACGCTACCG
This sequence comes from Phycisphaerae bacterium, assembly GCA_016795035.1. GTDB lineage: Bacteria > Planctomycetota > Phycisphaerae > Phycisphaerales > SM1A02 > JAEUIT01. Next base: position 26,567 of record JAEUIT010000090.1, on the reverse strand, counting down.
CCTCGCGGACCGACTCATTCTGTTCACGCCCGCGGGGCTCGTGCGGCCGAAGGAAGTGCCGACCGGCTGGGGGCTCGTCGAATGTCATCGGCGACCGCTTCGGCGCACCAAGGCGGACCTCGCGCAGGGCGTCGAGCCGGACGCGCCGTTGCCGCTGCGCGAGCTCGTGCCGCCGCCGGCGATGACGAGCCATCCCGCGCGACGCGACCGTCTCTTTCGCACGATCGCGATGGCGGCGAGTCGGGAAGCCGTGCGACGCCTGACGCCCGACGCGTTGCGGGCGCCTGCCGACGAGCACGAAGACGCAGCCGACGCGGCGACCCTGCCGATAGACTCTTCGGAGAACGGTCCCGGTAGCTCAGCTGGATAGAGCAGCCGCCTTCTAAGCGGCAGGTCGCGCGTTCGAATCGCGCCCGGGGCGCTTGAGGCGGCGGGAGCCGCGAAAATGGAGAGGGCGGCTGGAAGCGGCGGAGCCGCGAAAATCGAGAGGGCGGCTTCGCCGCGAGAATGGAGAGAGAGAGAGGGAGGGTGAGGAGCGCTCTCCCCGTTGCAGCTATCATCGCGGCATGTGGACATGCCCGACGTGCGGCGAAGCTCACGACGACCAGTTCGATGCGTGCTGGAGATGCACCGGGCGCGCGAAGGACGCCGAAGCGCCGGCGCCGATCGCGCCGCCGACATTGAGTCCGTGGCGGTGTCTCCGATGCCCGACCGTGCTTCAGTTTCTCGGGACGCGCAACTTTCACGAAGGTGCGCCGTGGGGCGCGATCGGGAACCTAGGCGAACTCCTTGTGCGACGCGAGCAGTTCGACGTGTACGTGTGCCCTCGCTGCGGGCATGTTGAGTTCTTCCTGCACGCCCTTGCCGACGATATTCGGGCGGCCGAAGGCACCTGACGGCGGCTGCAACGACGAGAATTGCTGGCGGCGTTGCCTGATGTGGAGGGCCGCGGCGCGATGTGTGGCGTACGCTCCGGCGGCGCACGCTCGATTGCCCCGAAAGGCCCGACACCGATGACGACGACCATGACCCCACGCCCTGCGCTGAGACAGGTGCTCGCGCTCCTTGTCTTCGTCGTCGTCACCTTCGTCGCGGCCGGACTCGGCGGTCTCGGATCGGCCGATGCCCCGGACGTCTATTCGCAGCTCGCGAAGCCGGCATGGGCGCCGCCCGCGTGGCTGTTCGGGCCGGTGTGGACCGTGCTCTACGCGCTCATGGCCGTGGCGGCGTGGCTCGTCTGGCGGCGGGCGCGGGGGGCGACGCTCGTCGTTGCACTCTCTCTCTATGGCACACAGCTCCTCGTGAATGCCCTGTGGAGCTGGCTCTTCTTCCGCTGGCGGCTGGGGCTGGCGTCTTTCGCCGACATCGTCCTGCTCTGGCTCCTCGTCGCAGCCACAGGCGTCGCCTTCTGGCGGGTGGATCGCACGGCCGCGGGGCTGCTCGTTCCCTATCTCGCCTGGATTACCTTTGCGGCCGTCTTGAACTGGACGCTCTGGCGGGCAAATCCCGGTCTCCTCGGCTGACGAGATGGGCCGCACATCCTCCTCGTCGTTGCAGCTGTCTTGGCACGTGATGCCGGCATGGACGGGGTACGCTACGTCGCGTGAATCGCTCGCCCGACCTTCGCACCCAAGCGCACCTCCCACCGACCGCACCGCCGCAGTCGAACGTCCAGATGCCGGTGCCGTGGCAATGGTGGGTTGTGGCGGCGGCAAGCGCCGTCTTCGGCGTGCTTCACATGCTCACGGGGTTCGGGCTCGTCGTGTTGCCAGCCATGGGGAAGCCAAATCCCGATCCCTTCTGGAACCTCGTCGGTTCCGCGTTGCTGCTCGCAGTCGGGGTCCTCGGGGCGGTTCTGCTTGTGATCGGTGCGGTCTGGTTCTTGACGGCGGTCGGGCTCGTGCTCGGTTGGCGATGGGCGAGCATGGCGAGCGCAGTTCTCCTCGGCCTCGTCGTCGCAGGAAGTCTGAGCCTTCTTCTCCGAGGCCTCATGGCGGGAACGGTAGTGCTCGCGCCGGTCGTTCCACTTGGGTTTGCCGTCGTTCTTCTCGGGCTCCTTGCGTCGGGGGCGTCCGCCCGAAAACGACGGAGGGCAACCTCGCTCCTCTCCGCGTGACAGGCGCCGTCGTCGGATTCCTACGCGGCCGATTGATCGGGCCGCGCTTTCGCCACCGCAGCATCGTCGAGCTGCAACTCTGCGTCCATTCGCAGATTCGTTGAATCCTCGTCCGCCCTCGCGGCGGATTAGCGGTCGCACCTCTTGCGGGAGCATTGGCCCCACTTCGGCTGGCCGGTGCACCGAGTCCGTTCGTCAACCAATCATCAATTCGAGGTTCCTCATGCGAACACGCATCGGGCGTTTCCAACGCCTTCTCGCTGTCAGTCCGCTCGCGGCCGTCATTGCGGCGAGCTCAGCCTTCGCGGGCGACTGTTGCACCGCCAACTCCACGCCGGGCTGCGACGACCCCGCGTGCGTGGCCGCGGTCTGCCCCCTCGACCCCTTCTGCTGCAACATCCAGTGGGATCTCATTTGCGTCCTCGCCGCGGAGGATCTCTGCGGCTGCGACGGCCCGTCATTGGAGGCGTGCGAAACGTCGACGAACGACTGCTTCTCTGCGGGCACGGGACCGGGCTGTGTCGACGCCGTCTGCTGTCCCTTCGTCTGCAACGCGGATCCCTCGTGCTGCGTCGCCGACTGGGACCAGTTCTGCGCGGCGATCGCGAACGAATTCTGTGAAGGCGGACCGGTCGATCCGCCAACGACCGGATGCGGCACCGCCCCGAACGACTGCTTCACGACCGCGCTCGACGGCGGCTGCAGCGATGCGATCTGCTGCGAAGCGGTCTGCGCCGCGGACCCGTTCTGCTGCAACTACGAGTGGGACCTCCTCTGCGTCACTGGGGCCCTCGAGCTCTGCGAGCCCGAACCGGTCGACGATTGCCCCGTCGCGTCGAATCCCTGCTACATCGCGACGAACGCGCCGGGCTGCGAAGATCCTTCGTGCTGCGTGCCGGTCTGCAACGTGGACCCGTCGTGCTGCGTGATCGGCTGGGACACCGCGTGCGTGCAGACCGCGCTTGGACTCTGCGACCTCGCGCCGTCGTGCGGCACGTCGGCGAACGACTGCTTCGCGGACGGCGTCGGCCCGGGCTGCTCCGACGTCGAATGCTGCGAGACGATCTGCGCGCTCGCGCCGTCGTGCTGCCAGGTCGAGTGGGACCAGTTCTGCGCCTCGAACGCGGATCTCCTGTGCGAAGGCGGTCCGCCCGACCCGCCAAGCGGATGCGGCATCTCCACGAACGAGTGCTTCGAAGTCTCGCAGTATCCGGGCTGCGCCGACGAAGCGTGCTGTGAGACGGTGTGCGCGACCGACCTCTTCTGCTGCAACACCTCGTGGGACATCCTGTGCGTCCAAGGCGCGCAGTCCCTCTGCGACGGCGGCGAGACCGTTCCGCCCGAGGCGTGCGACACCGCCACGAACAGCTGCTTCGAGACGGGCGGCCCCGGCTGCAACGACGTCGGCTGCTGCCAGTTCGTCTGCGCGGAGGATCCCTTCTGCTGCAACATCTCGTGGGACAACGTCTGCGTGACGAAGGCGAACGAGGTGTGCGTGCCCACCGAGCCGCAGGAAAGCGTTTGCGGCAACGCGAACCACTCGTGCCTCTCCCTCGGTGGCGCGGGCTGCGCCGACGAGACGTGCTGCGCGATGGTGTGCTCGTTCGTGCCGGACTGCTGCAACGTCGCGTGGGACGCCATGTGCGTCGATCTCGCGTCGCGCGGCTGCGTCCTGCCCGGCCCGGGCGACTTCAACGGCGACGGCGCGGTGAACGGATTCGACCTCGGCGTGCTGCTCGCGTCGTGGGGTCCGTGCAGCGGCTGCAACGCGGACCTTGACGGCAACGGCAACGTCGACGGCGGCGATCTCGCGTTCCTCCTGTCGATCTGGTCGAACTGAGCCGGCACTTCCGCCGGGAAGGCGCATCGACACCAACCGCGGCGGCCGGAAGACACCATGCTTCCGGCCGCCGCGTTCGTGCGCGACGCGATCGTCGGATACGGTGTGCCCGATGACGCTCGACGAGACGACCTTCCGCACCTCGCGCGACTTCCCGTTCGCGCCGGCGGCGATCTATGCCGCGTTCGAGTCGCCGCAGCAGCTTGCGGCATGGTGGGGGCCCAACGGCTTCACCAGCACGTTCGAACGCTTCGACTTCCGCCAAGGCGGCGAGTGGCAGTTCGTGATGCACGGTCCCGACGGCACCCGTTACCCCAATCGAAGCGTGTTCCAGACGCTCGAGCCCGCACGCACGGTCGTGATCCGTCACGACTGTGCGCCGTACTTCACGCTGACCGTGTCGCTCGCGGCGACCGACGGCGGCACGCGGGTGACGTGGGCGCAGGCATTCGACGACGCGAACGTCGCGAAGGCGGTGCGACACATCGTCGTTCCCGCCAACGAGGAGAACCTCGACCGTCTCGGCCGCGTCCTCGCACAGGGGAGCGCCCGATGAGCCACGGTCCGCCGCGCACGAGCCAACGGGCAGGCCAAGTGATCGTGGTGGTCGTCGTCCTCGCGATCCTGCTCGCGGTCGCCGCGTGGATGGGCTTCGATCGCTTCCGTCCGTCGGTCGACTACGCCTTCTGCGCGACCTTCTCCGCGTTGCCGGAGACCGACAGCGAGCTGATCGTGTCGTTGCAGGCCGAGCGAAACGTCGTCCCGGCGTCGGTCGCGGTGACGCGCGAGGGCAACGCTCTCCGCGTTGCATTCACGATGACGAAGCGGATCTCCGAGCCCGTCCCCGACCTCGACGCGCGCTGCGCCGAGATCGGCTACGCCGGCCAGTCGGAGCCGTTTCGGAGTTGCGAGTAGGCGCGCCCCCGCGCACCCACCCCTCTCCATTTTCCCTTTCCATTATCTTCTTGCCTCTCACCCGATCTTCGTCGCGCCCCCCATGTACGGCCTGAGCGGCGGCGGGATCACCACGCTTCCGTCCTTCTGCTGGTGCATCTCGAGGATCGGGATCAGGACGCGCGGGCTCGCGATCACCGTGTTGTTGAGCGCGTACGCGAAGACCGGCTTGCCGTTCTCGTCGCGGTAGCGGAGGTTGAGGCGGCGGCACTGGTAGTCGCCGAGGCGGCTTGCCGAGTGCGTCTCGCCGTACGCGCCGGTCGGCGCGCCGTCCTTGCCGATCTCGCCGCGGCCGGGCATCCAGCTCTCGACGTCGATCATGTCCTCATTCTTCACGCCGAGGTCGCCGGTGCAGCACTGGAGGAGGCGGTAGGGGATGCCGAGCGACTGAAGGATCAACTCGACCGACTGCAGCATGCTGCCATGCCACGCGCGGCTTTCGGCGTCGTCGGCGCGGCAGACGACCACCTGCTCGACCTTGTCGAACTGGTGGATGCGGTAGAGCCCCGCGGTGTCCTTGCCGGCGGCGCCGGCTTCGCGGCGGAAGCACGTCGAGCACGTCGTGTACTTGAGCGGCAACTGCTCGAGCGTGAGGATCTCGTCGGCGTGGATGCCCATCAGGCCGACTTCGCCGGTGCCGGTGAGGAAGAGATCGGCGCCCGCGCCGCGCTTCGACTCCTCGATGTGATACGCCTGCTCGCGGCCGGCCGGGAAGAAGCCCGTGCCGACCATGCACTCCTCGCGCACGATGACCGGGACGCCCATCGGCGTGAAGCCGCGGCGCTCGACCATGAAGTCGAGGGCGTAGCGAAGGACCGCCTGATGCAGGCGCATGCCCATGCCGGTGAGGACGTAGTGGCGCGTGCCCGACATCTTCACGCCGCGCTCGAAGTCGACGAGCCTGAGGTCGCGCACGAGTTCGGTGTGCGACTTCGGCTTGAAGCCGCGATTCGTCTCGAACGACTTCGACGTGTCGAACGCGTCCATCCACTCGGACTTCGGCGGGTTCCAGCGGCGAATCTCCACGTTGTCGTCGCTCGACGAACCCTTCGGCACGTCCGACGCCGGCGGCTGCGGCACCTGGATCCAGAGCGCCTTCCACTCGGGCTCGAACGACGCCACCTCCTGCTCGTACTGCTGCACCGCGGCCTTGAGCGCGACGGGCTTCGACTCGAGCGACGCGATCTCGCGCTCGAGCGCGGCCTTCGCGTCGCCGGTCGCAGACTTCAGCTGGCCCTTGAGCTTGCCGAGCTGGGGACCGACTTCCTTGCCGAGCCGATTCTGTTCGGCGCGGGCATCTTCGAGCTTCGTCATGATCGAGCGACGCCGCTCGTCGAGCGCGAGGAGTCGGTCGACGTCGACGTCCATGCCCTTGTCGCGGCAGCCGGCGCGGAAGCGGTCAGGATTCTCACGGAGTTGCTTGAGGTCGATCATGGAGGAGGAGCGAGGGTGAAGGAGCGAGGATCGAGGAAGGCAGAAATCGGGGAGTCAGGATTCAGGAGTCAGGAGTCAGTGGGAAGGCAACGCTACCGCGAGCCGGTTGCTCTCTCACTGACTCCTGACTCCTCAATCCTGAATCCTCGGCGTTTCGCCGAAACCGCGCAGACTACCCTCGGCCTTCGCTTCGTGTCGGCCCCGTCCCGCGGGCTCGACGTCATGGGCCCCGATCGCGATAGGTCGGCGGGGCGGCCCAGCGCATCTTGTCGAGGAGCGTGCGCCAGTACGAGATCGAGGGGTTGCCGACGAGCCGCGCCCGGACCGGGTGGCGGACGACGCGGACGACGTCGCCTTCGTGCAACGCGTGCGTCAGTTGGCCGTCGAGAACCACCGCCGTCCCTTCGTTGGCCTTGAGGACTCGGATCGACAGATCGATCGTCGCGGGCACGACCACGGGGCGGAAGGCGAGCGAGTGTGCCGCGTTGGGCGTGACGATGATCGCGTCGACGGCCGGATGCACGATCGGTCCGCCGGCGCTCACGTTGTAGGCGGTCGATCCGATCGGCGTGCTCACGATCACGCCGTCGCCGACGAGGTCGGGACCCTCGTCGACGGTGTTCCCGTTCGCGGCCTCGTCCTGCGTGCGGATCGCGAGCTCGATCATGCGGTAGGGTGGGCCCGCGGCGATGACGCAGTCGTTGATCGCGCTCGAGCCGAAGCGCGGGCGGCCGTGCGCGTCGAACACCGTCGCCGAAAGCACCATGCGCTCGCGAATCAGCGGTCGGCCGCCGAGGACGCTCGGCGCATGCACGACGAACGAGTCCCAGTCGAACTCGGCGAGGAAGCCAAGGCGGCCGAAGTTCACGCCGAGGATCGGCTTCTGTCGCTCAAGCAGCCGACGCACCTGCGCGAGGAGCGTGCCGTCGCCCCCCAACACCACCGCGAGATCGAACTCGGGCGCCGCCGGCACCGGCTCCGTGGTCGGCATCTCCTCCACGTCGATCGTCGCCCGCACCGTCGCGTAGCGCGCGATGAGCTCGCGCGCGAGATCGATGTGCTCGCGAACCCCCGCACGCGATCGATTGACGATGAGTAGGACCGAGGTCGGCATGAGGAAGCGGAAGGGGTCGGGGTTCAGGGTTCAGGGTTCAGGGGCTGGGGGGTCGGGGCGCGGCACCGCGAGCTTCTCCCTCTCCATTCTCCTCTCTCCATTCTCTCCGCTTCTTACTGCACCAACCCCTTCGTCAGACGCATGAAGGCCGTCTCGAGGTTCACCGCCTCCTGCTGCATCGAGGCGAGGCGGAAACCGTTGGCGATGAGGCGCGACGGGATCTCGCTGATGCGGAATCCCGACTCGGGGTCGATGCTGACGTCGATGCGCTGGCCGCCTTCGGTGTCGACGACCTCGATGCGGGTGACGCCCTTGACCTTCGCAAGGAGTTCGGCGGCTTCGGAGGCCCGCTCGTCGACGACGATCTGGATCACCATGCCCGCGGAGGTGCGTCGCATGACGTCGGCGACGGAGCCCGAGTAGACGAGCTTGCCGCGCTCGACGATGCCGACCACGTTGCAGAGTTCGGCGAGCTCATGGAGGAAGTGGCTCGAGATGATGATCGTCTTGCCCATGCGACGCAGCTCCTTGAGGAGCTCGCGCATCTCGATGCGGGCGCGAGGGTCGAGGCCGGAGGCCGGCTCGTCCATCAGGAGGACCTTCGGGTCGTGGAGCAGGACGCGTGCGACGGCGAGACGCTGTTGCATGCCGCGCGAGAGGCCGTTCACTTCCGACGTCGCCTTGTACGAGAGGTCGGTGAGGTCGAGGACGTCCTTCACGACTTGCTTGCGCTTCGGGCCGTGGATGCCGTAACAGGCGGCGAAGAACTCGAGGTACTCCGACACCGCCATGTCCTCGTACGCACCCATGAAGTCGGGGACGTAGCCGATGATCGGGCGGATCAGGTGGTTCTGGTAGCCGACGACCTTGCCGTCGATGCGCGCCTCGCCCCAGGTCGGCTTGAGGAGCGTCGCGAGGATCTTGATCGTCGTCGTCTTGCCGGCGCCGTTAGGGCCGATGAAGCCGAAGCAGTCGCCTTCCTCGATCGTGAGGTTCAGGTTGTCGAGCGCGACGAACTCACCGTACTTCTTGGTGAGGTTGATGGTTTCGATCATCGGCATGGGAGGCGAACCGGTCGGTCGTTGGCAGGTCGAGCGTGAGGACGAGGCGATCGCCCCTCAGTGAAGTTCGAGCGGGCACGTTCTATCGATGATGTCAGTCGGTCGGCGGTGTCGAGGGTGGCGTCGGCGGCTCGGGCGACTGGTCCTTCGTCACCATCTCGGGGACGAGCATGTCGTAGAACTTCGAGTCGTCGAGCGGCAGGATGTAGCGGAACATCGTCAGCCCTTCGCCCGGGACGAGTTCGCCGTCGACTTCGACCGGAATCGGACACGAGCTGCCGTCGAGGAAGCCCGTGATGATCAGGACCGGTCGCGTCATCCAGGGCGAGAGGTCGAGCTCGCGGGCGTGGTGGCGCGCCGCGCGGGCCGACGTCTGCTCACCCGCCGTGAAGCGGATCCAATGCGGCGGCTCAAGCATCCAGAAGTACGTCAGCATCTCGAGGAAGAGACGCCGACGGTCGTCGTCGAGCGAATCGTTGCCGACGCCGAAGTTCGACGCGAAGCTCTGGGCAATCGCCCCGTAGTAGCGGTCCTCGAACTCCTTGTCGATCGAGCCGGTCACGCCACGACGGAAGGGGGCGGGATCGCCGAAGAGCGCGCCGAGATCGAGCGGCGTGTTCGGGGCCCACATGCCGCGCACCGGCGAAACCATGCGGCCGTCGAGGGGCGGAAGTCCGGACGTGTCGGGCCGCGGGCGCGGGGGATTCTGCGCCGTCATCGCCGGGAGCGGTGTGCGCTGCGGAACGACCAGCGTGACGCGCACGTCCTGCAGCGTGCCGGGCAATCCGTGCTTGAGAGCGCCGACGATCGAGATGGGATGCGGCTTGAGTTGGCGATCGACGCGCAGCTCGACCGGCGAGACGACGCTCACCGGCGCGCCCCATTCCGGACTGATCACGCCGCGCCATCGCGCGACGAAGTCCGCGCTTGTCTTGCGCGCCGGCACGAGATACTCGGACTGGACCTCCGCATCGACGCGGTAGCGATCCTTGTTCGGGAAGCTGTCGCCAGTGCCGGAGGGCGGAGGCGACCACGAGGAGAGGAGATCGTTTGCGTTGGCGTCGTCCTCGTCGCCGATCTTGATCGACGTGGGCCCGTAGCTCGGGAAGTAGACGCTCATCCACGACGTCGCGCGTTGGTCGGGGATGCCCTTCGACGTGTCGGTCTGCGCGGGATCCACTCCGAGCTGGTCGATCACGGTGACGTGACGGAGGTTCGCGCTTGTCGGCGAGATGAGCGCGCCGCCGGCCCAGGCGACCGCAGTGAAGAGGAACGCGATGGCGACGAAGAGCACCCACGAATGGCGCTCGCGCTTGAATTGCTTCAGGCCGAAGAATCCCATCGGCCCCGACAACAGCCAGTAGAGAAGGAAGATGAGCGACGCCGCGAGCACGCCAAGCGCGGCTTGGCTGGTGAGGCCGATGCGCTCGCTGATCAGGCGGCCGGAGCCGAGCTCGCTCGTTGAGGTGCGGATCGGGTTCAGGATCTGCACCGACGTGTCGGAGATGTAGCGCTGCATCTCTTCGGCGGTGGGCGTGTCGCCGCGACGGCCGAGGATGCGGTTCCAGAAGGTGTCGGCCTGCGGAACCGGAATGTTCGTCGTGTGCACGCCCTGCGTGCTGAGTTGGTCGACGTCGAGGCCAAGGACGACGATCATGCCGAACCCGAAGTTGCGCTGCACGCCGACGACGGCACCGTCGAAATCCTTGCCGGGGCGCGGCGCGAGGAGGCCGGTCTCGGCCTTCGGCGACGGCAGCGACACGATCGGCCGGTAGCCGCGATCGAGCTTCGCGGGATCCCACACGTAGACGGGCGTCGCGCGCGTCGGATCGCGGAGCGACTCGTACTTGGAAACGATCGGAGCGACGTCGCCGATGCGTAGCTCCAAGCGCTTCGGAGGGGCGCTCGGGAGGAGATCCTCGAGTTCGTGGGAGCCGGGCGCGCGATCGATGCCCCAGGCGTCGGGGGCGCGGGCGATGCCGATGACGAGCGTGCCGCCGCGCCAGATCCACTCGCGGAGCGCGCTGGCCTGCGCGCTTGAGAGCTGCGAGGGGCGCCGATCGGAGTCGCACCAGATGATCGCGCTGAACGGCGCGAGCCCTTGCCAGCGATCGGGAAGGTCCGCGAGCGTGGCGCCCGACGCGACCATCGTCCGCGCCTGGAGGCCCGGCGGCATCTCATAGTCGTTGAAGAGCGTGTCCTGATACTGCTCGAGGCCGAGCTTTCGGTCGCCGAGGACGAGGATCAGGTCCTTGTCCATGTCGATCGCGAGCGAACCCGTGGTGGCGGTCTGCCCGCTGATGCGGGTCGCGCCGATCTCACTGACGCGGCGACCGTCCTCCATCTTGAAGACGCGCACCGTCCAGGGGTTGCTTTGGAGATCGAAGGGCTGCGTCGACGGCGGAAGGCGCGCGTAAAGCCACTTCTCGATCGACTGTCCGCCGGCGAGCGTGACGACGCGCGTGTTCTCGCAGTCGTCGCCGTCGGCGTTCGGGACTTCCCACGAGACTTCGGCGGTGACGGGCTCGACCGAGTCCGCCGTCAGTTTCACCTTGATCGCGATCCAGTCGCCAGGTCGCATCATGCCGGCGACGCCGAACGAGGTGAGCTCGACGTTGACGGTCTGCGCGCTGGCCGTGCGTGCGCTCGCGCCGAGGATGAAGAGGAGGCCGGCGACAAGCGCAGTGAAGACGCCGGCAGATCGCAAGTGCATGGCGGCGGGGAGTGTAGCCAATGGAGGTCCGCGAACCGGAGCGCGTTCTTCCTGATCGACCCGCACTTTTTTCGCCTGCGAGCTTCAAGTCCCGGTCCACTCGCGCCGACCTCTGCGATCTATGGGGCCGCTGACCGAACCGACCGTGATTCTGATCGTCGTTGCAGGCGCGGCCGCGGTCGCCGTTGCAGCGCTCGGTGCCGCCGCCACGGTCGTCGACCGCCATGTGCGGATGACGGAACTGCGACTCGAGGTGCTCCGCCTCCGGCGGAACCGCCGTCGCCGCATCGCGCCGTGACGCCGCTCCGCCTGCCGCGCGGTCACGCGCGCGGCGTGGCGGCGAACTCGGCGAGCATGCGGGCCTGGGCCTCGATGCCGTTTCGGTAGCACCAGAGCTCGAACTTCTCGTTCGGGCTGTGGACGTGGTCGTCGTCCAGGCCGAAGCCGACGAGGAGCGAGTCGATCCCGAGCTCGCGCTGCATCAGGCCGACCGCGGGGATGCTGCCGCCGGTGCCGATCAGTGCGGCCTCCTTGCCGAACGTCGCCTTGAGCGCCTTCGCCGCGGCGCGGAGCCAGACCGAGTCGGTCGGTACGCTGATCGCGGGACCCATGCCGTGCGAGACCATCTCGATCCGGCAGCCGGGGGGGCAATGATCCTTGAAGAAGGCCTCGATGCTCGCATGGACCTTCGCCGGATCCTGGTTCGCGACGAGGCGACAGCTCAATTTCACCGTTGCATGCGCCGGGATGACGGTCTTCGCGCCCTTGCCGGTGTAGCCGCCGTAGATGCCGTTGCAGTCGCAGGTCGGTCGCGACCACATGCGCTCCATCGTCGTCGTGCCCTTCTCGCCGTAGGGATGCTTCACGCCCGCTTCGCCGAGGAACTCCATCTCGTCGAAGGCGAGCCCGGCCCATTGGGCGCGGATCGCGTCGGGCAGCGGCTCGACGTTGTCGTAGAAGCCCTTGAGCTGCACGCGTCGGTCGGCGTCGTGCAGCTTGCCGACGATCGCCGCGAGCGCGTTGATCGGATTGACGAGCGTGCCGCCGTACATGCCGGAGTGGAGGTCGAGGCTCGGACCGTGCAGCGTGACCTCGACGTAGACGAGGCCGCGCAGGCGCGTCGTGATCGCCGGCGTCTCGATGTCCCACATGCCGGTGTCGCTCACGACGCAGACGTCGGCGGCGAGCTTCTCCTTGTGCGACTTCAGGAACGGCTCGAAACTCTTCGAGCCCGACTCCTCCTCGCCTTCGAGCATGACGGTGACGGCGCAGGGCAAGGTGCCGTGCGTCGCGTGCCAGGCGCGGAAGGCCTCGATGAAGGTCATCACCTGGCCCTTGTCGTCGACCGCGCCGCGGGCCACGATGCGCTTGCCGGGCTTCCCGCGATAGGAGTGGCCGTCGACGATCGCCGGCTCGAACGCGGGCGAGGTCCAGAGTTCGAGGGGATCGGCCGGCTGCACGTCGTAGTGGCCGTAGTAGAGGATCCGCGGGCTGCCCGAGCGTTGGCCTGACGGTCCGTCGTGATGCGCGAGGACCATGGGGTGACCGATCGTCTTCACGACCTCGGCGCGGAAGCCGAGCTCGCGCAGCTGCGCCGCGGCCCACTCGGCGCAGCGCGTGGTGTCGGCATCGAATGCCGGATCGGTGCTGATGCTCGGGATGCGCAGGAATTCGGCGAGCCGCTCGACGGCGGCCGCTTGCGTCTTCTCGATCGTGGCGAGGACGGGTTCGAGCGCAAGCGCAGCGGACGTCGTCGCGGACGCGGTCCCGGAGTGGGTCCCAGATTGGGTCATGGTCCGACGAGTCTACCGACGCGCGAAGCCCGCGGCGTGTGCGTCAGTCGCCCACGCCGGTGAACGGCTGAAGCAGCATCGAGATCAGCGTCCCGGCGATGATCAGAAGGCCGCTCGTCGCAACGAGGAAGCCGACCCAGCGGGTGCGGAGCCCGATGTCGATCGCGTGCGCGGTCGTCTGCGTGCGACGGTGGCGTCGCGTCGTGCCGCGTTCCGTGAGCCCTTCCATCTCGGCGTAGCTCCGCGGCGGGCGCACGCGAAAGTCGCACGCGCAGCGCGGGCACACGAGCGGATCGCTGCCGTGCTCGTCAGCACCGTGATGATGGTCCGCGGACGCTTCCGTCGCATCGATGTCGAGGTCGGCGAGCGGTCCCGCGTAACCGCACGAGAGGCAACGCCTCACGTCGATCAAGGACCGCTTGGCTCGCGCATGACGGAGCATCACTCGTAGAGTAGCATCGGATCTTGACGCTCCAAACTTCGCACGATGGTTCCGATCGAGAAGATGCGATGCACGTGCGAGGTCGCCGACGCCCCGCCGAACGCATCCCCGAACTCGCCCCCGACCTCGCCCCCCAAAGGGGATCGGCGAGCGAGTGCCCCGCATGTCGACGAACGATCAACACGACTCTGTGAAGCCGGGCGATCCGCGGCGCGAGCGGTGGTCGCGACTCCTCGCCGCCGCCGCAGGGGACGCGGCGACCGAGCGACTGCCGACGACACCTCCGGCATCGGCGATCCAGCCGCTCCCGGGTGGTCGCGAGGGGGGCGAGAGCCGGTTGTGGCGCGCGATTCTCGGCTCCGCGCCGGTCGATGCCTTCGGCCTCGACCTCGACGGCGACGGCCCGCTCTGGGCGTCGACCGACTGGACCGCGATCGAAGTCTGGACCGAGGCCGAGCTGTGCGGGCTCCATGCGCTCGCGCGGCGAGCCCGAGAAGTGTGGAGTCGCCCCGCGCCGAGCGCGGAGAGCGTGCGAGTCCACGCGCGGCTGGCGCGGGCGCTGCGCTGGCACCTCGCGAACACGCAGCCCGACAACGCGACCAACCGGCCGTGGGCGCTGCACGCCTTCCTTCTCGCCCTGCCCGGGGATGCCGAAGCCGAGCTCTACGCGGGCACGCTCCTCCACAACGCGCAGGCGTCGGGGCTTCCGGCGGGTGATCCGATCGTGCGTTGGATTGTCGCCGATGCCGCCCGCGAACTCGCCGGCGCCTGACGCGTCGGCAACGCCCATTCGACGAACTACGAGTAGCATCGCCGCCCGTGACCGTCAGCGCGAGTCTTGGCTTCGTCCTTCGGGCCGCCGTCGCCGCACTGCTGCCGCCGCGGCTTGTGTGGGGCGCCCTCGTCTTCATCGTCCTCGTCGTCGCCGGACGCGCGGCCGACGCGCTCTACCTTGCCTTCGGCAACCGTCCGATCTCGCCGAGCGGACTGCTCGTCGGCGTGTGGACGCCGGAGCAGGAGCGCCTCGCCCGTCGGAGCGCCGGTTCGAGCGTCGTGACATTCGCGCAAGGGACGTCGCTGACGCAGGGCAATACGCTGAGTCTCTCCGAGGCCGACGCCGGCGAGATGCGCCGCGTGCTCGACGAGGCATACTTCGAGCGGCTCGCCGTGCTCGACGCCGGCGAATCGACGCGCGAAGGCGATCGCGTGGGCTTTGAGTCGCGGTACCGCCAAGCCCGCGCCGCCGTCGACGCGATGCGGGCCCGCGGACCCTTCGAGGCGCTCGGCACCGATCTCGCGAACGGGCTTCGACGCATGGGAATGGCGGCGCTCTCCCTGAGCCCCTTCGGCGTGCTCGACGCGGGCATCGAGACCTTCGTGCGCGTGCCGGCCGCGCTCGTGCGCACGGCGCCGTGGTACGCGTTCCTCGCGGGCCTTCCGCTCGCGATCCTCTTCAGCACGCTCGTCGGCGGCCTCTCGCGCATGGCGGTCTGCGATGCCGGCCGAGGCGTGCGTCCGACGATGGCCGACGCCGCCGCGTTCGTCCGCCGCTCGCTCCTTCGCTTCGCCGGAGTTCCGGTCTTCCCGATCGGGCTCACCGCACTCGCCGTCCTCCTCATGGGCGGCATCGGCGTCCTCCTTCGCGTGCCGGCGCTCGACATCCTGGCCGGACTCCTCTACGGCGCCGCACTCCTTCTGAGCTTCCTGATCGTGATCGTCGGCGGCGCGTTCGCGTTCGGCTGGCCGCTCGCGGTCGCCTCGGTCGCGACCGGCGACTCCGACTCCGTCGACGCGCTCGTCCGCTCCACGTCGTATCTCCTTCGTCGCCCGGGAATCGCGGTGCTCACGATCGCCGTGGGCATCGTCGCCATCGCGATCGGGCTCGGACTCGTCGGATTCGTCACGTGGCTTGCGACGTCGCTCGCCGAAGCCGCGATCGGCTGGGGCGCGGGGACGAGTGCGGCGGCGGGCGCCCTCGGCGACGTCGGCGTCCTCGGACCTTCGGCCGCACTTCCGCCGATCGCGGGCCGAACGGCGCGCATCGCCGGCGGCTTCATCGATCTCTGGGAACTCCTCCTTCGCTGCCTCGTCGGCGGCGCCGCGGTGAGCCTGATCGTCGACGCCGGGTCGCGCGCCTACCTCGCGCTCCGATTCCGCTGCGACGGCCAAGACCCGTCGACGGTGCGCGACGTCGAGATCACGAATCTCCCCGCGGCGGAGTGACGGACGCTCGTGCGTCAGCCGCCGAGATCGCGCAGCTTCGCGACGAGCTCGGCGACGGTCGCTTCGAGCGCCGCGAGGCGAGACTCGATGGCGGCGAGGCGCTCGTCGCTCACGCGCGGCGTGCCGTCGGCGTGACGGGGCTCGGTGTCGTCGCCGTCGCTGTCGCTCGCGCCGGGGGCGTCGAGCGGATGCAGGGCCGGCGCGAGGAGCTGCATCCAGCGCTTCGCGCGGGAGCCGGGCGAGGGCGGAAGCTCGCGCACGAGCGGCTGCTCGCGCGCCGCCATGGCCTCGAGGATCGTCTGCGTCGCCTCAAGCGACTCGAAGGGATGCATGCGCGACGCGCGGCCGCGCAACTCGCCGACCGTCTGCGGCCCGCGCAGCAGGAGTTCGGCGAGGAGCACCAATTCGCTGGTGGAAACGCCGAGCGCCTCCCGGGCGACATGGCGGAACTTCTCGACGCGGCTCGCGGCGAGCGAGACCTCGCGAGCGAGACCCTTCGCGCGGAGACCGTCGAGGGCCCGGAGGGCGCGGTCCTCGTCGATCGTGACCACCGGCCAGCGGTTCGACTTCTGGCTCACGCCAACGACGATCGAGTTCAGCGACAGGGGGTATTGCGCGGGCGTCGTCTGTGCCTTCTCGATGAGCGTGCCGAGGACGCGGCACTCGTCGGGCGAGAGTTGCGGAAGCATGCGCGGAGTGTACGGCGCGGATGCGCCCGGCAACGCGGAGCGCGACGGCCCGAGCCGTACACTGCGTTCGTGGTGCACCGACCGATCGACGACGAGATTGCCCGCGACGCGGCGCGTCTCCTGACGGACTCCATCTTCGTCGGCGGACGCGTGGCCTCGGCCGCGGAGGCCATCCGGACCGCAGCGGCGCGGCGTAACGCGGAGCCGTCGACGGTGCCGCTCGCGCTCGTGCGCGAACACGTCCGCGGCCTTGCGATGGAGACGCTCGGCGTCGCCGGTTATGCGGCGCACGTCGCCGACATCCTCGAGCGGGCCGAGGAGCTCATGACGCTCCTCGCGCATGTTGGTGCAGGGTGGGGAGCCGAGCGGTGCATCGAGCCGCGGCTCGCCCTCGTGGGCCGCGCGGCGAAGGGCCAGGTCGACGCCGACCCGACGTGCCGCATTCGCGTCGAGACGACGCGCACCGACGCCGAGCTTGCGGATCTCATCGTTGCAGCTGGGTACGAGGAGCCGCGCTTCGAGACGGTCGACTCGCGCTTCGGCCGGCTCTCCGCGATCGTCGTCGACGACGACGGCGTCACGCATCGCGTGATGCGCTGCCCGCCGTCCATGCGCATCCCGTTCGATCGCGATCTACGCTCAGGGCACCCGATACCGAGCGTCGATCTCGATGGGCTGCGCCGCGCGATCGACGCGCTTCGCGCCTGCAACGCGGAATGAGAAAGGGCCGCGCTTCCCCGGGGGTGTGGGGGAGGGCGCGACCCTTTCGATTCGGTCGTGGCTGCAACGTGGAGCGGCGATCAGCCGATGCCGCCCTTGAGCTGCGGCGAGCCCTTGGCGCCGAGGCGCGCCTTGAGCTTGCGGAGTTCGGGATCGTCCTTGCGGGGGGTGTCGAGGCTCTCGCGACCCTCGCGCTTGCCGCGTCCGCCCGGGCCAGTCTCCGCACGTTCCGGCGCCGACGTGAGCGCCTTGATCGAGAGGCTCACGCGCTTGCGGCCCGAGTCGACCGAGAGCACCTTGCAGGTGACGATCTCGTCGCGCTTGAGGACCTTGTCGACGCTCGGAATGCGATCGTGGCTGACCTCGGAGATGTGCACGAGGCCGTCGAGGCCCGGCGCGATCTCGATGAAGGCGCCGAACTCGGTGATGCGCGAGACCTTGCCGGTGACGGTGTCGCCGACGTTGATCGTGCCCATCTGCGCCGAGACGGGATCCGCCATCGTGTCCTTGCGCGAGAGCGAGATCTTCGGCGAGTCGCCGCTGCGGTCAATGCGCTTGATGACGACCTGGACGATCTCGCCTTCCTTGATGACCTCCGACGGATGCTTGATCCGGTCGTGGCTCAGGTCGGAGATGTGGATGAGGCCGTCGACGCCGCCGAGGTCGGCGAACGCGCCGTAGGGCTGCAGCGAGATGATCGTGGCCGGCCGGACTTGGCCTTCCTCGAGGATCGCGAGGAGTTGCTCGCGCTTCTCCGAACGCTCGGCGACCAAGACCGCCTTGCGGCTCAGGATCAGCCGGTTCTTGTCCTTGTTGAGCTCGACGATTTCGCAGGGGAACTTCTCGCCGATGAAGACGGAGATGTCCGGCACGTGACGCAGGTCGACCATGCCCGCAGGCATGAAGCCCTTGTGGTGGGCGACCTCCATCTCGAGTCCGCCCTTATTCATGCCGACGCAGCGAGCCTCGACGACTTGCCCCACCTCGAGCGTGCCCCAATCGGCCTTCTGCACCGCGCCGGGCCGCGAGAGGATCAGGAGTCCTTCGAACGCATCGAGGCGCTCCACCGCGAACTCAAGCTCCTCGCCGACCGTCGGGGGCTCGGGGAACTGCGTGAGTGGGCAAACGCCCTGCGATCGCGGGCCGAACTCGACGAAGACGTCGCCGCCGTGAATGCGGAAGACCTTGCCCGACCGGATCTGTCGCCCGCCGCCGCCGCGGCCGGCGTTCGACTGCTGTTTCGGCTTCGAGCCGCGATCCTCGAGGAGATCCTCCACCGACATGTTGCCGAGCGCCGCCGAGATTTCGGCCTCCAGCGCGGCGTCGGCGTCGTGGCGCGAGCGCGACGGCTGAGAGGAGCCCGAAGACGGACCCCCCGAAGAGGGGCCCGAAGAGGACGAACCGGGATTCTGGTCGGAAGACATGGGTGTGGTGAACGACGGGATCGACGCACGCGGGTGCGCCCCAAGTCCGCTCGGTGATCCGAGTCGGTGGCGGCCGCGAGAGCGAGAATCGACCAGCGTACCGTCGTTCTTCGTGTGTTGCGGATCGTTCGCTCGTTCTCGGCCGGGGAAATCGCCAGGCCGCCGACGGGCCCGACGCGCGCCAAGATCCGTTCGCCAATTTCCCGGGCCAGCCGATTTCCGCGGGACGCGACCCGCAGCGCGGCCATGCGTTGCCGCCGGATGCGGCGGATCTCGGATCCTTGCAGGATCTGTCGTCCGAAAGCTGCCGTATTCGGTACTGACAACTCGCGGCAACGCGCGCTTCGACGGATCGGCGGCCACGACACGGGCCGGCGGCCGTCCTCGGTGGGCACCGAGCGCTCGCGTCCGACGGTGGGGCGGTATGACGGGGGAGGTCGACTCCCGATCGTTCGTCTGCGCGCCGGAGCTCCCGAGGGAGTCCGTCTCCGGAGACGTCGATGGCCGTTTCGCGGCTCCCGTTATAGTGCCTCCCCCGAGCGCGCGACCGCGTCCTTGGGGACTCTCGGTCCGTCGTCCTTCCTACGACCGGATCGGGGGCGGCTGGATTCGGACGATTCCCCTCGGCGGGACCCACGTGCGAATCCATGCGGCGGAGCGCCTCTTGGGCGATGTCCGTCGGCCGCGCCGGAGTCAGCAGACCGATTCGTAGGCTTGGGTGTAGTCTCAACTTACCTAGATTTACTGCGGCCCGATGCCACGGCAGCGCCGGACCGCGGGGACATGAGGGCGATACATGGCATCATCGAACGCCGCTTGGGGCATCGAAGTCGGAGCGTACGCAATCAAGGCGGTCCGACTCGAGCGCGTCGGAGACGAAGCCCGACTGACCGATTTCGCGGTGATTCCGCATAAGAAAGTGCTGACGACGCCGGACCTCGACCAGGACGAGATGATTCGACTGGGCTTGGGGCAGTTCGTCAGCCAGAAGAGCGTGCAAGGCGAGCGCGCGGTGATCTCGATCCCCGGGAACGCCGCGTTCGCCCGTTTCGCGAAGCTCCCGCCGGTCGAACCGAGCAAGGTGCCGAGCATCGTGAAGTTCGAAGCGGTGCAGCAGATCCCGTTCCCGATCGAGGAGGTCGAATGGGATTACGAGGTCGTGCAGGCGGCCGACAGCCCCGAGATCGAGGTGGGCATCTTCGCCATCACGAAGGAGCGCTTGAGCCAGCGGCTCGCGCTCTATCAGGAACTCGGCATCAACCCCGACATCGTGACGCTGAGCCCGCTCGCGGTGTTCAACGCCCTTTCATATGACCTGCAACTCGGTCAGACGAAGAAGCCCCTCGTCTTCCTCGACATCGGCACCACGGCGACGGATCTCGTCGTTGCCGACGAGGGCCGATGCTGGATCCGCACGTTCCCGCTCGGCGGCACGCACTTCACCGAGGCGATCGGCGAGAGCTTCAAGCTTAGTTATGGCAAGGCCGACGCGCTCAAGCAGGAGTCCGCGACCAGCAAGTACGCCAAGCAAATTATGCAGGCGATGCGGCCGGTCTTCACCGACCTCCTGAGCGACGTCCAGAAGTCGTTGAATTACTACCAGCAGCTGCACCGCGGCGTGGCGCTCGACGAGATCATCGGTCTCGGCTCGACGTTCAAGATCCCGGGCCTCCGCAAGTTCCTTAGCCAGCAGCTCAACATTGAGGTCAAGCGTCTCGACGAGTTCGCCCGCATCCGCGTCGACGGTCGCGAAGCGGCGGACTTCGCCGAGCACACCGTCAACATGGCGACGGCGTACGGTCTCGCGCTCCAGGGCATCGGCCTCGCGCCCATCGAAGTCAACCTTGCTCCGGTGGCCGCGCTTCGCGAGCAGCTGTGGGCCTCGAAGACCAAGTGGTTCATCGCGGCCGCGGCGCTCGGCGTCCTCGCGGGGGCCTCGTTCTTCGTTCGGGGCACGCTCGACAAGGCGACGCTCGAGTCGTCGGAAGCCGCCGCCACCGAGAACACCGTGCAGATGGTGCTCCAACAGGGCAAGCGCTACAAGACCGAGTATCAGGCTGCCGAAAGCGAAGCGAACCTCGGCTTCACCGCAGAGAACCTGCGGCGGCTGATCGACGATCGGCGGGTGTGGCCGCAACTCGTCGACGACGTCTTCGAGGCGATCCGCTCGGGCGGACCCCAGCCGGAGCTTTTCGCCGACAAGTCCGAGACGATCTTGGCCGTCGCGCCCGGCGAACGAAAGTGGATCACGCTTCGCGATCTTCGCGGCACCTACCAATTCAACGCGGGCCGTCGCACGATCGACGTGACGATGGAGGTCGAGTTCTCGCATCGGGACCGCCACGACTTCCTAAATGAAACGGTCGTCCGTTGGCTCACCGAGCAGGCGGGCAAGGAACGTCCGGACGTTCCTTACAAGATCATCAAGGACTCGATCAAACTAAACACCGACAAGATTGCCGACCTCGAGGCCGACGACACCGGAACCGGAAGGTCGCTCGCACCGCCGACGCAAGTTGCCGGCGCCGGCGACGAGGCGACCGATCGTCCGGAACGGCCGAAGGGCGAAGGCCCGACCGGCTCGGGCCCGGGCGGCGGCAACCTCCCCGGCAAGCGACAGAACACAGGCGACGCTCCGCTCACGCGTCCCGGCGGTCGTGGCTTCGGCACGAACTCGGGCGAGGGCGGCGGCGGCCTCGACACCGGGACGGAGAACCCAGGCGGCAATCCGAACGCTCCGCGCGTGCCGGTCGGCGGCGAGATCGAGACGGAGAGCGGCAAGTTCAACCTGAGCGAGATGGCTCCGCTGCCCGGCGTGCCTGCGATCTACAAGAAGGGCGACAAGTACTTCCAGGGACGCATCACGTTCACGATTGAACTTCCGGCGGTCGCTGCCGGCGCGGCTCCGCAGCAAGAGAACCCCTCATGAACATGAAGAAAGTCCTCGACTGGGTCAAAGCGAACGTTCTGATCGTGGTCCTCGGCGTCGTCGCCCTGGCCTCGATCGGCCTGGGGTGGTTCTTCGCCGGTTCGCTCAATGAGAGCGTCCGCAAGACCGCTCAGGAGCGAGCGGCAAAGATGACGGATCTCACCGGTCTCGAGAAGAGCTCGGTGACGCTGAATATCCCCGGCAAGGAGCCGGAGACGAAGCAGGTTGTCATCAATCAGCAGATTCTCGACCAGTACAAGAAGCTCGTGGAGACGCTGAAGGCCGACGCCGACAAGATTCGAGCGCTCGCCGTCTCGCGAAACCGCGGCAACCATACGTTGCTTATGGAAGGGGTCTTCCCGACGGTCGAGCCGTCGATGAAGCAGACCGTCCACATGAAGCTGCACTCCGCGGTCATTGCCGCGTACAGCAAGCTCTTCGCCGACGTGGGCGCCGGCTCGCCGCCGCCCGCGGAAGCGGTCGCGGAGGACCTCGTGCGTCGCGAAGGGCAGTTCATCCTGTCCACGCTGCGGAAGGCAAATCGCGAAGCGCTCGATCCGGCCGAGAAGAAGCTTCTCGCCGACGAACTCAGCCGCAATCGGCTGGCGCTCTATGCCGAGCAAGCCCAGCGCATCTCGGTGTATGCGACGACCGACGCGGTCGGCCTTCCTGCCGATCCCCGCGGCCGCGCGGCACCGACGCCTGGCGAGATGTTCGACTGGCAGTGGCGCTACTGGATCGTGAGCGACATCATGCACGCCGTCACCGACGCCGCGAAGATGGCGAACAACGGTGAGGCCGGCACGAGCGTCCTCCGCAATCCGGTGAAGCGCATCGTGCAGATCCGCGTCGAACCCGCCGGGTTCGCGGCGGCGAAGAGCTCCAGCGATGGCGGCGGCAACGCGGGATCCGGCTTCGGCGGCTTCGGCGCCGCGGGCGGCGCGCCTGCGGCCGACGGCCAAGCGACCGATCCGAACGCGCCCGCGGCCGCTCCCGCCGATCCGAACGCGCCGCTGGGCACGCCGAAGGTCGACCTCGCGACGGAGGCCGCCCGCGACTACACGGCGACGTTCACAGGTCGTCAGTCGAACGCGGCCTACGACGTGCGCCGTGCCGAAGTGACGGCGATCGTCGCGACGGCGCAGCTTCCGATCTTCTTCGACGCGCTCGCGAAGCGGAACTTCATCACCGTCACCAACGTCCGCGTCGAGCAATGGAATCCGTTCGCCGACGCCGAAGCGGGCTTTGTGTACGGAAAGAGCCCGGTCTCGAAGGTGCGCTTCGATCTCGAGAGCGTGTGGCTACGTGAATGGGTTGCCCCGTACATGCCGCGTGACGTTCGCGCGGCCCTCGGTATCACCGAAGAGCCGGCCGCGCCCGCGTCGACCAGCTGATCGCGTCCCGCTGTCACTTACATACACAACGCGACCTTCGTTCGCGACATACCTCAGGCGATACCCATGAAGATCAAGGGCATTTCCTTCGTCGAGCAGCACATCGAGAAATTCGTAGCGGGCGGTTTCGCCCTCGTATTCGTCGGTGTGGTGGGGATGCAGTTCCTCACGAGTCCTAACAGCGTGTCGCTGAACGGTAAGGACGTGCCGCCGGCGCAGATCGAACCCGAACTTTCGGCGAAGGCCGAAACGGTCCGCTCGCGTCTCAGCGAGGCGTCGGGCGCGCGACTGCGCGACGACGAGCCTCCGCGGGCGTTTGACGGATTCAAGTCGGCGCTCGACTCGGGGGTCTCGCCTCGGCGTGAACTTCCGCCGACGCAGCCCGCGCTGCTCGCGAGCCTCCTGCCCGGCGACGTCTCGACCGGCGAGAAGCCCTATCACGTTCCGAAGTTCGCGGCGCCCTTCATGGTCGGCGTGTTCCAGGAGAGCGACACGCTCGACACGACCGTCGTGCAGCAGAATCCCGAGCTGTCGAAGCGATTCCCGTCGGAGCCCTACGACATCACGTGGACTTACGCCGTCGGCGAAATCGACTTGAAGGGTCTTCGGGCCGAGCTTCGCAAGGGCAACCCGAACGCGAACCCGCCTGTCCTTCCGATCCCGCCGCTCTGGTTCAACGACTCGCTGTACATCGTTGATATGGTTTTCGAACGGCAGGAAAGGAAGCCCGACGGGACGTGGGGCGAAACGACGACGGTCGCCGTGCTTCCCGGATCATTCACATTCCGCCCGCTCATTCCGAAGGCGGACGCGAACCTTCGCCAGTCTGTCTTCACGGAGTTCGCGCAGCGCGATCGAATCCTCGCGGTGTTGCAGCCGGACTTCCTCCCGACGAAGGGCAACTCGTTCTCGTCAACGTTGATCTTGGGCGCGAAGGACAACGCGCCGACGAACGCCGCCGGCTCGAACGATGCCGACGAGGTGCGTTCGCTCCGCCGTCAGGCATCGCGCCTCGCCGACGACGTTGCACGCGTCGAGGAGGAGCTCAAGCCGCTCGGCGGTCCGCTCGAGGAGGAGACTCCCGAGCAGCGACGGGAGCGCGAGAAGCGCGAGCGTGATGCCGAACGCGGGACCGGCAGCGGCGGGAGCGGTGGTGGTGGCGGCGGCGGTGGTGTCGCCCCCCCGGGCGGCGGCGGCCTCGGCGGCGGTCAGGGTCCAGGCAAGCGCCAGGGATCCGGTGACGCCGAAGAGAATAAGCAGAAGCGCCGTCAACTTACGAAGAAGCTCAACACCCTCAAGGGTAAGTTAGACAAGATCAACGCGCAGCTCGCGAAGCTTGCGCCCGGCCAGCAGGTGCAGGCCGGAACCGTGAATGCGATCGATCTATCCAAGGATGAGTCGGTGTTCGTGTGGGCGCACGACATCGATGTGGTGACGGGCGGGACCTACCGATACCGCTGCCGCGCCGACCTCCTCAATCCCTTCTTTGCCCGCAAGCGCCAGCTGGTCAAGGAGCAGGCGGGGCTCGCCGACAACTTCGTGATGGCGTCGGCCGTCAGCGAATGGGGCGAACCGATCACCGTGCAGCCGTCGGTCTCGTTCTTCGTCACCGATGCGTCGCCTGGCGACGGCCGTTTGGGGCTCGGCTACGCCAAGGTCGAGGTCTACCGCTTCTTCGACGGCCAGCGCCGTTCCGAGAGCTTCACGGTGCAGCCCGGCGACCGTATCGGCGGCAAGTCGGAGCGGGCAAAGGGCGGGGCAACGCCCGTCGACTTCACCACGGACTGGTACGTCGTCGACATCGTCGAGTCGGGCGGCGGCGATCGTGACAACCGCGCCGGCACCCGCGTGGTGGTTCGGCGAATCGACGAGTCCGGCAGCGAGGTTCGTACCCCCTCGGGCGATACGACCGATTCCGATCGAACCCGGTACCAAGACGAGGTCACCTCGGCTCGCGTCGCGAACGACGAGCCGAAGGATGATCGCGGCGACCGTGGTGGAAACTCGGGCAACAGTGGCGGCGGTTTGGCTCCGCCCGGACCAGGCCCA
The DNA here is from genome assembly GCA_016795035.1 of Phycisphaerae bacterium. Lineage (GTDB taxonomy): Bacteria > Planctomycetota > Phycisphaerae > Phycisphaerales > SM1A02 > JAEUIT01. The sequence continues at coordinate 1,672 of JAEUIT010000090.1, read as the reverse complement.
GGCCCTGGCGGCGGCGGGGCCGGCGGCGACGCTCCCAGCGGCCCAGGACTTCCTCGCCGCTGAGTTGCCGCGGCGTTAACGCCGGGCGAGTTCGTCCAGCCTCATCGCCCCATCGGCGGAGCTTCCCGCGAGCCGCAGCCGAAACCTAGAGCCCTCACCCGCGCCCATGGCCGCAGGTGAGGGCTTTTCGTTTGGGCACCTGGGTGTGCGGCGGAGGGCGTGTCGCCGGCCTCTCTCCCCGTCCGCAGGGCGACCGAAACGCCCGCCACGGATGTGCAGACTGTGTGGAAAGGGTTGCGGGCTTGTCGCGAACCCAAAAACTCAGTGTCGAAACACCTGATTGGGCATGGTTTGATCTAGGTCCGACCCGTTTATCGGTGCGGAAACGGGGGTTTCTTCAAAACCACCTCAAAAAAGCTGAGCGATGGCGTTGACAGCTTGGCGGATATCGCTATCTTCCGCGATCCGCACCTCGAACGGTTTCCCGTCACGAGGACGGCCACCCGAAAGAGCCTGAAGATCTTCGCAAGGAGATGTTTAGGATCAGCAGGTGGTGCCGGCGAGAGTTCCTCTCGCCAGGCTCTTTGACAAGTCATGAGAGAATAGAAAGCGTCGCGATTCCCCTCAGGAATGCCGCGAGCAGCCGTGCCTTTGGCAAGGTTGTTCAACGCACGAATGACGGAATCGCAACACCGAGAATTCATGACGAGTAGCTTGAGCGGCTGCTCTGAATGTTCGACGCATCAAGCTTGAGCTGAGAGGCTCGGGACTGGTGTGGCGAAGATGTCAGGGTCATCGAGGCTCATCAGCATCAAGATCTAAACCTTGATGGACTGGAGCAGCTCCCAATGGGAGAGACATGCAACTCGATGTGGCTCACTCGCAAACGTTCGAGGGCGGCGTAGCCGTCAGCGAAGGGGCGCGATAGGTGAGACCAAGTCATTAAGGGCAGATGATGGATGTCTTGGGGTCAAGAGGCGATGAAGGACGTAGGAACCTGCGATAAGCCTAAGGGAGCTGGTAACCAAGCTGCGATCTTAGGATTTCCGAATGGGGCAACCCGACCCTTTAGGGTCATTTGCATCTGAATGTATAGGGTGCAAAAGCGAACCTAGCGAACTGAAACATCTTAGTAGCTAGAGGAAAGGAAAGCAACCGCGACTCCGTCAGTAGCGCCGAGCGAACGCGGATAAGCCAGAGTGCGGCGTGAACGGGCTGGAAAGCTCGACCACAGAAGGTGATAGTCCTGTAGAGCCGTTGCTGGTGAGGCCTAGAGTAGAGTCGGACTCGTGAAATCCGGCTTGAACATGGGGGGACCACCCTCCAAGCCTAAGTACTCCTTGACCACCGATAGTGAACCAGTAAGGCGACTGAACGATGAAAAGCACCCCTATAAGGGGAGTGAAAAGTACCTGAAATCATCTGCTTACACAGCGGTCGGAGCCCTCGAAAGGGGGTGACGGCGTGCCTTTTGCATAATGAGCTGGCGAGTTACTCTTTGCGGCAAGGCTAAGGCGAATCCCGCCGGAGCCGTAGGGAAACCGAGTCTTAAAAGGGCGCCGAGTCGCAGGGGGTAGACGCGAAACCGGTTGATCTACCCATGGGCAGGTTGAAGGGAGGGTAATGCCTCCTGGAGGACCGAAGCCGTGAACGTTGAAAAGTTCTGGCATGA
>JAEUIT010000040.1 GCA_016795035.1 Phycisphaerae bacterium | reverse complement strand
TGATCCTTCCGAGCCCGAACATGTCCCCGAACGTGATCCCCTTGAACCCGCCGGTCCTGAACGGGAATTCGTCGGGACCGATCACGGTGACGATCACGGGCCAGCAGCCCGGGACGGAGTTCTGCTTCGACTTCATCCTCGGCGACGTGGACGGCGACGAGTGCTGCCACCTGTCTCCGTGCATCGAGCTTCCGGACTGCGACTGCGCCCAGGTGACGGACGTGGTGCTGACGCCGACGTCGGTTCCGGGGCAGTTCACGCTGAACTTCACGTTCACGAACCTCGAGAGCTACGCGACGGGGCACCTCGTCCTCTTCCCGACGTCGGGGACGGGCACGGTGACGCCGGGGATCGTGAACGTGGGCCCGGTGGCGCCGTACGGCTCGACGAACGTGGGCCCGATCACGGTGAATAGCGGTGCGGCTCCGGGAAGCCAGTACTGCATCACGCTGGGGAACCACAGCATGAACTGGCTGCAGTGCTGCTTCGTCGAGATCTGCGTGACGGTGCCGAACCCGCAGCCCGGGCTGAACCCGGCGGACCTGAACGGGGACGGGAAGGTCGACGCGTCAGACCTCGGGATCCTGCTGGGGTCGTGGGGCACGCCCGGCCCTGGCGACGTGAACGGCGACGGCACGGTCGACGCGGCGGACCTCGGGATTCTCCTTGGCGCGTGGGGTTGAGTGAGCGAGTGAGTGAGTGAGTGAGTGAGTCGGCCCCCTCCGTCGTCGCTTGCGCGACGACACCTCCCCCACGCTCCGCGTGGGGGAGGACTGCGAGGGGGGGCGCCTGCAACGCGGAGCGTTCTCCGCAATCCTCCCCCAGCTTCGCTGGGGGAGGGGGACCATCGCGAAGCGATGGTGGTGGGGGCGGCCCCGTCCGTCTCGGCTCGCATCTAGTCTCCGTGTTCTCGTCTCGAATCCATGGGCGCGCCTAGGACGCTACCTCCCGATCCCCGTCACGCGCATCACCGGCTTTCCTTCGGCGCGCGACGCCACGAGGTCCACCGCGCCCTCGATCCACCACTCGCGGTCCTCCTCACCCTCGCCTTCATCGGCACCGCCAGACAGGATCCACTGCCGCACGCGGCCGCTCGCGGCGTCGTACTCGAAGCAGCTCGCCGCGCGGGCGTTGGGGGTGAGCGCCACGCGCTCGTGCGCCTCCCAGAAGGGATCGAACGCATCCGCGAGCGCGTCGGCCGAGAGCGACTCCGACGCGAGGGACTCGTAGTCCTCGCGGGCCAACGCCTCGACCCACGCGAACGCGCGGCGGCGGATCATGCGCCGGAGCATGCCGTCGAGGCGTGCCGCCTCGAGCCGCGCGTTCGTTTCGGCGACCGGTATGGCTGCAACGCGGAGTTCCTCGCCCTGGACGCCGTGGCGGGCCCACTCCTCGGCGACGCTGGAGTCGATCGTCTCGACGAGCGACGCAAGATCGGCCAAGATCGCCTCGAGCTCCGTTTGCCGGGGATTCGCCGCGCCGGTCGCAGGCTGGGCGATGGCACGGGCCAGCACGCGCTGCACGTCGCTCAGGTAGTGGTAGAGCGACTGCTCGTGGTGCACGAGCCCGTACTCGCGGATGTAGTCGGCGAAGGAGAGCCCGCGCTCGAGGAGTTCGCGGGCCACCGACTTCGAGCTCGGCGAACGGTCGGCGAGGTAGGGATGCGCCTTGTCCCAATGGCGGAACCAGACGTCGAGCTCTTCCGCCATCGGCTTCGGGTGCGTGATCGCGTCGAGCTCGTCCTTCATCGCCGCCGATTCCTCGAGCGACATGCCCGGCTGCCACAATTCCTGGCGCTTCGCGTCCTGGAGCTTGCGCCGCTGCGCCCGCAGCACCTCGTCGGGGTCGTCGACGATCGACTCGGCGATCGTGAGGACGTCGAGGTCGTAGTCGGGCTCGTCGGGAAGCAGCTGATCGATCGCGAAGCGCACGAAGGGGACGAGCGGGCGGTCGAAGGAGTCGAGGCACGCGCTCGCGTTCGAGAGGTCGTAGAGGCAGCCTTGGTCGTCGGGGGCCTCGCGCCGCTTCGCGAGGCCCGCGTCCTCGAACGCCGCGAGAATCGTCGCGGCCTTCTCGCGATACTCCGCGGTGCGCACGCCGACGGATTCGATGAGGCGATCGAGCGCCGCGCGGCCGTCGCCCTTCCGCGCGAGGATCTCGAGGACGAGCGGGCCCGTGACCGCGAAGCGCGGCGTGAGCCGCTCGATCGGTGCGTCGCGCAGCTTCTCGAGCGTCTTCTCGTTCCAGCCCTTGAAGCCGGGCGGCGGACTCTCGGCGTGGAACTTCTTGCCCGACGTCGCCGACTTCCGCTTGCGCCGCGCGTTGTTCACGTCGTGCTCGGGCGGCATCACGAAGACGGTGCCGATGGTGTCGTGCCCCTTGCGGCCCGCGCGGCCCGCGATCTGGCGGAATTCGCCCGGGCGGAGGTGATACATGCCGTCGGGGCCGCCGCCCTTCGAGAGCTGCGTGAAGATCACGCTCCGGATCGGCATGTTGACGCCGACGCCGAGCGTGTCGGTGCCGCTGATCACGGAGATCAGGCCCTGCGACGCGAGGCGCTCCACGAGGCGACGGTACTTCGGCAGCATGCCGCCGTGATGCACGGCGAGGCCGTGCGGCAGGAGCTCGCGCAGCGACTTTCCGAACGGCGTGTCGAGGCGATGCCGCTCGAGCTCCGCGTGGATGCGCTCGCGCCGCTCTCGGGCCTTCGCGTCGAGCGCGGTCGAGCGGAGTTTCGGCGCAAGCTCCGCGGCATCGCGGCGGCGAAACGAGACGACGTACGTCGGCGTGAGGCCGTCGCGCAGCACGGTCTCGAGCGTCTCGAGGAGAAGGCGATCCTCCTGATACTTGAATTCGAGCGGCACCGGCCGCTCCTTCGACGTCACCGCGACCGCGTTGCCGCCGGTGCGGCGGCGCAGGTCCTCGCACAGGGCCTCGGGCTCGGCGTCGCTCAACGTTGCCGACATGAGGAGGAATCGCGAGTCGGTCATCTCGAGGAGCGGCACGAGCCACGCCGAGCCGCGCTCGGGGTCGGAGAAGTAATGGAATTCGTCCATCACGACCCAGCCGAAGGGGGCAAGGCGGCCTTCGCGGAGCGCGATGCTCTCGAGGATCTCCGCGGTGCAGCAGATGATCGGGGCCGACGCGTTCACCGTGGCGTCGCCCGTCATGAGGCCCACGTTCGGCGCGCCGAACGCGTCGCAGAGCTGGAAGAACTTCTCGTTCACGAGCGCCTTCGTCGGCGCCGTGTAAATCGAGCGGCGGAGGTGCTCGGGCATGGCGGCGTCGAGCCGCTCGTGGCCGCGCCAGTACGCCGCGAATGCCGCGGCGAGCGCGACGAGCGACTTGCCGGAACCGGTCGGCGTGGCCAAGACGACCGAGGCATTCTCGAAGATCGCCTCGAACGCCGCGATCTGCGCCGGATACGGCTCGATGCGGGCCGCCTCGCAGTAGGCGAGGAAGGCGACGAAGCAATCGCTCGCTTCCGCCGACGCGGGGCGGTGGGCGAGGAGCGGGGCGGTGCGGACGGCGGTGGGCGACGCGTCGGTCATGACCCCGAGCACGGTACGGGAATCGTGGGGACTTTTGGACCGCGCCGTACGCTCCCCGCATGCTGACCGCCGCCGTCCTCGTGCGTCTCGCGATCGCCGTGTCGGTCGCCGCCGTCGTCCCCGACGCCCCGGCGGCCCGCGAACGGCGCGTCGAAGTGCGGACGCTCGACGAACTCCGCGTTGCAGCTAGCGGCGCGAAGCCGGGCGACACGATCCTCTGCGCACCCGGCGCCTACGGCGCCTTCGCCGCGGAAGGCTGGCAAGGGACGGACGGCGCGCCGATCCGGCTTGGCGCGCTCGACCCGACGAAGCCGCCGGTCTTCGAGCGCGGCATGCATCTCTCGCGCTGCGAGCACATCGAGCTCGCGAACCTCGTCGTGCGTGGAGCGCCCGCGAACGGCATCAACATCGACGACGGCGGCACAATCACGCAACCGTCACGACACGTCCGGCTTGTGAACGTCGTCGTCGAGGACGTCGGCGGCCGCGCCAACGCCGACGGCATCAAGCTCTCGGGCGTCGACGACGTCACGCTCGAACGCTGCACCGTCCGCCGTTGGGGTCGCGGCGGCTCCGCGGTCGACATGGTCGGGTGCCATCGCGCGACGATCGACCGCTGCACGTTCGAGGACGACCCGAAGGACCTCGCGTCGACCGGCGTGCAGGCGAAGGGCGGTTCGAGCGACGTCACGATCCGCCGTTCGCGCTTCGTGCACGCCGGGCAACGGGCCGTGAACGCGGGCGGCTCGACGGGCCGCGACTTCTTCCGGCCGGCGCTCGCCGAGACCGGCAACGCGGAAGCGCGGCGCGTGACGATTGAAGACTGCACGTTCGTCGGCTCGCTCGCGCCGTTCGCGTTCGTCGGCGTCGACGGCGCGATCGCCCGGCATAACACCATCTACCTGCCGACCAAGTGGGTCTTCCGCCTGCTGCAGGAGTCGACCGGACCGGCGTTCGTCCCGAGCGGCAACGTGGAGTTGTCGAGAAACCTCGTCGTCTACCGCCGCGGCGATCGGCTGCCCCTCGTGAACGTCGGGCCGAACACCGCGCCCGACACCGTGCGCCTCGACGCGACGTATTGGTTCGCGATCGACGAGCCCGGCGCTCCGCCGCCCGCAGGCTTGCCGATCCGCGAGACGAACGCCGTCGGCGGCCGCGATCCCGGCTTCGTCGACGCCGCCAACGACGACTTCCGTCTCCGCGACGGAAGCCCGGCGGCGGGCTATGGCGCCCGCGACGGCGAGCCGCGCGGTCCCCAGGGGAACGGCCCGTCCCAGAAGTCGCCCGAACGTCCGTGAACGCGCCGACACGAGGGCTCTTCGCGCTTGAGCATTGCGTCGACGCGGGGCGTCTCGGTACCACTATGAGGATGCGCTCTCTCACGTGCCGATCCCTCGTGCCCGGCGGCCTCCTCGCCGCGCTCGTCGTTGCAGCCGCCTCGAGTGCCGACCAGATCGGCACCTACGACGCCTCGCTTGGCCTCCTTCCGGGCGACATCTGCTGGACCGCCGTCGGCGCGAACCAGGCGCCGCCTCCCACCTTCGTCGACGGGGCGCTCAAGCACGGACAGACGTCGTATGGCACGAGCTCCTACTTCAGCCGCGCGCTGCCGCCGTATCTCTTCGCCGACGGCGCCGCGGTGACGGCAGTCGTCAAGATCCAGTCGTCGACCTGGTACGCGTCGAACCCCTTCAAGCGCACCGGCTATTACGTGAACCTCGCGGACAAGAGCGGCAAGTTCGCCGCGCTCGGCATCGCGTCCGACCGCATTCTCCTCCAGACGCTCGACCAGAATTGGTCTGACCAAACGTACCTGATGGACACCACGAACGCGTTCCACACGTACCGCCTCGCGTTCTCCGGTTCCACGGTGGCGGTCTTCGTCGACGGTCGCCAGGTCCTGAGCGACACCGTCGGCTCGGGCGCCACGCCGAATCAGGTGATCTTCGGCGACGTCTCGATCCTCGGCGCGAGCACCAGCCTGACGAAGTCGATCGTCGTCGAAGGCCTGCCCGACTGCGTCGTCGCGGATCTTGACTGCGACGGCGACGTCGACGGCAGCGACCTCGGCGTCCTCCTCGGCGCGTGGGGCACCGACGCCTGCGAGGCCGACCTCAACAAGGACGGCACCGTCGACGGCATTGACCTCGGCACGATGCTCGGGCTCTGGGGGGCGTAAGCGAAGGCTCGCGCGTCAGGGCGTCCAATCGATCGCTTCGAGCGCGCGGCGAAGGCGCGCGGTCACCGCGCCGACGATGACCTTGCCCTCATCGTTTTCGACGTGCGCGTTGAAGAAGATCGCCCAGTCGAGCGTGCCGCCGCCCGCCTCCTGCGCATTCGGACCATTCGGATCAAGCGGGAGATGCTCGATCCACGTCGAGATGCCGGGGAGGCCGCCGTCCTTCGCGTAGCGAAAGCTGCCGTGCATCGGTTCGACCGTGTCCCAGCCGAGGCCGAAGTAGGTGCCGTTCGGGCGGAGGGGCACCGTCGGCGAGGGGCGCGTCATCTCGGCCATCATCCCGGGCGAGAGAAACGGCGTGCCGCTGCGCGAGCCCGAGAGCGCGACGAGAAACTCGACCATGTCGCGGCTGCGCGCGGTCCAGCCGCCGGCCGCGAGGTTCATCGGCGGGTGTCCGCCGGGCAGCATGTGCTGGCCGCCGGTCGCGTAGCGACGCGCCTCATTCTCCATGTAGCGCGGCGCCCGCACGTCGACCTTGATGCCGTCGAGACCCATCGGCCCGAGGACGAGTTGCCGCGCCGTGTCGGCGTAGAACGCTTGGCGCTGCCGCGTGATCACGACGCCCGTGATGTCGTAGCCCGCGTTCGAGTAGACCGCCTTCGTGCCGGGGGCGAAGTCGAGCGGCTGCGCGAGCATGTAGCGGGCGAGGTCGAACATCGTCGGCGCGTTGCGCACGCCGAGCGCCCGCATCACGCGCCGCTCCCACGACGCCGGATCGCCGCTCGTCGTGCGGTCCCAGCCGCCTTCATGGTGCAGCATCTGCCGCACCGTGATGCCTAACACCTCAGGGTTTGCGGCCATCCCCGGCGGCGGCTCGATCGGTTGGATGAGCGAGTACGCGGCGTCGTCGAGCGCGAACGTCCCGGCGTCGACCATCTTGAGCGCCGTGACGGCGGTGATCGACTTCGACACGCTTGCCAGGAGAAAGCGCGTCTCGGGCGACATGGGTTCGCCGGTCTCGACGTTCGCGAAGCCGTAGCCGCGCGAGAGAACCACGTTGCCGTTGTAGGCGACAGTGAGCGACGCGCCGGGAATGCCGTGCGCCTCGAGGACCGACTCGACGAGCGTGTCGATGCTCGCGGCCGCGGCGGGCGCGAAGCCGGTGCGCGGGAGGTCGGCCGTGAGCGCGGACGGAGGTGCGTCGTCGTCCTGCGCGGAGACCGCCGCGACGAGCGTGACGACCACGGCGGCCAGGGAGAGCGAGACGAGAGCGGCGGGTCGACGCATCGAATGGTCCTCGTTCAGGAAGCGCGTAGGGGGATCGCACCATGTGCAGCGCGGCGGCACAGGGAGCGCCGTCGCGGTATTCTCCGCGCCCTTCCGCACTTCGCACACCCGAGCAATTTCCAATGGCGCAATCCGCAGCAAAGACCGGTTTCGGCGACCTTCCCAAGGAGTTCCGCGAGTACGCCTCGAGCGCCATCGCGGTCCTGCCCGTTCCCTACGACGGCACGAGCACCTGGAAGAAGGGGGCCGACAAGGGGCCGGCGGCGCTACTCGAAGCGAGCGCGAACATGGAGCTCTTCGACATCGAGACCAAGTCGGAGGTCTATCGCCGCGGCATCCACACGCTGCCGGCGATCAGCCATAAGGGCGACCCAGATGCGCTTGCCCCGAAGGTCGAGAAGGCGGTCGCGAAGATCTTGGACGACGGCAAGTTCCCGGTGACGCTCGGCGGCGAACACTCGATCTCGATCGGCGCGATCCGCGCGGTCGCGAAGAAGTGGTCGGACGTCTCGATTCTCCAGCTCGACGCCCACGCCGACACGCGCGAGGAGTTCCACGGCTCGAAGTGCAACCACGCGTGCGTCATGGCGCGGGCCCGCGAAGTCGCGCCGATCACGCAGGTCGGCATTCGCGCGATCGACGCCGAAGAGTTCCCGAAGCTCGACAAGCGCCGCGTCTTCTGGGGCCACGACCTCTGCGGCCGCACCGACGACAAGTGGATCGAGAACGTGATCTCGCAGCAGTCGAAGCACGTCTACGTGACGATCGACCTCGACTGCTTCGACCCGTCGATCGTGCCCGCGACCGGCACGCCCGAGGCCGGCGGCCTCACGTGGGTCCAGGTGAACGACCTCCTCAAGCGCCTGTGCCAGCGCCGCAAGGTCGTCGGCTTCGACATCGTCGAGCTCCTGCCGACGCCGGGGCAGTGGGCGAGCGAGATGCTCGCGTCGAAGCTGGCCTATCGCTTCCTGAGCGAGGTGTTCGAGGCCGCGAAGCCTACGCCGAAGGTGTCGAAGACCTGAGCGCGGCGGAGCGACGAGCCCGGTCGGAGAGATGGTGGGCCAGTGCGTCGATGTCGACGTCTCGCGCGTTGAACCACGCGCCGAGCGGCCTTTTCGTCGCGGAGCGGACGAGAAGTTGGCGCCAACGTCCGCGACGGTGCCCGACATCGACGGTCGTGACTTCCGCCCAAGTCACCCAGTCGCATCGGCAGTCATTCTTCCCCCAGATGACGATGCCGGGGCCGAAGGCGCTGAAGCAAAGGTCGGTCGCGTTGCGGCGCTGCCACCCGAAGACGACCGCGAAACCGACGAAGACGGTGAACGTCGCCGCCGCCCAAAGCTCCATCGTGCGCGTCGCGTTCCAGTCGCGGAAGACGAGCGGCACGACGATCCACGTGACGACGGGGACGATGACGAACGACGCGACCGCGAGCGTGATCGGGCCACGTTGAGGCGAGAGCGGCGTGCGGCGGCCAAACGCATGACGGTCGTCGATGTGCACTCCCTCCGCGTTGCAGCCAGGGCAAGGTCCGAAGGCATGAACGGACATGCGTTGCCTGCCGCACCCGGAACACGTCCACGCAAGGTCCGGCGTGAGGAACACCGAGTCGGCGACGGTGCCCTCGACGGCTGCAACGTGGTCAGGGACTTGTGCCTGAGCCCGCGAGCGATCACGGTGCGCCGTGATAGCGTCGATGAGCTCCGCGGCGGCGATCCTCGTCGGCACGAAGAACATGTACCTCGCTTGCGTCCCCACAAGCGAAAGGCTCACCCGCCAGCCGGCCAACGGTCGCCAATCGCAGCGGACGTCGGAAATGCTGGGCCATGGGGCGATCGCGATGGACGAGCGTCCCCAGTACTGGTAGACGCCGGCGTCCGAAACGATCCACGTGCCGGCGCACGGTCCGCTGGGCGCGTAGCAGCGCCGGAGCATCCATACGGCGACGACGGCCAGTGTTCCGAACGTCACCGTGAACGTCACGGAGATCCGGTTCGCGCCGCGGAGCCAAAGCGACAAGGGGGCGAGCGCGCCGACCCATAGGAACGCGGTCAGGACTGCGTGTCGCCACGCCATCGATGCGACGCAGAGTGCCCCGCCGAACGCGACGCCCTGAACACCGAAGCCGCTCCGGCCGCACTCGGGGCAGGCGACATCGTTCGCCAGCCCCAGAAGCGAATAGCCACATCCGAGGCAGCGAGGTTCCGCGGCGCGCGTCGTCACTTGCCCATGACGTACGCGAACATGAGCGGGGCGACGATCGTCGCGTCGCTCTCGATCACGAAGCGCGGCGTGTCGGCGCCGAGCTTGCCCCAGGTGATCTTCTCGTTCGGCGTGGCGCCCGAGTAGCTGCCGTAGCTCGTCGTCGAGTCGGAGATCTGGCAGAAGTAGCCCCAGAGCGGCACGCCCTTGCGGCGGAGGTCCTGATGCAGCATCGGCACGACGCAGATCGGGAAGTCGCCGGCGATGCCGCCGCCGATTTGATAAAAGCCGATCGACGACTTCTTCGCCGTGGCCGTGTACCAGTCGGCGAGCATCATCATGTACTCGATGCCGCTACGCACGGTGTGGACGTTCTTCACGTCGCCTTCCATGCAGTGCGCGGCGTAGATGTTGCCGAGCGTCGAGTCCTCCCAGCCCGGCACGATGATCGGAAGGTTGCGCTCGGCGGCGGCGAGGAGCCAGGAGTTCTTCGGGTCGGTGTCGTAGAACTTCTTGAGCTTGCCCGAGAGGAGGATGCGGTAGAAGAACTCGTGCGGGAAGTAGCGCTCGCCCGACTTGTCGGCGCGGGTCCACTCGTCGAGGACGGCGCGCTCGAGGCGGCGGATCGCCTCCTCTTCGGGGATGCAGGTGTCGGTGACGCGGTTGAGATGCCGCGCGTGCAGCTTCACCTCTTCCTTCGCCGGCAGCTCGCGCCAGTGCGGGACGCGCACGTAGTGCGTGTGGGCGACGAGGTTGAAGATGTCCTCCTCGAGGTTCGCGCCGGTGCAGCAGATCGCGTGGACCTTGCCTTCGCGGATCATCTCGGCGAGCGAGCGGCCGAGCTCGGCGGTCGACATCGCGCCGGCGAGCGTCATGAACATCACGCCGCCCTTCTGGAGGTGCGCCTTGTACGCCTCCGACGCGTCGATCACCGTCGCCGCGTTGAAGTGGCGATAGTGCTCGCGCATGTACGTCGTGATGGGCCCCGCCGAGGAGCGGGCAGAGGTCTTCGTCGAACGCTTGGAACGGCTCGGAGTCGCGGTAGGCATTGTGCCGCGAAACGTAGCGGGTTCGGAGAAGAGGAGCAAGAAGAGAAAATGGAGAGAGGCGGAGAAGAAAATGGAGAGAGGACAATGGAGAGCGTGCACTCTGTGAGCGAGCGCCTCCCCATTTTCCCTTTCTATTTTCTTCTTCCTCTACGCCGCTTTGCGCGCTGCGGTACCGCTCGCTAACCGCATGCAGGCGGCGAACAGCCGCCGCTTGTCGATCGGCTTCGACTCGTAGTCGTCGCAGCCGGCGTCGAGGCATCGGGCGCGATCGCCTTCCATCGCCTGCGCCGTGAGCGCGAGGATCGGCGTTCGGATGCCGAGCTCGCGCAGCCGCTTCGCGGCGCCGGCGCCGTCGAGGATCGGCATCTGCATGTCCATCAGGACGAGGTCGAACGGCGTCGCGCTCCGCGCCGCGGCGACGACCGCGTCGACGGCCGCCTGCCCGTCGCCGACGATCGTGACGTCGGCGCCCGCGCGGCGCAGCAGGAATCCGATGAGCCGCTGGTTGTCCGGGCCGTCCTCGGCGAGAAGGAGTCGCCGTCCTGCGAGCTCGTCGTTCGTGCCGACGTTCGCGATCGGCGCAGGCTTCGAGCCGGCGGCGTTCGACGGCTCTCGGAGCATCGCGACGCCCGCAAGCGGACCGGTGTCGAACGTGGCGCGGAAGGTCGTGCCGTGCGGGCCGGTCTCGTGGATCACGATGTCGCCCCCGAGAAGCCGTGCGAGCTGCTTCGAGATCGAGAGTCCGAGGCCGGTGCCGCCGAAGAGGCGCGTGGTCGAGGAGCTTGCCTGCGAGAAGGGCTGGAAGAGCCGCTGGACGGCCTCCTGCGACATGCCGACGCCCGTGTCGACGACGTCGATCGACAGCTCGTTCGAGTCGGCGTTGCAGGCGAGTCGGATGTCGACGCTTCCCTCGCGGGTGAACTTCACCGCGTTGCCGGCGAGGTTCAGGACGATCTGCCGCAGGCGCGTCGGATCGGTCTCGATCGAGGCGGGAATCGGCGTCGTGAACGTGACGCCCAGGAGGACGCCCTTCTTCGACGCGCTCTCGCGGAGGAGATCGATCGCCTGCTGCACCACGTCGCTCGGCGAACACTGGATCCGCTCGACCTGCATGCGCCCGGCCTCGATCTTCGAGAGGTCGAGGATGTCGTTGATGATCGCCAGGAGGTGGCGGCCGTTGCGGCGGATCGTGTCGATCGAGTCCGACGCCTCGGTGTTCTGGAGCGACTCCGCGAGGAGATCGGCGTAGCCGAGGATCGCGGTCATCGGCGTGCGCACTTCGTGGCTCATGTTCGCGAGGAACGCGGACTTGGCCTTGTTCGCGTCGTCGGCGGCGTCGCGTGCAACGCGGAGTTCGGCGGAGAGCTGCGCGAGCGCGTCGGCCTTCTCCTCGAGTTCCTTCTGCGATCGGCCCACGCGCTCGACGAGGCCGTTGACGGTCGCCGCGAGCTCGGTGAGCTCGTCGCGGCCCGAGACGCGCACCCGGCGGGTGAGGTCGCCGGTGCTGCGGATCCGTGCGACGTCGGCGTGCACTTTCGCGAGACGGCTGAGGACGGCGACGCGGAGGACGAGCGACACGGCGATGATGGCGCCGAGGCCTGCAACGACGAGCGCGGTGAGGATCGTCGACACGGTCGCCTGCGCCTCGCGCCAGACGAAGCGGGGCGACATCACGTCGATCACGATCGAAGGCGAGCCGTCGATGTCGGTGACGACGGCCGTGCCGACGGCGAGGTCCTCGTCGATCGCGCGCACGAGCGGCCGGCCGGTCGACACGACGGACTCGACCGCCGTTTCCTTGGCGGGATCGGCGGCGGGGTTCGTGATCTCGACCGTGGCCCGCACGCGGCCCGAGATCGTCTCGATCATCGCGGGATCGATGCGCTGGCCGAAGACGAGCGTCCCGTGCGCTGGGCCCTTCCCCTCGCTATTCAGGACCGGGCGCACCGCGATCGCGGTGAGCCCTTCGGGAAGCCAGAGGAATCCGACGTGCGCCTCGTGCTCGTCGGGGACCGTGAAGAAGGCCGGCCGCGCGGCAACGGCGTCGACGAGGCCGTCGGGCATCGCGCCGAGCTCTTCGGTGTCGGGGGTGCGGGCGCCGCCGCGCGTGATCTTGCCTTCGGCGTCGATCCAGAGGATGAAGCGGAGCGAGAGGTTCGCGAGCGCGGTGCCGGTGAGGTTCGAGCGCTCGAACTCCGCGTTGCCGTCTTCGGCGAACGCGTAGCAGTCGTCCCACGCGGCCCAGTCGCTCAGGCGGCCCGAGAGCTCCTCGGCGACCCCCTCGAGGGCCTCGCGGCCGCGCTCGGCGTGTCGCTCGAACTGGGTGCGCTCGACTTGCTTGAAGCCCTGCAGGACCGCATCGCGCGTCACGACGTTCACGACCGCCACGAGGGCGGCAAGGGTGAGCCCGACGGCGATGATGGTGCGAGTCGCGAGCGTCATGCGAAGACCTACGTTCATCGGCACGCCCGGAATCGCGCGGAGGCACGGCGGGACTCGCCGCGGAATTTTGCCTGTTCCGCGCGCGGCTGTGCCGGTCGTAACGGATGGACGGATCGGGTAGGGCGGCGACCCGGCGTCGCGGTCGGATAAGGTGCCCGTCGATGGCGGCTCCGCACGAAGACGACGCGCGACTCGAACGCGAACGGGAGGCGCTCGCCGCCTGGTCGACGCTCGTCGACGATCCCGAACTCGTGGCCGCCGCGGCGACGGTCGACGCGTCGGATGTGGCGGCCGTCGAGCGCCTGCGCCGGGGGCGGGACCCGTTCAGGGTCGGCGCGGCGCTCGCGCTCGCCGAAGGCCGCCGTCGGCTCGTCGGCAAGTTTCCGAACGCCCTAGACCTCTGGGCCGACCGGGACGGGGCGGAGCAGGCGTCGTCGGCCAAGACCGCGGCGTGGAAGGCTCGCCGCATCGCCGAGGCCCTCGAGCCAGGCGACACGATCGACGACCGCTGCTCCGGCATCGGCGGCGACGCGATGGCGTTCGCGCGGGTCGCCCCGACGCGCGCGATCGATCGCTCTCCGTTGCGGGCGTGGATGGCGTCGAGGAATGCGGGCATCGAGTCGGTCGTGGGCGACGCGCTCACGTGCGAACCGCTCGCGTCGATCGTCCATCTCGATCCGGCGCGTCGCGACGAGTCGCGCGGCGTGCGGCGCTTCGCGCTCGAAGGGCACGAGCCTCCGGTCGACGCGTGTCTCGCGCTTCTTGCCCGCACGAAGGGCGGCGCGCTCAAGCTCTCACCGGGCATTCCGTTGCCGTTGCCCGGCGCCGGCAACGCGGAGATCGAGTTTCTCTCGGAGGACGGCCGCCTCGTGCAGGCGGTGGTCTGGACCGGGCGCTGCGCGAGGGCGCCGGGCGTTCGCACGGCGTCGCGCGTCGAGCGCGGGCTGACGATGTCGATGCCGGCGGCCGCGCTCGCGCCCGCACCCTGCAACGTGGAGTGCGGACGCTATCTCCACGTTGCCGATCCCGCGCTTGAGCGAAGCGGCCTCGCCGAGGCGCAGGCAGGCGCGCTCGGCCTGTGGGAGCGTGCGCCGGGGCTCGGGATCTTCGAGTCGCGGCATCCGATCGACGACGGCTGGTTCCACGCGTACGAGGTGCTCGCCCGGCCGAAGCCTCGTCTCGACGACGTGCGCGCCGAGCTGCGGCGGCTGGGCGGCGGCCGCGCGCGCGTGCGCACGCGCGGCAAGAGCGCCGACGCCGATCGCTGGACGAAGGACCTCGCGGTCGGCAACGGCGAGGAGTTCGACGTCTTCCTGTTGCGCGTCGGTTCGCGGCTCGAGGCGACGATCGCGCGGCCTTGCCCGACGCGGCACCCCTGAGAGCGTGACGGCCGACCCGACTCGACCCGCTTACATGTACAAGCCGCCGTTCACGCCGATCTCTTGACCGGTCACGAACGAGGCGGATGGCGAGGCTAAGAAGGAAACGACCTCGGCGATCTCTTCGGCTTCGCCCATACGGCCCATCGGCGTGATCGTCTTGATGTGCTCGAGCGCCTTCTCGGGGACGCCTGCCGTCATGTCGGTGCGGATGAAGCCCGGCGCGACGCAGTTCACGGTCACGCCCTTCCGGGCCACTTCGCGCGCCACGCTCTTCGTGAAGGCGTCGAGGCCGCCCTTCGCGGCGGCGTAGTTCGCCTGCCCGAAGTTGCCCATCTGCCCGATCACGCTCGTGATATTGATCACGCGGCCCCAGCCGCGCTCGACCATCTGCGGGAGGTAGAGGTGCGTCATCTGCACCGGGCCCTTGAGGTTCACGCCGACGACCTCGTCCCATTCGACGTGCGTCATCTTCATGAACGTCTTGTCGCGGGTGATGCCGGCGTTGTTGACCAGGATGTCGATCGCCG
Organism: Phycisphaerae bacterium; assembly: GCA_016795035.1. Taxonomy (GTDB): domain Bacteria; phylum Planctomycetota; class Phycisphaerae; order Phycisphaerales; family SM1A02; genus JAEUIT01. The sequence continues at coordinate 104,461 of JAEUIT010000040.1, read as the reverse complement.
GGAAGACCTTCTTGATCGTCTCGCCCATCGCGTGCACCGCGGTGTCGTCGGCGATGTTGCACTTAAAGATCTCGGCGCGGCGGCCCATCGCGCGGATCTCGTCGCGGACTTCTTCGGCGGCCTTGTCATTACTCGCGTAGTTGACCGCGATGTCCGCGCCGTGCCGCGCGAGCGACAGGGCGATGGCCCGACCGATTCCCCGACCCGCACCCGTGACGAGCGCCACACGACCTTGAAGCGGAAGCATGCGGGGAGTCTAAGGGAAGGGGGGAGAGGGTGGGGAAAGGGGTCGGGGTTGAGGGGCAAGCCGCGCAGCCGTTGGCTGCCCAGAGTCAGGAGCTAGGAGTCAGGAGCCGGGAGTCAGGAGTCAGGAGTCAGGAGTCAGGGGGGAGATGTTTGCGTTGCGTTGATGGTGCGTTGGCGCCGTCACTTTCGTGCGGGCTCGGGCGGGGAGGGCGCGGGCTTCGGTGCGGGCGGCGTGGCGGGCGCTAACGGGTCCACCACGGCGCCCTCAGGGATCTCGTCGGCGAGGTTGGTGACGAGGCGCTCGCTGCCTTCGAGTCCGTCGAGGACTTCGACCTCGGAGCCGAGGTCGCGGCCGAGCGTCACCCGTCGATAGCGGATTCGGTTCTCCGCGTCGACGATCGCGACCTTCGCGCCGTCGGCGCGGATGACGACGGCGCTCCCCGGAACGAGCAGTCGCTCGCGCGGCTCGACGAGCGTGAGCGTCGCCTCGCCGTACGCGTTGCCGAGGAGGGCGCCGTCCTGATTGGGGACCGCGATCTCGACGCGCAGGGTGCGGGCCCGCTCCTCGAGGGCGCCCGCGGTGCGCGTGACCGTTCCCGACACCGGCGCTCCGGCGCGGCCGGGAAGCGTCACCGAGGCCGCAAGGCCCGGCGAGATCGCCTGGGCATAGCGTTGCGGCACGTCGACGTAGGTTCGCAACGACGAGAGGTCGGCGATCCGGAACATCGCGCGGGCGTTCGACCCGCTCGCCGGCTCGACGTAGTCGCCGACGTCGATCCCTCGGTCGGTGATCGTGCCGTCAAAGGGCGCGGTCACGGTCGCGAAGACGAGCTCCTGCCGGAGTCGTCCGATCGTGGCTTCGCGCAGCCGGATCGTCGCCTCGGCCGCGGCGACCTCGGCCTGCAGCGAGCGCACCGTCGTGCGCCGTTCGTCGAGCTCCTGCACGCTCACCGCGTTACTGTCCGACGCCGCCGTCGCGCGGGTCAGCGAGGCCTCGGCGAACGCGAGGCGCGAGGCCGACTGGTCGCGCGTCGCCTTTGCGACCGCAAGCGACGCCTCGGCGGCCGCGAGATCCTCGGCGATGAGCGGCACGTCGATCGTCGCGAGGACGTCGCCCTTACGGACCTTGTCGCCTATGTCGACCGTGCGCTCACGTACGTAGCCGGTCGCTTGCGGGAAGAGCGTGACCTGTGCCCACGGCTCGAGCGACGCGGGCAGGGCGAGCGTCGTCGTCGACGGCGCCTGACGGATGACGCCGAGCTGCACGCGCCGACGAAGCTCCTCGAAACTCTCGTTCGCGCGGCCGAGTTCCTTCGCCCGCTCGAACTTGGGCAGGGCGCCGGCGACGACGGCGCCGCCGATCGCCGCGGCGATCGCGACGAATGCGAGGATCGGCTTCCACGCCGGCGTGCGCGACGCGAGCGCCTCGGCAAGGATCGGGCGGTCGGCGGCGTGCTCGTCGAGCGCGTCGGCGTTGGGAACACGGTCGTTCGGAGCGGTGGGACTGGTCATGCGTGGGAGGCCGCGGCGCGGCGGAAGGTCATTGCAGTTCGGGGTCGACGGTGCCGAGGTGCCGAGGCACCGACCGGCGCACGAGCGAGTAGACGGTGGGGACGAAGAAGAGCGTGGTGAGCGTGGCGACGAGGAGCCCGCCGATGACGGCGCGGCCGAGCGGCGCGTTCTGCTCGCCGCCCTCGCCGAGTCCGAGCGACATCGGCAACATTCCCAGGATCATGGCGAGCGCCGTCATGAGGACCGGTCGCAGCCGCGTCCGGCCGGCGGCGAGGGCCGCGGTGCGCGCGTCGTCGCCCGCGAGGCGGCGCTCGTTCGCGAAGGTGACCATCAGGATCGAGTTCGACGTCGCGACGCCGATGCACATGATCGTGCCCATGAGGGACGGCACGCTGAACGTCGTGTCGGTCAGGAAGAGGAAGAGGATGATGCCGGTGAAGGCGCCCGGCAACGCGGTGATGATGATGAAGGGGTCGAGCCAGGACTGGAAGTTCACGACCATCAGGAGGTAGACGAGGAGCGCGGCGAACGCGACGCCGACGCCGAGCTGGAGGAACGCCCGGTTCATGCTCAGGATCTGTCCTCGCACCTCGATGGCCGACCCCGGCGGGAGCTTCGCGCGCTCCTCGGCCGCGATCGACTCGACCGCCGAGGAGACGGAGCCGAGGTCCGTTCCCTGCACGTTCGCGAAGACGTCGTACGACGGCTGCACGTTGGCGTGCGAGATGTTGACGGGGATCGCGCCGCGCCGGATCTCGAGGAGATCCGTGAGCATCACCTGGCCGCCGTCGGGCGTCGCGACCGGCGTCGTCTCGAGATCCTGCACCGAGTTGACGTCGAGCTGCGGCGTCTGCGCCGTGACCGGATAGTTGCGCCCGGTCGCGGCGTCGACCCAGAAGGTCGGCTGCACCTGCGCGCTGCCGGACAGCGTGAGAAGGACGTTGCTCGCGATGTCGCGCTGCGTGAGCCCGCGCTGCGCGGCGCGGACGCGATCCACTTCGAGATGCAGCTTCGCGGCGTCGGTGATCTGGTGGACGCGGGCGTCCACGATGCCCTCCGTCGATGCGAGGCGCGCGGCGATGCGCGTCGCGGCCTCGTGCGACGCCACGCGATTGGGCCCCGTGACCTGCACGTTGATCGGCGCGGGCAGGCCGAAGTTCAGGATCTGCGTCACGATGTCCGCAGGCTGCGTGTAGAAGCGCACGCCCGGGAACTCCCGCGGCAGCCGCTCGCGGAGGATGCGGACGTAGTCTCGGGAGGACGCGCCGCGCTCGGGCTTCAGGGAGACGAGGATCTCGCCGTCGAACGACCCGATGTTCGCGCTGTCGCGGAAGGCCAGGTTGATCGACTGGAACGTGCCGAAGTTGTCGATGATCTGCTCGAGCTCGTTCGCGGGAATGACGTCGCGGATCACGTCCTCGACGCGCTGGAAGAGAAGCTCGGTCTCCTCGATGCGGAGATTCGTCGGCGCCGTCACGTGGAGCCGGATCTGGCCCGCGTCGACGTCGGGGAAGAAGTCGCGGCCGACGTACGGCAGGACCATGGCCGCGACGCTCACGACGGCGAGCTGCGTCAGGAGGACCGCCGACCGCCAGCGAAGCGCCCAGGCCAGCGCGCCGGTGTAGGTCGCCCGCAGCCATTCGAAGCCGCGTTCGAACCCGCGATGGAGCGCCGCGAACCAGCCGCCCGTACCGTGGTGGCGGCGCAACTCGCCCTCCATGAAGTGCTCGACCATCACCGGCACGAGCGTGCGCGAGAGGAGATAACTCGCCGCGACGGCGAAGACGACCGCGAGCGCGAACGGGACGAAGAGGTAGCGGGGCGGTCCGTCGAGGAAGACGACCGAGACGAAGACGATGCAGATCGCGGCGGTCGCGACGAGCGCGGGGACGGCGATCTGATGCGCGCCGTCGAGGATCGCGCGGCGCGGCGACTTCCCCATCGCGAGGTTGCGGTGGATGTTCTCGACTTCGACGGTCGCGTCGTCGACGAGGATGCCGACCGCGAGCGCGAGTCCGCCGAGCGTCATCACGTCGAGCGTGTATCCGAGAGCGTCGAGGCAGGAGATCGAGATGAGGATCGCGAGCGGAATCGACGTCGCGACGACGATCGTGCTGCGCCACGAGCCGAGGAAGATGAGGATCATCGTCGACGTCAGGAGGGCGGCGATGATCGCCTCGTGCAGCACGTTCGAGATCGACGCCCGCACGAACACCGACTGGTCGAAGAGCGTCTCGACCTTGACGCCGGGCGGCGCGGCGGCCTGGATCGTGGGCACGAGCGCCTTCACGCGTTCGACGACGTCGAGCGTCGACGCGTCGCCGCCCTTCAGGATGTTGATGAGCGCGGCGCGCTGGCCGTCGCGGCGCACGATGTTCGTCTGCACCGCGAAGCCGTCGCGCACGTTGGCGACGTCCCGCATGTAGACCGTCCGGCCGTTCACCTCCTTGATGGGGATGTCGGCGAGCGCGCGGATCGCGGGCGGACTGCTGTTGATCGTCACCGGCAGGTCGTACGAGTCGATCTTGATCGAGCCTGACGGCAGCGTGAGGTTCTGCGCGTTGACCGCGATCGCGATGTCCTGCGGCGACAGGCCGTACGACGCGAGCGCCCGCGGATCGATGTCGACCATGATCTGCCGCGGCTTGCCGCCGTAGGGGAGCGGAAGGACGGCACCCGGCACCGTGACGATCTGGTTGCGCACGCCGAAGGTCGCGTAGTCGGTGATTTGCGCCTCGGTCGCGGTGGTCGAACTCAGCGCCATCTGGATGACGGGAACGCTCGAGGCGTTGTAGCGAATGATGAGCGGCGGCTGCGTGCCCGGCGGCATGCGGCGCAGGATCGTCTGCGACACCGCCGTGACCTGCGCGATCGCGCCGTCGATGTTGGTGCCGGGCTGGAAGTAGATCCGGATCACCGCGAGGCCCGGGAGCGTCTGACTCTCGCTTCGCGCGATGTTGCTCACGGCGTTACTCAGCGAGTACTCGCTGAACGTCGTGATCTGCCCTTCCATCTCGGGCGGTGAGAGGCCCGCGTACGTCCAGACGACGTTGATGACCGGGATGTCGACCGACGGGAAGATGTCCTTCGGCATGCGCCACGCCGAGATGACCCCGAGGATCATCACGAGGACGGACATGACGACGAAGGTGTACGGCCGGCGCAGCGCGAGCTTGACGATCCACATTCAGGCGCTCCGCTTTCCGCGCGAGGCTCGCGGCGAACGCTGCGTCAGCCCGCCGAAGACGGTGGTGACGAGGTCGCGGACGAACGCGGTCGAGATGGGCTGGTGTTCGAAGAGAAGCCGGAGGTAGAGCGGGCCGTAGAGCGCGTCGAAGAGAAACTCGATGTCGAGATCCTCGGGGAGTTCGCCACGGGCGATGCCCCGGCGGACGGCGTCCGTTCCCTCCGCGCGACGCGGCCGGAGCCATCGTTCGCGGAACGCCGCCCGCATCGAAGGATCGCACTGCGTTGCGGTCACGAGCTGCGCGAGCATCGCGCCGGTCGGGCCGCGCATCTCCTTCGCGACCCGTTCCATCTGCGCGGCGAAGTCCTCGCGGGCGGATCCGGTGTCGGGGAAGGGGATGCGCGGCGAGATCGCCGCGAAGAAGGCGTCGACGACGAGCGAGGCCTTGTTCGGCCACCATCGATAGACGGTCGCCTTGCTGACGCCGGCGCGCTCCGCGATCGCTTCGATCGACATCTCCCAGAAGCCGTCGTCGCGGAGGAGCGCGAGCGCCGCCTCGAGGATCGCGAGCTTCGCGTGCGGGCAGCGCGGTCGCCCGGGGCCGTGCGGACAGTCGTCGGCGTCGCCACGCGCGATGGCGCTGCCGGTCGCGGCGGCGGTGTGGGTGCGAGTCGGCTTCGCTCGTTTCATGCGTGGGGTCGGTTCGGGAGACGTGGCGGTGGGGGAATCGAATCGAGACGGATCGTTTCGGAATGACGCACGCTACCCGAGATCGCGCCCACGCTCCATGGGTTTGGGCACGAATGGCCGACTCAGCGGACAAATTCGGGGATGCACCTCGGTCGCGCCACCGGTCGTGCGACCGAAACGCTCTCCCGAGGGAATCGCTGCGACGCCGAGTCGCCATGGCGAGCGTCCGCCCTTTCCCCGCGGATCTTTCACCTTGCCTCTTCCAATCGGAGTCACACCTGCAACACTGAGTTCGACACGGTGCTGGAGGTAGGTGTGGACGAGTTGAATTTGGCGATGCCGGTCCCCGGCGTCGGCGGCGGAGGACGGCGTCGAAGTGGACAAGCGCGTGCGTGCGTCGCGATGATTCTCGCGGCGACGTGGCACGTCGTAGGAACGGCCGGCGCGACCGGCGGCAGCGCAGGCATTCCCTTTGAGGTCGTGGCGCCCGTGCCGCTCGATCCGATCCGCGCGCTCGCCGCCGACGACGGCGGGTTCGTCGCCGCCGGCGATCCGTTCGCGAATGCGCCGGTGGTGATCGTCGACCTCGACCGCGGGGAGCCGAGTTCCGTGTCGCTCGCTCCGCTCACGCCCTTCACGCTCTGGGGCAAGGCCGTCGCACGCGCTGACGGGCGCATCGCGATCGGCGCCCCGGCGACGAACGTCAACGGCGAACTCCTCGGCCACGTGACCATCCTCGAGCGCGACGCGTTCGGCGTCTGGAGCGAGGCTGCAACGTTGACGGGCGACGTCCCCGGCGGGCTCTTCGGGTCGGCGCTTGCGTTCGACGGCGACACGCTCATCGTCGGCGCGCCGTTCGCGGCGGTGGACGGCGTGCCGGCCGCGGGTCAGGTCGCTGTTTTCACCCGCGAAGGGTCGCGCTACACCCGCACTTCCACGTTGCAGGCGGCCGAGCCGGCGCCGCTCGGCCAATTCGGCGCCGTGCTCGCTCTAGGAACCGAGTGGCTTGCGGTGGGGGCGCCCGGCACCTCGGTCGACGGCCTGACGAGTGCCGGCGCGGTCGCGACGTTTGCCCGGTCGGGCACCACCTTCACGCTCGACGCGACGCTCACGTCGCCCGATCCGCAAGCGCTCGCGTCGTTCGGCTCGGCGCTCGCCGTCGACGGCCCGCGACTCGCGATCGGTGCCCCCGGGACGAGCGTCTTGGCGGCGCGCGACGGGGCGGTGTACACGACCGAAGCGACGCGCCGCGGATGGGCGCCATTCGTCCGCACCGACGGCGACGTCGCGGAGGACAACCTCGGGTTCGGCGCGTGGGTGCTGATCGCGGAGGACCGGCTCGTCGTGTCGGTCGCGAACGGCATCTACTATCGATACGTCGTCGACTTTCGGTTGGCGGACGAAGGTTGGACGCGCATCGAGACGGGCGCGTGCAACGGCCCGGTCGTGCGCCACCACTCCCACGTGGCTGCAACGTGGAGCGGAAACCCGACGGGCATCGCGCTCACGGCCATCGACCTGTCGTGCGAGCCGCCGACGCCGGAGAATGACTGCGACAACAGCTATCTTCCGGACGACTGCCAGATCGCCGCCGAGCCCGGAATCGACCTCGACGGCGACGGTGCGCCTGACGCGTGTCCGATCGCGAAGGCCACGCTCACGATGCCATGGAACTCCATGAACTCGTTGCATGGCCACGTTGTCTCGTGCGGGTCGCGGACGCTCGTGTGGCCGATGGTCGATGTTGACGGGCAGCAAAATTACAAGGTGGGACCGCTGCAAACGACCGACTCCGACGTGCCCGCTTCGGACGGAATCGTGATTGTCGGCGCGCCCGCGTTCACGTACGGCGCTGGCTCACCGATCGCACTGGAGGCGGATTGGCTCGCCGCCGCAGGATCCATTCTGCCCGGCGGGCCGCAGGTGATGATCGGCGCCATCGCACGCAGCGGTGCCGTGACCTGGGAGGCGACGTTTGCGTCCACCGCGGTCGGCGACGGCTTCGGCTGGGCGCTCGAATCGACCGCCGATGAGTTGCTCGCGACCACGCCGAACGATCCGGACGGCGTGTTCCCCGTTCGGCGATTCCGCCGCGACCAGGGCACGGGCTGGCGCGAGGTCTCGTCGTACCTCGTCAACCTTCCGGGTCCATCGACCGGGCTCGCACTGAGTGTGGACGGCCAGCGCCTGGCGCTCAGCGACCTCACCGCGGCGGACGCGACCTTGAGCGAGGGTCGCGTGCGCATCTTTGATGTTGTCGATGATGCGCTCGTCGAGATTGCGTCATTGCGCGTGCCGAAGCCCGCGACCGGGGGGCAGATTCGGTTCGGAACCAAGCTTCGTCTCGCTGGCGATCGGCTCTATGTCATCGCAAGTCCGCTCGGTGCCCTCTCACTCAAGCAGCGTGAAGTCTTCGTTTTCCGCGCGACGCCAACGGGTTGGCACCTTGAGGCGAGTTGGGTTCCCGGTCAGTCAAACAACTCGTCGCGCGGGTTTGACGCACGCGGTGTGCGAGTCGCGATCGCCCGTCAGGACGGAGGCGCGGCCATGTTTGCGCGCCGCGCCAACGGATCCTGGGCGAAGACGCACTCGTTCGAGACCGGCGTGCGCGGGCACGAGATGGCCATGGGGGCGACGCTTCCCAACGCATCGACGATCGGTGTGCTCGTGTGGCGCCTCGGAACGCCGCCCTCCCCGAACTTCTGGGTCTACGACCCCGTCGACGACTGCAACGGAAACGGCATCGACGACAGTGACGAGATCGCCGCCGACTCGTCGCTTGACCTCGACGAGAACGGGCTTCTCGACGCCTGCGATCGCGCGGGCGACATGAACCTCGACGGCACTGTCGACGCGGTCGACCTCGGCATTCTGTTAGGCCGCTTCGGCAACGGTCCTGGCCTCGGCGACTGCAACGACGACGGAACGGTCGACTCGGCGGACGTTGCGGTCTTGCTCGGCCAGTGGGGAGGAAAGGGAGAACAATAGAGAATGGAAAGTAGAGAGGCGCCAGCCCTCGGACGACGCCCTCTCCATTTTCCTTTTCTATTTTCTTCTTCGTCTTACGCCGGCGCGTGCCAGCCCGCGTCCGCCCAGATCGCGCCCGACACCGCCGGGTTTCGGATCATGAAGCAGATCGCGTCGGCGACTTCCGCGGGGTCCAACAGTCGCTTGAGTTGCGTGTTCGGCAGGACCGCCTGCTCGATGATCTTCGGATCCATCGCCCGGACCATCGGCGTGTCGGTGAAGCCCGGGTGCACGACCGCGACGCGCATGCCGTAGTAGATCGCTTCCTTCGCGAGGGTCGAGGTCACGCCTTCGAGGCCCGCCTTCGTCGCGGCGTACGCCACCTGGCCCTTGTTGCCGGCGGACGAGATCGATCCGATGAAGACGATCGCGCCTTCGACCTGATCGCCGCCCGACCACGCGCCGAGACCTTGCTCGGCGCGGCTCTCGGCGACGCTCGCGATCGTCTCCATCGCCCAGTAGGTCGAGGCGATGAGATTCACCGCGATTGTCTTCTCCATCAACTCCTGGTCGTAGAGCTTCGCCTTCTTCGTCGTCTTGTCGACGCGCACCGCGAGGCCGTCGCGCACGATGCCCGCCGCCGGCACGCAGATCTGCACGCCGCCGTAGCGACGCTTGAGGTCGGCGAAGACGCTCGCGCGGAAACTCTTGTCGGTGACGTCGCCCTGGAACGCATGGACGCACTCGCGGCCGAGCGCCTTATTGATCTCGGCTGCAACGCCGTGAACCGCCTCCGAAAAGTCCACCAACCCGATCGCGCGAATGCCCTCTTTGCCAAGTTGGCGAGCGACGGCGCGGGCGATGCCGCTGGCGCCACCGGTGATCACTGCAACGCGGGGGGTGAGGTTGAGCATGGGGGAGGTGGAAGGGGTCAGGGGTCGGGGTTCGGGGGCAGAAAGCGGGAGTCGGGATTCAGGATTCAGGAGTCAGTGGGAAAGGCATTCCGTCACCGGCGCGTCGGGTGCTTTCACCCTGACTCCTGACTCCTCAATCCTGACTCCTTTCCGAAAGCCATTTCGTCGCCTTCGGCCACACTTCCTTATGCGCGCGGCTGCCCACGCTCAGGCCGATGTGGCCGGCCTTCACGCTCATCTCGGTGAAGTCGGTGCTACTGACGCAATCCTTGAGCGGCGTACTTTGGCACGGAAGGACGAGGTGGTCGGCGTCGGCGGTGAGATTCAGCACCGGGCAGGTGATGTTGCCTAAGTTGATCGTGTGCTTGCCGAGCGGGAACGTCCCCTTGACGAGACGGTTCTGCTGGAAGCCGTACTTCACGAAGTCGCGATAGACCTCTCCCGCGATCGGGATGTTGTCGTTCGACCACGTCTCCATGGCGAAGAAGTCCTCGAGGAACTTCTCGTCGTCCATCTTGTCGTAGAAGCCCTGCCACTTTTGGAAGTAGTTGGCGACGGGCTTCAGGAGCGCGAACGAGTTGCCGAGGAAGGCCGGCGGAATCAGGCCGAACGTGTCGACGATTGCATCGACGTCGAAGTGCTTGGGATCGGTCCAGGTGAGAAGGAGCGAATCGCGGCTCGACCAATCGATCGGCGCCGCCATCAGGATCAGGTTGCGCACGAGCTCGCGATGGAGCGACGCGTACATCGCCGACATCGTGCCGCCCATGCAGTAGCCGATGAGATTGATGTCGGGGCTGCCGGTCTCCTGCAGGATGCGCTCGACGGCGCGATGGAGATGGCCCTCGACGTAGTCGTGGAGCGTCTTCGTCGCGTCGGCGGGCGACGGCGTGCCCCAGTCGATCATGTAGACGTCGAAGCCGGCGTTCAGGAATTGCCGCACCACGCTCTTGTGCGGAAGGAGATCAAGGACGTACGGGCGATTGACGAGCGCGAAGACGAAGAGGACCGGCGTGCCGTGACGCTTGTCGGCCTTCCCCGTATAGCGAAGAAGCCGCACCGGAGGCTCGCTCATCACGACCTCATGCGGGGTCGAACCCTTCTTCGCGTTCATCGCGGCTTCGACGACTTTCGGGAAGGCGGCGGCCTTCTTCGTCATCGCCTCGAATTCGCTCTGCCACGCCTTCGTCATTTGCTCCGTCATCTGGGCGAACGCGGCGGCAGGATTGGGCATCCCGCCCGGGGCGCCAGGCATCGGAAACGGAAAGGGGAACGGAAAGCCGAAGGGCGGCGTGGCGGTCGAGCCGGTGGATGCGTCGGTCACGTGGAGTTCCGTTGGCGGAGGCGAGGGAATCAGTGTTTCGCGGCGCGCTTGCCGGGCTTCGCTGGCGCGGCGGCGTTCTCGAGACCGGCGGCGCCCTCAAGCGCCGAGAGGCGGGCTTCGAGGTTCGTGAGCCGTTCGTCGATGCGCGCCGAGAGCTGGCGGATCGCGCCGAGCACTTCGGTGTTCGCGCCGCCGCTGGCGGCCTCAAACGCGCTGGCCATGTTCGACTTGAGGAAGCCGTCCATCTGCTGACGGAAGGCGAGCGCCTGGTCCATCGAGCGCTTCATCGACTCGAGGAATTGCGGCGTCTTCATGTAGTCCTCGGCGTACTTGGCCATCGCCTCGAAGTACGAGTTCTGCATGCGCCGCATCGCGTCGGGCGAGAAGAAGGCGCCTTGGCCGAACGGCGAATCGCCGGTCGCGCCGCCGGCGGCGCCCATGCCGGGCATGCTGCCCGCGGCGGCCGCGTAGCGAGCCCACATGTCGCGCCAGAAGCCGGTGACGGGATCGACGGGGGCGTTGCCTTGGTTCGTTGCGTCAGCCATTGGGAGTTCTCAAGAGCCGCGCGGCGGAGCGATCTCCGCCGCGCGGCGTGGGTCCGTATGGGGAATCGCGTCAGTTGCGGACGAACGCGGTCTCGGTCGCCTTCGCGACGTTCTTGACGAACGTGACGTTGGTCGCCGTGGCGCGGTCGGCCATGGTCGACACCGCGTTGCAGGCGTCGACGAAGATCTCGCGCGACTCGTTGGCCATCGCCTCGAAGGCCGGGGCGGCGTTCTTCGCGTTGCAGCCGGACGTCGCCTTCTGCGTTGCAGCCGGCATCGACTCGACGGCGCTGCGGACGGCGTCGGTCGTGACCGCGAGCGAGCGCTCGACGAGGCGGGCGTTCGCGCGGAGGGCGTCGACAGCCATCGCGGTCGACTCCTGGGCGAAGCGGGCCTGCGCGTCGATGACGCCGTGCATGAAGGTCGTGCCGACGTTCGTGGCTTCGCGGACGGCGTTCATGCAATCCATCGGCCAAGTCTTGACCGCGTCGGCGGACGGGGCGGTCGGGGTCGGCATCGCGCCGACGGCCTTCCAGGCGCTCGTCCACGCCTGCATCATGGCCGAGGCCATCGTCGAGGACGCGTTCATGCCGAGGTCGACGTTCTTGCGAAGCGTGTCGGCTGCGGTGCGGCAGCAGGTTTCGGCGTTCGCGAACGCGTTGGCGGTGGGGTTGGCGGCCTGATTGGCGTTGGTCGTCGTTCCGTTGGTGGTGGCGGTCGCGGTCATGGGTGTGTCTCGAGAGGGTGTGCGGAGCCGAAAGTCGGAGGCAGGCGGTAGAGCCGGCATCCCCGAATCAGTTGGGGTGAGTGTACGGGGCTTTAGTGCAGCGTCAACAAGAAGGAAGCAGTTGCGTGAAGGCCACTATCGGTTCGGGTGCCCGCCGGTGTCGAGAGACTCCCGGCTTCTCGGCTCGAAAACCCGAATCTCTCCGAGCCAACGGTCCGATGGCAGGAGGGCGTCGGTAGGATTTCACGCGCAAGCACTATGAGCGGCCCTCTCCCAACCCTCCTCCAGATCCGGAAGTACCCGAACCGCCGGCTCTATGACCGCACCCGGAGTTGCCACCTCACCCACGGCGAGCTCTACGACCTCGTCGTCGCCGGGAACACCGTCTGCGTGACCGATTCGAAGTCGGGGGCCGACATCACGAGTCTCGTGCTCGCCCAGGCCGTCATCGAGCGAAACCCCGAGAAGTTCGCCTCGATCCCGCCGGAAGTCTTCCACCTCATGATCCGGGCGAGCGAGGGGCTCCTGCGGCAGATGTCCGAGGGCTTCATGAAGCAGGCGATGCAGGGGATGGCTGGCTTCGCATCCGCTGCGGGATCCGCGCCGGGCGCGGCTGCAAGCGGCTTCCCGTGGCCGATGCCCCCCATGCCCCCAGTACCGGGCATGACCCCCGGGCCGACGCCCGCGGCCGACGCCGCGATCGCCGACCTTCGTTCGCGACTTGAGGCGCTCGCCCGCGACTTCGCGTCGATCGCCGCGCGCCAGACGCCGCCCGCGTGACGGCGCACGAACCCTCCACCCGACGCGTTCGACCTTCTACGCTTGACGCCATGACCGCGACGCCCGCCTCGACCTCGCTCTCGTCCGCCCCCGGCCGCACCGATGCCGGCCGCTTCGCCAACAAGATCGACATGCAGAACCGGCTCTTCGCCGAGCTCTCGCGGATGTTCGGCAAGGAAGTCCCGCTCTACGACAAGTCGCTCCTCGTGAACCAGGAGTGCAACAAGGCGGTGTGCGCCGTTCTTGGCCAGCTCTATCCGGGCTTCGCGATGTCGACGGAAGACCTCGACAAGACGAGCTCCGAGCGCCACGGCGCGATTCGCATCGGGCGGCCCGACGAGTACCGCCTCATCGCCCGCTTCTTCGCGGCCTTCGCGATGGAGCCGCACAACTACTACGACATGTCGAACGTCGGCGCGAAGTCGCAGCCGATCGTCGCGACCGCGTTCCGCTCGATGTACCGGCCCGAGCATCGCGTCTTCTCGTCGTTGCTGCAGACCGACTACTTCGACCCGGCGACGAAGGCCCGCATCGAAGAGTTGTTAGCTACGCGGCAGGTCTTCTCCGCGAAGGCGAAGGAGTTGCTCGAGAAGAACGAGCGGCAGGGCGGCCTCTCCTGGGACGACGCGAACGCGCTCATCCGCGAGGGCACCGAACGGATCTTCAAGTGGACGGGCAAGGCCCGCGACTTCCAGCTCTATAACGACCTCTGCAACTCCGGCTTCAAGATCGCGGCCGACATCGCGTGCTTCGAGTCGCACCACCTGAATCACCTCACGCCGAACACGTTCTGCATGGACCTCTACACGGCGGCCATGAAGTTCTGCCTCGGCGAGTGGACCGACGCGACGTTCCGCTCCCGCGCGACCGTGTCGCTCACGCGGCTCGCCGCGCAGGCCGACCGCCACTGGATGAAGCTCCACTTCAAGCATCTCAGCGCCGACGCGATCGACGCCTTCCCGCACGGCACGCTCGCGCCGAGCGCGATCGCGACGATCGTCGACGGGCTCGCGACGCGGCTCGCACAAGCCGACCTCCAGCTGAAGTCGCTCAACCACTCGGGCTTCAAGGACTTCACCGAAGGGCCGTCGGAAGACACGCACGTCCTCCTTCGCCAGGATGCCTACAAGGCGCTCACGGAGCCGGTGCAGTTCGCGAACTCGGACGGCACGACGGTCGACGCCAAGCACACCGCGCGCTTCGGCGAGATCGAGCAGCGCTTCTACGCGACCACGAAGAAGGGACGCGAGCTCTACGACCGTTGCCTCGCCGCGGCCGACGCCGAGAAGGATTCCGACCCGTCGCTCATCAAGCGCGACATGGACGCATACGAGCGGATGTACGCGAAGCACTTCGCGGAATTCCCGAAGTCGCTCACCGACCTCCTGAGGTCGGGGCTCGTGTACGGGCGCTTCCACGCCACGCGCGCGGGCGTCGCCGCAAAGGGCGCTGCCAGCAACGTGGAGTTGTGGGCGCTCGTCGCCGCCGGCCATGTCGCCTTCGAAGGCCTTCGCTACGAGGACTTCCTGCCCGTCAGCGCCGCCGGCATCTTCGCGTCGAACCTGAACCAGTACGGCACGAAGTCGACCGCCGCCGTGAAGCCGACCTACACGCAGGCGATGCTCGAGTCGGTGATCGGGAAGTCGATCGTCGACGCCGACACCGTCTACCGCGCGATGGAGGCGGAGTCGCTCCTCGAGACCTACCGCGACCTCGGCCTCCTCGACCGAGTGCCAAGTGCGACGCGCAGCGAATGGGAAGCGTCGGTGGCGGCCGGACGAGCGCAGGAGGCGGGGCGGGCGGCGCGCGGCTGAGAAGCCCCTATGGCTGCAACGTGGAAGTGCGAGGCTCGGCCTGTTGCGAAACGCCTTGGCCACGTGACGAGTGAATCTCCCAGAAGCGAAACTCCGTTGCCGCCGACACGCGCGCGTCCAGCTCGCGCAGGACCTCGCGTTCGGCGTCGGTGGCCGCGTCCTGCTTGACCCGCTCCCGAAGCGTGGTCCGGACGCGGCCTAACTCGTCGCTCGTGCGTTCGACCTCCGCTCTCGTCCATCGCTCCACTCGCACGACGGATCCGTCCGGCCCGTGCCGGGTCATGGTGAGGGAGTCGGCATCGGGGTGTGCGGCGTTGGCATGCACCTCGATGACGAGCCGGCCCGAGGCAAGGTCCTTCTCGGCGCGGTAGTCGATGCGATCCATGCCGTAGTAGTAGACGCACTGCAGGAGAAGCAGATCGAGAAGCGCTTGGCGCCCGATGGGAAGGGGTGCGTCGAGCACGCGGCTCCACTCGTCCGTGATAGACGCCCGCTCATCGTCCGTCATCCGGTGCGGCAACGGGACCGCGATGGGCGCACAGCCAACGAGCGAGATGGCGGCCATTCCACCGATGATGCAACGTCGAGTCATGCGCCGTGAGCGCCGTCGCTCGCCGCCTGTTCGCGCAAAGGCTCCAAACTCGCTCGACTAACGATGGCGGAGCTGCCATCGGAGGCCGCCGGGCAACTCGTCTGCAGCGAACTCGAAGTGTGCCACGCGACGGTGCTCCGGACGTTCCGCGGGCGACGATGCATGCAGGAGGAGCGGAACGAAGACGAGAAGTCCGCCGCGGGCAACGACCGCAATCTCGTCCTTCGTGACAGCGCGGAGTCGTTCGATCTCCTCGCGCGAAAGGACGCCCGACCGGTGCGAGCGTGGCAGCACTCGAACAGGGCCGTTCTCTCGTCCGCAGTCGTCGAGATGAACGCGCACCGTCACCATTCGGGCGAGAGTGTCTGCTGGCGGCTGCACGTGCGTGATGCCGTCTTTCACAGACCACGGTCCGAAGCCCGGCACGTCGAGGCGTTCCGCGACGGCGATGGTCGTGTCCTGATGCCACGGCACTTTCCAGTTTGCGTCTGCCGTCTTGTCGAAGAGGATCGCACGGGTGACGAAGCACTCGCGGCCGAGCAAACGCTCCGGGATCGCCCGGACGCCGGGATGACTTGCGAGTTCGCGCGCCGCAGGCGACGCGTCGAGCAGGTTGCGAAGTCCCGCGCGCATCTGCGCGACCGACACGTCGGCGATGACGCGATCGAGGAGCGCAGCCTCGATGACGTTGTCGACCACGGCCCAGCCGTCCTTTGCAACGCGGAGTGGCGTGTGGGACCAGGGCGCCGCAGCGTCGCCGAGCTCCGATTCACTTTGATGCATCAACGTCCTGCCTCCCTCGTCCACGGTCGCGACCTCTCGATCGCATCGGCCGAGACGTCACTTCCCAACAGCCGTCTCGGGTACTCCACGTTGCCTGCGACGGCGCGGTCGTCAAAGGTGAGATCGAGGATCCCCGCTTCGCGCTCGCGAACATGGCGGCAGTATCGGAGATTGGGGGGAGACTGCTGAGGGAGACGAGTTGCTGAAGCCTCGCGCCGGCGGGAGATGCTGCGGCGAAATGTGAACGTGCGCTGGCCCCCACCGTCATCGCTGCGCGATGCCACCTCCCCCACACGCGGTGCGTGTGGGGGAGAAGATTCTGAGGGCGCCGCGCGAGGCCTTGTCGCATGCTCGGCCACACGCGGTGCGTGTGGGGGAGGAGATTCTGAGGGCGCCGCGCGAGGCCTCGATACATGCTCCGCCACACACGCCGCGTGTGGCGGAGGAGACTCTGAGGGCGCCGCGCCGAAGCTCCTTGCATGCTCTGCCACACGCGGCGCGTGCGGCGGAGGAGACTGAGAGGGCGCCGCGCCGCGCCCAGCCTCTCTGCATCCTCCCCCACGCGTGCGTGGGGGAGGTGCCGGCGCAGCCGGCGGAGGGGGCCGCCTCTCCATTCTCCTCGCTCAATTGTCTTCGTCTCACTTCTCCATCGCCACGCGGAGCACGCGTTCGTTCCCCGCGCGGTTCACCGTGAGCTTCAAGTCCTTCTTGCCCTCGATCAAGGTGCCGAAGCTCGCGGCGTCCTTTACCGGCTCGCCGTCGACTTCGGTGATGAGTTCGAGCGGGCGAAGTCCCGCGACGCTCGCGCGCTGCCCCGGCTCGAGCTTGGCGACGATCACGCCCGGCGCGTCGGGAGCGAGCGAGAGGTACTGGCGGACTTCCAGCGTGAGGTCGCGCACCGTCACGCCGAGATCCTTACTCTCGAACTTCGGCGCGTTTCCGTAGTGCGACGGGCTCTGCGTGACGGTGAGATCCTTCGACCTCTTCTCGCCGCTCTGGACGAACTCGATGGTGACCGGCGCGCCCAAGCCGAGCTCCGTGAGCGTCTGCGCGAGCGTGTCGTCGATCGGAGGCCACGGAGCGCGGATCTGGTCGTAGTACTCTTCGGGAAGCTCGTCGAGGCGCTCCCACGGGAAGACGCCGGGGAATCCGAGATCGAGGCGATTCACGCTGATCTCGATCGGCTTCTGTCGACGCGGGCTGCGCACCTGAAGCAGGATCGCGCCGGGCTCGATGCCGGCGGCTTCGGCGGGCGAGCCGGGATAGACGAACGTCACGAGGCCGCCGAACTCGCCGTCGCGGGTGAACTCGGCGACGTTGTTCGCGCGGGCGAGCTCGGGATCGAGCGGCTGGAGCATGACGCCAAGCCACGCGGTCCGCGCCTCATCCTCGGCGCTCAACGGGACGTTCTGCGGATCGACCGACTTCGAGAGGTCGGAGAGGACGCTCGCGACGACCGACGAGCCGCACAACGTCGACGAGCTCTGCATCCACGACTGCCGCCCTTGGCCCGGCTGCGTGCGCACCGCGAGCGGAAGCGCCGCAAGTTCGCCGCTCGGGAGGAAGACGAACGCCGACTCCTCGTTGCTGACTCCGACTGGGAACTGAATGCCGCGGAAGCCGGGCTGGAACGAGCGGAGTCGCGTGTGGTTCGCGTCGTTCAGTCGCGTGCGGCCGACGAGACGCACCTCGGCGACCGGCAGGAGTTGGTTGCGCAGCGACACGACGTTGTCGCCGTAGAGCTTCGCGCCGCCCGAGAGGCTCGCCGGCGCCTTCGCGACGAACGCGCCCCAGTCGCGGAGCGAGCCGCCGAACTCGGCGACGTGCTCGGTGCCCGAGGCGTCGCGGGCGACGATGCGCTCGAGGCGTGCGGTCGTCTTCGGATCAAGCTCCGCGAGGACGAGGATCGTGCCGTCGCCGAGGAGGACGCCGAGCGCCTCGTACTCGGTCTCGATCGCGCTTTCCGACTCGAACATCATCTGCGACATCTGACCCTTGCGCGGGCTGCGGAAGGTCAGCGACACCTGCAACACGGAGTTGTCGGCGGTCTTCTTCGCGCCGGCGAGGAGCGTGTCCATCGCCGCCTTGTCGAGTTTCGTCCACGCGTTGAGGTCGGCGGGGCGGGCGTCGTTCGCGGGGGTGCTCGTGAGGATATACGCGCCGTGCGCGCGGCCTTCGGCATCGACGACGAGCTGGCTCCCTTCGCGCTGCAGCGTCGCGCGCTTCGCGCCGTCGGGCGATTCGAGGTCGTAGAAGGCGCTTGCCTCGCGCACGACGAGCGACCAGTCGCCGTCGCCCGGGGCCCAGTGGGCCGCGACGAGCTTCGCGTCGGCCGGCGTCGATGCGGCGAACGTGAGCGGCTTCGCGCCGGCGAGCGGCTTCTCGAGCTTGAGGTAGACCGCGGCGTCGTCCTTCGCCCACGCCATCGGCGTCGCGTTCACGACCTCATTGCCATAGCGCACGGCGATCGAGGAGACGAAGCGCGACGCGACCTCGGGATCCTCGGCGAAGACGACGTCCGGCGCGATGAGGTAGCCGAAGACTTCGAGCGGCCGCTCCTCCTCGATGAGCATCTCGCCGCTTGCGCGGGGGAAGGCGCGTCCGGTGCCGGCGACCATCACGCCGAGCCAACCCGGGAACTCGCCGCGATCTTCCTTCAGCGAGTACTCGACCCGCACCATCGAGGGGGCGAGCGCGTCGGCGATGGCGGCCTGCTTGGCGACGGCGGCGGGCGGCGCCGGTGTCGCGAATGCGGACGCGGCGGTCGCGAGCGTGACGGCAACGACGAGCGAGCGGACGATGGTCATGGAGATGCCCTGAGCGAAGGGGAGGAGAAACGTGGAGAGGGGAGCTGCAACGAGGACATGCTATCAGTCGCGCTCGTAGTCGCGCGAGATGTCGAGGATCACCTGATTCATGCGGCCCGCGCGGAGGATCTTGACGAGGAGACGCTTCTTCGAACCGCCGCTCGAGGCGAGGTTCTCGAGCGACGCGTCGTACGCCTTCTTGAGGTCGTCGAGCGTGGCGACCTGCTTGCCGTCGACCTCGACGATGATGTCGTTCTCGGAGATGCCCGCCGACATCGCGTTGCCCGGCGCGCGGACGCCGAAGACGAAGACGCCTTCCGCCTTCACCCGGTGGAGCTCGGGGTTCTCGAAGCGGTTGATCTGCTTGACGGTCAGGCCCCAGCGCGGAGCGTCGAGCTCCTCGCCCTGCACGTTGCCCTTCATCGACGGGGTGAGCTTCACGGTGCGCTCCTCGTCACCGCGGCGGATGACGAGGTCGACCGGGGCGTCGGCGGGAAGGAGCGCGATCATGCGGCGGATGGCAGGAAGATCCTCGCTCGTCACGCCGTTTGTCGGTGTGCCTGCAACGCTGAGAAGGCGGTCGCGGCTCTTGAGCCCCGCGGCTTCGGCGGGGGAGCCCGGTTCGACGCCGGCGACGATCACGCCGACCGTGCCTTCGAAGTAGGTGTCCTTGTCGAAGTCGCGGAGGGGCTGCAGCCGCAGGCCCGTCCACGACCAGCCGACGCGGCCCTTCTCGCGCATCCGGGGAAGCACCTCGCGGATCGTGTCGGCGGGGATCGAGAAGCCGAGGTCGCCGCCGCCCATGCGGACGAGCGTGTTGATGCCGATGACGCGGCCGTCGGTGTCGACGAGCGGACCGCCGGAGTTGCCCGGCGAGATCGACGCGTCGGTCTGAAGCCAGAGGCTGTATTCGCTCGAGTCGGGGAGATAGCGCCGCGTGCACGAAACGATGCCGACCGACACCGAACGGTTGAGTCCCCAGGGTGCGCCCATCGCCATGACGAAGTCGCCCTCGACGAGATGGCCCGACGATCCGAGCTCCGCGACCGGAATCGGCTCGTGCTTCTCCTCGAGGCGAAGCCGGACGAGCGCGAGGTCGAGGTCGCGATCGCTCGCGACGAGGTCGGCCTTGAACGCGCGGCCGTCGGAGAGGAGCGCGCGGATCTCGACCGCGCGGTCGATCACGTGCCAGTTCGTGAGGAGCTCGCCTTGTTCGCTGATGACGACGCCGCTGCCGCCGACATCCTCGGTGCGGGCGCGGCCCGACTCCATGCTCTGGCGCAAGCACTTCAGATAGACGACGGCGGGGAAGACCTCGGACTTCGCCTGCCGCACGATCTCGCGGAAGTCGCTCGCGGCCTCCTTGGCGTCGGCGGGCGTCGATTGCGGAAGGCGAGCGGACGCCGCGCCGGCGACGAGGCCGATCGCCACGAGCGGAAGGACGACGAGCGTGCGGACGGCGCGGGCGAGCGGAGCGGTGGTCATGAGTGGGGGATCGTCGAGTGCGTCGAAACGGGGAGGGACGACGGATTATGCCTTAGATGCAGCGGCCGCAGTGGCGAGCGGCGAGAAATCGGTGGCGGCGTTTTGGGTGAAACGCGGAGATGGACGGCGCCGGGCGCGGCCGTACTATCTCGAGCGTGGAACGCGTGCGAGCCGTCCCCCGCGTCTTGGCGATCGCGATGACGATCGCGATCACGATCTCGTTGGGGGCGCCGTCCGACGCCGCGCCGGGCATGTCGTCGCATGCGACAACGCCGAACGAGGAGCGTGCGACCGCCGCGCCGAGTAAGCCACTCGTCGATGCGACGGTCCGCGGCGTGGAATCGATCGATGTCACCGCGCTTCGCCGCGAGGTCGAGGCGGCGGCCGGGGCGAACTTTCGGATCGCGCCATGGGTGGTCGTGGCGAGCGTTCCCGTCACCGGCGACGAGGTCGCGCGCGAAGTCGGCGGCCGTCTCGGGTGGCCCATCCACCGTCCGCGCATCGAGGTGGAACGCTCGATGCCCGCCTCGGAGTGGGCGCTCCGCGCGGCGCGAATCCCGGGCTTCGTCGGCGGCGTGCGCGGAGCGCCGATCGCCGTGGATGGCCGCACGGTCGCGTCGTGGCTGGCGCCGCTCGGGGCATCGGCGCCGCGCGACGCGATCGTCTACCTCGAGGTGGTGCGCCACGCGGCGCTCGGGCTCGTCGACGAGCGCGTCGGCATCAATCGCTTCCTCAACGACCCGCAGTGTTCGGACCTCGAGCGGGCGTGGCGGGCCGCGATCCTCGACGCGTGGGCGGAGCTCGTCGTGACGCGCGTCGCGGCGGCCAAGGGGCTTGAGGCGGCGCTACGACGTCGTGAGGAGGCAATCGACGCCGGACTGCGCTGCGCCGCGTACGCGCCCCGTAGCGCGAGGTTCCCCCAGGCGGCCCGGCTCCTCGCGGTCGCCATGCGCTCCGACGCGGCGCGGGCGCTCGTCGCGACCGCGGTCGAGACGAACGAGTTCTGGTCGCTCCTCGAACGCCCGCCACGCGCCGACGGCAACGCGGAGTCGCGGCCGCTCGACGGTGTGCCGCCGGCGCTCGTGGCGATCGATGCCGCATACGTCGAGGCGGCGCTCGCTCGTGTGCGCCCGGCGATGGCGGCGGCCCTCGGTGACGACGTCACCGCCGCCATTCGGATCGTCCCGTGCGATCGCCGCAACCTCGCCCCGTGGGCGAACTGGCGGCCCCGGGCCGCGCCGAGCCCGCCGATCCCTGCCGCAAACAACTCGCTCCCTCCGTGCTCGGCGCTCGTGCCGGACCGGTGGCGATCGGTGCGCCGCGGCGCGGCGACCATGGTCGCCGCGCTTGACCCGCGTTCGGGCGATCTGGTCGTCCATCACGGCCAACTCTCCGAAGCGCTCGCGGACGTCGATCCCGCGCGGCGCGAGGCGGTCGCGGCGCTTCTCCTGGCCCATGCGGCGTCGGCGGCCGCACGCCCGCACGTCTTTGCCGGAGGCGCCGGCCGCGTGCCCGCCGACAGCGAGGCGGCGCTCGTCGTTGCAGCCATCGACGACGCCCACGCGCTATGGGCGATGCGCCGCGTCGCGGCGGCGGCAGGGCTCGAGTCGGCGCTCGCCGACGCCGAGCGGCTCACGCCGCGCGAGCGCGAGCGGCGCGCGCTTGAAGCGCACGACGCGGGAACGCTCGCGCTTGAGCGCGAGTTCGACGGGTTCGTCCGACAGGGCCTTCCGGCGGCCTTCGATCGGGTGTTGGCGGAACGCAACGCCGAGGGGCTCGCGGCGGAACTCAAGACGCCGCCGCCGACCGTGGCGGACCTTCGGGCGCTCGTGAATCCCGAGGATCCCGCCGCGAAGGACGCGCTCCTCACTGCGGGCGAGGACGCGCGGCGCCTGCGCCGGTTGCGCGACCTCGCGGCGGTCTCCGGCTGCACCCAGGAGTTCGTCTCGACGACGCGCGTGACGCGCGAACTCATCGACCAGTTCGATCTCGCCGACGGTCCGCTCGTCGAGGCGTTCGATCGGGCCGTTCGCCGCATGGACGCCCTGCGCGTCGTCCTGCCCCCGGACGACAAGCCGCTGCTCCAGGCTCCCGAACTCATCGTCGTCCGCCTACGCGGCCGGGGCGACGCCAGCGCCGAGGATCGCGCCCGCGTGGACGCCGCGCTCCGGACGATGGCGACCACGCTGGCATACCGCGCCCGCGCCGCGGTCGAGCCGACCGTGCGGCCCACGCTTGCGTTCGCGGCGACGGACTTCCGTCGCGTGCCGTGGGCGGAGACGGCGTCGTTCGACGGGACGCGTCCGATCCACGTCGCGATTGGCCGACGCGGAAGCGTCGCGGCGCTCGTGGTGTCGGTCGGACCCGTTCCGGGCGGCCGAACGCTCGGCGACTTCCTCGACGCGGCGCTCGATCGCGACTAGCGGCGGGCGAGTGGGGTGCGTCAGAGATTCGCTTCCATTTCGGCGGTCCTGTTCGCGTCGCTCTGTTCGCGGATCTCTGACTCACTCCACTAGTCGTCTATCGACTCCGGCCACTAGTCGTCTATCGACTCCGGCCACTAGTCGTCTGTCGACTCCGGTTCGATCGACGGCGCGCGGCGCCGGGCGGCAGCGATCTCCGCCGTGTACGCCGCGGACGAAACGCAACTGACCGCCGTGGCTGCGACGACGACGAGCGCGATGCCGTCGAGCGCGACGATGCTGGCCAAGGCCCATTTGCCGGCTCCCGACGCGAACCATCGCTTGGACGGCCCGACCGTGACCGCGGCCAAGACGATCGTCCAGGCGATCGGATAGGCGACCACGAAGGCCGAGACGACGCGTCGCCGTATGGTGCCGACGAGGGATGTCGTACGCAGTCCGGTCGCGAGCCAGAAGAGGGTGATCGTGACGCCCGCCGTGCGCGCCGCGCCGCTCGCCGCGAAGCCCCAATCCTCGAACGCCCGCTGCAGCGGACGGACGCCGGCGATGGCGGTACTCAGGCAGCATCCGGCCACCACAAGGACAGCGCTCATGCTGACCGTGAGCCAAAGGCGGGCGTGATACGACTGCCGCGACGAGGCGTACGTGCCGCCGATCGCGCCGAAGGCAAGGGACGCGGTGTGCACCAACACCGTCACGATGGCGCAGGCCTCGACGAGATGCTGCGGCGGACGCGCCACGAGCGGCGAGCGGGAGATCTCAAGCGCGACGGCGGCGATCGTGGGAAGCCATGCGAGGGCCCCGATGAGGAGCGCGACGGCGACCCGCCGCAATCGAAGAAGTCGCCCCACGGTCCACAGCCCGCGTTCGCGCATCGAATCGTCGACGCGCACGCCGCACTCGGGGCACGCGCCGGTCGGTGCGAGGCCTGAGAGGTCGTACTCGCATCGGGCACAGCGAAGCGTGTTGGATGCGATTGTCCCCACGCTCCGGATTGTCGGCGTGCGGTCCTCGCGCGGCAACGACGAGGCAGAATGAAACCGGCCCCGGATCGCGTGATCCGGGGCCGGGAATGAGCTGCGTAGATTCCGCGACGACTTACTCGTCGCCGCCGCCGTCGTTGCCGCCGTCGGCGACGACTGTTTCGCCCTGGACTTCCATGCCAAGGTCTTCCGGCGTCGCGAGCGAGGCACCGACCTTCGGCGCGTCGGGGTCGAAGCGTTCGGCGCCGAGCGCCTCGGCCTCTTCCACCGCCTCGGCGATCATCTGATCGTCGTCGGCGTACTCCGGCTCCTCGACGAGCCGACGGATCGTGAGCTTCGCGTAGGGCTCGAAGCCGGTGCCCGCCGGGATGAGGTGGCCGAGGAGGACGTTCTCCTTGAGGCCTTGGAGCTTGTCGATCGCACCCTTGAGCGCGGCTTCGGTGAGGACCTTCGTCGTCTCCTGGAAGCTCGCACCCGAGAGGAACGACTCGGCCTGGAGCGACGCCTTGGTGATGCCAAGGAGAAGCGTCTTGCCCGAGGCGGGCTTGCACTTCTTCGTCTTCGCGGCCTTCTTGCCTTCGGCCTCGGCGAGCGCGTTCTTCTCCTTGACCTCGGAGCGGTCGACGAGCGCGCCGGTCGGGAGTCCGGTGTCGCCCGGATCCTCGATGCGGAGCTTCGTCGCGACCGCCTCGTTGACGTCGCGGAAGTGGAACTTGTCGACGACTTCGTTCGGCAGGAGGTCCGTGTCGCCCGGCGCCGTGATGCGCACCTTCGAGAGCATCTGACGAAGGATCACTTCGATGTGCTTGTCGGAGATGGGCACGCCCTGCGCGCGGTAGACGTTCTGGACCTCGTCGAGCATGTAGATGTAGAGCGGCTCTTCACCCTTGATGCGAAGGATGTCGGCCGGCACCATCGGACCTTCGGTGAGCGGATCGCCCGCATCGACACGGTCGCCCGTGTGGACGAGGAGATGCTTGCCCTGCGGCACGTGGTGATCGTGCTCGAGCCCCGACTCCGAGATGACGCGGATCGTCATCTTGCCCTTGCGCTTGTCGGGGTGAAGCTCGACCTTGCCGCCGATCTCGGCCATGACGGCCGGGTCCTTCGGAATGCGGGCTTCGAAGATCTCGGTGACGCGGGGGAGACCACCGACGATGTCGGCGGACTTCGCCGTTTCCTTCGGCTGACGGGCGAGCATCTCGCCCATCTTGATCCGCTGACCGTCCTTCACCTCGATGCGGGCCTTCGCCGGCAAGTGGTGGAAGTCGAGGATGCTGCCAGCCTCGTCTTCGATGGTGATCTGCGGATGCTTCTCGCCCGTGTGCTCGATGACGATCATCTCGGCGCCTTCGCCGGACTTCTTCTTCTCGATACGGAACGTGATGTCCTCGACGAGATCCTTGAAGCGGACGACACCCGACTTCTCGGCGAGAATCGGCGTGGCGTGGGGCTGCCACTCGACGAGCGACTGGCCCTTCTTGACCTGCTCGCCGTCCTTGACGCGGATGACCGCGCCGTAGGGGACCTTGTACTTCTCGAGCTCGCGGTCCTTCGCGTCGAAGATGAGGAGTTCGCCGTTGCGCTTGAGGGCGACCATGACGAGCCCGTCGGGCGACTCGACGCCGACCTCGTTGCAGTCGCGCAGGACGACGCGGCCGGCGTTCGTGGCCTTGTGGCTATTCTCGATCGTGGCTCGCGCCGCGACGCCGCCGGTGTGGAAGGTACGCATGGTGAGCTGCGTACCCGGTTCACCGATCGACTGGGCGGCGATGATGCCGACGGCCATGCCCACTTCGACCTTCTTGCCGGTCGAGAGGTCCATGCCGTAGCAACAGGCGCACACGCCGCGCTTGGTCTCGCAGGTGAGCGAGCTGCGGACGTGCACCGAGTCGATGCGGAGACGTTCGATCTCGAGGGCGATCGCGTCGGTGATGAGATCGTTCTCCTTCACGATGACGCGATCGGTGATCGGATCGATGATCGTCTGCCGCGACGTACGGCCGCGAATCGCTTCGCGGAGCGGGACGTCGACCTCTTCGCCCTTGTAGATCGCACGCTTCGGGATGCCCGCGTGCGTGCCGCAGTTGTCCTCGATGACGACGACCGACTGCGCGACGTCGCAGAGCTTGCGGGTGAGGTACCCGGAGTCTGCGGTCTTGAGTGCGGTGTCGGCGAGACCCTTGCGGGCGCCGTGCGTCGAGGAGAAGTACTCAAGCACCGACAGGCCTTCACGGAAGTTCGAGCGAATCGGCGTTTCGATGATTTCGCCGCTCGGCTTGGCCATGAGGCCGCGCATGCCGGCGAGCTGCTGCATCTGGCTTTGGTTACCACGAGCGCCCGAGTCGCTGAAGAGGTACACGGGGTTCAGGTACTTCATGCCCTCGCGGTTGATGATGCTCGTCTCGACGCCGCTCGCCGGATCGCGGCGGTCGGTCTTGAGGGTCTCGATGAGCTTCGAGGTGATCTCCTGGCGGCAGTGCTGCCAAAGGTCGAGGAGCTGGTTGTGCCGCTCGCGCTCGGTGATGGCACCGGCGTGATAGGCGCGCTCGACGCGGTCGACCTTCTTCTGCGTCTCGTTGAGGAGCTTCTGCTTCTCTTCGGGGACGCGGAGGTCGGTGATCGCGAACGAGAGGCCCGACACCGTCGAGTAGCGGAAGCCGACTTCCTTCATGCGGTCGAGGAGGTCGATCGTGGCCGGCTTGCCGAGGCGGGCGTAGGTGTCGTCGATGACCCGCGCCGCGCCCTTCTTGCCCAGGGCGCAGTTGTAGTAGGGCATGCCGTCGGGCAGGATCTCGTTGAAGATCAAGCGACCGATGGTGGTGAGGATGCGGCGATTCTCGGGGACCTTGACCGCCGGCTTCTTCGCGTCTTCGACGATGTCGCCGAAGCGGTCGAGGCGGACCTCGATCCAGTCGTGGAAGAGGATCTTCCGCGGGTCGTTGCTCGGCAGGCTGAAGGCGAGGAGCGCTTCCTCGTAGTCCTTGAACGAGCGGATCTTCTTGCGGGCCGCCTCGTCCGGAAGGTCGTTGTGACCGACCGTGAGGAAGTACACGCCCATGACGATGTCTTGCGACGGCGAGACGATCGGGTTGCCGGACGCCGGGCTGAAGATGTTGTGGATCGACATCATCAGGACGTGCGCTTCCGCCTGCGCCTCGACCGAGAGCGGCAGGTGGACGGCCATCTGGTCACCGTCGAAGTCGGCGTTGTAGCCGGTGCAGACGAGCGGGTGGATCTTGATGGCGTTGCCTTCGACGAGCACCGGCTCGAACGCCTGGATACCCATGCGGTGGAGCGTCGGGGCGCGGTTCAGGAGGACCGGGTGATTGCGGATCACCTGCTCGAGGATGTCCCACACCTCGGGATCGCGGCGCTCGAGCATGCGCTTCGCGCTCTTGATCGTGTCGGCGAGACCGTGCTCCTTGAGCTTGCGGATGATGAACGGCTGATAGAGCTCAAGCGCGATCTTCTTGGGAAGGCCGCACTGCCAGAGCTTGAGTTCGGGACCGACGACGATGACCGAACGCGCCGAGTAGTCGACGCGCTTGCCGAGCAGGTTCTCGCGGAAGCGACCCTGCTTGCCCTTGATCATGTCGGTGATCGACTTGAGCGGACGGTTGCTCGAGCCGAGCACCGGGCGACGGCAGCGACCGTTGTCGAAGAGCGCGTCGACCGCCTGCTGCAACATGCGCTTCTCGTTGCGGATGATGACCTCGGGGGCATTGAGGTCCATCAGCTTCTTGAGGCGGTTGTTGCGGTTGATGATGCGGCGATAGAGATCGTTGAGATCGCTCGTCGCGAAGTTGCCGCTCTCGAGGAGGACGAGCGGACGAAGGTCCGGCGGAATCACCGGAACGACGTCGAGCACCATCCACGCCGGATCGTTCTCGCTCGAGCGGATCTGCTCGACGATCTTGAGGCGCTTCGAGAGGTCCTTCTGCTTCTGCTTCGACTTCGTGTCGGCGAGCTCCTCGCGGAGTTCGCGCGACAGCATGTTGAGGTCGAGCTGGTTGAGGAGCTCGCGCACCGCTTCCGCGCCCATCATGGCGGTGAAGGCGTTGCCGTGCTTCTCGAACGCGGTGCGGTACTCGTCTTCCGTGAGGACCTGCTGGTGCTCGAGATCGGTCGTGCCCGGATCGGTCACGACGTAATCCTGGAAGTAGATGACCTTCTCGAGGTCCGAGGTCTTCATGGCGAGGAGGTTGCCGAGACGGCTCGGCATCGCCTTGAAGAACCAGATGTGCACGATCGGGGCCGCGAGGTTGATGTGGCCCATGCGCTTGCGGCGCACGCGGCTGTGCGTGACCTTCACGCCACAGCGGTCGCAGATGATGCCCTTGAACTTCGTGCCCTTGTACTTGCCGCAGGCGCACTCGTAGTCGCGCTCGGGTCCGAAGATGCGCTCGCAGAAGAGACCATCGCGCTCCGGACGGTACGTGCGGTAGTTGATCGTCTCGGGCTTCTTGACCTCGCCGAAGCTCCAAGAACGAATGTCGTTCGGGCTTGCGAGCGTGATCTTCACCGAGCCGAAGTCATTGACGCGGTCGTAGACGGATTCGGTCATTGCAAATCCTTTGGAAGGATCAAGGATCAAGGATCAAGGATCTAGTGGGGGCGGGGGTAGAGCTAGCTGCAACGTGGAGGGGAACCTACGGATCTCGGAGGAGGCTCGAGGGTTGTCACCCTTGATCCTTCCTCCTCGATCCTTGATCCTCCGCTTACAGCAGAGCCCCCTGATCCGCTTGCTGCTTCTCGAGCGTGATGTTCATGCCGAGACCCTTGATCTCGTGGCAGAGGACGTCGAAGACGACAGGCATGCCTGCCTGGAGCGTGTTCGTGCCCTTGACCATCGAGTCGTAGATCTTGGTGCGGCCTTCGACGTCGTCGGACTTCACGGTGAGGAGTTCCTGGAGGATGTAGGCAGCGCCGTACGCCTCCAAGCCCCACACTTCCATCTCGCCGAAGCGCTGACCGCCGGTGCGGGCCTTGCCACCGAGCGGCTGCTGGGTGATGAGGCTGTACGGACCGGTCGAACGGGCGTGGATCTTGTCGTCGACGAGGTGGTGCAGCTTCAGGATGTACATGAAGCCGACCGTCGTCTTCTGATGGAAGGGCTCGCCGGTGCGGCCGTCATAGAGCTGCACCTTGCCGGTCCGCGGCATCTTCGCGAGGTACTCCCGCGGAGCGCCCGGATCCTTGCCGTCCTTCGCGAACTGCTCGAGCCGACGCGCGACATGCGCGTTCGCCTCGTCGACCGCGTCGAAGATCTCCGACTCGGTCGCGCCTTCGAAGACCGGCGTGAGCGCCTGGAAGCCGAGCACCTGCGCCGCCCAGCCGAGGTGCACCTCGAGAATCTGGCCGACGTTCATGCGGCTCGGCACGCCCAGCGGATTGAGCAGGACGTCGACCGGCGTGCCGTCCTCGAGGAACGGCATGTCCTCTTCCGGCACGATGCGGGCGATGACGCCCTTGTTGCCGTGACGACCGGCCATCTTGTCGCCGACCGAGAGCTGTCGCTTCGTCGCGAGGTAGACCTTGACCATCTCAAGCACGCCCGACGGAAGTTCGTCGCCGCGCTTCATGTGGCCGAGCTTGCGCTCCTTCTCCTTCGCGATGTCCTGGATGCGGGGCCAGAACTGGCCGTACACGACCTTGGCCTGGTCGCGGGCTTCGGCCGAGCCCTTCATCCACTTGTCGGAGAAGTTCTCGATCTGTTCGAGGATGACTTCGGGGATGTCGCTCGCGCCGACCTTCTGACGGGAGGTCGAGTCGATCATCTCGGTGCCGAGGATCTCGTTGATCTTCGCCACCATCTGCTTGAAGAGGCGGATGCGCTTCTCATCCATCTCCTTCTCGAAGTCGGACATCTCCTTCTTGAGCTGCTTCTTCTGGTCCTCGGTGAGGTGCATGCGGCGGCTGAAACGACGAGCGCCGATGACGATGCCCTCGGTGCCGGCCGGCACTTCGAGAGAGTCGTTCTTCACGTCTTCGCCGGCGCGACCGAAGATCGCGTGGAGAAGCTTCTCTTCCGGGGAGAGTTCGGACTTCGACTTCGGGCTGACCTTGCCGACGAGGATGTCGCCCGGGCCCACCTTCGCGCCGATGCGAATGATGCCGTACTCGTCGAGCTTCGACAGCATCTTCTCGCTGACGTTCGGGATGTCGCGGGTGAACTCCTCGCGGCCGAGCTTCGTCTCGCGGATTTCGACGTCGAAGCTCTCGATGTGGATCGAGGTGAAGACGTCGTCCTTCACGAGACGCTCGCTGATCACGATGGCGTCTTCGAAGTTGTAGCCGTCGAAGGTGTTGAAGGCGACGAGCACGTTCTTGCCGATGGCGAGCTCACCCTTCTGGGTGCTCGCGCCGTCGGCGATGATCTCGCCCGCCTTGACCTTCTGCTGCAGCTTGACGATCGGACGCTGGTTCTGGCACGTGCGCTCGTTCAGGCCGACGAACTTGCGGAGGACGTACTCGTCGGCGTTGTCGATGATGATGCGCTCGGCGTCGACGTAGGTGACCACGCCGCCGCGCTTCGCCTTCACGATCGTGCCCGAGTAGCCGCCGACGATCTTCTCCATGCCCGTGGCGATGCACGGCGGATCGACCTTGACGAGCGGCACTGCCTGTCGCTGCATGTTCGATCCCATGAGCGCGCGGTTGGCGTCGTCGTGCTCAAGGAAGGGGATGAGCGACGCCGAGATGCCGACGATCTGCTTGGGCGAGATGTCGACGAACTCGACTTCGGTCGGCTTCACCTGCGCGAGGTCGCCGTCGATGCGGGCGAGGGTGTACTCGCCGGCGAAGCGGCCTTCCTTGTCGAGCATGTCGCTCGTCGCGAGGACCTTCTTGAGTTCCTCGTCGGCGCGAAGCTGCACGACGTCGTTGGTCGCCTTGCCGGCCTTGACCTTGCGGTAGGGCGTCTGGAGGAATCCGTAGTCGTCGATCTCGGCGTAGATGCCGAGCGACGCGATGAGACCGATGTTCGTGCCTTCCGGCGTTTCGATCGGACAGATGCGGCCGTAGTGCGAGATGTGCACGTCGCGGACTTCGAAGCCCGCGCGCTTGCGGTTGAGACCACCCGGGCCGAGCGCCGACAGACGACGCTCGTGGACGAGCATCGAGAGCGGGTTCGTCTGGTCGACGACCTGCGAGAGCTCGCTACGGCCGAAGAAGAACTCGATCGCGCTCGAGATCGACTTCGAGTTCACGAGGTCGGCGATCTTGGCGATCTCGTCCGGGTCCTTCACGCTCATGCGCTCTTGGACCGTGCGGCGGAGCTTGAGGAAGCCCTTGCGCATCTCTTCGACCGCGAGCTCGTCGAGCGTGCGGAGACGACGGTTGCCGAGGTGGTCGATGTCGTCGACGTGCGCGCGATTGCGCTTCGCCCGCAGATCCAGGAGGTACTGGATGACCGCGAGGAAGTCCTCGGCGCGGAGGTGCTGGATGCCTTCGGGGACGACCTTGTAGCGCTTGTCGTCTTCGAACTTGCGGTTGATGCGGAAGCGGCCGACGCGGCCGAGGCGATAGCGGTTCTCGTCGAAGAACTTCTCCTTGAAGAGCGCCTTCGCCTTGTCGACCTGCGGCGGGTTGCCGGGACGGAGACGTCCGTAGATCTTGAGGAGCGCCGCCTCGTGCTCGGTGACTTCGGCCAAGAAGTCGAGCTTCTCTTCGGCAAGCGTGTTGAGGATGAGCGGATCACCGGGGTCGGTGATGACGCGCACCGTCTTCAGGTTCGAGGCCTGGATGGTGTTGATCTTCTCCGGGCCGATCGGCGTGCCGACGCGGCAGAGCTCTTCGCCCGAGTCCTGGTCGACGATCATTTCCGCCGAGTAGTGCTCAGGCTTGAGCTTCTCGACCTTGAGGTCGGTGACGTCGTAGAAGAGTTCGAGGATCTTGTCGGTCGACGAGTGGGCCTCGTCGAGCGCGCGGAGGAACGTGGTCGCGGCGAGCTTCGTCGACTGGTCGATGCGCATCGCCAGGACGTCCTTCTTCGTGACCTCGAGCTCGATCCACGAGCCGCGCTCGGGGATGATGCGCGCGGAGTGAAGCGGACGGTCGCCGAAGGACGAGACGATCGAGAAGTCGACGCCCGGCGAACGGTGGAGCTGCGAGACGATGACGCGCTCGGCGCCATTCACGATGAACTCGCCGCCGCCCATCATGATCGGGATCTCGCCGAGGTAGATCTCTTCCTCGGGGATCTCGTCGACGTTGTTTCGACGGAGGCGCACGCCGACGCGGAACGGCATGCCGTAGGTCAGGCGCAGCTCGCGGCACTCGTCCGGGGTGTAGCGCGGTTCGTCGAGCTTGTAGTAGAGGTACTCAAGCTTCATGTTCCCGTCGTAGCTCTCGATCGGGAAGATCTCGCGCATGAGCGCTTCGAGCCCGAGGTTCGGGTCGCGCTGGTCGTAGGTCTTATTGAGTTGGAGGAAGCGTTCGTACGCGTCGCGCTGCACGCGCGTGAGGTCGGGAACCGGGATTGCGTCTTCGCGCTTGGAGAAGGGACGGGTCTGGATCTCGCGGGAGGTCACGGTGGCCATCAACGATCCCCTATCGGAGTCGCTTCGCGTGTCGGCACGCGGAGCGGTGCGGTGGATGTCTCGAAGAGTCGCGTCGCGCACAACACATCACGCGACGAAGCTCGAACAAGACGAATGTGGTGGAGTCAGAGCGTCGATCTCGTCGACAGAAGTGATCCAGAACTGCTTGCTCGGACGCTTCGCTTCGTACCGGTCGCCGTCTGCGACGAGTGACGATTGGACGTTGCCAAGACGCTGTGAGACGCGATGATCGCGACCTCGTTGCTGGTGTCCGTCGCGTGTCGATCGCGTGTGCGATGCAACAAGGAAACGGAACGCGTTAGCGACGAAAGCCGCGGCGTCCGCACGCCGTGGTCAGTTGTCCTGTGTTCGTTGAAGCGAAGTGCCCGGGATCACGCCTGCCGCCGAAGGGTCGCATCCTAGGCGAGGCACGGGAATTGCACAAGTGGAGGGAAAGAAAGGAGCAAGGATCGAGGATGAGGGATCAAGGGGCCAAGGGTCGGGGTTCGGGGCACACCCTCAACCCTTCACCCTCTCTGCCAGCCTTGATCCTCAATCCTTGATCCTTACTCCTGTCAAAAGACCGGGCAAGGTCCCCAAGCTCCCAAAAGCAGGCCCAGGTCCGCGCCGTCCGTCACGCCGTCCCAGTTGATGTCGCCGATCCCGGCATTGTCCCAGTCGCCGAGGAGGAGGGCGAGGTCGGCGCCGTCGACGACCCCGTTCTCGTCGATGTCGGGGAGGCACTGGCACTCATCCGGGATGAGGTCGCCGTTGATGTCGACGCTCGTCGCGTAGATAAAGATGTCGCAGCCGTCCGGGACGCCGTTGTTGTTGCAGTCGTCCTGGTCCGGGAAGCCGTCACACTGGTCGATGCAGTCGGGGACCGTATCGAAGTCGCTGTCGGTGTCGGGGGTGCCGCAGCCACAGATGCCCGGGGCCGACTTGTTCGGGTCGTTCGGACACCCGTCGGCACAGTCGAGGGTTCCGTCGCCGTCGGCGTCGATGTCCGGCGAACCGCAGCCGCACGCCCCGGGGGCGACCTTGTTCGGGTCGGCCGGGCAGCCGTCGTTGCAATCGGCGGTGCCGTCGCCGTCGCTATCGGTGTCGGGGACCCCGCAGCCGCAGGTGCCGGGGGCGACCTTCGACGCATCGAACGGGCATCCGTCGTTGCAGTCCGGGGTGCCGTCGTTGTCGGTGTCGGTGTCCGCCACGCCGCAGCCGCACGCGCCGGGCGAGGTCTTCGCCGGGTCGCTCGGGCAGCCGTCGACGCAATCGGCGGCGCCGTCGCCGTCGGTGTCGGCGTCGCTCACGCCGCAGCCGCAGGTGCCGGGGCTCGTCTTCGCCGGATCGCTCGGACATCCGTCGACGCAGTCCGCGGCACCGTCGCCGTCTGAGTCGGCGTCGGACACGCCGCAGCCGCAGGTGCCGGCCGAGACCTTCGCTGGATCGTTCGGGCATCCGTCGTTGCAGTCCGCGGTGCCGTCGCCGTCGGTGTCGACGTCGCTGACGCCGCACCCGCACGTGCCGGGCGAGGTCTTCGCGGGATCGTTGGGGCAGCCGTCGACGCAATCGGCGGCGCCGTCGCCGTCGGTGTCGGCGTCGCTCACGCCGCAGCCGCAGGTGCCGGGCGCCGTCTTCAGCGGATCGTTCGGGCACCCGTCGTCGCAGTTCGGCGTGCCGTCGCCGTCGAAGTCGCCCGACTGCGAGGCGATGACATCGGAGAGCGCGTCGTCGTCGGCGCTGTCCCAGAGGACCGATTCGATGTCGCTCACCGGAACCGGATAGCCGTAGTCGTTGTTGAGCGCGAGGACGTTCGGTTCGTTCGACGCGTTCTGGTTGAAGATCGCGAACTCGGTCACGCCGCTATAGCCCGTGAGCAGGTTCTCGCCGATCGAGGAGCCGAGACCCGTCACGTCGCCGTCGTCGCAATCGCCGAAGTCGGCGAGGCCGCCCGTCGCGACGTAGCCGCCCGCGAGCTCGTTGCCGGTGAGCGTCGACGTCTCGACGCGGGCGCGGCCCGCATCGACGCCGACGCCGACGAAATTCTGCGAGAGCTGTCGGCAGTCGTGCACGTACGCGCTCGCGAGCGAGCCGAACACTTGCACGCCGCCCACGAAGCCGGTCGCGGCGATGTCGGTGACTTCGGCGAAGACCTCGTTGACGCCGGCCGAGCCGTCGATGTAGACGCCATAGACGTCCGGCTGCAACGTGGTGATGGTGGCGCCGTCGATCAGGACGCTCGTCGCGTCGCCGTCGCCGTAGGTCGGATCGTTGTTCGTGACGACGATGCCGTAGAAGTTGCCGCTCAAGAGACCGCCGTTGATCGCGACGGTCGAGCTCGTGGGGTTATTCCAAAGCCGGATGCCCGCCCACGCGTTCGCCACGTCGTTGTCGGCGATGTCGACCGCGACGTCGCCCTGGATACTCGAGACGTAGAGGCCGTAGGGGAGATCGGCGAGCTTCGCACCGACGCTCGTGAGGTCGTTGTCGCGGATCGTCCACGTGCCGGCGTTCGCGTAGTGCAGGTTGTGCCAGATGCCGACCGAGTCGAACGTGACGAGGTTGTTCGAGATGCTTGCGACGCCGCCGTCCTCGGGCGCTTGCCAGTTGTTGCCGGTCTGGACGCCGATCGACACGCGGGTGAGCGTGTTGCCGTCGATTGCGGCGTAGGTGTCGTTGTAGAGAAGGACCCCGATGCGCTCGAAGCCGAGCGAGTTGTCGCCGCGCACGTTGTCGACGCGGTTACAGCCGAACGCGTTGAACGACGAGACCGCGCCGGTCGCGCCCGAGTTGTAGAGGAGGACCGCGATGTCGTTGAAGTTGACGAGGATCGAGTTGCGCACCACGAGGCCGTCGATGTCGACGGTCGGTTTGGCCACGTCATCGAACGTGCCGTTGCCGATCGCGTGCGCCGCGTTGACGTCGACGCCACCGACGACTTCGCCGCCGCTGATCGCGGGGTTGTCGCCGTCGATGCGGAGACCGTCGATCGTGACGTCGTCGGCCGTCACGTAGAGGACGATGCCGCCGATCGGCGCGTTCGCCGCGGGCACGATCGTGGCTTCCGCGCCGCGATCGAGGGAGTCGCGGCCGCAGACGCCGACGTACGGACCTTCGATCGAGCAGGAGACGGGGATCGTCACGTTCTCGGCGTACGTGCCGGCTGCAACGTGGACCGTGCCGCCGACCGCGACCGCGTCGATGCCGGCTTGGAGCGACGCGAACGCGTCGCAGCCAATCGCGAGGCCGGGCCCCGGCGGATCGTCGCCGTTATTGAGCGCCGCGAAGTCGTCGTCGACGTAGACGTCGGTCGCCGCGCGGAAGCCGTCGTCGGCCACGCCCGAGCAGTCCTCGTCGATGCCGTTGCCGCAGATTTCGACGCCGTCGGGATTGATCGACGCGTTCGAGTCGTCGCAGTCGTCCTGGTTGGTCGACGCGTTCGGCGGGGCGGGAAGATCCGCGCACTGCGAGATCGGCGTCGAGCCGTTCGCGCCGAAGCCGTCGCCGTCGAGGTCGGGGTAGTAGTCGATGAAGGTGTCCGCGACGCCGCAGCCGCAGGTGCCCGGTGCGGTCTTCAGCGGATCGTTCGGGCAGCCGTCGTTGCAGTCGGGTGTGCCGTCGCCGTCCGTGTCTGTGTCCGCGACGCCGCAGCCGCAGGTGCCAGGGGCAGTCTTGAGCGGATCGCTTGGGCAGCCGTCGTTGCAGTCGAGTGTGCCGTCGCCGTCGGTGTCGCTGTCGGCGACGCCGCAGCCGCAGGTGCCGGGCGCGGTCTTCAGCGGATCGCTTGGGCAGCCGTCGTTGCAGTCGGGTGTGCCGTCGCCGTCGCTGTCGCTGTCGGCGACGCCGCATCCGCAGGTGCCCGGCGCCGTCTTCGCGCCGTCAGTCGGGCAGCCGTCGCCGCTCGTCGCCACGTAGCCCGGCGGCTGCGTGCACGCGGCGAGCGTGTCGCTCGCGTCGCCCACGCCGTCGCCGTCGGTGTCGGCGTACCAGGTCGGCGGCGCCGACACGTCCACCGTCACCGTCGCGCACACCGCGCTCACGCAGCCGACGGCGACGTTCTTCGCCGCCGCGTAGTAGGTCGTCGTCGACGTCGGCGTCACGACGAGCGACAGCCCTTCGCCCACGACCGTCCCGCCGCACGAGCCTTCGTACCAGACGATCGTCTCGTCGCCCCCGACCGTGCCCGAGAGCGTCGAGGACTGGCCCGCGCACACCGCGCTCGGCGTTGCAGCCGGCGAGGTCACCGTGTTCACGTACGCGTTCGCCGCCATCGGCGTCGGCGCCGACGGCGCGAAGGTCAGCGAGTTGCGGAGTCCGCCGCTGCCGTTCGGGATGCGCTGCGAGGACTGCGTCTGCCCGCTTCCGCCGCCATTCTCGTCGACCTGCGGCTGGCCCGCGTTGAGGAGCGGGAGAAGCCCCGCGTCGTCGACGTCGGCCGTGTCGTAGACGAAGGCGTCGCGGAGGTTCGTCGCCGTGACCGCGGTGCCGTTCGGGAAGTCGCTCGCGCTCCCGGTGTAGAGCGCGACGGCGTCGGCGCCATTCTGGAGGAGGTCACCCGCCATCGTGAGCGAGTTCGCGGGCGCGAGCGTCGCGGTGATCGCGGCGTCGCCGAGGACGAAGTAGCCGTTCGCGTTCGTCGACTTGCCGTCGAGGTCGAAGGCGGCGTACGAGAGGTCGTTCGAGCCGTTATAGAAGACGAGGACGAGGCCGTCGAGCGAGGTCGCGCCGAGGCCGCCGTCATAGAGCTCGACGAATTCGAGGACGTCGGTGCCGGGGGTGTCGGCGTCGACCTCGTTGAGGACGATCGCCACGTTGGTGACGGGGTTCGTCCAGATCACGCTCGTCGAGCACACGGTCGCGTTCGGCGCCGTCGCGGCTGAGACGGAGACGTTGTCGGTCCCGGCGCCGCCGGCGCCGACGTAGGAGAGTGCGACCTGCCCGTTGGCGTCGGTCGTGTCGCTGTCGGTCTGTCCGGCGTTCGGGCCGCTCGTCACCGTGAGCGTGACGACGACGCCTGCAACGGGGAGACTGCCGGGGTTCTCCGTGAGGGTGTAGAGGATGTTGGCCGTGGCGCCGGTCGCGAGCGACTGGGACAGGGCGGGGGTGAGCGCGCAGCTGAAGCTCGCGGTCGCGCAGTTCGCGGTGTGGCTGCCGAGGGTGCCGAAGGTGTCGACGGCAAAGCCGTCCCACTCGCTGGCCGGGTCGAAGGCGTTCGAGCCGTTGGTGTCTCCGGCGCAGATCGCCACCTTGCGGACGAGCGTGTTGTCGGAGGTCGAGGCGAGACCGGTGCCCCACTCGGTGCCGGGATCGAAGCCGACCTGGCCGAAGGCGTCGACGACGGTGTTGCCCGCGCCTTTGACGAGGACGATGGCGTCGTCGCCGTTGAAGTTGAGATTGCCGTTGGTGAAATCGGCTTGCGCGAGAATCGTCGCGTTCGCCGACGAGTTGGCAGCGACGAAGACGTCGCCGTTGGCGATCACGCCGGTCAGGTTGAAGGTCTGATTGGGCGTTGAGGACCCGTTGTTGTACTGGAGGAGCTTGTACCCACCCGCCCCGAGGTCTACCGCCGCTCCCGTGCCGTTGTAGATCTCGATGGCCTTGTTGTTGCTCGACCCCTCGATGTACTCGGAGATGAAGAGGTCGGCGGTCTGCGCGGATGAGGTTCCGGCGACGGCTGCAACGACGAGGGCGGCACAGGCCCGAAGGAGCGAGCGGAAGGTCGGCATGGGAGTACTCGGAGTTCTCCGCTCGGTGCCAGACCGACGCCCGCACCGATGGTCCTCGGCGCAGCCGGTGCGACGCGACGACGCCGCGCGGTGCGCGGCGACATCCTTCGTGCCCGGTCGACAGACGTCGTTCTGATCCTTGCGGCAGGCGTTCGGCGGGCAGCGAGCCAGAGCGCCGTCGGACCCGCGGTTCCGTCGCCGGGCCGATCCCGGAAACGTCTCTCTTGTGAACCGTGGTCGACGAGCGATGACGCCCGCGAACGCTTCGACGAACGTACCTCGCAGTCTGGGGAACGCGAAATGCTCGCCGATGAAATCTCGATGAAGGCCCGGAAAAACCTTCGGAGGCCGCGGTCGGGCGTCGGGAGGCCGGGCAGGGGCCGTCGCCCGCGCAGGAAAACTCCCCCGCAGGTGTGTGCCCGCGGGGGAGTGTGAACGACTCGTGACGGAAGGTCGGGGGTCCGGCGCGGCGTTAGCCGCAGGAGCCCCACGCGCCGAGGACAAGGCCGAGGTCCGCGCCGTCGGTCGTGCCGTCGTTGTTGACGTCGCCGATGCCCGGGTTGCCCCAGTTGCCGAGGACGAGCGCCAGGTCCGCGCCGTCCACCACGCCGTTGTCGTCGAGGTCGCCGATGCACTCACACTCGTCGGGGACGAGGTTGTTGTTCACGTCCTCCGACCCGCCGCTCGTGACGTCGCACGCGTCGGGGAAGCCGTTCGCGTTGCAGTCGTCGCCGTCCGGATAGCCCGGGCACTGGTCGATGCAGTCCGCGACGCCGTCGTTGTCGGCGTCGCTGTCCGGCGTGCCGCAGCCGCAGACGCCCGGATCCGACTTGGCCGGATCGTTCGGGCAGCCGTCGTTGCAGTCGAAGGTGCCGTCGCCGTCGGCGTCGACGTCGGGGACGCCGCAGCCGCACGCGCCCGGATCGATCTTGTTGGGATCGCTCGGGCAGCCGTCGTTGCAGTCGGCGGTGCCGTCGCCGTCGCTATCGGTGTCGGCGACGCCGCAGCCACAGGCGCCGGGCGCCGTCTTCAGCGGATCGTTCGGGCAACCGTCGGCGCAATCCGCAGTGCCGTCGCCGTCCGTGTCGCTGTCGGGAGTGCCGCAGCCACACTGACCGGGCGCGGTCTTCGCGGGATCGTCAGGGCACCCGTCGACGCAGTTCGCGGTGCCGTCGCCGTCGGTGTCTTCATCGACGACGCCGCAGCCGCACTGGCCCGGGGCGACCTTGTTGCTGTCGGCCGGGCAGCCGTCGTCGGAATTTCCGACGAAGCCGACCGGAGCGACGCAGGCGACGACCGAGGTCGCCGGATCGCCGGCGCCGTCGCCGTCGGTGTCCGCGTACCAGGTCTGCGGGGCGCTGACCTCGACGTTCACGCTCGCGTTGCCGCCGATCGCGCCGGACGAGTTCGCGCGGACGACCGCGACGTACGTCGTTGCAGCCGACGGGGTCACCGAGAACGGATTGCCCGAGCCGAGGAACGTGCCGTTCACCGAGCCTTCGTACCAGTCGAGCGACTCGTCGGCGCCGATCGACGCCGAGAGCGACGTCGACTCGCCGAGGCAGACCGGATTCGGCGTTGCAGCCACGTTCGAGGGGCTATTCGTATACGCGTTGGAGGCGCCGGGAGTCGACGTCGTCGCCGCGAAGGTCACCGTGTTGCGGAGACCGCCGCTGCCGTTCGGAATGCGCTGCACCGAGTGCGTCGCGCCGTTGCCGCCGCCATTCTCGTCCACCTGCGGCTGGCCCGCGTTGAGAAGGACGAGGAGGCCCGCGTCGTCGGCGTCGCTCGTGTCATAGACAAGCGCGTCGCGCACGCCCACGACCGTCACCGGCGTATTCGTCGGGAAGCTCGTCGCGTCGCCCGCGTAGAGCGCCACCGCGTCTTGGCCATTCTGCAGGCCGTTGTCGGCGAACGACAGGACGTTCTCCGGACCGAACGAGCCCGGCAACGACGAGAGAAGCGTGGCGTTTCCGAGGACGAAGTAGCCTTCTCCGTTCGTCTGCTTGCCGTCGAGGTCGAACGCCGCGTACGAGAGGTCGTTCGAGCCGTTGTAGAAGACGACGACGAGACCGTCGAGTGGCGTGCGGCCGGCGCCGCCGTCATAGAGCTCGATGAATTCGAGCGTGTCGGCGCCGGGCGTATCCGAGTCGAGTTCGTTGATGACGATCGGAACGTCGGTCGTCGGCGCAAACCACGTCACGCTCGAGAGGCAGATCGTCGGATTCGGCGTCGTGTCGGCCGAGATCTCGACTTGGTCGACGCCCGGGGCGTTACTCGTGAAGGAGAAGCTCACGAAGCCGTTGGCATTGGTCTGCAGCGACTGGGTGAAGCCCGCGCTCGGACCGCTCACGACCGTGAAGGTCACGTCTTCGCCCGCGACCGGTGTGCCGCCGGGATTCTGCGTGAGCGTGTAGTCAAAGGTCGCGATGGTGCTCGTCTCGGCCGGCGCGTCCGGGCCGTCGATCGCGCACGAATACGACACGCCGCCGCCAGCAGTGACGGAGATGTCGTCGATGCCGACCCATTCGTCACTTCCGACGGCGTTCGTCGTGATGATGCGAACCTGGAGGTTCGGCTGGTTCTCGCACGCCGCGGGAAGCGTGAGGCTGATGTTCGTGACCAACGTCGCGAGGCTGGGCCCGGTCGTCGCGTCGGCGATGTAACCGGCAGGGATGTCGGTAAAGGAGCCGGTATCGCCGATGCGGTACTGCAGCGCCAACTGCTGAATGGCGTTGTCGGCGGAGCCGTCAAGATCGCGCACGTTGTAGGCCAGCGTGATGTTCGACTGGCCAGAGGTATCAAGATGCAGCTGGATGTACGGAGCGTCGGCCGTGCCCGATCCCTGCAACGCGACGGCCGGGTCTGTGATCTCAAACTCGGCAACACCGCCGTTGCTGATTGTGGTGTTGGTCTGATTCGCGATGACGTCCACGTCATTCGCGACGGTCGAAACGGTCAACAACGTCTGCGGATTGATTCCGGTCGTCGTCGTGATGTCCTGCCCGAGGAATCCGATGATCCCCGGCACCCCCGACCAGTTGTCGTTGGCCGTGATCAATCCGGTGTTCGTCCAGTTCTGCGTAAACGGAAGCGTCTGATAGACGCCGTCCGCTGACGCACCGGTCGCGATCAGACCTGTCGTGAGACAGATCGCCGCGAGTCGTCCGTTCATGTGTGCGCGAGTCAATGCAAATCTCCAGTGAAGGTCCGTTGGCCACTATGGAACACGCTCAGGGGACGGCGTGAGACGAGAGATCGCGTCGCGAGCGCAGCGATCGCGCCGACGTCTCGATCTCCTAGCTCACACCGTCACAGGTCGTTTCCCGACGCCGGGATGGCACCGGGCCCGCTCACGACCGAAAGGCCGCGAGTGGACTTTGCAGAGTACCAACCGGTCTCGAAAGGACGGAAGCCCGAAGCGGCGAAACACGCGCTCGCCTTCCGTTCGATCGTGATGAAGGTCGGAGTGGTATCGCGAGGGCCGAGA
Source organism: Phycisphaerae bacterium (assembly GCA_016795035.1). Taxonomy (GTDB): domain Bacteria; phylum Planctomycetota; class Phycisphaerae; order Phycisphaerales; family SM1A02; genus JAEUIT01. The sequence goes on along the minus strand of JAEUIT010000040.1, from coordinate 62,923 downwards.
AGTAGGGGAAGACGGGAAGGAGTCAGGATTGAGGAGTCAGGAGTCAGTGGGGAAGAAGGCGCGACCCAACCCCGACGTGGATTCCTCACTGACTCCTGACTCCTGGCTCCTGACTCCTTCTTTTCTCTTCCCTGCCAACGAACAAGGGCCACCCTTGCGGATGGCCCTTGAAGCATGCAGATGAACTGCTGAGACCGAAATCGAGTTACTTGATTTCGACCTTCGCGCCGGCGCCTTCGAGGAGGCCCTTGAGCTTCTCGGCGTCTTCCTTCGAGACCTTTTCCTTGACGGCCTTGTTGCCGGCATCGACGAGGTCCTTGGCTTCCTTGAGACCGAGGCCGGTCGCTTCGCGGACGACCTTGATGACCTGGATCTTGTTGCCGCCGGCATCCTTGAGGATGACGTCGAACTCGGTCTGGGCCGCAGCAGCCGGAGCGCCGCCGCCGCCACCGCCGCCAGCCGCAGCCATCATGACCGCGCCGCCAGCAGCCGGCTCAATGCCGTACTTTTCCTTCATGTAATCCGCCAGGTCGACCGCTTCCTTGAGGGTGAGGGAGGCGATCTCGTCACCGATCTTGGTGATCTTGGCGTCAAAAGTCTTCGTGTCACTCATTGGGGGTATCACCTTTCTTGCACCCAGAGGCGCTGGAACGCCCAGCGTTTAACTCGTGTGAGCCAGTGGGAGAGTAAAAGAGGGTTCGGGGTATTGAGGGTTCGGGGTTCAGGGTACGAGAGACGTGGATTCAAGCGTCGAGCCTGTGGGGGCGTTGATTGCCCCTGAACCCTGGCCCCTGAACCCTGGACCCTTCTCTTGTTTAGCGAGCAGCGATCGTCTCGCCCTTTTCGAGGCGCGATTCGATTTCCTTGACGATGCCGAGGATCTTGGAGCCCGGGCTGACGACGCAGCCGAGGACCTTCTTCGCCGGCGAGAGCGCGATCGTGATGATGCGAGCCTGCGCTTCGGCGCGGGTCGGCATCTTGCTGAGGCGCTCGACGCCAGCACGGCCCTCGAAGAGTTCGCCATCGAGGATGGCGCCCTTGAGTTCAAGTTCCTTCGATGCGGTCGCGAGCTCGACGATGTCGCGAGCGACATCGACGACGCTACGGTCGCCATACACAAACGCGTTCGGGCCCTTCAGCACCTTCTCAAGCGCTTCGAGCGGACCGCCCGCGAAGGCGCGGCGGGCCAGCGAGTTGCGGATGACGGTGACGCGCACGCCCTTGGCGCGCAGGTCGTTGCGGAGCTTGTTGTTCGCGGTCGCTTCCATGCCGCGGATCTCGACGACCACACCGCCTTGGACATCGCCAAAGCGCTTCTTGTACTCGCCGATGATGAGATTCTTGACTGGCTTGCTCATAGTGAAGCCTTCAGGTTCAGGGTGAGAGTTCGGGGTTCAGGATCGCTACGCGGGTGGCGTGTCGCGTCGGTTAGACGGCGACCTGAACGCCCGGGCTCATGCAGCCCGCGATGACGCACTTCTTGATGTAGGTGCCCTTGCTCGACGCAGGCTTCACCTTGTTGATGGTCTCGAGGAACGCGGTGAGGTTCTCGGCGAGCGCCTTCTCGGCGAAGCTCATCTTGCCGATGACCGCATGCACGTTGCCGCCGTCGTCGTTGCGGTACTCCTGCTTACCGGCGGAGTATTCCTTGACGGCCTCGTTGATGTTCGGCGTCACGGTGCCGGCCTTCGGCGAGGGCATGAGGCCCTTCGGACCGAGGACCTTACCGAGCTTCGATACGACGCGCATCATGTCCGGGCTTGCGACGGCCACGTCGAAGTCCATCCAGCCGCCTTCGATCTTCGCCACGAGGTCTTCGCCGCCGGCTTCGATCGCGCCGGCAGCCTTCGCGCCCGCGATCTTGTCCGACTGGCAGAAGGCGATGACGCGGGCGCTCTTGCCCGTGCCGTGCGGAAGCGACACGGAGCCGCGGACGATCTGGTCCGCTTGCTTCGGATCGATACCGAGGTTGACGACGACGTTGATGGTCTCGTCGAACTTCACCTTCTTGAATTGCTTGACGGCCTTGACGGCGTTCTCGATCGACTGAGCGCCTTGCGGAAGGCCCTTCTTGTTCGCGCGGTTTCGCTTCGAGAGCGAAAGCTTGCGGTCTGCAGCGGTGAGTGCTGGCATGGATTAGGCCTCCACCGTAACGCCCATCGAACGGGCAGTGCCGGCGATCGTCCGCATGGCGGATTCGACGCTCGTAGTGTTGAGATCCTTCATCTTCTCCTCCGCGATCTTGCGGAGTTGCGCTTGGGTGAGCTTGCCGACCTTCTCGGTGTTCGGCTTGCCGGAACCCTTCTCAAGCTTGAGCGCGCTCGTGATGAGGACGGACGCAGGCGACGTCTTGATCTCGAATTCGAACGAACGATCCGAGTAGACGGTGATCAGGCAGCCGACGACGCGACCTTGGAACTCCTTGGTGCGCTCGTTGAACTGCGTGATGAATTGACCCGGGTTGACGCCGTTGGCGCCGAGCGCGGGACCGATGGGCGGGGCCGGCGTCGCCTTGCCGCCGGGGGCCATGATCTTGAATTGCTTGGTGACTTTCTTCGCAGCCATTGGTTCCTACCTCCCACCACGTCCTCTGTCGCGAGGCGCTTCTCGGTATCCCAGTAACGGGGCGAGTGCCATTCCGCGAGTCGAGTGAGCCTGTCCGGGGCTACCGGCAGCAGGCGACGCAGTAGTGCGTGCGGTCTGAGATGACGATCCGATTCCGGCGGACTCAAGCGATGCGATCGCCGTCAGCCGCCGAAAGCGAGCCGCGTACGGTACCGAGGACCCTTGCCAGACGCAAGGGGACCATCGACTCGTCGCGGACGGGTGTCGAGAACGGGTAGCTTAGCCCCACGCGCCGAGAAGGACGCCGAGGTCGGCGCCGTCGACGACTCCGTCGCCCGTGAGGTCGGCCGTCGCCGTGCCCCATGCTCCGAGAAGGATGCCGAGGTCCGCGCCGTCGACCGAGCCGTCGCCGTTCAGGTCGGCGGCAAGGACGATCGTCCCATTCCGCGACCAGTTCGACGCCGGGATCACCGCCTTCGGCGTGCCCGGCCCGTTCCAACGGACGATCTCGCCGGCCCCGCCGAAATTCTCGAAGAACTCGACCCGGACCCGGTGCTTGCCCGCGGCCAGGCCGACCGATCCCGACTTCTCGACCATCCCGTGGAGCCCGTCGTTATTCACGAGGAGGGCGCCGTTCACGTAGAGCTTCGAGCCGTCGTCCGAGTCGGTGTAGAAGGTCCAGAGGCCCGGGGCCGGAACCTCGACCCAGCCTTCGAACGCGGCCGCGACGAGATCGGCCCGGCCGCTCGTCGCGAAGTTGCCGCCGGTCGACGGGAAGTTCACGTTCGGCACCGAGGTGACGAGGTAGGGGGTGAGGGTCGCGAAGTCGGGCAGGAGGCTCGACTCGGGAATCTCGTAGTACGAGGCGCTCGCGCCGGTCTCGGTGTTGATGACGTTCGTCGCGGGCGTGAGCGGAAGGACGTCGATCGCCACGGTCGCCGTCGCGGTCGCGCCGAGCGAATCGGTCACTTCGTAGACGAAGGAGTCGTCGGCGCTCGCGGTGCCGGCGTAGGCCACCGAGAGCTTCGGGCGCTCGCCGGGCCCCGCCGGAAGCTGCGTGATCGCCGCGCCGCCACTCGTCGTTGCAGGCACCGACGACAGCGTGAGCGATTCGCAGTTCATGCGCTCGTCGTTGAAGAGCGGGTCGATCGTCGTCGCCGAGCCCGCAAGCGCGGTGACGAAGTCGTCGGCCGCGAATGCGCCGCCCGCTTCGCCGGTGCTGGCACACGAGCCCGCGAGGAAGTCGAGCATCGTCACGACGTTCTGCGGGTGGAACGACAGCGCGATGTTCGTGAGGCCACCCGGGCAGGTGTGGCAATAGCTCATGATCGTGCCTTCGGCCGCCTGCGAGCAGTCGCCGTTGCCGCAGCCGTCGAGCGGCGGGTCGTAGTTGTGCGTGTGGGGCGCGCCGAAGTTGTGGCCGAGCTCGTGCGCGAAGACCATGAGGTCCCAGTTCGCGCCGTTATTTCCTTGCAGCGGATAGGGGAACGAGCCGCCGAGGTTGGCGCTCAGGCCGAATGCGTACATGTCGCCGCAAAGGCCGGGCAACCACGCGACGCCGCCGCCAAGGCCGCGGCCCGAGAGGAAGTGACCGAGGTCGCGCTCGACCGCGCCTTCGTTCGCGACCCAGTAGTCGCGGTATTCAAAGAGCTGGTTCACCGTCGAGGTCTGCGTCCAAGGGTCGTCGCCGGTCCAGAGGCGCACGTACTTCACGCGCAAGCGCACGTTGAGGTCGGCGGTGTAGATCTCGCTCGTCGCCGCCGTGAGCGCGATCGCGTACGCGAGCGCGGCCGACTGATTGCCGCCGAAGAGGTTCGCGGTGAACTCGACGTCGGTGTCGATCGCGATCAGCACTTCGCGGCAGGGCGTGTCGCCGGCGACGCCGCCGTCGTTCGGACTCGACGGAGGCACCTCGGGCTGAGCGAGCAGGTCGCTGTCGCAGAAGTCGCCCAGCTTCGGCAACGTGGAGACGTCGGCGCGCGAGGGGTCGAAGGCGACGGGCGCGAGGCCGCGGCCGAAGGGTCCATTCGACAGCCAGATCGTGCGCTGCGTGCCGCCGTCCGTGAGGCGCACGAAGCCGCCGAGGAAGTCCTGGCCGTTCGCGGTTCCGCTCGCGACGACGACGAGCGCGTCGTCGCGGCCTTCGACGCGGCCCGTGAAGAGGCGAAGTCCGTTCGTCGCGGACGCCGCGATCGGCGCCTCGATCACGCCATGCGCCGTGCGCGACGCGACGACGAACGTCGCCCCGTCCGTCGCGCCTTCGAGGCGCTCGAGCGCCACGCGCAGGACGTCGCCGCCGACGAGCGGGACTTCGATCGTCGGACGGTCGGAGGTGCGAACGGCCTCAAGCGACGTCGCGTTCAGCGGACGTGCGCCGGTTTCGACGGCGGGTGCAAGCGCGACGCGCGACCGCGCCGGAGCGTTCGGGGTGTGCTGGGCGGGGACAAGCGACGAGGGGGCGGCGAACAGAAGCGCCGCGGCCATGGCACTGAGCATGGAGGCAGTGTGTCGCGAATCGCGAAAGAAGCAAGATGGGGGGAGACAGAGAAAATGGAGAGAGGAGAATGGAGAGGCCGCAGCGTGCGCGCTCTCCATTTTCCTCTCTCCATTCTCTTCTCGTCTCTCCCCCTCGTTCACGCCGACAGCGCGAGCGCGCACATCATCTCCACGCCCGTCACGATCGCGTCATCGTTGAAATCGAACGCCGGGTGATGCAGGGACGGCATCGAGGTCGCGCCGTGGGGAATCAGCCCGAGCGCGAAGAAGCAGGCGGGCACGCGCTCGGCGTAGTAGCTGAAGTCCTCGCCGCCCATGACCGGGCGATCCATGGTGCGAACGCGCTCCTCGCCCAGCGTCTCCTTCGCGAGGCGATCGAATCGCGCGGCTTCGTTGGGATCGTTCGAGGTGACGGGATAGCCGCGGATGTACTGGGCGTCGGCGGTGCAGCCGTGGACGGCCGCCGCGGCGCGGGTCACGTCGCCGAAGCGCTTCTCGACGAGATCGCGCACGTCGGGCAGGAGCGCCCGTGCCGTGCCTTGGATCGTCGCCGTCGGCGGAATCACGTTCATCACGTCGCCCGCGCGGACGACCGTCGCCGAGACGACCGCCGAATCGAGCGGGTCGACGTTGCGGGAGACGATCGACTGGAGCGCGAGGATCACCTGCGCCGCGGCGAGCACCGGGTCGCGCGAGCGTTGCGGGAACGCGGCGTGCGAGCCTTCGCCGTGGATCACGATCTCGAAGCGGTCGCTGCACGCGAAGAGGGGCCCGGGCTTCGTCGCGACGGTGCCGAGCGGCAACGTGGTCCAGCCGTGCAGTCCGTAGATGCGCTCGACGCGCGGGCCGATCACGGTGCCGTCGAGGCAGCCGTCCTCGCACATGCGTCGGCCGCCCGCGCCGCCCTCTTCCGCCGGCTGAAACACGAAGGTGACCGGGCGCGGCAACGTGGAGTGACGCGCGTAGCGAGCTAACGAACGCGCGGTCGCGACCAGGATCGCGGTGTGGCCGTCGTGGCCGCACGCGTGCATGCGACCGGGGATCGTCGACTTCCACGCGGGGCAGCCCGCTTCGGTGATCGGGAGCGCGTCGATGTCGGCGCGAAGGGCGACGGCGTGCGTAGCGTCGCCCGGCAGCGACGCAAGCGTGCCCGTGCCGCCGGCGAGTCCGCCGCGATGCGCGACGCCCGCCTCGTCGAGCGCGCCGCGGATGCGATCGGCCGTGCGCTTCTCCTCGTAGCCGATCTCAGGATGCATGTGGAGATCGCGGCGGAACGCAATCGCGCCGGGCACTTCCTCGGCGATGATCGATCGAAGGGTTGGGGGGAGCATGGAGCGGAGGATAGGGGAAGAAAGCCGGGGAAAATGGAGTGGGGAAAATAGAGAGGCCGCAGCGCGCTCGCTCTCCATTCTCCTCTCTCCATTCTCTTCTTCTCAGCTCCGCAGCTTCCCCAGCCCGACCTTCTCCCTGCCTTCGTTCACGAGCGCGAACGCGTGGCGCTCGTGCCGGATCAGGCGCGTGAGTTGGCTCATCGTGATCCCGAGGACGCCCGCCGCGCCTGCAACGTCGTAACGCCGCGCGATCACGACGTCGAGCGCCTCGGCGAGGAGCGCCGGGTAGTCCTCGTGCTCGGGATTGACCGGAAGCTTCTCGCCTTGGCGGCGCCGCTTCCAGAGTTCACTTTGCTCGTGGCGGTCGCGACTCGTCACCGTGCGGCACTTGATCGCGAGCTTGATGCGCAGGCGAAAGAGCGCCTTCGAGCGATTCTGGATCTGGCTCCGCCGCTCGGTCGCGTGGCCTTCGATGCCGGTCGCCTTGTGCGTGATGAAGACCGCGGTGTCGACGCGATTGCGATGTTGGCCACCCGGACCGGAAACGCGGCCGGTGTCGATCTCGCAGAGGGAGAGGAGTTCGTCCTCTCCGAGCGTGGCAGGGTGCGGCGCGGGAACGCGCTGATACGAGGTGTCGACAAACGGCGGGCGGTAAGCCATGCGAGGGGCGGCGATGGTAGCAGCGCGTCGTGCGCGATCCCGGCTCGCTCCGCGCGCGGTCAGGGCGGGGTCGCCGTCGTCGGCAACGTGATGCGCGACGTCGCGAGCGGCTTCGGCCACGAGCTCGGCGGCCGCATCAGGCCCGAGCTATCCCGCACGCGTTGCGCGTCGAACGAGCTCATGAAGACGACGTCGATGTCGACCTCGACGCGCGTGGTGCCCTCGGGCAGCACGATCGGATTGTCTTGCCAGTCCGGCATCCCGAACGGAACGAAGCCCGCGAGCGGCACGCCGTCGGCGCGCACCTCGCGGACGAGGTGGACGACGTCGACCGGGTCGTCTGGAAGTCGTTGCCGCGAGGGCTTCCGGATCGATACCTTCGGCGGCTGTTCCGAGAGCGAACTCAGGTCGAGCGTCGGCGTAAGCGCCGTCGACGCCGCGAACGCGTTCGCGATGGCGGGGTCGACGACGCCGTCGGCCATCGACAGCGCGAAGAGGCGATCCGCGCCGACGGTCGGCGGGAGCTTCGATGCGAGCAACGTCAAGAGCTCCGCGCGAAGCTCGGCCGCCGTCACGCGGCCTTGCCCCATGCGCCGTGCGACCTCGTCGCCCTGGAAGGTGAACGGCGAGCCGCTCGTGTATGCCGCATGGACCAAGGCCGGAAGCGGAGCCATCGTGCTCATGCTCCCGAACGCCGTCACCATTCCCCGCATGCGGAGTTGGTTGCCGCCGAGGACCGACGCGACGGCAACGACGAGAAGCGCCGCTCCGCCTGCGATCCGCTTCCATCCGGCGCCGGTGCGCACGGCGACGATCGCGGAAGGCTCCGCCAACTCCGCGTTGCAGCCGGGGCAGCGGTCGCGGGCGAGGAGCCGCTCGCGCGACAGGTCGGCGCGGCATGCGGCGCAGCGACCGCGCGTGAGACGGCGGCGGCCGAGCAGGCCGAGCGTGAGTATGACGACGCCGACCGGTCCGGCGAACAGGAACCCGAAGCCTTGGAGAAGCGCAGAGCTGATCAACGCGGCGTTCATCGGTTGCCTCCGCCCGTGCCCGCGTCGGTCGTTTCCGGAAGCGGCGGAGGCGGCGGCGCGGGCGGCGTCGGTTCGCCTTCGCGGATCACCCGCAGAGGTATCCGGATCTCCCGGCCCCAAATCCGCTCCACTCCGCGTTGCTGCTCGATGGCTTCCGGGGACGGCGTGAGGATCAGGGTCGCGGTCGTCGCGTCGCTGTCCGGCACCTGTTCCGTCGCCATGAGCGTGCCGGAGGTGTACGAGCTCCCAGTGCCGGTCATCATCGCCCACCGCGTTCCGAGCCAGTAGGGCACGCCCGCGATCTCGACCTTGCAGACGAAGGAGAGCGGGATGCTCGGCGCCGGACGGATCGCGAGATCGACGCGAATCGCGGTGCGCCCGTCGGACTGTCGGTCGAGCGTGACGACCGACGCGCGAATCGCCTCGCGGACCTCGTCGGCGAGAGAGTCGTCGACGACGGACGTGATCCAGGTCGGCGCGTCCGCGGCGTGCACGCGAACCGGCTGCGATCTCGTGAGCGTGCCCGACACCATCGGAGTGGCGAACGTTCCGCGCAACGACGCGCTCGCGTTGAACGTGGTCTCGATCCTGTGGTCGCCGGGGGCGAGATCGAACTGCACCGTCGCGAAGTTCGTGTGGACGGGCGTGAGTGCGAGCGGCGCTCCGTCGACGGTGACCGCCGTGAGGGCTGTCGTCAGGCCCGAGCCGATGCCGACGTTCTGCGCCGCCACCTGCACCTGGTACTTCTCCCCGGCGCGGACGTCGTCCGGGACGTCAAGACGAAGGTCGATGGAGAGGCCGGTGCCGGCGAGCTCGATCAGCGTCTCGTTGTCGACAAGCGTTCGTCGCTGCGCCTCGACGAGAATGTTGGCGGCCTCGCCCGAGAGGTACCGGAGACGGCCGGCGTTCTTGGCGGCGTGGAGCGCCTTCACCGTCGCCGTCAGGTCGGCGTCGCTCATCGTCGGCGCGAGCCCCGCGAGCGCGTTGATCTCGAGCCAGGCGTCGTCGCCGTTCTGTCCTACCGACGCCATCAGTTCCTCGGGCGATTGGCTGGCGATCTGGCCCGGCGACGAGAACCGACTTCGCAGGAACGCGACGCCGAACGCCACGCCGAAGCCTAATCCGAGCAAGAGCCCCGCGTAGACGAAGGGGCGGGCCCGCAACGCGCGGCGGAAATAGCGAATGTCGTCCACGCCGTCGAGCGCGCGGCCGCACTCCGGGCAGCGGCTTCCGGCTGCAACGACGAGATCGCCGACGGCGTGGCTGCATCCGGCGCAGCACGGCGGGCATGCCACCGCACGTCCGCGGATCGCGATCGCGAGCATCACGCACGCCGCGACGACGCAGGCGAAGAACGAGACGATCGCGACGAGGTTGAGAACGGGCGGCATCATGGTGCGGTGAACGTGATGGTGAACTCCGAGCGCTCCGTCGCGAGCGGCGTCGGCCAGTCGGCTTCGCGGAGGCGATTGGACTCCCGAGCGCCGATCCGGTCGAGGTCGAAGCTCGGAAAGAGGTACGCGTCGACGGCAACGCGGAGCGTGTGCGGTCCTCGCGCGAACGACTGGATCGCGAGGGGAAAGAGCGGCGGTTCGCCGGTGGACGCTCCAGTGACGAAACGCTCGAGCGGCACTTCGACGTCATCGACCCAGGCCTGACGGACGACGACGACGCGGCCGATGGGCTCGTACGACGGAGGCTCGCGGGTCGGGTCGAGCATGAGCGTCGGGTTCGTCGTCGCAAGAAACGCGGGCGCCGCGCTCGCCGGGGGAAAGGCGGCCGAGAGGACCAGCGACCAGTGTGCCGCGAGCTCTTCCGGCGTCGCGTCCTTGTCTTCGAGCGCGAGCGCCGCGAGCCGTAGCGTCGCGGAGGTCTGGATCGCGGGGGTGGGCTTCGCGAGCGCCGACGCGAGCACCGCGCGAAGGTCCGCGTGCGCGATGCGGCCGTCGCGCACCGCCGCGACGGTCTGGGCGACGGCGCCCGCGCCCGGCGACGTCGCGGTCATGACCGTGGGCACGAGCGCGAGGCTCGGCGTGAAGACGGCAGCCCGGAATTGGAGCGCGGTGCCGAGCCATGCCGCCGATCCGGCGAGGATCAGGAAGAGGACGCCGAGGGCCGCGGCGCGCCACGCAGGACGCCGCCGCGCGGGCGTCGGCGCTCGGTCTTCGACGAGCGTGCCGCACGCGCGGCACGGGCGGTGCAGCGCCATCTCGGGGAACCCGAGCGGCTCGCGACACGAGCCGCAACGTGGAGCACGGGGGTCGGCGGTGCCGATCACGGCCGTCGCGAACCAGATGACCGCAATCGCGGGGAGGACGGCGAAGCCGAGGATCTGCAGCATCGACGGCAGCATCATCGCGCTCCTTCCGGCCGTGCCGGCCCGTTGCGGAGGATGCGCGGCTCGACGGTGATCGGCCGGACGTACACCGGCGACTTCGCCTGGAGCGCGGACGTCGTCTCGGCGTCCTGCGGCGTCGGTCGAAGGAGGACGCGGATCCGCGCGTCGGCGGGCGGACACGGAATGGACATGCGTCCGCCGCTGCCCGAACTCGAGCTTTGGTTCTCTTCGACGGCCATCGTCTGCCGGCCGAGCGGGTATTCCTGGCGCTCGCCGCCCGACTCGATCTCGAGGACGAGGGCGTACGCGAGCGCGAACGAGCCTTCGCGCGGCGCGCCGGGGGCGTGAAGGGCGTCCCCGTTTCGGTCCCCCGCGAGATCGACCCGCACCACGCACGTGCCGCTCGAGGAGTCGAAGTCGATCGCGACCGCGCGCACGTCGATGAGCGTGCGCACCGTGGGTTCGAAGGCCGGATCGTCGAAGAGGGGCAGGATCGGCGGCGCGTCGGCGGGAACGACGCGCACGCTGCGACGGACCGAAAGGTCGATCGGCACCGACACGGCCGGCGCGCCCGGCGTCGAGTTCGCGAGCGTGACCGAGCCGGTCAGGCGCACGTCGATCACGTGGTCGCCGGGCGGGAGGTCGAGATCCTGGGACGTCGGATCGGCGGGCGCGCCGTCGACCGTCAACGTTGCAGCCGTGAGCGTGCGGCCGAGCGAACCCGCCGACTCCGAGATCGGCAGGCGGAGCGCGAGCCCCGGCGACGCGCCCGCGCGGACCGTTTCCGGCCAATCGGCGAGCGGCGGCTCGAGGAGGACGTCGGCGAGCGCGACGAGGCGCTTGTCGATGTCGACGCCCTTCGCCTTCGCCGCCGTGAGGACCGTCTCCGCGTTCGAATCGAGATACGTCGAGTCGGTGCTCTCGAGCCAGTCGATCGTGGCGTCAGCGAGGTCCTTCAATTCCGCGGCGGAGAGCTCGCCGGCGCGGGCGCGGCGCTCCGCCTCCATGAGCGCGACGAATCCCGCCCCGTCGGAGTCGTCGCGCAGGGTCGCGATCAGCTGCGGCGTGGGCGAGGCGGGGCCGAGAGTGAAGCGGGAACTCCGCGTTGCAGCCAAGGTGAGGGGCGCCACGAAGGCGAGAAGGCCGACACCCGCGCCGACGGACGCGAGGCCGTAGCGCATGCGGCGCCGGAAGTAGACGATCCCGCGCGGCGCCGCGATGTCGAAACCGCACTCCGGGCAGCGGCCGCTCCGCTCGTACTCGCCTTGGCCGACGCGCTGGCCGCAGGCGGCGCAGCGCGCCACGTCGACGAGCCATCGCCCGTGTGCGGCGATCGTGAGCGTGATCAGCCCTGCCACGAGGAGTCCGATGAAGAAAACGAGCGCAAGGAGGGCGGTGATCGTCATGACAACCCACGGGTGCGACGGATGGCCCAGACCAAGGACGGGACGAAGGACGAGCCGAGAACGAAGCGGAGCGTACTGGCGCTACCGCAACGCGGAGAGCGGCTCCGGCGGAAGGTCGAGGCGATCGGACTCGCCCTGCGCGAGACGATACGCCGCGTAGCCTCCGATCATCGCGGCGTTGTCGAGACACCAGCGAAACGGCGGGATGCGGAGGTCGAGCCGTTCTTCCGCCGCGAGGTCCGCGAGTTCCGCGCGAAGTCTCGTGTTCGCGCTCGCGCCGCCGCCGACTAACAGTGTCGCGACCCGATGCCGTCGGCACGCCTCGCGCACGTTGTGGAGGACGTGTTCGACCGCCACCCGCTCGAAACTCGCGGCGAGGTCGGCCTTCGCGCGGTCGTCGAGAAGGTCGGCGCTACGGGGAAATCGCGGCGGCTCGCCCCGCGGCGCGCCAGCCGGCCGGCGCTCGGGGACGCCCCGCGTCGCGTAGAGAAGGGCGGTCTTCAGGCCGCTGAACGAGAAGTCGAGGCGGCGCTCGCCCGACTCGTCGCGGCGGAGGCGGATGAGCGGAAGGTCGTGGGCCCGGTCGTTGCCGCGGCGGGCGAGCGCGTCGACCTTCGGGCCGCCCGGGTAGCCGAGGCCGAGGATCGTGGCGGCCTTGTCGAACGCCTCGCCGATCGCGTCGTCGATCGTCGCGCCGAGGCGGACGAGCGTGAGCGGATCGCGCACGAGGTAGAGGCTCGTATGACCGCCTGAAACGACGAGGCCTAACGCCGGATAGGCGCAGGGCTCGCGCTCGAGGAGCCCGGCGAAGAGGTGCGCCGCCACGTGGTCGACGCCGAGGAAGGGCACGCCGAGGCTCCACGCGATCGCCTTTGCGGCGGAGACGCCGACGAGGAGCGAGCCGATGAGCCCCGGCCGGTGGCCGACGGCGACGGCGTCGAGCTCGGCGGCGTCGACCCCCGCGGTCGCGAGCGCCTCGCGCACGACCGGCACGATCCGCTCGACGTGCGCCCGGCTCGCGATCTCCGGCACCACGCCCTTGTAGCGCTCGTGCAGGTCGTGCTGGGTCGCGACGATGTCCGCGAGGACCTCGCGTCCGTCGCGCACGACCGCCGCCGCGGTCTCGTCGCAGCTCGATTCGATCGCGAGGATGAGCGGTCGGGTCGCGGTCATCGGAAGCGGCGCCTACTTGCCGTCGGCGCCCGCGTCGCTCGCGGAGTGGCTCGGCGTTGCAGCCGGCTTCGCGAGGCTCTCTTCGAGTTCCTTGATGCGCTTGTCGGTCGCCTCGAGCTCGCGGGCGAGCCTCTCGCGATAGGACTGGGCCCGGTGCAGCGTCTCGGTCGTCGTCATCTCGGCGCTCGGATCGGCGCCGACCCGAGGCCACGGTCGCCCGGAGACGCGGTCGCGGAGCGCCGTCACCGCGGCGGCGAGCTGGCGATCGCCGAGACCGGTGACGCCGTCCGTGCCCGGCGCGGCCGCGAGCCACGCGAGGTCGGACCACTTCGCGGGATCGGTCGGCGCGCCGTCGGGCATCTCCCAGCGTCGCCGCGCGAGGAACATCTCGCGATTGTCCATGTCGTCCATCGACACGTAGTAGCCGAGGTCGGGATCGACCCCCCAGGGAGTGTCGATCGATTCGGCCTGCCGCGAGCGGGTGAGGTTCCGGCCGCTCGGAAGGTAGTAGCGGGCGGTCGTCAGCTTCACGGTGCCGCGGCCGTCGGGCAGCGTCACGACCTCCTGCACCGAGCCCTTGCCGAACGTGCGCGTGCCTAACACCCGCGCGGTGTTCGCGGCGCCGGGCATGCCGCCAAGACGCTCGGCGATCGCGCCGGCGAGCACTTCGCTCGCCGAGGCGCTCGACTCGTTGACGAGGACGACGATGGGGATCTCGAGGTCGTTGGGCTGGTCGCGGGCCTCCCACGTGCGCGAGGCGCCGCCTCCGCGTTGCTGCTCGCCGCGGCCGCGCACCTCGACGATGCGGCCGTCGGCGAGGAAGAAGTCGGCGATCTCGATGGCCGAGCCGAGCGAACCGCCGCCGTTGAAGCGAAGGTCGATGATGAAGGCCTTCGCGCCGTCGGCGATCGCCGCGTCGAGGACGTGGCGAAGGTCGGCCGCGGTCGTGTCGGTGAACTGCGTGACCTGCACGTACGCGATGCCGTTCGACGGATCGAGCATGTGCATCCACTTCGGGCCGCTCGGCGTCGTGACGCGGCGGAAGCCCTTCACGGTCTTCGCCGAGATCGCCCGGCGCTCGACCGCCAGTTCCTCCTCGCGGCCGTCGGCGTGGCGGACGCGGATCTTCGCGACGCTTCCGGGTTCGCCCATCAGGAGGCTGATGCACTCGTCGACCGACTTCGACTCGGTGCTCGTGCCGTCGATCTCGAGGACGACGTCGCCGGGCATGATTCCCGCCTCGAGCGCCGGCGAGTCCTCGAGCGGGCTCACGATGCGGAGCCGGTCGTCGGGCATGTCGACTTCGGCGCCGATGCCGACGTAGTGGCCGCGGAGCGACTTGTCGAAGCTGCGCTCCGCCGACGGCGGCACGTAGATCGAGTACGGGTCGCCGAGCGATTCGAGCATGGCGGCGAGGGCGGCCTGCTGCATCTCGCTCGCGTCGGCCTGATCGACGTACATCGCGTCGATCATCTGCCGAAGGTCGATGATCGGATCGAACCAGCGATAGTCGCGCTCGCTCGCCTTCATCTCGCGCGGCGCCGATGCGGGCGCGTCCTGCGGCGTGGGCGTCGGGGCGAGCAGCAAGGACACGACAAGACTCAGGGCGGCCATCGGCATGGGAACAGACCTCGTGGGCGGCGAACGCGGCCATTGTGACCGAACTCGCGGCGGGTCGTCGCGCCCCGTGCATGACCCGCGTCGATGGCCACCGTCGCCAATTCGGAAGGCGGCGCGCCGCTTCACCTATCATCGCCGCCTTCGCATCCCCCCGAATCCCGTTCCGCCAGTCCGCGCCTCACCGATGAACATCAATCCCCGCGAGAAGATGGACCTCAAGTCCGACCAGGCGATCCTGGTGCAGGTCCGTCTGCCCGGCAGCCTCGCCGACCACGAAGACCCGCTGGCAGAACTCCGTGCGCTCGCGGAGTCGGCGGGGGTGCGCGTCATCGGCGAACTCATCCAGAACCGCGACACGCCGCGCGGCAAGACGTACCTCGGCAAGGGCAAGGTCGAGGAGCTCGCGTCGATGGTGAAGGAGATGCGGGCGTCGCTCGTCATCTTCGACAACGAGCTCGCGCCGAATCAGATCCAGGAGCTCGAGAAGGAGCTCGGCGAGGCCGGCGGCAAGGACGCGCAGACGAAGATCATCGACCGCAGCGAGCTCATCCTCGACATCTTCGCGCACCGCGCGACGACGAAGCAGGCGCAGCTCCAGGTCGAGATCGCGCAGCTCGAGTACACCGCGCCGCGCCTGCGCGCCATGTGGTCGCACCTTGGCCAAGTCACGGGCGGCGCGCCGGTCGGCGTCGGCACGCGCGGCCCCGGCGAACAGCAGCTCGAGACCGACCGACGGCTCGTGCAAAAGCGACTGCTGCAGCTCGAGCGCGATCTCGCCGACGTGCAGGCGCGGAAGTCGCGCGAGGTCGAGGAGCGCCGCGAGCGGCACTTCACCGCGGGGCTCGTCGGCTACACGAACGCGGGCAAGAGCTCGCTCTTCAACACGCTCACGGCCGGCGGCGCCTTCGCGAACGACCAGCTCTTCGCGACGCTCCTCACGCGCGTCGAGGCGTGGGACCTGGGCCGACTCGCGGGCGACGACGGCGCGCAGTCGAGCGCGGGCGGCGGCAACACCGCGATGCTCTCCGACACCGTCGGCTTCATCCGCGATCTCCCGCACCACCTCGTCGCGAGCTTCCGCTCGACGCTCGAGGACGCGATCCACGCGCACGTCCTTCTCATCGTCCTCGACGTCGCCGATCGCCAGGCGCCGCAGCAGCTCGCGACCGTGCGCACCGTGCTCGACGAGATCGGCGCGAACACGCAGCCGCGGATCCTTCTCCTCAACAAGCTCGACCGCTTCCGCGAGATGTCGCGCGACGAGCAGGAAGGTCGGCGCAGCCCCGAGGAGTGGCTCCGCGACGAGCCCGACGCGATCGCCGTGAGCGCGCTCACCGGCGAAGGCCTCGACACGCTCCGCCAGCGCGTGCTCGGCCTCATGATCGGCGAGCTGCGCGAATGCACGCTGAGCGTGCCGGTCGCGCAGGGGCGAGCGATCGACATCATCGAGCGGAAGCTCGTGATCCTCGACCGCGGCTGGGACGGCGACCGCGCGACGTATCGCGTGCGCATCGGCCGCCGCCAGGCCGAAGCGCTCGCGGGGGCTCCGGGCCTTCTCATCGACGGCGGCAACCCCGGCGCCGCGATCGCGGCGCTCTTCAAGGTCGAGGCCTCGCGCCCGGAGCGGCGCGTCCCGCCGCACGAGCGCTTCGTCGGCGACGCCCCCTGAGCGCCCGCGGCGCGATCACGACGTTGCAGGCGGAGCGAGGAGCGCGCGCAGCGCGGCCGCGCGGGCCAGGTCGTCGGCCCGATCCTCGCGGCACCAGACCTTCGGCGCGCCGAAGGGTTCGCCGGTGGCGTCGACCTCGGGCAGCCAGACGAGCAGGCGCGACTGGTTGTAGCGGCCGCGCGACCAGAAGCCGTCGTCGGCGCGACCGTGCGCGACGCGGTGCCCGCGCGGGGGGAAGAGGTCCCAGCGCTCGACATGCGTACCGAGAAGCGCCTGGTCGACGGTGCGGACGTCCTCGCCGGTGTCGTCGTCGCGCCCGCCGCAGAGGACGATCACGTTGGGCGTGCCCGGCATGAACTGTCCGCACGCCTTGCGGAAGAGGCGTTGCAGGCGCCGCGCCTCGTCGGCGAATGCGGCGTCGATGCCGACCGTGAGGACGACGCGCGAGCCGGGCCAGGGGGCTAACACCCGCACGCCGCCGACCGGCGCCGCGTCGGGGGCGGTGCGGTAGACGAACTCGTCGCCCACGCTCGCCTGCTCGAGGAAGCGCGTGGCGTCATGCAGGAACGCCTTGAGCGTGCGCGGCGACGACGGCCAGCGCACGCCGACGAGGAACGGCCGTGCCACGCGCTCGAGCCGTCGCACCGCCTTCGACACGACGAGCGTCGCGCCGCCGCGGTCGGTGTCGTCGGGCGACCAGCGCTTGACGTGGAGATGCGCCGGTCGCCCGTCGAGGTCGAGCCGGATGTCGGCGGTGTGGCCGCCCGCGGTCGGCACCTCGAGGTCGAAGCGCGCCTCGTTCGCGAGAAGCCGCACGGCGATGGCGGCTTCGGAGTAGACCGCGCGGTCGAGTTCGGCGCTCGAGGGCCGCTCGAGGGCGTCGACCAGCCGCTTGAGGTGTTTCGCCGGGGCGCGCGGCGCGGGTCGCGCGAGTTCGTCGAAGAGGGCGCCGCGGAGCCGGGCGCGGCGCGAGTCCATGTCGGTGGGGGCGTGAGGCAACAGGGGGATTATGGCGTGCGGTTTTGCGCGGGCCTACGGCTTTCGGGCGAGAAACCCGGTCACGGGAGCGCGCCGAGACGGAGTCAGAGGGAGAAGGAAAGCCCGAGGAACACACCGATGCAAAATGACGCGACCTTCCAACTTTGGCTGAGGCGAGGCGAGAGACCTGTCGATCGTGGGGGGCAGGGAGTATCGCCAATGAGGATCGGAGAACTGCTCGTTCGCCAAGGGATGCTGACCCAAGGCCAAGTGGACCGTGCGCTCGCCGAACAGCGGCACACGGGTGAGCCTTTTGGCGTCGTGTGCGAACGCCTCTTTGGCGTCGCTCCCAAGGTGATCGAAGGCGCCTGGGCGACGCAGTACGCCCAGATCGTCGCCAACATCGAGCCGAAGCTCGACGCCACCGATCCCGCCGCCGAGGCGACGGTGACCCGGCGGCAGGCGTGGCAATTCAAGGTGGCGCCCCTGCGCTACGACGAGGGACAACTCATCGTCGCGACGAGCGTCGAATTCCTGCCCCGCGCCCTCCGGTTCGCGCTCACGCATCTCGCGGCCGAGGTCTTCTTTGTGTTAGTTCCGCCGCGCGATCTGGCCCGCCATCTCACCGAGCGCTTCCCGATGCTCGGGATGGACGAGGAACTTCTGCGTCGCGGCTTCGCGGCGTAGCGGCCGGTCCGCGTCGCCCGGTACGCTTCGAGCGATGACCGACCGTCCGCCGAACGTGACGGTGCTACTCCGCGCGGCCGCCAGCGGCGACCGGCGCGATGTCGACGCGCTCCTCGCGGCGATCTACGACGACCTGAAGCGCCTCGCCGCGAGCCAGCTCGGCGCGGGCGCCGACCGGCGCACGCTCAACCCGACCGCGCTCGTGCACGAGGCGTACTTCCGGCTCATCGACCAGCGCTCGACCGACTGGAAGGACCGGCTGCACTTCTTCGCGGTCGCGGCGCGGGTGATCCGCCGCGTGCTCGTCGACCAGGCCCGCGCGAAGCATGCGCTCAAGCGCGGCGGCGCCGCCCAGCGCGAGTCGATCGACCAGATCGACGTTGCAGCCGACGAGCCGCCGGTCGACATGCTTGCGCTCGAGGAGGCGCTCGAGGAGCTCGCGGCGATCGACGCCCGCCAGGCGACGATCGTCGAGCTGCGGTTCTTCGGCGGTCTCTCGGTCGACGAAATCGCGGAGCATCTCGAGATCTCGCCGCGCAGCGTCGACCGCGAGTGGGCGTGCGCGCGGGCATGGCTGCACGTGCGGCTCGAGCCGGATGCCGAGGCCGATGCCGATGCCTGACACGGACCGGCACAAGATCGGCGGCGGCGGGCCCGACTCGCTCAAGCGCGCGCACGCGATCTTCAAGGAGTTGCTCGAGACGGGCGTCGAGCCCGACGACCCCGCGCGCGACGCCCGGATCGACGCCGCCTGCAACGGGGACGAGGCGCTCCGCCGCGCCGTCCGCCGGCTGTACGCGGCGCTCGCGACGCCGAGCGCGTCGTTCGACCCCGCGATCGGCCGCACGTTCCGCGCGATCGCGTCCGGCAACGACGAGTCGAAGCCGCCGCCCTTGCCGAAGATCCCCGGGTTCCGCATCGAGCGCCTGGTGGGCGTGGGCGGAATGGCCGCGGTGTACGAGGCGATCGAGGAGCGCACGCGTCGCCGCGTCGCGCTCAAGGTGCTGCGCCGCAGCATGGTCGGCGCGGGTGCGACCCGACGCTTCGAGTTCGAGACCGAGGTGCTCGCGAAGCTCAAGCATCCCGCCATCGCCACGATGTACGGCGCCGGCACGTTCGACGACGGCGTGGGCGCGGTGCCGTATTTCGCGATGGAGTTCGTGGAGGGCGCCGCGCCGATCACGACCCATTGCCGCGAGCGCGGGCTGTCGGTCCGCGAGCGGCTGGAACTCCTGCGCGTCGTCTGCGACGCGGTGCAGCACGGCCACGACCTCGGCGTCATCCATCGCGACGTGAAGGCGGGGAACGTGCTCGTCGACGCGAAAGGCGCGCCGCGCGTCATCGACTTCGGCATCGCCCGCTCGCTCGACACCGACGTGCTCGTGCCGCACCAGACGACCGCAGGGCAGATCATCGGCACGCTCGACGCGATGAGTCCCGAGCAGTGCACGCCGCACGCGGTCGTCGACGCACGCACCGACGTCTACTCGCTCGGCGTCCTCGCGTACGAACTCGTCGTCGGCCGCCCGCCGTTCGACTTCGCGGGGGTGCCGTTTCCCGAGGCGATGCGCCGCATCCACGACGTGACGCCGCCGCGCCCGAGCGCGATCGATCCGTCGGTCTCGACCGACCTCGACGCGATCATCCTGACGGCGATCGAGAAGGAGCCCGCCCGACGCTACCGCACCGTCGCCGCCCTCGGCGAGGACCTGCGCCGCTATCTCGCGAACGAACCGATCGAGGCGCGGCCCCCGACGATGTTGCGGCAAATCCGCCTCTTCGCGCGACGGAACCGACCGGTCGTCGTTGCAGCCTGCACGGTCGTCGGCACCCTGATCGCGGCGACCGCGATCAGCACGTGGTCGGCGCTCCGCGCCCGCTCGGAGCTCGAGCAGCGCACGATCGCCGAAACGATCGCGCGCGTCGAGCGCGACGCGGCGATGCGCGCGACGTACGCGGCGCAGATGTCCGCCGCGATCTCCGCCTATCAGTCCGCCGACTTCGCCCAGGCGCGCCGCTACCTCGACGAGGCGCCCGAGCGCCATCGCGGATGGGAGTGGCGCTGGATGAACTCGTACCTCGATCAGGCGATCTCGATGACGAGGGCGCATCGGGGCTGGATCGAGGCGATGGCCGCGGATCGCGACCGCTCGACGCTCGTGACCGCAGGCAAGGACGGCGAGGTGCGCTGGTGGACGGGCGGCGGCAACGCGGAGTCTGCGCGCTGCGTGGCCGCCGTGCCGAGCGGGTCGTCGGCGCCGGTCGCCGTGACCGTCACGCCGTCGGGCGCCCGCGCGGCGATCGTGCGGGCGCACGGCGACGTCGTCGTCCTCGAGCGCGACGGATCGTCGTCGAGCGCGATCCCGATCCCGATCGACGATCTCGGCCCGTTCTCGCGTGTGGCGTTCGTCGACGAGTCCACGCTCCTCCTCGTGTCCCGCGCGGGCGCCGTGTCGGTCGCGTCGCGCGCGACCCCGGACGGCGCCTGGGCTGCAACGCGGACCTTCGTCGACATGGCGGGCGCGACCGGCATCGGCGTGTCGGACGACGGCGCGGTGGTGGGCGTGATCGGTCGCGTCGGCGAGTCGGCCGACGACGCGAAGGAGACGTGGATCTCGCTCCGCGACGCCTCCTCGCTCGAGGAGCGCCGCCGTTTCACCGTTGCAGGCGACTTCGGCGCGATCGCCCTGAACGCGGCCGCGGACGTCATGGCGCTCGGCGGCCGCGCCGGGCGCGTGCGCATCGCGGCCATCTCGAACAACGACACCCGCTACGACGGAACGCTGCGCGACGCCGTGAGCATCGTGCGCGCGGTGGCCGTGAGCGGCGACGGCCGGCTCGCCGCGTTCGGGCAGGGGACGTCGGTCATCACGGTGCTCGACACGATGACGACCGGCATGGTCGCGCTCGGCCTCGGCCATCGCGACGCGATCTCCGGCCTCGCCTTCTCCGCGGACGGCAACGTGCTGCACTCGTCCGCCTGGGACGGCACGATCCGCGCGTGGGACCTCTCGAATCGCTCGCGATCGCTCATCCGCACGCTCGACGGCCACGAGGGCCGCGTGCTGTCGGTGTCGTTCGATCCGTCCGGACGCATGCTCGCTTCGGGCGGCGGCGACCATCTCGTGCGCGTGTGGGATCTCGCCCGGCCGTCGAACGACGAGTCGACCGTCCTCGCGGGGCACGGCAACGACGTGTTCGACGTCGACTACGCGCCCGACGGGCGCACGCTCGCGTCGGCGTCGCTCGACGGCACGGTGCGGCTCTGGGATCTCCGTGACGGCGCCCGCGCCGACGCGCCCTTCACGGAGCTCCGCGGCCACACCGCGGGCGTGTGGGCCGTCGCCTTCTCGCCGGACGGCACGCTCGTCGTTTCAGGCGGCGACGACCGCACGGCGATCCTGTGGGACGCCCGCACGAAGACGCGGCTCGCGACGCTCGAAGGCCACACCGCGCGGGTCACGAACGTCGCCTTCAGCGGCGACGGCAAGCGCGTCGCCACGGTCTCGCGCGACGGCACCGCGCGGCTCTATCGCCTCGATGCCGACGGCACGGTGTCGCTCGCGCACGTGCTCACCGGCCACGGCGAGGACGTCTTCGGCGTGGCGTTCAGCCCCGACGACCGCCGCCTCTACACCGGCTCGCGCGACCAGACGGTGCGGGTGTGGGACGTCGCGACCGGCGCCGCACTCGCGACCTTCGACAGCGTGGGACAATTCGTCACGACGCTCGCCTTCGTCTCGGACGGCCCGCGGCTCCTCGCGGGGACGTGGTTCGGCGGCCTCGCGGTGCTCGATCCGACGACGGGCGAACGCATCCTGACCTTCCGCGCGACCGCCGACGTGCTGCGCGGCCTCGATGTCAGCGCGGATGGATCGCGCGTCGCCGTCGGATCGGGCGACGGCTCGATCCGCATCATGGACGCGGGGCGCTAAACGCGGTGGTGACGTCGAACAATGGCAACTCGCGGACTTGAACCGCGGACACCCGCATTTTCAATGCGGTGCTCTACCAACTGAGCTAAGTTGCCAGGCGTCGATCGGGAACCCGAATCGACTGGCGGAAGAGTACGGACTCGCGAGCGCCTGTCAAGTTCGCCCATGCGAGCACGGGCATGATCGACGCGAAGCGCTCGCCGCCGATCAATCGACCAAGCGAAGCCGCGGCTCTACCGGACCGTGACCCCAGGGGTCGAACGCGAAGGCGTCGGAGTCGGCCCCGGAGCGGGACTCGTAGTGGGCGGCGAGCGCGCGTCGCTCGGCCTCGAGGTGCGCCCGCGCCGACGCGATGTGCCAGCGCGTCGAGCAGTGGGTTCTCAGACTCGAGAGGCGCGACGGCTCGGCCTCGCGGCGTAGCGCGACGACGTCGATGCCGATGGCCGGCCGCGCCGATTCCTTCGGCGATCGCCGCGCGCGTGCCGCGAGCGACTCGCGCACCGCGTCCTCGAGCGCCGCGAGCAGGTTGTCGGTGAGCCAGACGCGCAGCGGACGCACGCCGCTGAAGCGCGCGAGCGACGGACATGAGGTCGCGCCGCCGCACGTCGAGGCGTGCAGCTCGCGCCAATACCGTCGCGCGAAGATGACCGCGTCCGCATCGCGGAGGCGCGTGCGGGCCGCCCGGATCAGGGTCGCCTCGTACTTGGTCCACGCGTCGTGCCAGGCGCGGGGGTGCGCCGCCGCGCAGGCGGCTGCAACGACGAGATCGTCGACATACGACAAAACCCGGCCTGGACCCGGGGTTCGAGCAAGGTCGGCGCGCGTCGCATGCGCGAGCACGTCGTCGAACATGACGCCGTAGCGGGCCGCGCTGTCGCGGCCCCGCGCGAAGAACTCGCGGCGCATGCGCGAGACGAGCGCGTCCCAGGGGTCGCGCGGCGCCGCCGGAGTCGCGGGCGACGACTTCTGAAGTTTCGACGGGCGGCCGACCGATGACCGATGCGCGTCGGTGGGCGGGGCGACGCGCTCGTTGGTTGTGGTGGTGCCGTCGTCGGCCGTGTCCGTCGTCGCGCTCATGTCCGCCTCCTGCGAACGTCGCGTGCATCTCCACCGCGAACGCGCGTGCCGCGCGCCACTCGCTTGGAGCGTCCGTGCTCGTGATGGGGGCGGAGTGTACGGGTGCGTCGCAGGCGGTCAACGCAGCGCGGAGTTGTCCACGTCCGTCTTTCCGAGACGGCGAGGAGCTCGGGTCAGCTGCGGACAACCTCGATCGCGCCGAGGTGCGCCGCGCGGCAGTCGGCGAGGGCCGGGAACTTCTGGCGCCAGGCGTCGAGCGTCGCGCGGTCGGCCTCGGCGGTGATCACGGCGTCGGAGGCGTCGCCTTCGGCAAGGATGTCGCCGGTGGGGGCGATGATCATCGAACCGCCGGCATAGGCGAGCGACGGATCGTTGCCGGTGCGGTTTGACGCGACGACGTACGCCTGATTCTCGATCGCGCGGGCGATGAGAAGGCTCCGCCAGTGATGCTGCCGCGCCGCCGGCCACGAGGCGCCGATCAGGAAGAGGTTCGCCCCGGCCTGCACCGCGAGTCGCCAGAGTTCGGGGAAGCGAAGGTCGTAGCAGATGAGCGGGCACGCGGTGAAGTCGCCGACCCGGACGAGCGAAAGCCGCGAGCCGCCGCGATACGCCTCGGTCTCGCGTCCGACGCCGAAGGGATGCACCTTCGCGTAGGGGGTCGCGAGCGAGCCGTCGGGGCGGGCGACCACGCATTCGTTGCGACCCATGCCGTCGCTGTCGCGGGCGGGGTAGCCGGCGGCGACATAGAGCCCGCGGGCCTTGGCCTCGGCGGCGGCCCACGCCGGCAACGTCGAGGGGGTGATGCCCGCCACGTTCAGCGTGAAGCCGACGTCGCCGAGCTCCGGAAGGACGACGGCCGAGCCTGCGGGCAGGGCAGCGCGGTCGAGCAGCGCCGCCATCCGGCGCCGGCTTTCGGTCGGGTTCTCCCACGCGATGTCATACTGAAGCGCAGCGAGTCGCATGCGCGACAGCGTATCCAGCGGGCGTCGGCCCGGCCTCGGGCGGAGAGGACCGATGGGTGAGATGCGTGCGAGCGACAACGACGAAGCGCCCGCGCGACTCGGGCTCGGCGTGCGCCGCGACGGGTGGTGGTGGCGGCTCGGCGTCTACGCGCTCGTCAACGTGATCGTCGGGTACGTCGCGATCCTCGCCTTGACGCCGATCCTTGTCGTGGCGACGGAGTGGCCGAGCCTGGACGAATGGCTTGCACTCGCGACCGAGATCCTCGAAGCGGTCGTCGCGCCGTTCGGCGTGGGCAGCGGCAACAACGTGGACATGGCGCTGATGGCGGGGCTCGCGTCGTTCGTCGTCACCGGGATCCAAGTCGTCTTTCTCCTTCCGCTCTTTCGGCCGCCGCTCGTGGGCGATCGCTCGCGCTCGATCGTCCTGAGCGCCATCGCCGGAGCCTTCGTGGTCTCGGCGCTTCTCGGCGGCGTGGCGTGGACGATCCTCGAAGCGCTCACCGGGCCGAAGGACGCCGCGGACGTCGTCTCGCCGGTCTTCTTCTGGCTCACGCCCTTCGTCGCCCTCGTTCCCTCGTGGATCCTCTGGTCGTCGTTTCTCTTCCGGCGAAGCCAGCGCCGGGCCGCGTACGCCCTCGACTTCATGCTCGCGCCCCTCTGGATCGGCAGCGCCGCCTCGATCGCGGTCATGCTCCCGATCGACGCGATGACGCGAAACAAGAAGGACTGCTACTGCGCGACCGGCGGCTTCTTCGGGCTCTGCCTCTCGGTCTGCGGGGTGGTCTTCCTCGTCGGACCGACGATTCTTCTCTTGGCGACGCGATCGAATCGTCGTTGGATCCGCACCCGCGCCTGTCGCGTATGTGGCTACCGTCGCGTGCCCGGGAGCGGTCCGGCGTGCCCCGAGTGCGGGGCGACGTGGACCTCGAGGCGACGATCGCGGAGGGTGGCCGCATGAAGCCTCGAACGCCGTCTGCGACGGCATCGGCAACGGGGAGTTTCTCGGAAGCCGTCGGAACGATCGCAACGACGAGCGCGGCGGAGACGGCGGTCCTTCCGACCGCGACGGACGTCCGCCGCATCCTCGCGTTGCCGCTCGTCCCGGCGTTATTGCTCGCATGGGCGTTCACCGTGGCTGCCATGGCGGCGATCGATCCGGTGTTGCCGCCGCTCGGGCTCTCCGAGACGCGCGGTCTCGTCTGGCGAAGCCACGCGCCGTCGCTCCATTTCGACGTGACCGTCTTCCTCGGCGCCGTGTCGTTCGCCGCGCTTGCTCTCGGCGCCGGACTCGGCCGCGTCCTTCGCGCGATCGACGTCGAGGCGACGTCGCCGGGGCAGGACGCCGTGGCGGGGGCCGCGCTCGGAGCCCTCGCCGGAACGGCGGTCGCCGGATCGGTGGTCGCGTACCTCGGCCTCTCGATGCCGGGCGATCTCTGGCGCTGGTGGCCAGCGAGGTCGCCGAACCATATCCCGATCGGCGTTGCAGCCGGCTTCGTCACGGCGGGTTGTGTCGTCGCCCTCACGCACGGGTGCAACGCCCGCTGGCGGGGCAGCTGGTGGACGGTCCGTCGCCTCGCGATCGCCTGCGCGACGATCCTCGGTGTCGTGTGCGGGCTGGGCGCGCTACGGCTCGTCGTCGGCCAGTACAGCAGCTTGGGCTGGGTGCCGGCGCGGGCGCTGCTCGCCGACGAGTGGACGGTGGTCGCGTATGCGCTTCGCGGCGCGCTCGCCGTCTCGATCTACCTCCTCCTTCTTGTGGCGTTCCTCGCGGCGCGCACCCGGGCCGGGGCGCGGGTCGTCGTGCGCTCTAGGTCCGCGCCGCCGTCGCGCTTCGTCGCGCACTGGTCGCGGTTCGACGCGTTCCAACTCCACGCGTCGATCGCGCTCGTCGTTGCAGGCGCCTTCGTCGGCGGCGCCGCGATCTGGAACGGTTCCGATTGGGCGGTACCGCCGCAGACGCTCCTCATCGTCCGCACGCTCAACGCCTACCTCCCGAGTCTGGTGCCGCCCTCGCTCACGCCGTTCCTCCTCCTCGGGGCGCTCCTGGTGTGCGCGTGGTCGTGCGTCGGCGTCGTCCTCTCGCCGACGATGCGGCGCCTCCTCGGACGCGGGAAAACGGTCTCGTGGCGCACGATCGCGACGCTCGCCATCCTCGCGGTGACTCCGGCCGCCGTGATGCTCTGCTCGCGCATGAGCGACGACTACCGCTCGTCGATGCCGGTCGAGTGGCACCGGCCCGTGTGGTGGGCGCTCGTGTCGCTCGTCATCCTTCCGTCCATCCTCGCGTACACGATCGCCCTGCGCCGCGCGGTCGCGCCGCACGATCCGCGCCGCTTGACGCGCTTCCTCGCGATCGGGCTCCTCGCGAACGTCGTCGTGGTCGTGGCCGTGCCGCTCTTCAGTCGCGACGACGGGCTTTGGACGAACCGCGAACTGCGCGGCGTGATGTGCGTTGTCGTGCCCGGCTTCCTCGCCGCGCTTGCGCTCACAACTTGGTCGCACTCGTGGATGGCCGGTCCGCTCACCGGCTGGCATCGACGTCTCTGCGTCCACTGCGGCTACCCGCGGCACGTGCCGGCAGGGGACGCCTGTCCGGAGTGCGGGCGTCCGTGGACGAAGAGAAGGCAGAGAAGGATCAAGGAGCAAGGATCAAGGATCAAGGGTGGCGGATAGAAGACTCTTCTCCGTTCCGAAACCCTTGATCCTTGCTCCTTGATCCTTGCTCCTCTCCCAAAAGGGCGACCGACGGGGCTTGAAGATTGGCCCTCATGGGTTCAAGCCCCGTCGATCTCGTTTTGTGCGCTCACTCCAAAGGGCGACCGACGGGGCTTGAACCCGCGACACCCGGGACCACAACCCGGTGCTCTGCCAACTGAGCTACGGTCGCCATCTCCCTGCGCGGGGAGTGTCGGGAGCGGGGCGGTCGAAGAACCGACCGTCTCACGAGACGCCTGCGCAGCGGGGGAAAGAGTACCGCGAGGCGGTGCGGTGGTCAATGAGAAGGAGTCAGGAGTCGGGAGTCAGTGACGCAGCCGCCGGCCGGCTCGCGCGTCCGAACCCTTGCTCCTTGATCCTGTGTCGTCGCTCACTGACTCCTCACTCCTCCATCCTGACTCCTCGCGGCCTGTGGCCGCGTCCCCCTCTCAAGTACACTCGCCGCTTTCCTTCCCCCCTCAGTCCCTGAGCTCACCTTCCATGGCCACTGCCGTCCGTTCTCGCGCCGCCGAATTCCTCGCCTCCGTCACTGGCGGCACCGTCCACGCCAATCTCGCGCCGTCGATCTTGGTCGAGCACGCGCTTCGACGCGGCGAGGGTCGCCTCGCGGCGAATGGTGCGCTCAACTGCGACACCGGCGATCGCACCGGCCGCAGCCCGAACGACAAGTTCCTCGAGGACACGCCCGGCATCCACGGCAACATCGACTGGGGCAAAGTCAACCAGCCGATCACGCCGGCGAACTTCGACAAACTCGAAGCCCTCGCGAAGAAATACCTCGCGTCGCGCAAAGAGCTCTACCGGTTTGACGGCTACGCCGGCGCCGATCCCAAGTACCGCCTGAAAGTCTCGGTCATCACGGAAGAAGCGTGGCACTCGCTCTTCGCGAAGACCCTCTTCATCAACGCCGTGGGCAACGAACTCAAAGGCTTCGAGCCGGATTGGGTCGTCGTCAACTGCGGCGCGATGCGCGTCGAGAACCCTGCGGAATACGGCCTCAAGACGGGCATCGGCATCGTGCAGTCCCTCGAGCGACGCATGGTGCTCATCTTCGGCACGCGATACGCGGGCGAGATGAAGAAGTCGATCTTCTACGCGATGAACTACGACCTCCCCGACATGGACGGAGGAACTGGACGCGCCGGTGCGGGCGTCTTCCCGATGCACTGCTCGGCGAACGTCGACAAGCAGGATCCGACGAACGTCGCGCTCTTCTTCGGTCTCTCGGGCACCGGCAAGACGACGCTCTCCGCCGATCCGAACCGCCGCCTGATCGGCGACGACGAACATGGCTGGAGCAACTCCGGCGTCTTCAACATCGAAGGCGGCTGCTACGCGAAGTGCATCAAGCTCTCGAAGGAAGGCGAGCCGCAGATCTGGAACGCCATTCGATTCGGTAGCGTGCTTGAGAACGTCATCATCGACGACACCACCCGCGAGCCCGACTACGACAGCGCCGCGAAGACGGAAAACACCCGCGTCACGTACCCCGTGTCGTACGTCCCCGACGCCGTGATTCCGTCGGTCGGCGGCCATCCGAAGAACGTCGTCTTCCTTTCGGCCGATGCCTATGGCGTCCTGCCGCCGGTGTCGAAGCTGACGCCGGAACAGGCGATGTACTACTTCATCAACGGCTACACCTCGAAGCTCGCCGGCACCGAAGCCGGCGTCACCGAGCCGCAGCCGAACTTCTCCGCGTGTTTCGGCGGCGTCTTCCTGCCGCGGCCTCCGATGGTCTACGCGAGGCAGCTTGCCGAGAAGATCCGCACCCACGGCACCGACGTGTGGCTCCTCAACACCGGCTGGACCGGCGGCCCGTACGGCATCGGCAGCCGCTTCAAGCTCTCGTACACCCGCGCCTTCGTCACGAGCATCCTGAACGGATCGCTCCGGAACGCGCAGTACGTCACGCATCCGATCTTCGGCCTCCACATGCCGACGAGCGTCCCGGGCGTGCCCGCCGAAGTGCTCGACCCGCGCAAGACCTGGAAGGACGGCGCCGCCTACGACGCGAAGGCGAAGGAGTTGGCGAAGAAGTTCCGCGACAACGACGCCAAGTTCGACGTGACGCCGGAAGTCCGCGCGGCGGGTCCGAAGGCCTGAGAGAAGACGGGAGTCAGGAGTCAGGATTCAGGAGTCAGGGGGCTCGGCCTCGGCGCATCGCTTCGGCGGCTACTCCTTCGATCTCTAGGTGATTCCTGCTCCTCGGTCCCTCGTCGTTCGACGTGTCGCTGTCACTGACTCCTGACTCCTCAATCCTGACTCCTCGCGGCCCTTGGCCGCGCCCCCCATGCCCACCCTCCTCATCGATCACAGTCCGCGCGTTGGCTCGACGGGTCTTCTCGGCCAGACGCTGCGCGAGTACGGGCATCGCATCAACGTCGTGCGCGTCGCGCCCGCCGGAAATGCGGCCGGAAGTGGGGCGGACGCGCTTCCGAGCGACCTCGATGACGTCGACGCGATCGTCCTTTCGGACGGTCCGCAGACGCTCGCGTCGAACCCGCCGGCCTTCGTGGCCGCGGAGTCGGCGCTCATCAAGGCGGCGCATGCGCGGCAGATGCCGATCCTCGGGCTCGGCTTCGGCGCGCGGCTCCTCGCGACCGCGCTTGGGGGCGAGGTCGCGGCGCAGCCGGACGCAGGATGGCTCGAGCTCAAGCTGACGTTCCCCGGCCGCGAAGACCCGCTCTATAAGGGCGTGCCGTGGACGTCGACGGCGTGTTTCTGCCAGGCCGAAGCGATCACGAAGCTCCCTGAAGGAGCGACCCCCTTCGCCCACGCCGGCCAGCCGGGCACGAAGCCGAACGTCCGCGCGTTCGCCGCGGGCGTCTTCGCCTTCGGCGTCGAACACCTCTTCGGCTTGACCGACGAGACGTTCGATCACCTCCTCGCCTCGCAAGGCGACCTCCTCGGTCGCGTGCCGGGCGGCGCCGATTCGCTTCGGAACGGCTGGCGCGAGTACGGTCAGACCTCGATGCGGATCGGTCAACGGATCGCCGAGAGCATCGCGCTCTACCTCATGCCGGTCGATCGCATGAGCGCCGGTCGCGTGAAGGATCTCCATTACTGACGCGCCGCGCGGCGTCCCTTTCGAACGAGCGCACTTCCGAGTAGTGTTCGCGTTCACGTCCCTCCGACGGTGCGCCGCGTGAATGGCGGTCGCCACGGCGAAGGCCGAACATGGAATTGCTCCGACGCGCCGCGTCATGGTTGACGAGCGGGTCGGTGCGCGGAGTCCTCGGAATGTCTCGTCCGTCCGTCGCGCGTCGTCTCGCCCTGCGAGCGCCGGCGCCCGCGACCGTTCTTGTTGCCCGCATCTCGGGCGCGCGT
This sequence comes from Phycisphaerae bacterium, assembly GCA_016795035.1. GTDB lineage: Bacteria > Planctomycetota > Phycisphaerae > Phycisphaerales > SM1A02 > JAEUIT01. The sequence continues at coordinate 32,953 of JAEUIT010000040.1, read as the reverse complement.
CACCTCGTTGCAGCTCATGCGATCGACGTGGGCGCGACGATTCTCGAACTTGATGGCGTCGTGGCCGCGACGCCCGACCGCTACTCGGTGCAGATCGGGCGCGATCAGCACCTCGCGCCGCCGGCCGATGCCGGCGACGACGACGACGCCTACTTCTGGCGCTACCTGAACCACGCGTGCGAGCCGAACGCCGCGTTCTCGTTCGGCGCCTCGGACGACGACGGCGACGACACCGCGCCGGTGCGGCTCGTCGCGATCCGACCGATCCGCCGCGGCGGCGAGATCACCTTCGACTACACGACGACCGAGTGGGACATGTCGGTCCCGTTCCCGTGCGGCTGCGCCCGATGCCTCGCGCAGCCGGCGAAGGCGCGCGTGGTGCGGGGCTACAAGCACCTCACCGAAACCGAGCGACGCCGCATCTCGGCGCACGTCGCGCCGCACCTGCGACAACTAGCCCGCGAGCGATCGCGCGAGGCGCAGCGCGCCGCGCCATGACGGACGTCTCGGACGCCACCCGTGCCTCCCACGTCTCCGCGGCGTCCGCGAGCCCCGACGGGCCGCACCGCGCCAACGAGGCCAGGGCCGGGGCGGACGAGCACCTTCTCGACGTGTTGGATCGCGTCGTCGCCGCGCACGGGAATCGCGTCGCGATCGAGCTGCCGCCGTCGTCGTCGCGGCAGGCGCGGATGCACGTCACGTACGCGGGCCTTGACCGCGCGGCCCGCGCGATCGCGAGCGAACTCGCGGCGGCGGTCGCCCGGCGCGACGAGCCGATCGTCGCGATCGCGATCGGGCGCGACTCGCCGCTCCTCTACGCGGCGCAGTTGGCCGCGTGGCATGCGGGCGCCGCATTCACCTGCGTCGATCCCTCCTTTCCGCTCGAGCACGTGCGCTCGATCCTCGCCGACGCCGACGCCTGCGCGGTCCTCGGCGACGCCACCACGCTCGAGCGCTTCGGCGCCGCGATCGGCGATCGTCCGCGCTTCGACGTGCAGCAGGCGAGCTGCGGGCGCACCGACGACACCCGCGACCGCCGCGCCATCTCGCCGCACGCGCTCGCCTACGTGATCTACACCTCGGGCACGACCGGCGAACCGAAGGGGGTGATGATCGAGCACGGGAGCATCGCGAACCTCGTCCGCTCGGACGTCGCGCGCTTCCGCCTCTCCCGCGCCGATCGCGTGGCGCAGTGCAGCTCGCCCGCGTACGACTCGTCGCTCGAGGAGTCGTGGCTCGCGTTCGCCGTCGGCGCGACGCTCGTCCCCCTCGACGACGAGACGGTGCGCCTCGGCCCCGATCTCGTGCCGTGGCTCGCCCGCGAGCGGATCAGCGTCCTCTGTCCGCCGCCCACCTTGCTGCGCACGACCGGCTGCGCCGACCCGAAGCGCGAGCTGCCGCATCTCAAGCTCCTGTATGTCGGCGGCGAGGCACTGCCGCAGGACCTCTCCGACCTTTGGGGCGACGGCCGCTGGCTCGAGAATGGCTACGGCCCGACCGAATGCACGGTGACGGTCGTGCGCGGCCGCATGCGGCCCGGCCAGCCGGTGTCGATCGGCCAGCCCGTCGACGGCCATCGCGCGTTCATCATGGACGAGTCCCTCGCCGAGGTGCCGGACGGCGACGAGGGCGAACTCTGCATCGCCGGTGTCGGCCTCGCCCGCGGCTACCGCAATCGGCCCGACCTCACCCAGGCGAAGTTTCCGTTCGTCGAGCCCTACGGCCGCCTCTATCGCACCGGCGACCTCGCGCGGCGGCGCCCGAACGGGGACCTCGAGTATCTCGGCCGACTGGACGGTCAGGTGAAGGTGCGCGGCTATCGCGTCGAGCTTCCGGCGATCGACGCGCACCTGGCGACGCTCGACGGCGTGCGCGAGGCGGCGACTGCGGTCGTCGACGACGCGATCGTCGCGCACGTCGTTCCGAAGGACCGCGCCGCGCCCCCCGAGCCCGACGCGCTCCGTACGGCGCTTCTCGCGCGCCTCCCGTCGTACATGGTGCCGAGCCGGATCGGATTCCTTGACGCGCTCCCGCGCACGGTCGGCGGGAAGATCGACCGCAAGCGCCTGCCGCGTCTCGCGCCCGCGCCGGCCGCCCTCGGCGACGCGGCTGCAACGACGAGCGCGCCCGACGGCGACGCGCTCGCGCTCGTCCTCGCGGCCTTTCGCCGCGCCGCGAAGGCTCCGGCCGCGAAGCCCACCGACGACTTCTTTCTCGACCTCGGCGGCGACTCGCTCGGCGCGGTCGCCGTCCTCTGCGACCTCCGTCGCGATCCGCGCGGCGCGGCGATCGCGGTGCGGCACCTGTATGAGCTTCGCACGGCGGAGCGCCTCGCGGCCCGGATCGCCGCGTCGGGAATGGCGGCGGGAGTGGGGGCGGCCACGACCCAGGAACGGCGCGCCCCGCGCGGCGCCGCACGGGCGAGCGTCGTCAACACCGCGTTGCAGGCGGGCTGCCTCGTCGTCGGCGCTTCGGTCGTCGGCCTCGGGTCCTACGCCGTCGCGTTCGCCGTGGCACCGGCCCTCCTGGCGACCTTCGGTCCGACCGTCGCCGTCCTCCTCGCGCCCTTCCTGACGTTCGCGGCGACGCTCGCGTGGGCGCCGCTCGCGGTGCTCGTGACCGCGATCCTCAAGGCGGCGCTCGTCGGCCGCTACGAGCCCGGTCGCATCGCGATCGGAAGCCGCCAGTATCTCCGCCACTGGATCGTGGAGCGCGCCGCGCGGCTGATCCCGTGGCGCACCCTCGAAGGCACCACGTTTCACGCCTCGGCGCTCCGGGCGCTCGGCGCGACGATCGGCGAGCGCGTCCACATCCATCGCGGCGTCGATCTCCGGCGCGGCGGCTGGGACCTCCTCGAGCTTGGCGACGACGTGACGCTCGCACAGGACTCGTCGTTGCAGCTCGTCGAGTTCGACGACGGACACCTCGCGATCCGCCCCATCTCGATCGGCGCCGGCGCGACGATCGGCGTCCGCGCGACGGTCGACGGGGGCGTGCGCGTCGCCCCGGGCGTCGACCTCGCGCCGTTGAGCTGGCTGAAGGAGGGGACGGCGACCGAGCCCGATCGGCGCTACGACGGCGTGCCCGCCCGCGCGACCGGTGCGGCGGAGGCGACTCCGCGTTGCACCCGCGGCGCCGCGCTGTCGCCCTGGATGCACGGCGTGGCGATGCTCCTCGCGCGGCTCGTGCAGCACGTGGCGTCGTCCACGCTGTGGGTCGCGGTGCTGCTCGTGGCGGTCGAGGTCATGCGCCGGGATGGGCGGGCGGCTGCAACGCTGACTGACATCCTCGACGCGACCCGCTTCGGCTGGATCGCGCTCGCGACCGTCGTGCTCGTGCCGATCGCGCTCGTGGCCCACGCGCTCTCGCTTCGCTTCCTCGGTCGCATCGCGCCCGGCGTCATCAGCCGCTACAGCGTCGAGTACGCCGGCGTCTGGGCGAAGACCGCCGCGGTCGACGCCGCGGGCCGCTGGCTCTCCGGCACGCTCTTCTGGCCGTGGTGGCTGCGGCTTGCGGGCATGCGCATCGGCCGCACCTGCGAAGTCTCGACGATCATCGACGTCGTCCCCGAGTCGGTCTCGATCGGCCGCGAGAGCTTCTTCGCGGACGGCGTCTACTTCGCGTCGCCGGTGGTGCGGCGCGGAACGGTCACGATCGCCGATACGTCGCTCGGCGCCGGCACCTTTCTCGGGAATCACTGCGTCGTCCCCGCCGGCCACGCGTGGCCCGACGGGCTCTTCGTCGGCGTCTCGACCGTCGCCGACCGCGCGCTCGCCGCGCCGAACACCGGTTGGTTCGGGCATCCGCCGATGGAGCTGCCGTCGCGCGACGTCGTCGAGGCGGATCGGCGCGTCACGTTCGACCCGCCGCTCGTCCGCGTCGTGTCGCGCGTCTTCTGGGAGTCGCTCCGCTTCGCGATCCCGCTCCTGCCGCTCGCGGTCGGCTGGTGGTGGATCGAGACGATCGGCCATGCGGCGGAACGTTGGTCGCGCGCGGGGCTCCTTCTAGTTGTCGTGCCGCTCGCGACGCTCGCCGCGATCGCGGTCACGGTCGGCGCGATCATCGCGCTGAAGTGGCTGCTGTTAGGCCGCGTGAAGCCGGGGCGGCATCCGCTCTGGTCGTGCTGGTGCAGCCGGTGGGACTTCCTCTACGTCGCCTGGACGATGTGGGCGCGCTCCACGTTGCTGCAGCTCGAGGGCACGGTCTTCCTCGCGTGGTTCCTCCGCTCGGTCGGCGTGAAGGTCGGCCGCAACGTGGTGTTGGGTACGGGCTTCGCGCAGGTCGTCGACCCCGACATGCTCTCGATCGGCGACGACGCGACGGTGGTGTGCCACTTCCAGGCGCACACGTTCGAGGATCGCGTCCTGAAGATCGACCACGTGGCGATCGGCGCGGGCGCGACAATCGGACATAACGCGGTGGTCTTCTACGGCGTCGAGATCGGCGACGGGGCGCACGTCGCGCCGCACAGCGTGGTGATGAAGAACGACCAGCTGGCGGCGGGCGAGACGTACGAGGGGGCTCCGGCGGCGCGCATCGGCTAACCCCACCGAGGGCGGCCCATCTGTCTCTGTCTCGGCTCTCTTCTTGACTCTGTTCACTCTTCTCGTCTCGGTCTCTGTTCACCGATCTCTTGCTTCGTCTTCCGGACGAGAAGAGAGGTGAGTGAGCAGAGTCCGAGACGAGACTCGAAAGCAGATTCAAGAAGAAAGCCGAGACAGAAACGGAGACAGATGTAGATCGCCTACTCCTCCCGCTCCACGCGCACCGACGCCCGGTCCACGTACGCGTGCCCCGCGCCCGACGCGAACTCCACGCCGAGCTCCACGGAGCGCCGATCGGCGGCGATCTCAAACGGCACCGAGAGCGTCGACCAACCGTCGTTCGCCGCATCGACCCACGCGCTCGCGGCGTCGCACTCGCGGCCGAGCGCCCGAAGCCGCACGCCGATCTCGGGCAGGGCGTCACCGACCGCGCCGGGATCGCCGGGGCCGAGGTCGCTCGCGCGCACCCGGGCCACGAAGCGATAGCGCCCCGCAGGCAAGACGACCGCGCGGCGCCACCACGCCCGCGTGCCGTGGCTCGGGCCGCTCGTGATCGCGAGGACCTGCAGGGGCTCGCCTTCCGGCTCGCGCAACGCGAACGCGGCGAAGACCGCGTCGCCGAACTCGCGCACCTCGTACCAGCCGTCGCTCGAGCGACCGAGGTCGGCGCGGCCTCGGTCGAAGGCGAGGAGCGGGGGATCGGGCTCGTCGGCGCGCTCGCGCAATCGTGCGGCGCGCTCTTCGATCCGTCGGCGCAGATCCGCGACGCGCTCGCGCTGCGCCTCGGCCGCCTCCGGGCCGATCGCCACGAAGGCCGCGTCGAGCCTTGGCGTACTCCGATCGACCGTCGCGAGCATGCCGCGCGGATCGGCCACGAGCGGCAACGCGGAGCGCACGGCCGCGCGGTACCGGGACCGCAAAACGTCATCCGAGAGCACTCGGTCGGCGAGGAGCGACGCGGCGTCGTCATAGAGACCGAGGTCGTCCATGAGCAACTGGTCAAGGCCGTGCGGCACGAAGACCGCCTTGCCGTCCGACGTGCGAATCACGATGCGGTAATTGTTCGTCCCGTTCGCGTACCCGTCCCAATGGCCGAGCATCCGCTCGAGCGCGACGAAGCGAAAGAACGACTCGAGATCGACGAGCGCCTCGAGCCGCTCGCGGCCGCGGGCGCGATCGGGATCGCGCGCGGCCTCGACGATCGCCGTGAGCGCCGCGCGGTCGTCGGGCCCTGAGCCCTCGTCGCGCTCGAGTTCGCCGTCGATGTCGGTGAGGAAACCGCCGTCGTAGAGCGTCGCGCCCTCGTCGGCGAAGGCGCGCCGGAGGAAGCGCTTGTCCGCGCCTTCCTTCACGACATAGAGCCCGAGGTCGCGGCCGTCGAGGAAGACCCGCGCGTGGCCCACGCGCGGCGCCGCGATGCCTGCAACGCGGAAGACGTCGTACGCGATCGCCTCGTGGAGCAGGGATTCGTCCTGCACGGAGTTGTTGAGGTGGAATTTGATGAGCCCGCGCCAGTCGCGGTCGCGGGCCTCGCGCCCGGCGAATCGCCGCATGTGCACGGTGAACGCCGGACGATCGTCGAGGTCGCGAAAGCTCCCCGCGGAGCCCTTCAGCCGAACGGCGACGTCGGCGTACGCGGTCTCGCCGTCGGTCAGCGTGGCGCCGACGTAGCGCCGCGCGTCTTCCCGCAGGGACTGCGACGCGGCCTCGGTGAGGACGATCCGAAGCGTGGGGATCGCGCCCTCGAAGAGGTCGTCGGCGAAGGCCCCGCGCGCGAAGAACGCCGTCGTGAGAAGGATGGAAACGACGACACGGAGCACGGCGACATTGAAGCAGATGCGCGACGCGAGCGCCGCGTGCGCGCACCGGTCCCCGCGAACCTGCTATGACTACCGCATGGCCACCTTGTTCGATCCGTTCACCCTTCGCGGCGTGACCTTTCGCAACCGCATCGCCCTCTCGCCGATGTGCCAGTACGCGAGCGAAGACGGCTTCGCGAACGACTGGCATCTCGCGCATCTCGGCGCCCGTGCGGCCGGCGGCTGCGGGCTGATTCTCACGGAAGCGACCGGTGTCGAGGCGCGCGGCCGCATCACGCCGAACTGCCTCGGCATCTGGAAGGACGAGCACATCGAGGGGCTGCGGCGCGTCACCGAGTTCGTGAAGGCGCGCGGCGCGAAGATCGGCATGCAGCTCGCGCACGCCGGCGTGAAGGCGTCGCGGCATCGGCCGTGGGATCCCGTGAAGGGCCGTCACCCGACCTCAAACGGCTACGTGCCGCCGGACGACGGCGGCTGGATGCCGGTCGGCCCGAGCGCGATCCGCTTCGGCCAGGACGGCCCGGTGCCCGAGGAACTCAGCGTTGCAGCCGTCCGCGCGATGCCGCAAGTGTTCGCGGCCGCAGCCACGCGCTGCGTCGCCGCGGGCTTCGACCTCGTCGAACTCCACTTCGCGCACGGATACCTCGGGCACAGCTTCCTGTCGCCCCTGATGAACAAGCGCACCGACGCCTACGGCGGCCCGTTCGACCACCGCGTGTCGTTCCTCCTCGAGACCGTGAAGGCCGTGCGCGAGGCGATCCCCGAGTCGATGCCGCTCTTCGTGCGCATGTCGTGCAGCGATTGGGTCGACGACGGCTGGACGATCGACGATTCAGTCGAGGCGGCGAAGCTCGTGAAGCGCCTCGGCGTCGACCTCATCGACTGCTCGTCCGGCGGCGCGAGCCGCACCGCGAAGATCGCCACGGGACCCGGCTACCAAGTGCCGTTCGCGGCGCGCATCCGTAAGGACGCCGACATCGCGACCGGCGCCGTCGGCGCGATCAGCGAGCCCGCGCAGGCGAACGGCTACATCGCCGACGGCTCGTGCGATCTCGTCTTCCTCGGCCGCGAGATGCTGCGCAATCCCCACTGGGCCTACCGCGCGTGGTCGGAGTTGAAGAGCGACACGAAGTCGCCGATCGCGACCGAGTACGGATGGGCGGTGTGAAGAAGAGAAGGATCAAAAGGATAAAGGATCAAGGAGAAAGGGTGGCGGATTGAAGCCGTTGGTTTTCGCCCTTCATCCTTGATCCTTGATCCTTGATCCTTCTTCACGCTACTTCCAGCCACTCCACCGCGCCGGTCGCCGGGACTAACGTCGCGACGGTGCGGGGTCGGGCGCGATGGAGCGCGCCGGGATTGATCATGCGCACGCCGTCGAGCGTCGTGTCGGAACGCTCGTGGGTGTGGCCGTGCAGGAGGTAGTCGATCTTCGCCTCGAAGAGGCGATGCAGCTCGTCGACGAGATGGCCGTGCGTGATGCCGATCTTCTTGCCGTCGATGTCGAAGCAGCCGGCCGGATGCAGGACTTCGATGTCGAGCGAACGCGCGTACTCGACGAGCCCGGTCGGGTCGTCGCAGTTGCCGAAGACGATCCGCACCGGCAACCCCGCGAGGTCGTCGATCACGCCGTCGCCGAGGTCGCCGAGGTGGACGAACACCGTCGCGCCGCGCTCATGGAGGATGCGAAGTCCGCGCCGCACCCATTCGCGCTGGCCGTGGCTGTCGGAGAGGATTCCGACGATGGTCGCCGCCGTCTTGCCGAACGCGGACTCCGGGCTGCGGTCGTGTCCACCGGCCGATTCATTGGATTTCGTCATGTGAGACGCCTCCCGCTCGAGCGATCGATGCCACATCGCTCTCGTCGCCCGCCCACGCGCCGGACTCGCGCGAAGCCCGCAAAGGAGCCTCGGAGTCCGACGAACCGTCTCCCCTCGGAACGCTGACGACGATACCTTGCACGACTCATGACTCAAACGGCAAATGCGTCAGTTTCGGCGGGTTCCGAGGGTTCCGGCCACGCGAAGGCGACGGTGGTCACCCGATTCGCGCCGAGCCCGTCCGGGCATCTCCACGTGGGCGGTGCTCGTACCGCGCTTTTCTGCTGGGCGTTCGCGAAAGGTCGCGGCGGGAAGTTCCTCCTCCGCATCGAGGACACCGACCAGAAGCGCTCGAGCGACGCGGCCAGCGTGGGCTTCCTCAAGGACCTCGAGTGGCTCGGCATCCGCTGGGACGAAGGCCCCGAGTACAAGGCCCCGGACGGCTCGACCGTCGGCGGAGGCCCGCACGGCCCGTACTTCCAGTCGGAGCGGCTCGACCTCTACAACCGTGAGATCGAGCGCCTGATCGCCGCAGGGAAGGCCTATTACGCCTTCGACACCGCCGAGGAGCTCGACGCCAAGCGAAAGGCCGCACAGGCCGCGAAGCAGCCGTATCGCTACGACCGCGCGGCGCTCGCGCTCTCGAAGGACGAGGTCGAGGCGAAGCGCAAGGCGGGCGTGCCCGCGGTCGTCCGCTGCAAGGTGCCGGCCGGGCCGATCACCATTCAGGACGAGATCTTGGGCACCGTGACGCTCCCCGACGGCGAAGTCGACGACTTCGTCATCCGGAAGGTCGACGGCTTCCCGACGTACCACTTCGCGGTCGTCGTCGACGACGAGTTCATGCAGGTCACGCACGTCCTCCGCGCGCAGGAGCACTTCACGAACACCGCGAAGCACATGGTGCTCCAGGATCACCTTGGCTATCGCCGGCCGACCTACGGCCATCTGCCGATCATCACGAATCCCGATGGCAGCAAGATGAGTAAGCGCGACAAGGACAAGACGCTCCGCGCCGCGGTGCAGGCGAAGGGCCTGACCGCGCCGCCCGCGGGCATCGCGAATCTCGACGTTGCCGCCTGGACGAAGTGGCTCGGCGACAAGAACGTGCAGCTCGACATCGAGGTCGCGAACGCGCTCGCCGCCGCGCTCGACGTGGCGTTGCCCGAGATCAACGTCGACGACTTCAAGCGATCGGGCTACCTGCCGGGCGTCCTCTCGAACTTCCTCGCGCTCAACGGCTGGTCGCCTGGCGAAAACCGCGAGAAGTTCGATCTCGCGTTCATCCGCGAGCACTTCAATCTCGACCGGGTGCAGAAGACGCCGGCGAAGTTCGATCGCGTGAAGCTTCTCGCCTTCAACTGCGACGCGATCACCGCGTTGCCGCGCGAGGACTACGTGCGCCTTGTGCGAGCGCACGGCGAGCGCTACTACCCCGAGTTCCTCACGAAGCTCACCCCCGACCAATTCCGGATGCTCGCCGACGCAAGCCACGAGCGATCGAAGACGCTCGACGACCTTTACCGCTCGAACCGCTGGGTGGTCGTGACCGACGAGGCGTTAGTCTGGGAAGACTCGAAGAACGTGAAGAAGGCGGTCGTCGACAAGTCCGCCGACGGCTCGCCGAGCGGGCTCGAGCGTCTGCGCGCGGTGCGGCCGCTTCTTGAGGGCGTCACGGACTGGACCGCGTCGTCGATCGAGGCCGCGGTCAAGACCTACGCCGACGCGCACTGTGAAGGGAATCTCGGCAAGGTCGCGCAGCCCCTCCGCGTCGGCGTGACCGGCGGCACGGTGAGTCCGCCGATCTTCGACACCCTCGCGATCCTGGGGAAGGCAAGCACGCTCCGACGCCTCGACCGCTGCCTCGAGCACTTTGCCCGCTAGCGTGGCGGCGCTGCCGCCGATCGGTCGACGACGCGGGAGGGCAGGGCGGCACCACTTCTCGGCCGCCCACGTCGAATCGCGTACCGCCAAGACGCTTGCCGCCCGCAGGCCAAGCGAGTATTCTCTCCGTCCCTGAGTCGCCGAGGTCTGGCACCCGCCACCCTTTGCGTTTCAGCCGACGGGCCATTGGCGCAGCTGGCTAGCGCGCATGCATGACACGCATGAGGTCACAGGTTCAAGTCCTGTATGGCCCACTGAAGAGAGAATGGAAAGAAGAGAGTGGAGAAGGGGGAGGAGCTGAGAAGGGACGCTCGGGGTCTGTGGATCTTGCGACAGCTCCGAAAAATGGCCCATGACGGCCGCTACGTCGGCCGTTTCTTCTGCCTTCAAGCCACTGTCTGCGACCTTGAGCACCGACCCCTTGCGCGTCCTTGAACTCGCTGCGGTTGTCTCCGAGATGACTGCTTCGCTCCGAACAATGCGGCGGTGCAGCCGTGATCGACCTCAGTAGGCATGGGAGGCGGCGGGGTCTGCTGAACGACGTTGATGTCAACGTTGCAGCTTCCACCTTGCGGAGCCACGTGCCTCTTCAGTACCGTCTGAGACGCGGCCGTGCGACCGTCGCTGCTGCTTACTTCACTTGGCGAGGGGAGGCATGATGTTTGTTCCGGCGTTCCTCGGCGTGTTCCTCACGACGTGTCTCCAGGGAGAGCCCCGTCCTATCGCGGTTCTCGTTCAGCCCCCCGCAGGGCTCGCCGATCAGTTCGGTGAGTGGGCTGTCGCGATGAGCAACAAGCGACTTATCGTCGGCGCTCATCTCGCGAACAAGGTCTTCGTTTTCGCCGAGACCCCAGATGGAGAGTGGATTCACGAGTCAACCGTTACGCCACCGGGTGGCGAGACGAATGTGAGTTTTGGTCTCGGTGCCGACATCAACGGCGATCGCTTGTTGGTCGGGGCACCAGAGTTTGGACCACAGAATCCCTTCGGGTTCTTTGTTGGTCGCGCCTTTCTGTTCTCGCGTATCGGAGACGGCTGGGAGTGGACTGGCGACATCTACTCTCCAGAGACCCCGTACACAGCGATAGGTCGTTCCGTAGCATTGTCGTCAGTTCGGGCGATCGTTCGCGCTCAAACTGGCGTTCACTGGTCCTATCAGATAGGTGCAGCTGGTGGACTCGAGCCCGAGTCCGTCTACTTTCCTCCTCAAGACGGGCCTCAGTTTGGTGGCCCATATGTGCTAGACACCGACAACGACAATGTTGTGTTTACGTTCCTCTCCGCGTCTGGGAATGGACAAAACGCTGGTCTGGGGACATTCGAGAATGGAATTTGGGAACTGAACACGAATTTAGGCATGCCTTCGTTCGGCGGCGGGCCAAACAGGCCAGTGGCGATGTGGAACGATCGGTTCGTCGTGGCAGGGCTCTCAGACGTTCACATTTTTCGCCGTGGCGTCGCAGATTGGAAATTGGCAGAGACCATTGTCGGGCAAGGGCAATTTGGATTTGCTGTGGGGCTCTCGGGCTCGTACCTCGCTGTCGGCGCGCCGGGATTGCAGAGCGTGTTCATGTATCAATTGCTCGGCGATCTGGCCGTACCGCTCTTTCAGGTGACCGTACCAGAGCAAAACTTCGGTGCCCATCTTGCCCTTGATGGTGATCGACTCGCAGTGGTCACACCATACTCAGGCGGAGGCGGCATCGTTCGGATCTACAGGGTCGAGTCCGACTGTGACCAAGATGGAACGACGGATCTTGAAGCCATCGCGAAAGGCAGTGTGGCCGATTGTGACCACGACGGCGCGCCTGACAGCTGTCAGATCAGCGCTGGAGATCCCGACTGTGATCGTGACGGGGTTCTGGACCAATGCGAGCTAGCAGCGGCATCAGAGACCGACTTCGATAACGACGGCACCATTGATCGATGCCAGTGCCTTGCAGACGTCGACGGCTCAGGCGTCGTCACGGGGGCTGACCTTGCGTTCATTCTTGCAACCTGGGGTACAGCGGGAGCTTTAGTTCCGGCAGCCGACATCGACCGTAGCGGTCTTGTTGATGGCGTAGACCTCGCGCTCCTCCTCGGCGCGTGGGGACCCTGTCCGGAGTAGCGAGACTGTTGAAGGCGATGAGCGCTCTACGTGAGAACTTCCGTCCCGAACGCACCGGGTTCGGAATCGGCAACGCGGAGCCTGGTGCGTTGCGGCGCCCGTGAGAGCCGTTGGGCGGCCAGCCTCCTTCTCCCTTCCCTTTCCCCGTTGCATCGGCGATGCTCTTTGCGTGCAGTCCGAACGGGCCATGGCGTTCGTGTTGTTCGCGACGTTCGCGGGACTCGTGTTTCTCGCGGTCGGGATCGTCGGGCGGCGGGCCAAAGGCATTCCCCGGTGCCGCGGCTGCAACGCGGACGTGCGGGCTGTGGCGTGGGACGCGACGCCTCGGTGCCCGGGCTGCAACGCGGACCTTTCGCGCGGCGGGAGCGTTCGGCTTGAAGGAGGGCGGCAGCGGCGGCGGGATCTCGTCGCGGCGGTCGTGTGCGGCGCCCTCGCGCTCGGCGTGGCGGGCTTGGATCAATGGCTCCTGGCCCAACGCGTCACGTGGCGTGAGCTTTGGCCGGCACGGTTCGACCTCGAGTCGGCACGGTCCCTGAACCCTGGCGGCGAGTCGTGGGCAGCCACGCGCTCGCTCGAGCGTCGGCTGCGGGCGGGATGGCTCTCGCCCGCCCATCAAGAGGCCTGGCTCGCGCACCTCCTCGGGCCGAACACGAACGCCGCGGCCTCGAGCGGCGGCGCGCCTCCGCCCTTCGGCGGGAACACTGGAGCTGGCGGGGCGACGCAGGGCGCCCTCTTTGAACTCGCTCGCAGCGCCGATCTCCGTTCGTCGTGGCCTTCGCTCATCTCGTCCGGGCCGCCCCTTCTCATCGGAAGCTGGGCCGGACGGCCGACGCATACGGGACCGCACGCGATCCTGACCGCGAGCGTCTCGATCACGCCCCCGCCGGTGGTGCCCGCGTGGATCATCCCGCGCGACCTCTCGCTCGACGGCGCACGACTTCCGACCTCACTCGTGGCGTCTGAAGGCGGCACGCCATGGGCTCGCACGAATCCAGGCCTCCTGGCGCGCGTCTCCGTGCCGCACACGCCCACACCGGCCCCGCATGCGTACGTCGTGCGCGCGTGGCTGATCCTCGCGCCAGTCCGCACGCAACACGAGGCCGAGGCGCTCTTCGGCGACGCGCTCCGCGAACTCGAGGCGGAGGGCGTCGAGAGTGAGCGCGATCTCAGCGACCGCTTCGGGATTCCCGTGCGCGTCGTGCCGGTCGAGACGCGACTCCGTTTCGAGGTTCGGCCAGAGTCTCCGGGCGAGATCGTGCCGCTCTCGAACGAGGCACCACACGGCGAAGACGGAAAGGCAGGGGGGTGAGATGCTCGACGCACCCCTGAAGATGCTCGACGACTGGTGCGCGCACGCCGAACTTGCGACGCGCTTCTGGCCGTGGCTCATCGGGGTCGCCCTCGTCGCGCCGCTCGCCGCGTGGGCGACGCTCGCGGTCGTCCACGGATTCGGCGGCCGAGCGCTGACCGCTCCGCGTTGCCTGAAGTGCAAGCATCTCAACGTTGCAGGCGCATCGGAGCGGTGCACCGAGTGCGGCCACGGACTTTCGGACGGGACCGCGTGGACTCGTCGAAAGCTGAGATGGCGCGACGCCGTCCGCGGCGTGGCGCTCGGCGCGGGGATCGTCGCGCTCGGGCTCGCGGCCGGCGGCGTCGCGTTCGCGGTGCTCACGACGTGGTCCCACGCCGTCGATCCGTGGACGCGCGCCAAGAACGAGCCGCTCGACGAACTCCTCCGTCACGGCAGCTCCTCGGACATCGCGCTCAGGCTGGGATTCGAGCAGGCGGGGAGCCGCTCTGCCGACGAACGCCGTCGCCTCGCCGACGCCATCGGGCGCGCGATCGCCGACTCGCCCGACGCCGCGAAGCGTCTTGGCGAGGATCCGGCGCTCAGCGAAGTCGTCGAGGCCTACCACCACGCGCTGCGCGCGGGTGTCGCCACCGACGCCGAGGTCGTCGCGTCCCTCGCGTCGCTCGGCGCGACGCCGCGCATCCTCATCCCGCGCCTCGTGCCGTCGGCGACGGTCGTGCCGATCGTGGCCGAGTCGCGCGACCGCGTCTCTGCCCGGGTTCGCAACGTGGAGACGTTCGTCGGCCCGATCAGGCGCGTCGAGCAGTCGAAGAACGCGCCGTCCGCGCTCTTCGTCGCGCCGGCTGGCGTCTGCCGCGCGGTCGTCGTCGTGACATGGGACGTCGTCCTCGTCGGCAACGGCGGCTCGGGCGAGCGTCGAACGATCGAACAACGGACGTCCACCTTCGACGTCCTCGCCACCCCGGGGGCGCCGCAACTCGGCGTTGCAGCTGCCCCTCGCGAGGGCATGGGGGAAGCGCCGACCGGTTCCATTCGCGCGGAGGTGCAAGGCGTCACGTTCGAGAAGGTCGGCACGCAGGTCCTCCTGCAGGTGTCGATGCGCGCGGGCGGCGGGCCGGGGAGTGTCACCGTCCTGGTCGGGCGCTGGACCGCGACGCTGCATCATGCGGACGGCGACTCGGCGCGCGACGTTTCCGTGCGACTCATCGGCGACTGGAATCGATTGGACTATGTGGGGCTCCTGCCGTCCGGGAGCGGCGGCGGCGAGTGGCCGCCGCCCTTTGATTCGATGACGCTCTCGTTCGAGCCGGATCTCGGCGCGCCGGACAACGGGGAGCGGTACGCCAACGGCTGGTACTCCTTCGCCTTTGCCGCGGCCGAGCCGTGGCGCTCGGGTCGAGTGCCGATCGCGCCCCGCGAGCGCGCGGAGTGATGCGACCGCGTCGCGGCGCATCCGCCTCGGCAACCGCGCGAGTACTCTCTTCGGCATGCACGAGGCGATAGGCGCGAGTCCGGTCAGCATGCCGACGAGTCCGACCGACGGTGGAGCCGCGCCGCACGCGGCGCCCGTCTCGAGCAAGGAGCGCATCGCCGCGCTCGACGTCATCCGCGGCGTCGCGCTCTTCGGCATCCTCGTCGTCAACATGGGGTTCTACGGCGGGCCGCTCGCCTTCGCCGTCAACGATCCGAACGTCGCCTCGCAGCCCTTCCTCGAACGCGCGGTCTGGTGGATCGAACATGCCTTCTTCCAAGGCAAGTTCATCTCCGTCTTCTCCTTCCTCTTCGGCGTAGGCTTGGCGTTGCAGCTCGCGCGCCTGGACCGGGTGCGCGCGGAGTCGCTTGTCGCCGGCGTTCGTTCGCCCACGCCGGGGCTTCTGATCACGCGCCGGCTCTTCCTCCTCGGGCTCTTCGGCCTCGCGCACGGGCTCGGGCTCTGGTACGGCGACATTCTCTTCTTCTATGCGTGGTTCGGGCTCGCCCTGATTCCGCTGCGGTATCTGAGCGCTCGCGGATGCCTTGTCATCGCGCTTGCCCTCGCCGGACTTTCGTTGACGTGCATGTCGGGGATGACTGCGATGCAGTCGATGCGGCCGCCGGGCGAGCTCGAGTCGCTCGCGGCGCTGCCCGACGGAGCGGTGTCGGCGGAGGCCCTCTTCGAGCACCTGGACGCGGTGAACTACAACGTGGTCGATCCGAGGCTCGTTCCCGTCGAGGCGGCGGTGTATGCGCGCGGGACGTGGTCGGCGGCGCTCGTGTTGCGTTTGGCGCAATGGGCCACGATGGTGCCGATCATCTTCGTGTTCTATTCGGCGCACATCCTCGCGCTCTTTGTCCTCGGCATGGCGGCGGCGAAGGCTCGCTTCTTCTCGAAGGAGCGCGGCGCGTGGCAGCGGCACGCGGCGGTTCTCGGCCTCGCGTTCGGCACGGTGGCCTCGGCGGCCGCGACCACGTTGCTCGTCGTCTTCGATTGGGAGTTGCCGACGCGCGTCGGGTTCGCGGTCGGTGCCCTGCAGGAGATCGGCACGTTCGGTCTTGCGATTGGCTACGTCGGCCTCCTGACGTGCATCGTGCACGGCGGCGTGCTCGGGCCGCTCCTGCGCGTGGTCGCGAATGCTGGCCGAATGGCGCTCACGGTCTATATCTCCGAGACCGTCGTGATCACGATGCTGATGTACTGGTGGGGCTTCGGCTTCTTTGACGGGTTCTCGCGCGCGGAACGCTTCGGCATCGCCATCGCGACGTGGATGGCGCTCGTCGTCCTCGCGAACGTGTGGCTCTCGATCTTCCGCATGGGGCCGCTCGAGTGGATCTGGCGCGCGGGAACCTATTTGGAGTGGCCCAAGGAGAAGGATGAAGGATGAAGGATTGAGGTTGAAGGGTGGGAGGGTTCAGGGGTCGGGGTTCAGGGGCAATCCGAATACCCTGCACTCTGAAACGTTGCTGCTTTACCCTGAACCCTGACCCCTGAACCCTCGCTCACCCTTCTTCCTATGCCGCTCACGCTCCTTCCGCCCAACGCCGCCACCCGGATGCCGTGGAAGAATGGCCGCGGATCGACGCTCGAACTTGCGAGCGACGCGCGCGCTGGACAGCCATGGACGTGGCGCGTCTCGATCGCCGACGTGCCGGAGAGCGGACCGTTTTCCATCTTTGACGGCTGTGATCGCGAGATCGCGTGCCTCGAGGGCGACGGCATGCGCCTCGTCGTCGACGGTGTGCCGCACGACGTCCCGCACGAAGGCCGCGCGTGCGCCTTCAGCGGCAACGCGGAGACGAGCGGCGTCCTCCTCGGGGGACCGTGCCGCGACGCGAACCTCATGTGGCGGCGCGACGCGTGGCAGGGCGGGTTAGTCCTCTATCGAGGCGCGTGCACGTTCGAAGGGGCCGCCGACGTCAGCGTCGTGCACGTCGTGCGCGGCGCCGCCACGGTGAACGGACGGTCGCTCGCGCAGGGCATGTCGGCGATCGCCACCGGCGAGAAACTCCACGTTGCAGGCGACGGCCTGGTGATGGTGGCGGAGCTGAAGAAGAAAGTGGAGAAGGGAGAATGGAGAGGGGCATAAGCATGCGGCCTCTCTATTTTCTCTTTCCATTTTCTTGTCTCTCCTTCCCCGCTTCCTCCACCAGCTTCCGCAAGCCTTCCGCGTCGTAGCGGCCGAGCACCGCGGCCCGGACCACGCCCTCGGCGTCGATCACGAGAAGCGTCGGCTTGGCTGCAACGTGGATGAAGGGGTCGCCCACGGGGTGCGGGCCGATCGCGACTGGGTGCGCCGCGCCGTGGTCGCGAGCGAACGCTTCCGACTCGGCGCCGCCTTCGGGCGCCCAACTCAACGTCTTCAGTTCGGGATGCGCGGCGGCGAACGCGGCGAAGAACGTCGACGTCTCGCGGCAGACCGGCGCCTGCGGCGCGAAGATGTCGATCAGGACGATCGACCCGCGCGTCGTCTCGGGCGAGAACGTGGTGCCGTCGGTCGCGACGATCGACCACGGCTCGGGATGCGTG
Source organism: Phycisphaerae bacterium (assembly GCA_016795035.1). GTDB lineage: Bacteria > Planctomycetota > Phycisphaerae > Phycisphaerales > SM1A02 > JAEUIT01. The sequence goes on along the minus strand of JAEUIT010000040.1, from coordinate 15,460 downwards.
CCGACCCAGCCGCGCGCCTGTTCGATCGCGCTGCGCTGGAGGAGGACGAGCATCAGGATCATGCCGAACGTCACGGCGCTCGCGGCCGCGAGCAGGGTGCCGAGCGCCGAGAGGACGATGCCCGTCCACGCGAGACCGCGTGAGCCGAGCCGTGTGCGGAGATGCGTGCGGCCGCTGTGCAAGCCGATCGCGCCGGGCAGCGCGCCGACGACCACCGGCGCGAGCACCACCGACGCGATGCCCGCGATGAGCGCGGTCTTCGCCATGCGCGGATCGCGCAGGCGGCGCTCGTCGTCGAGCGCCCACTCGGGCGCGACCTCGGCTTCGGGCATGGGCTCGCCGCTCATCGCTCGAAGAGGTACCAGCGTTTCTTGGCCGGCGCGGTGTAGCCGAAGCGGAAGTGCTTCAACGCGATCACCTTCACGTGCTCGACGGCCTCGGCGGGATCGTCGGTGACGATGAATCGGTCGAGGTCGGACGCATCGATCGTGCGCTCCGTCACCATGCGCTCGCGCAGGAAGGAGAGCATCGGCGCCCAGTAGTCGCGGCCCATCAGGACGACGGGAAAGTCGAAGATCTTGTCGGTCTGGATGAGCGTGAGCATCTCGAAGAGCTCATCCATGGTGCCGAAGCCGCCCGGCATCACGATGAACCCGTACGAGTACTTCACGAGCATCACCTTCCGCACGAAGAAGTAGCGGAAGTCGAGGCTGACGTCGAGATACGGATTCGGCCGCTGCTCCATGGGCAACTTGATGTTGCAGCCGATCGAGCGCCCGCCGACATCCTTCGCGCCGCGGTTCGCGGCTTCCATGATGCCCGGGCCACCGCCCGTCATCACCGTGAAGCCGTGCGACGCCAGCTGCGAGCCGACGGTGCGCGCGAGCGCGTACCACGGATGGTCTTCCTTGAAGCGGGCGGAGCCGAAGACGGTCACGCACGGACCGACGAAGTGCAGGTGGCGGAAGCCGCGAATGAGCTCGAAGAAGATGCGGATCGCCCGCATCAGCTCGAACCAGCGCGACTGCGGGCCTTCGAGGAACTTGAGTTCCGGCACCTTCGAGGTGCGCGCGGCGGCGGGAGCCTCGCGATGCTCGTGGTCCGGCGGTGCGGCGTTCGTCATGAGGTCTTCGGAGTCGTCGGAGCGGTCGTGTCGGCCGAAGGAGTCGGCGGCAGAGTGTCGCCGACATCGGTCGTCCGTGCAGCGGCTTCGCACTCCTCGCCGTCCGTTCGGACCGGCGGAATGAGGGGCGGCCCCTCGAGCGGCACTTGGGCGACGCCGAATTTCGCCCGGGCCCAGCGGAGCGCGCGGCGCACGCGCGTCGGCATCTTCCGGTCGACCCAGTTCACCGCGTTGCGGCAGCGCTCGCTCGTGCGGGCGAGGAAGACGAGGCCGGCCATCCAGAAGGGCACGCCGGTCAGGACCGGCATCAGCCAGAGGACGATCCCGACGAGGATCAGGACCGTGGCGATGACGAGGTAGAGCACGCGCTTGAAGAGGCTCAGGCTGTGCGCCTGGGGCGGAAGAAGGTCGTCGACGATCTCCGCAGTCTCAAGCGGCCCTGGCGGCGTGTCCGTCGGAGCGTCGTTCACGGGCGAGGGGCCTCGCTCGCGTCACGCTCGCCGCTCTCGAGTCGCGTGGCGGCGAGGGCCATGAGTCCCCACGCCGGCCGGGCGCGGAAGCGCTCGGCACGATCGATGCGGAACCCGGCCTTGTCGACCATCGAGGTCAGCGACTCGAGGCCGCGAATGCGCCGGGCGAGGCGCTGCGTGAGCGCCATGCCCCAGGCGAGCAGGCGCATCGCGAGGTAGTCGCGGCACCAGTCGACGATGACGAGGCGGCCGTGCGGCACGAGGACGCGGCGGCACTCGCCGAGCGCCGCGACGGGATCGGCCACGAGATGAAAGGCGTTCGCGATGACGACGGCATCGACGCTCCGATCGGCGAGCGGAAGGCGCTCAGCGCGGCCGGCGAGAAGGCGCACGTGCCCCGCGAGCTCCGGTCGGAGCGCGCCGACGAGACGGGCTCGCGCGCGGGCGAGCATGTCTTCGCTCACGTCGACGCCGGTGAGGATCGTCTGCGGGGCGGCGGCGAGAATCCGCGCGCCCAAGAGACCGGTTCCGCATGCGAGGTCGAGGATGCGCTGCGGGGGCGGCGCGCCGAGGAAGTGCATCGCGCGGCCGAGCGTGGCTTCGGAGTAGGCGCCGTACGACTGGTCGTAGCTCGGCGCGAGCGAGCGATAGCGGTCGAGGAGCAGACGGTCCTGCTCGTCGACCGTGGTGAGGTCGGCGGGGGCCGGCGACGCGTCGGCACCGGCATTGGACCGGGGCGACCATGACGGCGTCCAGGTCGCGGGTTTCGATCGTCCGGAGCTCGCGGGTCGTCGGGGGTCCACGTGGCGTTCCTGCTCGAACCTCAGGGAAACCTCGCGCCATCGCGGGGAAGGCGCGGGGGGCTAGTCATGCGCGACGCACGTGCTTCGGACCCAACGCGAATTGGTTTCGGGATTTGGTTTCGGGATCTGGCATCGCGAACTGGTTTCGCGAATTGGATGCGTGGGGCATCCGCCAAGGCAAACGCGACTGGATGGGCTCGAACCATCAACCTTCGGTTTCGTAGACCGATGCTCTATCCAATTGAGCTACAGTCGCGGCTTGAAGAGGCGGAGATAGTACCAACCTCCGAGCAACTCTGCGAGGGGTTGCGCGACCGAGGTGAAGACGGAAGGGTGGAGCCCTCTAACGCGGGCCCGAACCTCGTGCCGGGCCGCCTCCGGCCGTGTCGATCGAGCGGCGGACGCCGTCGACATTCATGCGGCAGAAGCGCGGTCCGAGATACGCCGCCACGGTAGGCACGGAGACGCCCGCCGCGCCCGCTCGTCGAGCCAACCATTCGCCGTATCGGCGGATTGCCTCAGCCTCGTCGACGCGGCCGTCCCGCAGGTCGTGGACGAGCGCGGTCGAATACGCCGACTCCTCCTCGAATCGGGCGGTCGCCTCGGCGAGGTACGCCTCCGACTCGGCGGCGTTCGCGCTCACGAGTCCGCCGTGCGTGATGGCGACGCGCGTCGGTCGGAGCCGAAGGAGGCGCTCGAGCGACGCACGCCAAGCCGCGGCGTCGAACTGGTTCGGCGGCATCGGGATCGAGATGAAGCGCGCCGCGTGACTCAGATCCGCACCGCTTTGCCCCATACCCGGCAGCACCATCCCCGCCACGTCGCCGGTGAAGGCGACCGTCTCGGCGCCGTCGTCAAAGATCCACGCGTGGTGGTGGGCCGCGTGGCCGGGCGTGGCGCAGGCGGTGACCGTCAGCGGGCCGAGCTGCAACACCGCGCCGTCGTCGGCGGCGTGGACGCGCGACGCGTCCGCCGGCAGCGGCTCGCCGTAGTGGCGGTCGAACGTCGCGCCATGCACGCGCCGCGAGCTTGCGATGAGTTTCGCCGGGTCCACGACATGCGGCGCGCCGAGCGGATGGATCCACGCGTTCGTGCGGGGCGCGACGTGGGGGCCAGAGAGGACGTGGCCCGTCGCGCCGGCATGGTCGAGGTGGACGTGCGTGAGAAGGATCGCGGCGACCGTGCGACCCTTCAGCGTTCGCTCGAGGCCCGTGTTGAGGGTGCCGATGCACGCGGCGGGCCCCGTCTCGACGAGCGCCACGACGGAGGGATCACGCTCGCTTGCGACGAGGAACGCGCTCGCCGCGCCGGGAGCGTCGAGGTAGCCGAGATCGAGGACGTCGATGTGCACGCGGCCGAATCCGTGACTCGTGCGCCGCCGTCAGCGCGAGGCGTCCGAGACGACGGTCTCCGTGGGCGGCGCCGCCACAGCCGTCGTGGCTTCGCCGCGCGTCACGCCGTTCGCGGCGCTCACGAGCCGGCCGAGCATGAGTGGCGCGACGATGAGGAGCCCCGCCGTGACGATCGCGGCCGCGCGCGGCCAGATCGACGGGCCGTTCGTGACCGTTTCGCTCCGCGCCGTCGGCTGCGCCACGAGCGGATCGTTGATGAGCCGCAGGTAGTACCAGACGCTGATGCCGCTATTGATGGCTGCAACGAGGACGAGGTGCCATTGGCCCGCCTCGAGGCCGGCCATGAAGATGTAGAGCTTCGCCCAGAAGCCGAGGAGCGGCGGAAGTCCGATGAGGGAGCCCGCGCCGATCGCAAGCGAGGCCGCCATCCACGGATGCCGCTGGCGGAGGCCCGCGATGTCGTCGAAGGTCTCGATCTCCTCGCCGTTGCGTTCGAGGCTCGCGAGCGGGCCGAACGTCGCGACGTTCATGATCGCGTAGGAGAGGAGGTAGAAGAGCGTCGCATTGATGCCGCTCACGCCGTCGATGCCGGCGGGGCCCGCGATCAGGCCGATCATCATGTAGCCCGAGTGGGCCACCGACGAGTAGGCGAGCATGCGCTTCACGTTCTTCTGGAGGAGCGCCCCGATGTTGCCGAGCGTCATCGTGAGGACGGCGATCATCCAGAGAAGCGCGGTGATCGGCTGCGGGAGGCCGCGCTCGATGATGTAGAGGTCGTCGCCGCGGGTGAACGAATGGCCCGACCAGCCGAAGACGTCGAGGACGAGGATGAGGGCGAGGAAGCCCGCAGCCTTCGGGATGAACGCGAGGAACGCGGTCACCGGCGTCGCGGCGCCTTCGTAGACGTCCGGCGCGTAGAAGTGCATGGGCACCGCGCTGATCTTGTAGCAGAGGCCCAAGATCGCGAGGACGCCGCCGACGATCGCAAGCGTCGAGATGCCGCCCGACGCGGCCTGCGCGGCGAGCGCTTGGCGCATCGGTTCGAGTTCGACCGTGCCGGTCGCGCCGTAGAGAAGCGCGATGCCGTAGAGGAGGACCGCCGAGCTGAGGGCGCCGAGGAAGAAGTACTTGACCGCGGCCTCTTGCGCCTTGCGCGAGCTCTTGCTCGACGCCACGACGATGTAGGTCGGGAGCGAGACGAGTTCGACCGCGAGGAACGCCCAGATGAAGTCGGGGGCGTTGCAGAGGAGGCACGCGCCGGCGATCGAGAGGAGGAGGAACGCGTGGTGCTCTCCGCGTTGCACGCGGATCGGATCGAACGCGACTTGGCCCGAGCCGATGGCGCGCTCGAGGCGGCGATCGACCAAGCCGACGCCGAGGAGGACGAGCGACGCGCTCACGAGGAGGATCAGCGACTTGCCGTAGACGACGAGCCCGGGCATGAGAAGCCCGGCGGCCGCGAGCCGCTCGTCGGTCGTGACCGCGAAGACGCTGAGGAAGGCGAGGATGATCAGTCCGACCGTCGCGCCGGGAACCGCGTCGCGGAGCGCCTTCGCGCGCGACAGGCCAAGCACCGTCACCAGCACCGCGCCGACGACGAGGATGATCTCGGGAATGATGAGGTAGAGCTTGGCGGACATGTCGAGGGGGGAGAGGGGGAGGTCGACCGAGCGCGATGCGCTAGGCTCAGCGAGCGATCACACCGAGATTCGAGCCGAGCGCGGTGGACGCGTCGGTGGCGGCAGGGGTCGTCGGCGCGTCGGCGGGCAACGCCGGCGCCGTCGCGAGTTCGCCGCGCGACTCGCGCGTGGCGTCGAAGTCGCGCACCGCTTCGGGATAGCCCGCGAGCGTCGCCTTGGTGCTCGGCGTGATGACGTCGAGCAGCGGATACGGATGGATGCCGATGACGAGGCAGATCACGGCAAGCGGCGCGAGGATCGCGATCTCGCGGGCGCTGAGATCGGTCGGCAACCGGTGGCCATGGCCGCCGGCGGCGCTGTCGTCGTGCTTCGGGCCTGCGGCGGTAGTGCTCGACGAGCCGGCGCCCGAGGCCGCGCCTTGGCCTGCGCCGTGACCGCCGGCATGGCCGACGGCCGCGACCGCGCCGTGTCCATGGTCATCGCCATGGCCGGGCGCCTTGAGCGGGCCCCAGACGACGCGACCGACCATGTAGAGCATGTAGACGGCGCCGAAGATCAGGCTGCCGACGCCCGCGACGATCATCCACTTCGGACCGAGGAGCCCGGGGAAGCCGGAGTCGGTGTGCGTCGTCGCCGCGAACGCGCCCATCAGGCAGAGGAACTCGCTCACGAAGCCGTTGAGGCCGGGAAGACCGACCGAGGTCATCGTGAAGAAGACCACGAAGAACGCCCAGATCGGCATCACCTTCGCGAGGCCACTCAGCTGGTCCATGTCCTTCGTGTGGTAGCGCTCGTACATGAACCCGATGCACAAGAAGAGTGCGCCGGTCGAGAGACCGTGGTTGATCATGTAGAGGATCGACCCGTTCATGCCGAGCGGATTGAGCGAGAGCATGCCGAGCATGCAGACGCCCATGTGCGCGACCGACGAGTACGCGACGAGCTTCTTCATGTCCGTCTGCGCGCAGCAGACGAGCGAGATGGCGACGACCGCGATGACGCAGAGGATGGCGAGGAAGCCGACCGTCTCGACGGCCGCGTTCGGTGCCATCGGCAGCGCGATGCGATAGACGCCGTAGGTGCCGAGCTTGAGGAGCGTGCCGGCCAGGATGACCGAGCCCGCGGTCGGCGCTTGCGTGTGGGCGAGCGGCAACCACGTGTGCACCGGGAAGAAGGGCACCTTCACGCAAAATCCGACCATCAGGGCGACGAAGACCCAGAACTGTTCCTTCGGGCTCAGCGTCTTGGCGTGCGCCTGCAACGCGGAGAGGGAGAAGTCCCAGACCTTCGTGGCTTCGGCGGACTTGCTGGCGACGTAGACGAGCGCGGCGAGCGTGATCACGCTGCCGACGAAGGTGAAGACGAAGAACTTGAGCGACGCGTACTTCCGGTCGTCGCCGCCGAAGATCGCGATCAGGAAGAGCATCGGCACGATGGTGAACTCGTAGCCGACGTAGAACGCGATGACGTCGCGGGCCATGAACGCGAGGAGCATCGCGCTCAGGAGCGTGAGGAACCAGCCGTAGAACTCGCGCTCGCGCCCTTCGATCGCCGTATACGAGCCCCAGAGCGCCAGCGGCGTGAGGAAGGTCGTCAGGAGAATGAGGAGGAGCGAGACGCTGTCGACGCCGAGCGTGAAGGTCACGCCGGTGAGCGAGACGACGCCGTCCGGGAAGACGTTCGTGTCGGGCACGAACGCGCCGGTCGTCCACGCGGGGAATTGCACCGCGAAGACGATCGAGAGGAAGAGGACGACGAGCGACGACGCGAGGCCGATGTGCTTCGCGAGGTGCCGCGGGCTCACCGCGATGGCGACCGCGCCGACGAGCGGCGCGAGGAGCATCCAGAGGAGCATTGCCGAGAGCGTCATGTCAGATGCCCCCCTTCATCCAGACATAGACGATCCATGCGAGGATCAGGCCGATGCCGCCGACCATCGTGATGGCGTAGCCTTGGAGGAGACCGTTGTAGAGCGGTTGGAAGAGTCGTCCGATCCACGCGGGGATGCGGGCGATGCCGTTGATGATGCCGCCGTCCAAGATGTAGCGGTCGATCCACGCGAGGACGTGGCCGCCGAAGACGACGATCGGATAGCGGAAGAGGGCGTCGTAGAGTTCGTCGACGTACCACTTGTTCTCGAGCGCCCGCGGGAGCCATCCGATGAGCGGGTTCGCGAGGAGCGCCTGCTTCAACGTTTCCGCCGCGCGGCGCCGGACAAGGTGGTAGTACGCGGCGATCGCGATACCGCCGAATCCGGCCACCGTCGAGAGAAGGAACATCGCGGTGTGGCCGTCCATGCCGAGGACGGTCGCGTGATGCGCGTGTTCGGCGTGGCCGCCAGCGAGCCCCTCCGTCAGATTGGGAACGCCGATCGTCGCCGAGCTCGCGGCGATCATCTCGGCGGCCCAGTTCGGTCCCATCTTCAGGAACTCGATCAGCCCGGGAAGACCCGCGAGGATCGCGCCGACCGCCAAGAGGAGAAGGACGCCGTTGATCGCAAACCGCGGCGCGTGCGGATGGAAGCCGTGCGCGTCGGCCGCATGGCCATGACTGTGGCCATGACCGTGGCCATGGTCGGCGTCATGCCCGTGGTCGTCGTGGCCGTGCGCCTCGTCGCCCGGCTGATACGCCGTCTCGCCGCCGCAGACGCGGAACCACACGCGGAACGTGTAGTACGCGGTCATGAGCGCGGTGAGAAGGCCGAGCCACGCGAGGATGCGGTTGCCGTGCGACTCGTCGGTCATCGCGACGAGGAGGATCGTGTCCTTCGAGAAGAAGGCCGCGGTGAAGGGAAGCGCCGACAGCCAGAGGCAGCCGATCAGCATCGTCCACGCGACGATCTTGAAGCCCGGCACGTTGCGGAGGCCGGAGATCTTGCGGATGTCGAGCTGGCCCGCGAAGCCGTGCATGACGGCGCCCGAGGCCAAGAAGAGGAGCGCCTTGAAGAAGGCGTGCGTGAAGACGTGGTAGCAGGCGCCGAAGGTCGTGCCGACGCCGAGGCCGAGGAACATGTACCCGAGCTGCGACACGGTCGAGTACGCGAAGACCCGTTTCATGTCGTACTGCATCATGCCGATCGTCGCGGCGAGGAACGCGGTCAGGCCGCCGATCCACGCGACCGTGTGCAGTGCGTGCGGGTGCAGGAGGAAGAGCGGGTACAGGCGAGCGATGAGATAGACGCCCGCCGTGACCATGGTCGCCGCGTGGATGAGCGCGGAGACCGGCGTCGGGCCTTCCATCGCGTCGGGCAACCAGGTGAAGAGCGGGATCTGCGCCGACTTGCCGAAGGCGCCGAGCATCAGGAAGTAGGGGATGAGTCCCTTCGTCCAGTCGCCGCCATGGCTGCCGTTGGCGATCGTCTCGCTGCAAGCCTTGAAGATCGTCGCGTAGTCGATCGAGCCGAAGTGGCGCCACGTGAGGTAGATGCCGACGAGGAGACCGAGGTCGCCTACGCGGTTCATCACGAAGGCCTTCTTCGCCGCGGCGACCGCGGTCGGCTTGCCGTAGTAGTAGCCGATGAGGAGATAGCTCGCGACGCCGACGCCTTCCCAGCCGAGGTAGAGAAGCGCGAGGTTGCCGCCCATGACGAGCGAACCCATCGCGAAGAGGAAGATGCCGACAGCGCCGAAGAAGCGGCAGTAGTTGCCGCCGACGTCCGACTCCATGTACTCGCTCGCGAAGATCGCGATGAGGGTGCCGAGGCCGGTGACGAAGAGCATCCAGAAGAGCGTCAGGCCGTCGATGTAGAGCGACCAGTCGGCGACGAACGATTGCCCGGGCTTCTCACCCCAGACGACGCGGATCCAGTCGAAGAGGTGGACCGTCATCGGGCCGCTGGCGTGCGTCGGGTCGTACTTCAGGTAGAGCGTGAGGACGAGACCGAACGCGCTGCCGAGCGCCGCGATCGTCACGAGCGCGGGGAGCTTGTTCTTGACGCGGAAGGCGCCGCAGAGAAAGCAGAAGACCGCCGAGAGGAGCGGCAGAAGCAGGATCCAGCCGGCCCAGCTGTATTCAGGATGCGCGGTCGCGCCCCCGATCCAGGTGGCGGCCGCCGCTGCCCCCTCCGCGGCTCTATGCGCCGTTCCGTGCGCATCGCCGTCGCCCGCGAGGGCGGACGGAAGTGAGGGGAAAAGTGTCGCGAGGTGCGTCATGCGCCTAGTCCTTCAGGCCGAGCGCGAAGCATTCGCGCCGGCGGTTCCGTCGAGCGGCTACTCCTTCAACTCGGCCCACGCCTCGCTCGAAAGCGTCTCGCGCTTGCGATAGAGGAGTACGACAAGGCCGAGAGCGAGCGCCGCTTCCGCCGCGGCGACCGTGAGAATGAAGATCACGAAGACTTGCCCCGAGGCGTTCATGTGCATGCGTCCGAACGTCACGAACGCGATGCACGCCGCCTGCAGCATGAGTTCCGTGCAGAGGAACATCATGATCATGTTGCGGCGCGTCAGGAAGCCGATGAGGCCGATGACGAAGAGGAGCACGCTGATGACAAGCGCGACCTGCACGAGGCGCGGATCGGCCGGCGAGACGACCGCGTCCGATGCGGCAAGCGCAACCGATGCGAGGCCGGACGCAAGAGAGGGGAGCACGGTCGTCATGAGCGACCTCCGACCGGTGCGGCCTTCGAGGCGGTGGCGTCGCCGCGGCCGATCGGCTCCGCGTCGTCAAGCGAGAGTCGGCGGAGTCCGGCGGCTTCGCGCCGCTCGTCCTCGCCGAGTTCGATCTGCTTCCTGGCGAGGACGACCGCGCCGAACATCGCCATGAGGAGGATCACGCTCGCGAGCTCGAGGCTCGCGGGGAATTGCTTGACGAGCGCGAGGCCGACGGTCTGGATGTTCGTGGGCGCCGCGCTCGCCGGCAGCGGAATCGCGTCGGTGCGCACCGTGCCGTTGTCGTCCCACTGGATGCGCACGCTCGCCGAGCCGTCGCGAGCGATCGCGAGCACGCGGCCGTTCTCGTCGGGTGCGGCGACTGCGCCGGGACGGACGAGCGCGATCTCGGCGTCGAGGCGGCGCGGAAGGCTCTCGAGCTCACGCCAGCGCTCGACCGTGGCCCGGGCGACGGCGGCATTCGCGGCGTCGCCGATCGGTGCGACGCGCGAGCCGAAGATCGTCGTGCCGAGCGTGGCGAGGAGGAGGAATCCGACCGCGATCGCGGCGAGCGGCTCGCGGGGCACGCGGTCGTAGTGCGTCGCACCTTCGATGTCGCCCGGCGATTCCGAGGGGCTCTGCTGGGCGAGCATCAGGACGAACATGTAGGTGATCAGGATCGCGCCGGCGTAGACGATGATCAGCGCGAACGCCATGAACTCCGCCTGCATCGAGAGGAAGAGTCCGGCGGAACTGACGACGACGAGGATGAAGTAGAGGGCCGCGAACACCGGCTTCGGATGCGTGACCATCCGCGTGGCGCCGGCCACGGCGATGAAGCCGAGAATGCAGGGAATCAGCGGGATGCCGCCCGCCGGACCGCCGACCGACGCGTCCACGATGTGGATCGCCTCGGACACGAGCAGTCCGACGCCTGCGAGGCCGATGAGCGTGCCCGCTCGGCGGACATTCACCGGCCCCGGTCGAATGAGAAGGTACAGCCCTATGGCGCCGATGGCCCCCGCGATGTACAGGGCGTAGGGCGTGAGCGAAGGGAATGGCATCGTCGGAGATTCGCAGGTTGCGCTACAGGAGAGCGGCAACGGGGGAACGAGCGCGCGGCAGCGTGAGGCCTGCGGCGCACGCCGGAAGGGACGGTCGCGAGAGGGCGGAAATGTACGGAAAGCGTGACAGACCCGCAACCGAGCGACGAAGCCGGACAGGCGGCGCCACTCGCGGTGCGGGCATCCGCGTCGGCGGTAGGATGCGACGCGGATGCCATCAACGCTCCGGAGGAGCCTTCCGAACCTTTTGACCGTCGCGCGACTCGTCATCGCCGCGGCGTTCTTCACGACGCTGTCGCTCACGATCCGCATGGGTCCGCACGCCGACCGCGCGCTCTGGGGCAACCTCGCGACGGTGCTCTTCGTCGTCGCCGCCGCCACCGACTTCCTCGACGGCTACCTCGCCCGCCGCTGGCAGGTCGTCAGCATGTTCGGGCGGATCATGGATCCCTTCGTCGACAAGGTGCTCGTCTTGGGCGCGTTCGTCTTCCTCGCGAGCCCGCGCTTCGCGGTGCCGGTGCCGGAGAGCGAAGGCTTCGACCGCTTCACGATGACGACCGGCGTCCAGTCGTGGATGGTCGTCGTGATCTTGGGGCGCGAACTCCTCGTGACGAGTATCCGCGGCGTGATCGAGAGCCGCGGCATCGCGTTCGGCGCCGACTGGGCGGGCAAGCTGAAGATGGTGCTGCAGTGCATCGCGATTCCGGCGTGTCTCGTCGTTGCCGTGAACGAGGCGCTGCTCGAACAGCACTGGGTCAGGATCGCCCGCGACATCCTCGTTTGGGCCACGGTCGTCGTCACGATCTGGTCGTGCGTCGGCTATCTCGTCCGCGCCCGTGTCCTCCTCACCAAGGATCCGTCCGCGGGGGGCGACGGCGCATGAAGACGTTCGAACGGCTGGCGCTCACGGCCGGCGGACTCGGGTACTGCCGACCGGCCTCGGGCACGTGGGGCTCGCTGCCGCCGCCGGTGATCGCCGTCCTTCTCGTCTACGCCGGCGCCGAGGCGTGGCAACTCTACGTTGCACTCGCCTTACTCCTCGTTGCAGGCACCGTCGCGTGCCTCCGCTTCGGCGATTCGGCGGAAGAGGCCTTCGGCAAGAAGGACCCGGGCGCCGTCGTCGCCGATGAGGTCGCGGGCCAGGCGCTCACGCTCTTCGGCGTGCCGTGGACGAGCGCCGAACTCGCGAGCGATCCCACGCGCGCCTTCTACGCGGCGCTCGCGGGCTTCGTCCTCTTCCGGATCTTCGACGTCGTGAAGCCGCCGCCCGCGCGCGGCATCCAGTCGCGCCCCGGCGGACTCGGCATCGTGCTCGACGACCTCGTCGCCGGCGTCTACGCCGCGATCGTCACGTGGCTTGTCGTGCGCTACGCGCTGCCGTCGATCTGGTGAGTCGTCACGCGCGTGCCGACGCGGGCGGCCGCGTGCGCAAGACCGCGACGAACGCGACGAGACTGCCGACCGCGATCACCGAGAGGATCACGGCGAGGTAGGTCTTGCCGTCGGGCGTGCCGACCTTCTGCCACGCGGCGAACGCGCGGTAGCCGATGAGCGCCGCGAAGACGAGCGGCAGGCCGAGGCCAAGATGGATGCCGATCATGCCGACCGGACGATTCGTCGGGAGCGCCTTCGCCATGAGACCGCAGATGGCGATGAGAACGGCGCAGGCCGACGGGACGATGAGCGCGGTCTTGCCGTGTTCGAAGGAGAACCCGCTGAACGCGAAGGCGACGAGACCGGCGAGAACGAGAAAGCCCGCGTAGGCGAAGAGAACGCGCGGGCTTCGAAGGCCGTGAGTATCCATGTGATGCACGAGGAGAAGCGATGGAGGGAGGACGCGCGGAGCGTCCATTGTCGCCTCAAGAATAGAGGATCCCCTGTTGAAGGAGCGGCGGTTAATGGTGATCGTCGGCGGGTACTTCGCTGCCATCTCACGTACCCGCGTTGTTGATCCCATGTCCTTCATCGCGATTCTCTCGAGCGGCCGGGGTTCCCTATAGGGGCCGCACCGCCCGCATGTCATGCCTCGTTTCGAGGACCGATCGCAGATTGCAGAGGTACCAGCGCCAGCTTTCGGCGCCGTCCGCCATCGCAATAAGCGAGTCCGCATCCTCGCGGAATGGACCCTGACGCAAGATCACGCGCGACCCGTTCGCCATGTCGTCCGAGACCGTGACCTCGACGGGCACGCTCTCGTCGCTCAAGGGATCGGGGAACCAGTCGAAGGTGATGCGCCCGTGCGCCGTGCCGGAGGCCGGCTCGAACTCGCGGATGCGGACCGTCAGCGTGCGCCCGAATTCGCGATCCCACGCGAGCGTCATCGTGCCGCCCGGTTCCGCCTCAAGCTGCGCGCCGACGGCGAGCCAGCGCGTCAGTCCTTCGGAGGTCGAGAAGCACGCAAACACCTCTTCGGCCGATGCGGCGATCGTCTCCTTCAACGTGACCCAAACGCCATTCAGTTCTCGTCGGACCATGGAAGAGCTCACGGCTAAGAGTTCGCACAACGCTCTTCAGTGGTTGCTCCCAAGGCTCCGCATCGTGACGGTGGAAGATTCCCCGTCTCTCCGTTGCGGCCGACGAACACGGAACAACACACTTCCGAGTCTGAGCGCCGAACTCTCTCAGCGCCAGAGTGGCAGTGGCCACGATTGCAACGCCCGCGTCAGCCTGTCGCCAGCGCGATCGGCGACCGCTCGTGGGCCACGAGGTCCTCATATCGCTCGCGGGCCCGGATGACGGTGAGTTTCGAGCCGTCGACAAGCGCTTCTGCGGGCAGGGGCTGCGCGTTGTAACGGCTGGCCATCGCCATGCCGTAGGCCCCAGCCGTAAAGATGGCGAGAAGGTCGCCGCGCTTCACCGGGGGAAGCGGCCGATCGAGGGCGAGGAAGTCGCCCGACTCGCAGATCGGACCGACGACGTCGACCGAAATGAGCCCCGGCACCTGCATCTCCTTCGCGCGGCGGTCCGGGCGGAAGGCAAGCGGCGTCTCCGCCGGCCAGATGAAGTGGAACGCGTGATAGTGGCTCGGGCGAAGGAGGTCGTTCATGCCCGCGTCGCAGATCGCGAAGGTCTTGTCGCCCGAACGCTTCATGTAGAGGACGCGCGTGAGGAGAACGCCTGCGTTCGCTACGAGCGTGCGCCCCGGCTCGAGAATGATGCGGAGCCCCGCCTTCACCCGCGCCGCAAGAAGCGGCACGATCGCGTCGGCGTAGGTCGACAACGTGGGCGTCTGGTCGGTCTCGTAGTCGGCGCCGAAGCCGCCGCCCAGATCGAGCGTCGACACGGTGAAGCCTTCGGCCGCGAGCTCGTCCATGAGCGTCGTCGCCTTGCGCACGCTCTCGACGTACGGGTCGGTCGTGTAGATCGGGCTGCCGATGTGCAGGTGGATGCCGACGAGCTTGCAGTGCGAGTCGCGCCCGTAGCGGCGGAAGAACTCCTTCGCGCGCTCGATGTCGACGCCGAACTTCGTCTCCTTCTTGCCGGTCGACGTGTAGCGATGGGTGCGCGGGTCGACGTCGGGGTTCACGCGGAGCGCGGTCTTGCAGACGACGTTCTTCGCCTTCGCGATGCGGGCGATGTTCTCGAACTCCTCCTCGCTCTCGACATTGAAGAGGTAGAGCCCGGCGTCGAGCGCCTGCGCGATCTCCTCGTCGGTCTTGCCGACGCCGGCGTACACGCAGCGCGACGCGGGAACGCCCGCGGCCATCGCGCGGTAGAGCTCGCCGCCTGAAACGACGTCCATGCCCGCGCCGAGCTCGCCGAGCAGTCGGCAGATCGACAGGTTGCCGCACGACTTGATCGAGAAGCAGATGAGTGGATCAAGCGCCTTGAACGCCTCGGCCAGTTTCGTGAAGTGCTCCGTGAGCGTCGCCTTCGAATAGACGTAGCAGGGGGTGCCGACGAGGCGCGCGACCTCTTCGGCGGGGAGTCGTTCGCACGAAAGGACGGCGTTGCCGCCGACGGTGGAGTAGGCGAAGTGATCCATGAGGGGGCGGGAAGGATCAGGGATAGAGGAGCAAGGATCAAGGGGGCAGGAGACCCAAACGGGATTCAGGAGTCAGGAGTGAGGATTCCGTGGCACCACACCGTGAACGGCGCCCGTTCATGGCGTCTGTTCACTGACTCCTGACTCCCGAATCCTGACTCCTCGCCTTCCTACGCCGCCTTCGGCTCGCGCTGCGGCTCGCGTTTCTCGTCGTCCTTCTTCTTCCGCATGTACCACTGGAAGAGCGCGCCGAGCGCCGAAAGTCCGAGCCATGCCGCGAGCCAGCCGAGCGGGGAGAGATGCGGGATCGTGCCGTCGGGGAGGAATCGCGATGCGATCGGCACGCCGCAGAGGAGCGTGAGGAGGGAGCCGAGGAGGCTCGTGACCGTGGCCGCCGCCCACGCGGGGCTCGAGATGCCCGCGACGAAGCCGAGGAA
>JAEUIT010000036.1 GCA_016795035.1 Phycisphaerae bacterium | reverse complement strand
CGGCCATCGCGCGGGGGAGGAGCACCGCGTTGCGGCTTCGTCCACTGACTCCTGACTCCTGAATCCTGACTCCCGGTCTTCTTGGCTTGCCCCTGAACCCCGACCCCTATCTCCCAGGAGCGATGCCTCGCGTCGCGCCTCCGCCCCCACCTGCCGTCGCCTCGATCAGCAACGGCGGTCCTCCCCCGCGAAGGAGCGAGGTGCGCGGAGTACGGCCATCGCGCGGGGGAGGAGCACCGCGTTGCGGCTTCGTCCACTGACTCCTGACTCCTGAATCCTGACTCCCGGTCTTCCTGGCTTGCCCCTGAACCCCGACCCCTTCCTCCTCACCAGTCGCCTTGGGGGGAAAGCAACACCTCGGCGTCGCCGCTCGCTTGATTCAGCCATTGGAAGCCATTCGAGGCTGACTCGCAGAATGGCTCGATCAAGCCTGCAACGTTGTCCCAGGCGCCGGCGGTGAGCGACCACTCGAACGCACGTGGCCCGACCGTCAGAACGTCCTGATTCCAAGTCTTCACGCGCATCGTCAGCGTGACGCCGTCGAGCGCGCGAACCCATGGCTGCGTGTGGAGCGCATGCGACGCCTGGTTCTGGGACAACGCGAGGCACGCGTCCATGAGACGTCGAGCGTCGGCGGGGGTGAAGCCGCTCAGGCGAAGGATGGACTCTGACTCGATGTAGTCGAGCGTCAGCATCGTTCGTGCACGCACGTTCGGCGGTTGAGGAGCATACGCGACGGCCTCCGCGTTGCAGGTACCCAATTGGGAGGAGACGCGCGGATCCCGTCACGCTACGCCTCCGCCCCCACCTGCCGTCGCCTCGATCGGCGACGGCGGTCCTCCCCCGCGAAGGAGCGGAGCGCGCGGAGTACGGCCATCGCGCGGGGGAGGAGCTCCGCGCTGCGGCTTTCTCCACTGACTCCTGACTCCTGAATCCTGACTCCCGGTCTTCTTGGCTTCACCCTGAACCCTGGCCCGGAACCCTTCCTCCCCAAGAAAAAGCCCCCCGCCAAACGGCGAGGGGCTCGTGAACTCACTCAGCGTTGCAGGCCCCCATCAGGGGACCACCGCCATCACTCACTGTCCGACTGCATGAAGCTCATCAGGCGCTGCCGGCGGACCGGGTGCTGGAGCTTGCGGATCGCCTTCGATTCGACCTGGCGGACGCGTTCGCGGGTGACCTTGAAGATGCGGCCGACTTCCTCGAGCGTGTAGGTGTAGCCGTCGCCGATGCCGTAGCGGAGCTTCAGGATCTCGCGCTCGCGGTAGGTGAGGGTCTTGAGCACGTCGTTGATCCGCTGGCGAAGCATGTCGTTCGTCGCCGATTCCGACGGCGATTCCTGACGCTCGTCCTCGATGAAGTCGCCGAAGTGCGAGTCCTCGCTCTCGCCGACCGGACGGTCGAGCGAGATCGGGTGCCGCGAGATCTTCATCACGCGACGGGTCTCTTCGATCGGCATCTTCGCCTTGAGCGCGATCTCCTCGACGGTCGGCTCGCGACCGAGCTCCTGAAGCAGGTTCTTCTGGATGTTCCGGAGCTTCGACATCGTCTCGATCATGTGGACCGGGACGCGGATCGTGCGGGCGTGGTCGGCGATCGCACGCGTGATGGCCTGACGGATCCACCACGTCGCGTACGTCGAGAACTTGTAGCCGCGCTTGTACTCGTACTTGTCGACCGCACGCATGAGGCCGGTGTTGCCTTCCTGGATGATGTCGAGGAAGGGCAGACCGCGATTGCGATACTTCTTCGCGATCGACACGACGAGACGCAGGTTGCCGCCCGAGAGGTCGCGCTTCGCCTGCTCGTACTCGCCGAACACGCGCTCGATGTCACGGATGTGACGATCGAGGTCTTCCGGCTCCGAAAGGACGAGATTGCGGAGGCCGTCGAACTCCTCGCGCATCACCATCACGTCTTCGGGGTCGTAGCGGTCCGGGTACTTGTCGGCCTTCGCGATGTTCTTCGTGAGGTCGCGGAGCTTGCGGTTGATCGCCTGCAGCTTGCGGAGGAGCGGCTGGATGCGGCCCGTGCGCAGGCAGCACTCCTCGAGGAGCGTCGCGATCTTGCGACGGCGGCTACGAAGCTCCGCCATCACGAGCGCCTTCGCCTCGCCGGTCGGCTTCTCGATCTCCATCTTGTCCCAGAGGGCGCGATTGAGGTCGAGGAGACGCTGGATCGTCTGCACGTTGACGGGGATGCGCGCTGCGATCTTGTCCTTCGCGTTCTCCTCCGCGGTCGAGATGCGCATCGTGCGGTCAAAGGGCAACGAGCCGTCGTGGACTTGCTTGAGGATGTCGATCGCCTGCGACGCGGCGTAGTCGGACTCGAGGGTTTTCCGACGGAAGATCATGCGCGTCGTCTCGATCTTCTTGGCGAGACGGATCTCCTCCTCGCGGGTGAGCAGCGGAATCGTGCCCATCTGCGTGAGGTACATGCGGATCGGGTCGTCGATGCGCTTCGAGCCAGGCTCCGAGATCGCCTGCTCGACCGCCGCCTGCGTGTCCTCGTCGAGCGACTCCTCTTCGACGGCGGCCGCGGGTTCTTCTTGATCAAGCGGATCACCGAGATCGATCTCGGGCTCGCCCGACAGGTCGACCGGCGGATCGCCGTCGATGACGTCGACCTCGTCGATCATCTGGACCTTCGGCGCGGACTTGCCCTTCTTCGGGTCGTCGCGCTGGAACTTGAGGTTCGTCTGAAGCGGGGCCTGGAACACCGAGTAGCCGTTGCGCCGCACCTCATGCTCGTCGATCATCTCGATCGCGTGCATGCGGAAGAGGACGAGCAGCTCGTCGAGCCGATCCGGGTCCACGAACTCGTCGGGGAGGCAGGTGTTCAGCTCTTCGTAGGAGATCCACTTGCGAGTGCATCCCTGTTCGAAGAGCTGGCGCAGAACGTCATACGGTTTGAGTGAGATGGTCACGATGAGAGCCCCGAAGGAGGAGACCAACGGCTGGTAGGGCCACTGGTGGAGGAGGTTTCGGTGCGAACGATGAGAAGCGAACGAGAGTACGGACTGGTTACAACGGACTGGGCGGACGAGTTGGCGACGCGGGGCGTCGCACGGAGAAACGGGGGTGTGCCGTCACGTCGTTTCCGCGTGCGCGGATCTCGGCGAGACGGCGTTCCGCGGCGGCCGCGGCAGAAAGCGAACTGGCGGAGCCGGTCACGGCGAGCGTGGACGACTCGTTGTCGATGAGCTCGTCGGTGGGACGGATCGTTGCGTCGAGCGCGTCGAAGGAGTCTGCGGTGCCGGCGGCGTGCCCCGCGCTTCCATCGCGACGGAAGCGATCCCGGCGATCGAGTCGCTCGACGTCGGCGAACGCGTTGCGAAGGTGCTCAAGGGGTTCTGCGTCGCCCCCGCCCGAGGGTCTCGGGGTCGCACTGCCGCGGCGACGTTCCGCCTCGAGGAATAGGTCCGATGCTAGGCGCTTCTCCGCTGGATCGGCAAGCTCGGCGAGAAGAGTCGAGAAGGTCGGCGTCGCGCCGCCTTCGGCAATCGAGAGCCAGGTCCGATAGAGGGATTGGTACTCGGGGATCGAGAAGCGTCCCGGCTCAAGCACCTCGGTCACCGGGGCAATTGCCCGCTCTCCCTCGCACTCGACCTCGATCGACGCGGTCGCCAAGGACGGGGTGCCGAGGAGGAGGAGTAGGAGCGTGCGTTCCGCCTCGCGGCGAGCGCGGGACACCGGACTCGAGCTCGCGAGGGAGTCGGTGCTCGACGCGCTCGCGTCAGGAAGCGCCGACGACGGGGCCCCATCCGCGGCCTCATCCGCGGCGTCGGAGCGGGCGGCCTGGCGCGGCGCGATCCCTTGCGGGACGGCCTTCTCGATCTCGCGCTCCGACACGCCCGTGAGCTGTGCCAGCGAGGCGAGGACGAACTGCTTGCGCACGCCGCTCAGGCGACCGAAGCCGAGCTCGGCGAGCCGACGCAGGAGCGCCTCGAGCGACTGCTGGCGCCCGGAGAGTCCGGTTCGCGCGCCGTAGTCGCGGCGGAACCGTTCGACGAGATAGGCGAGCGCGTCGACCGACCCTTCGAGTGCCGCACGGAAACGCTCGGCGCCGTCCGGTTCGCGGAGAAGTTCGTCGGGATCGAGGTCGTCGGGCAACGTGCAGACGGAGACGTCGATCGGCTCGTTGAAGAAGACTTCGACGCCGCGATCGGCGGCCCGCATGCCGGCGGCGTCGCCGTCAAAGAGAAGGATCACGCGGTCACAGAGGCGTCGCAGGAGTCGCGCGTGCTCGACGGTGAGGGCGGTGCCGAGCGTCGCAACGACGTTCGTGAAGCCCGCGGCGTGGCAAGCGATGACGTCGGTGTAGCCCTCGGTCACGATCGCGACGCGCGTCTTGATGATCGCCTGCTTCGCGAGATGGATGCCGTAGAGCGAACGGCTCTTGTGGAAGACCGGACTCTCGGGGCTGTTGAGGTACTTGGGCTCGTCCTCGTCGCGGATCTTCCGGCCGCCGAAAGCGATCGGGCGTCCGAGCTCGTCGAAGATCGGGAAGACGATCCGGTGCTTGAGGAGGTCGACGCGGCCGCTTCGCCCTTCGCGGATGATGCCGGCGGCGATGAACGCGGTGAGCATGGCGTCGACGGTCTGGCCGCCCTCGCGCCGCCCGGTCGCTTCCGCGTGGCTCACGTAGCGGCGGATCGCCGACTGCATCGCATCCCGCTGGTCGGGGGCATAGCCGAGCTGGAAGGCCTCGACCATCGCCGGCTCGATGCCGCGACGCTCGATCACCGCACGGGCCTCGGCGCCGCCGGTCTCGTCGCTCAGCATCCTCCGGTAGTACTTGAGGGCGAGCGCGTTCGCCCGGCGGATGTCTTCCTTGCCCTGGCCCGGGGCGTCGTCGGCGCGGCGGAAGGAGTTCGTGAGCTCGATGCCGGCGCGGGTCGCGAGATAGCGCAGCGCGTCGCCGAACGGCATCTTGTGGAAGTTCATCACGAAGTCGATCGCGTTGCCGGCCGCCCCGCACGCGAAGCACTTGTAGAACGCGTCGCCCTTATGGGTCACGATCGCAAGCGACGGCGAGCGGTCGTCATGGAAGGGACAGAGGCCGACGTGCTCGCGACCCTTCGGCTTGAGCGCGACGTGCTCGCCCACGAGCGCCACGAGATCGGTCGCGTGGAGTACGCGATCACGGTCAGAGTTGGCGAGTGTGGCGGCCATCGAGGAGGAGAGAGGCGAGGGTTGATGTCAGAAGCGGCGAGCGGACGGGGGGCAGGGCGGTTGTGGGTTGGCGGTCGACGCAGGTGGCGTGAAGGGCGGAGAAACAGACACCGAGATGCACCCGCCGAGAGCCCGACGAGCATCTTTGCGTCCCCCGGTGACAGCCAGCACACACACGCTGCGCGCCTCAGATCCCTGAAGCACGCCGCGATACGGCACCGTCTGTCATTGTCGTTACGAGAACTTCCCTTTCGCCCCGAGCGTCGCGTGGAGCTCCCAGCATTCCGTTGCGGGACTCCGGCGTCACTCGGTCACTTCACGTCTGCCGTCACTTCTCCTGTCCGAGGCGGGCAAAACGACCCTGCGAGCCTCAGACCGATCCCAGCATTCAAGCCTGCATCAAACCGATTCCAGCACCCAAACTTGTAGCGCAAACCGGGATGTGCCGCCCGGTGCGGTGTCGCGCACGCTGGCGCAACCACGGGGCGGGGCGTTCGAGCCTGAAAGGGAAGTCAATGTTCGGCGCTCTGTGGCGCAGCGAACCCCGGAAGAGGCCTCGAACGACGCAAGCCTACGTCGCGTGGGTTGAGGGTCAACCGTTGGCCGTCGAATTCCGGAAAGAAAAGCTGCTCACCTATTGACATCGACACACGCGCTCGATCCGCGCTGCAACGACGAGTGCATCATTGCATAGGTCCGCACGCGCATGACACAAGCACCCCCGGATCACTCCGAGGGTGCGTGCGTTTGATTCGGATGGCGACCGATGGGTCGCGTCGCGCCGTCAGACCGCTTCGCCGGCCTTCTTGCGACGGGTGTACGCGTACTTGCGCTTGATCGGCTTGACGACGAGGCCTTCGCGGATCGCGCGGGTGCTCGCCTTCACGCGGATCGGCGTGCCGTCGACGACCGTGGTGACGTCCTGGAGATTCGGCTTGAAGCGACGCGGCTTGATCGAGGTCGTCTTGACGCCGACGCCGCCCAAGTACTTCGCCTTACCGCGATACTTGCAAACGTTTCCGCGACGGGTCTTGGCACCGGAGAAGTGGCACACGCGAGGCATGGCGAATCCTGACCCCAGTAAATGGGGAATGAGAGCGTCGAACTCCTCCGCCGCCGGAGGAAGCCCAACAAGGTACAGCGGAACCCAGATTCTCACAAGCGGTTGCGCCAAGTTCTCGCCCCAGAATCTCCGGGGTCGGTCAGACCGGAAGACCGCCGGCGGCCAAGACCTCGGTCATGGACCGGGCATCGTCGTCGGTGAACCAGCCGAGGTCGTAACTGTCGGCGTCCAAGACCCCGATCGCGACCGGCTCCAGTCCCGACCGGTCAAGGAGCGGGATCACCGCCTCGGACAGGTCCTTGGGATCGCAGGCGATGTAGTCCGGTCCGAGGACGCGGATGTCGGGGATCACCTTGGTGGCGCGTTCGCGGAACGCTTGGCCACAGATGCCGTGGAGTCCGATGGGCGAGCAGGCGGGCTTGTTGCGGGAGGGCCCGAGGACGAGTTCGACCGATCCGTCCGCCGCCTTGGCGGGGAGGTAGAAGCCGATCCACGAGAGTCCGACCGGGGAGAGGTGGGTCCAGAGCGCGTCGACGACCGCACGCATGCGCGCGGTGCGATCGGAGACGGGCACCGAGCGCACCGCCGCCTCCACATCCGCACGGGCACGCTCATAGCGTTGCCGTCGCGCGACCGACTCTTCCGCCGCCAGACTCACGCCGATTCCTTGGCCAACCGTCGCGCCATGTCCTTGAGCGCCTTCTTCCCCTCGATCGCGGCCGCGTCGATCACGTAGGTCGTGTTCGAGTTGTCGAGTTCGGGGAGTTGGTACATGAGATCGATCATGATCTCGTCGATCACCGCGCGAAGGGCACGGGCGCCGGTCTTCCGCTTGAGCGCCCGCTCCGAGATGAGCTTGAGCGCGTCGGTCGAGAATTCGAGCGTCGCCCCCTCGAGCGAGAAGAGGTACTGGTACTGGCGGATGAGCGCGTTCTTCGGCTCCGTGAGGATCGAGATCATCGCTTCCGTATTGAGCGGCATGAGCGGGCAGAGGATCGGCAGACGGCCGACGAGCTCAGGGATCATGCCGAATTCGAGCACGTCTTCCGGCGTGATCTCGGCGAGCGCCCGCGCGTCGTCGGCGAGGCGATTCTCCTCCGTCGGCGCATCGGTATGAAAGCCGATGCGACGCTTGCCCATGCGACGACGGATGATGTCCTCCATCCCGACGAACGAGCCGCCGCAGATGAAGAGGATGTGCGTGGTGTCGATCTGGATGTACTGCTGCTCGGGATGCTTGCGGCCGCCCTGCGGAGGCACGTTGGCGACGGTGCCTTCGAGCATCTTGAGGAGCGACTGCTGCACGCCTTCGCCGCTGACGTCGCGGGTGATCGACACGTTCTGGCTGGTCTTGCCGATCTTGTCGATCTCGTCGATGTAGATGATCCCGCGCTGCGCCGCCTCGAGGTCGTAGTCGGCCGCTTGGAGGAGCTTGAGGAGGAGGTTCTCGACGTCTTCGCCGACGTAGCCGGCTTCGGTGAGCGTCGTCGCGTCGCCGATCGCAAACGGCACGTTGAGGATGCGCGCGAGCGTGCGGGCGAGGAGCGTCTTGCCCGTGCCGGTGGGACCGACGAGCAGCACGTTCGACTTGTCGAGTTCGACCGGTGCGTCTTCGTTGTCGGCCTGCGTGAGGCGCTTGTAGTGGTTGTGGACCGCGACGGCGAGGGCGCGCTTCGCGTGCTCCTGGCCGATCACGTACTGGTCGAGGAATTCCTTGATCTGCCGCGGGGCGGGGATCGTCGAGAAGAGCGGCCGGGCGCTCTGCACGCGGCGCTTCTCCTGCCGGAAGATGTTCTGGCAGAGGTCGGTGCAGTTCGAGCAGATGTAGACGTCGCTCGGGCCTTCGACCATCGGGCCGACTTCCCGCGAGGTCTTGCCGCAGAAGGAGCAGGTCGTGACCTTGCGGCCACGGAAGCCGCCGTCTCCGCCGCTTCCACCCGCGCCACCGCCACTGCCGCCAGGTCCGCCGCCGCCTGCACCGCCGCCGCCGCCACCGCCGCCACCACTCAGGTAGTCCGACTCACGGCCCCGTGGCGGGCGATTTCCCGGTCCGGTCGGCGGAGCGGGCGAGTTGACTGGTTCCGAGGAACGGCGAGGGGTAGGCGTGGTCATGGCAGGAAAAGACGAGAGCCGAGAGCGTACGGCGCGACCCCCACGAATGGGCGCAGTGCCCGCGCGAGATCCGCGAATCTTTCCGAGGTAGGAGGTGCCCGCCAAGGAAGGGCGCGACGTACGGACAACGGTCCGTATGGGTTCTATCGGGCGGAGCCTGCGAGCACTAGAGACGAAGTCGGGGCAATCGCGACGAAGACCCCGCGCCTCCCGACGGGGGTGCCGGACCGTACGACGGGCCAATGCGGGCGTGGCGGCCTCGTCAATTCCCCGATGGCGGCGAATCGCCGCGTCGGCCGGACTCTTCCCAGCCGCCAGTCTCGCGCTCGGTCCGATTCGCGTCGCGGGCGCGACCGAGGATCGCGCTCTTGGCGCGGGCGAACTCTTCGTCATTCATCTCGCCGCGACGATGCATTTGGCGAAGTTCCTCGAGCGAGAAGCCGTCGGCCTTCGTCGGTTCGCCGCGCATGTAACGGCGCACCCAATAGATCACGATGGCGCCGAGGAGGACGACGACGACGAGGAGCCCGAGCAGGGGGGCGAGCGTCGAGAAGAGTTGCGACGCGCTCGCGCCGCCGATCGGTCCGCTTCCGACGACGAATGCGTGCGTCTTGGGAACGACGATCCCCGCCGCCACGATTGGCGTGACGGCGGGGATCGAAAGGTTCGTGACGATCGCGGTCGTCATCGGTGCTCGCGGAAGGCGTGCGTCACTTCTTGCCGTCGCGCGTGGCCTTCGCGCGAGCTTCGACTTCCTTGTTCCACTCGTCGGCCGGAACGTCGCTGACCTTCGCCTTCTGGACGATGCGGTCGGCGGTCTTGTGCTCGCGGATCTGCGTCGCGAGGTCGGCGAGGCCGCCGGTGTCCTGAAGCTGCTTGCGGACCTGGTCCGGTCGCATGCCCTGGCTCTGCGCGATCTGGTGCACGCGACCGTTCACTTCCTGCTCCGTCACGTTGACGCCGAGCTCTTCGGCGATGCGGGCGAGGATGAAGAAGAGGCGGAGGCGATTGCGAACCTGCGACTCGCTCGAGGCGCGGAGTTCGGCGAGACGACGCTCGACGACGTCGGCTTCGACGCCGCGGTGGAGCATCTCGACGCGCTGACGGGCGAGCGTGCGGGCGAGCTGCGCCGCCGAGAGCTTCGCGGGAAGGGGGAAGTCGACCTTCTCGAGGAGCCACTCGAAGACCTGCTCGCGCTGCGCGGCGGCCTGCTCGGCGTCGCGGCGCTGCTCGAGGGCGAACTTGATCTGCTCGCGAAGGATCTCTTCGCTGCCGAGGCCGAAGCGATCGACGAGGCCCGGGATGTCAGTGGGGGCGACGCGTTCGGCGGCCCGCGGCGCGTAGGTGATCGTGAGCTTCTTGCCGCGAACTTCCTCGCGCTCGTGCTGCTCGGGGCCGGTCGTCGTGAAGGTGACGGTGTCGCCGACCTTCTTGCCGAGGAGCGCCTTCTCGAGGTCGTCGATGATGAGGCCGAGGAATTGGCCCTTGCCTTCGTCTTCCTTCGCGGGAACGACGGCGATCGCGTCGTCAGTCTTGAAGAAGACGTCGTTCGCGCCGTCGATCGTGACCTCGGCGTGGCCGATCATGCGGTCGAGGTTCTCGAACGGTCCGTCGATGCGGTTCGGGGTGCCCCAGCGGTAGCGCTGGCGGAGGATCTCGTCGTCGATGTGCTCGTTGGCGACATCGATGATCGGGCGCTTGATCTCGAGCCCTTCGTAGGCCGGGATGTCGAAGGCGGGAAGGACCTCGACGTCGACGACGAAGTGGAACGGCTTGCCGCGAACGAGTTCCGCGTCACGCGACTCCGGCGCGAGTTCGGGATCCGAGACCGGGCGGATCGACTTCTCCTCGATCGCCTTCGAGTACGAGTCGGCGACGAGTTGGGTGCGCGTCTCCTTGAGGATCGCGCCGCCAAATCGCTTCTCGAGAAGGTGCCGCGGCGCCTTGCCCTTACGGAAGCCCGGCAGCGCCGACTCCGCCTGGAGCGTGCCGAAGCTGAGCTCGATGCGCTCGTCGACCGTCTCGGCCGGGATGGTGACGGTGATGCGGCGCGTCGTCGGCGAGGTCTCTTCGACGACGACAGTGTTCGGGGTCGCTTCGGTCGCAGTGGTCATGTTGGTCTAACGAATGGCAGAAGGATCGTGACAGCCCGCGCCGAGGACGGCGCGGGCGAAAGGGCGATGAGTGTACAGAATTCCGGCGAAGACTAGAGGGACGGGGTCGGCGGAAGGAGTCGGGAGCGAGGAGTCAGGAGAGAGGCGTCAGAGGGGAGGAGTCGGGAGTCAGGGTGCAAGCACCCGAAGTGCTGTGACTCATTGCCGTTCCCACTGACTCCTGAATCCTGAATCCTGACTCCCCGTCTTCTGCCCCTGACCACCTCTTCAACGGAGAAGAAGCATGTCCGCGTAGGTCGGCAGCGGCCAGAGGTCGTCCGGCAACTGCTTCTCGAGCGTGTCGCAGACCTCGCGGGTCTTCTGCATGGCGGGGAAGAGGTCGTCGCGGATCTGACGCATGTGCTTCTCGGCGTCCTCGATGTGCTTCGCTTCGGCCTCTTCGACCTTGGCGATCAAGGTGCGGAGGTCCGCCACGCGACGGACGTGCTCGCGGAGCGCGGTGTCCGAGTCGGGGCACTCGACGCCCACGGCCTGCGCGCCGGCGATCGCGTCGGCGAGCTCCGCTTGGAAGCGGATCGCCGCGGGGAGGATCTGGGTGCGGCCCATCGTGACGAGCGTGCGGGCCTCGATCCGCATGACCTTCACGTACTGCTCGACGAGGATCTCGTAGCGCGCCTTGAGTTCGCGCGACGAGAAGACGCCGTACTTCGCGAAGAGGTCGAGGGCCTTCTTCGACTTGATGACGGGGAGCGCGTCGGCGGTCGAACGGAGGTTCGGCAGGCCGCGCTTCTCGGCTTCCTCGTGCCACTCCTTCGAGTAGCCGTTGCCGTCGAAGCAGACGCGGCGGTGCTTCTTGACGATCTCCTGGAGGATCGACTTCACCGCCGACTCGAGCTTCGCGGTGGTCGGATTCTTGCCGACCTTCTTCTCGAGCGCGGTCGCGAGGACGTCGAGACTCTCGGCGATGATCGTGTTGAGGACGGTGTTCGGCCACGCGACCGGTTGCGAGCTGCCGACGGCGCGGAACTCGAACTTGTTGCCGGTGAAGGCGAAGGGCGAGGTGCGGTTACGGTCGCTCGTGTGGCGAGGGATCTGCGGCAACGTGGTGGCGCCGAGATCGAGCGGCGTGCCGTTCTTCGTGCGCTTCGTCTCGCCCGACTCGAGCTGGTCGAGGATGTCGGTGAGCATGTCGCCGAGGTAGATCGACATGATCGCGGGCGGCGCCTCGTTCGCGCCGAGGCGGTGGTCGTTGTGGGCGCTCGCGATCGAGGCGCGGAGAAGGTCGGCGTGCACGTCGACCGCGCGGATGACCGCGCAGAGGAAGACGAGGAACTGCATGTTCGTGTGCGTCTCCTCGCGCGGGTCGAGGAGATTCACGCCGGTGTCGGTCGCGATCGACCAGTTGTTGTGCTTGCCGCTGCCGTTGACGCCCGCGAAGGGCTTCTCGTGGAGGAGGCACTCGAACCCGTGGTTCGGGGCGACCGTCCGGAGGACATGCATCGTGACCATCTGGTGGTCGCTCGCGACGTTCGCGCTCTCGAAGGTCGGGGCGACCTCGTACTGGCCGGGGGCGACCTCGTTGTGCCGCGTCTTGACGGGGACGCCGAGTTCGAAGAGCCGGGCCTCGACTTCGCTCATGAAGGCGAGGACGCGCTCGTTGATCGAGCCGAAGTAGTGGTCTTCGAGCTGCTGGCCCTTGGGCGGCGCGGCGCCGACGAGCGTGCGGCCGCAGATCGAGAGGTCAAGCCGCTCGCGGACCATTTCGCGGTCGACGAGGAAGTACTCCTGCTCGACGCCGAGGGTCGTCACCACGCGGGTCACGCCGGCGTCGGTGCCGAAGACCTTGAGGATGCGCATCGCCTGCTTCGCGACCGCTTCGATCGAGCGAAGGAGGGGGGTCTTCTTGTCGAGCGCCTCGCCGGTCCAGCTCACGAACGCGGTCGGGATGCACAGCGTGCAGTGGTCGCCGGTCCGGAGGATGAAGGCCGGGCTCGTGCAGTCCCACGCGGTGTAGCCGCGGGCCTCGTACGTGTCGCGGATGCCGCCCGACGGGAAGCTCGAGGCGTCGGGTTCGCCCTGGATGAGCTGCGAGCCGCTGAACTTCTCGATCGCGCTGCCGTCGCCTGCAACGGAGAGGAAGGCGTCGTGCTTCTCGGCGGTGGTGCCGGTGAGCGGCTGGAACCAGTGGCAGTAGTGCGTCGCGCCGTGCTCGATGGCCCAGTCCTTCATGGCGCTCGCGACGGTGTTCGCGATCGCGGGATCAAGCGGGGTGCCTTGCTTGATCGTGCGCTGAAGGTTCATGTAGACGTCCGGCGGGAGGCGTTTCAGCATCACGTCGCCGGAGAAGGTCAGGGATCCGAACGAGTCGCTGGCGCGATAGGGCTGCGTGGCAAGGTCCATGGAGGTCTCGGGTGACGTGCGGCGAATCATGCGTGGGTCCGGCGAAGGGGCGCGGGGCGATGGTTGAATGGCGTCGGGACGGGCACTGCGACGCCCGAAGGCGGTCGCGGATCGAGGGGGAATTATCGGCCAAATCGCTGCATTTACAAGGTCATCTAGTGCCGCGAAACAGGGGGTTCGGCGCGAGGGGGGTTCGGCGCGAGGCGCGCTCTCGAGCGCGCGCAGCATGACCCGAGTGAAACACCTACGCCGACGAGGACTCTTCGTCGGCGATCGCGGAACTCTCCGTGCGTTTCGACGCAATGCTCGCGTCAATTTGCGCCGCGTCGCGCGGATTGTCGCGCGTGCGCCGTCGCTCGATCGAATCGCCCGTACGCTCCAGTAATCACATGCATTCGACCGACAGCCCCGTATCGGCAGTCGCGGATCCAGTGCCCGTGACGGCCGATGCGCAGCTCGCCGAGAGCGCGTGCGCATTGGACGCCACCGGCACCTCCACACGAGCGTTAGCCTCGTTCCGCGTCCGACTCATCAACTTCCTCGCCGTCACGATTCCGTTCGCCGGCCTCATCGTCGCCATCGCGCTCCTCTGGGGCGTCGCGTTTGACTGGGTGTACCTCGTCCTCCTCGTCGGCATGGTCTTCGCCACCGGCCTCGGGATCACGATCGGGTACCACCGCCTTTTCACGCATCGCTCGTTCGACACGCCGCGCCCGATCCAGCATGCGCTCGCGATCATGGGCTCGATGGCGGTCGAAGGCCCGCTTCTCGAATGGGTCGCCACGCACCGCAAGCATCACCAGCACAGCGACGGCGACCACGATCCGCATTCGCCGCACGGCCACGGCGAGACGTTCGGCGGCGTGGTGCGCGGGTTCATCCACGCCCACTTCGGATGGCTCTTCCTGCGCCGCGCCCGCGACATCACCCGGTACTGCGCCGACCTGCGCCGCGACCCGGGCCTTCGCCGCACGAGCGACCTCTTCGTCCTCTGGGTCATCCTCGGGCTCCTCCTTCCCGCGGCGATCGCTGGCCTCGTCACGTGGTCGTGGACCGGCGTGCTGTTAGGGTTCCTCTGGGGCGGCCTGGTGCGCGTCTTCGTGGTGCACCACATCACCTGGAGCATCAACTCGGTGTGCCATCTCTGGGGCGGGCGCCCGTTCGCGGCCGGCGACGAGAGCCGGAATAACGTCGTCTTCGGCGTGCTCGGATTCGGCGAAGGCTGGCACAACAACCACCACGCGTTCCCGACGTCCGCGCGGCACGGCCTCTTCTGGTGGCAGTTCGACCTGAGCTACGCCATCATCCGGCTGATGGGCCTCGTCGGCCTCGCGCGGAAGATCAAGATCCCGACGCCGGAGCGGATGGCGGCGAAGCGCGTCGTCACCCGATGACGCTGCGGCGCCGGCTGACGTAGTCCCACACGACGAACCGGTCGAGCGCCTCGCCCGCGGTGAAGAGCACGCGCCCGCCCGTCGACTCCGCGAGGGCGTGCGCGAACTTCACGTCCTCCTCCGACTGGTTCCAGTTCGGCAGGAGAAAGACGTTGAGCGTGATGCCCGCGCGCTTGCAGGCCATCGCCTCGCGCATCGACGCCTCCTCGGTGCGCGGATGCGGCGGGTAGAGAAGGAGAAGCTGCTCGCCCTCGAAGTGCGCGGTGGGCAGTCCGTCGGTCAGGAGGATGATCTGGCGGTTCGGCGTGTCCGCGGCGGCGAGGAGCTGCCGCGCGATCGCGAGCGCCCGCTGGATGTTCGTGAAGTGGAGAGGGAGATCCATCTCTGTGATCGTCGGATCGCTCATGTCGGCGCGAAGCCGCACGACCGGATCGAAGATCGAGACGGGCTTCGGCATGAGCGTCGCGATGTCGCGCGAGGCGACGCGCCGCGCGAGCGAGTACATCTCGACGAACTCGAGCCGGTCGCCCGGATACTCGCGGCGGATGAGGCCGTCGAGCGCGAGCGCCATGCGCTTGCACGCGACGTATTGGCCGCCGTAGCGCATCGAGCCCGACATGTCCATGATGACGACGGTCGCGCACTTCGGCGTGTTCCGCGTGCGATGCACCTCGAGGTCGCCCGCGCCGATGCGCACGCGTTCGCCCTCGCGCGGCGGATGCCGCACGAGCGCGTTGATCATCGACTGCGTCATGTCGAGATGCGCGAGCGAATCGCCGAACTCGTACGGCTTCGTCGTGGGGAGTTCGACCGCGCCGTCGCCGACGACGCGCCCCGCGTGGCGCCCCGAGCGCGACGCCTGCAGGTCGCCGAAGATGCGCTCGAGAAGGTGCGATTGGTAGAGGCGCATCGCCTTCGGCGTGATCGCCAGCCCTTCGGGGGTGTCTTCGAGGCCTTGTTCCTCGGCCATGCGGCGCAGAAGTTCGTTCACTTGCCGCTGCATCTGCCGGAGGTTGTCGACGTCAGCGGCGTCGGCGAACTGCGAGAGCGATTCGAGGTCGACGATCGCGGGCCGCGCGTTCTTGAGCGCCTCGCGCAGCTGCTTCAGGAGCCGCTCGATCTCGTCGAGCTCCTCCTTGAGGTCGATCGCCTGCAACGCGGAGAGCGGCGTCTTCCCGGTGAACTCGTACGCGGCGCCCATCCGCTCGATCTCGTAGCGGACGCCGATCGCCTCGATGAGCCGCAGGAGGCCCTTCGCGAAGGGGCTCGACTCGTCGCTTCGCCGCCAGAGCTTCTCGAGCGCGGGGATGTTCTCGTCGCGGAGCGCTTTCGCGAAGTCCTTCGCAAGCGCGGGCGGCGGCGCGGTCACGCCCGCCTCGCGCGAGACGCTCGACTCCGCGTCGCGTCGCGCCGCGTCGAGCTCATAGGTCTCGAGGAGCTTGCGCTTCCGCGCCTCAAGGAGCGCGATGAGCGCCTCGAGGCTCGGCCCGAGCCCCTGGATCTGGTTGATGTCGAGCCGTATCGCGTTCGCCAGCTCTTCGGGCGTGAAACGACGAGGCCGCCCGTACGCCAGGAGATGCTCCATCGCCCCCGACACGAGATCGTTCGGCGCCTCGTTCGGCGAGCCGAATCGGATCGGGTCGTACCCGAGGTAGGTGTGGTGGAGGGGCATCGGGTCAGCGCGTCTCGTATCCGGTGCGGCCGCGCCGTTCGGTGCGCGAGATGCGGTCCGTCGCCCAAAGCCCCGCGAGCACGAACTCGACGCAGCTCGCGCGCACCGCCGCGCTCTCGGCGGGATTCACCTCGAACGCCTTCGCCCACACCGGCGGCACGCGCTCGACGCGTTCCGCGTACGCACTCGAGGGCACCATGTCGCCGACCTCGATCTTCACCCCCTTCGAGAAGATGCCGGCGATCTCGTCGAGCCCGTGCTTCGACACGTACTCCTCGAAGACCACCTTGATCGCCTGGGCCACGATCGCCTCGAGCGCCTGGCGCTCGCTCATCTGGTGCGTGCCCATGAGGTCGAGCTCGAGCTTTCCGAGCGCGCTCGCCTTGAGGTGCGCGAGATCGGAGATGCGCGGGACCGCGGGCCGCTCGCCGTGGCGAATGCCGCGGAGCCGCGCGCTTGCCACCATCGTGCGGTAGTTCGCGGCGCTGAAGCGGGCGCTCACGCCCGAGGCGTGGTCGACGAACTTCGACTTCCGCGCCGCGACCGCGATCTCCTCGAGCACTTCCTCCATGAAGGGCGGCACGAGCACTGGCCACGCGTCGCTCACGTCGCCGTCGAGTCCGGCCTCCTGCCGCGTGATGCGCATCCCGGTCTCGCGGTCGAGCGGATAATGCGTCGAGATCGTCGAGCCGATGCGGTCCTTCAGCTGCGGAATCACCTTGCCGGAACGGTTGTAGGTGCTCGGGTTCGCGCTGAAGAGGATGCAGACGTCGAGGTCGAAGCGGATCGGATAGCCGCGGATCTGGACGTCGCGCTCCTCGAGGATATTGAAGAGGCCGACCTGCACCTGCTCGTCGAGGTCGGGCAGCTCGTTCATCGCGAAGATGCCGCGGTGCATCCGCGGGATCAGGCCGAAGTGGAGCGCGTCCTCCGCGCCCATGCTCGTCCCGAGCGCGAGCTTCGCGGGATCGATCTCGCCGACGACGTCGGCGAACTTCGTGCCCGGCGCGAGGCGCTCGGCGTAGCGCTCGTCGCGGTGCCACCACGCGATCTTGACCTCGTCGGGGGGCACGGTTGCAACGTGGAGTTTGCCCGCCGAGGTGATCGGGGCGTACGGGTCCTCGTGGACCGGGCAGCCGGGCAGGTCGAGATAGGGCGTCCACTCGTCGAGGAAGCGGGGGAGAAGCCGCATCAGCCGGCTCTTCCCTTGGCCCTTCTCGCCGAGGAAGAGGATGTCGTGGCCCGCGAGGATCGCGTGCGTCAGTTCGGGGACGACCGTGTCGTCGTAGCCTTCGATGCCGGGGAAGAGCGTCTCGCGCCGCTCGAGCGCCCCGACGAGATTCGCGCGAAGTTCGTCCTTCACGCTTCGCGAACGCCATCCGCTCGCGCGGAGGTCGGAGAGGGTGGCGGGACGGGTCGAGGTCGATGGAGATGTGATCACGCCGCGCACGGTAGCCCGCGTTCGGGCCGCGTGCGTCCGCGGATTCGTCCCTTCGTGCGATCAGGCGTGGGGGCCGTTCGCGCGATCGCGCGTCGGCTTGACGCCGCCCTCCTCGAAGAACCCCGTCGTCCGCGTGATCGAGGGGAGGCGCGGCACGTCGCTTCGGCGCAGCCAGCCCTTCCGGTAGAAGTAGTAGAGGAGTCCGCCCGCGATCGCCGCCATGAGCGTGAGCGCGAGCGGGTAGCCGTAGCGCCAGCGAAGTTCGGGCATGTGCTCGAAGTTCATGCCGTAGACGCCGGCGACGAACGAGAGCGGGATGAAGATCGTCGAGATGATCGTGAGGACGCGCAACACCTCGTTCACCCGGTTCGAGAGGCTCGACACGTAGAGGTCGGTGAGGTTGTGCGCGGCGTCGCGGTACGCCTCGAGGATGTCGAGGACGCCGCCGAGCTCGTCGTGCACCTCGCGGAGCGCGAGGCCGAGGTCTCTCTGCGTTTCCGCTCGCGCGCTTGTCCAGCGGCGATTCGAGTAGAAGAGCGTCTCGATCGACTCGCGGAGCGGCACGACCGCACGGCGAAAGCCGCGGAGGTCGCGCTTCGCCGCGTGGATCCGGTGGATGAGCGCGGGGGTCGGCTTCGTCATCAGGCGCGTCTCGAGCGTCTCGAGCCGTTCGCCGAAGCGGGCGAGCACGCGGTGGTACTCGCGGCAGGAGCTCTCGGCGAGCGCGTGCAGGAGAAACGGCATCGACAGCGTGCGGAAGCGCCGGTCGTCGCGGAGGCGCTGCCGCACTTCGCCGAAGCAGTCGCCCGGCCGGTCCTGCACCGTGATGAGCCACGAGTCGCCGAGGAGGACGTCGACCTTCTCGAACTCGAGCGCGTGGCGAACGTGCACAAGCTCGATGATGACGTGGGCAAAGTGATCGAACTCGTCGACGCTCGGCCGGTGGTCGCGGGCGAGGAGGATGCCCTCCGTGATCGGATTGAGGTCGAGCACGCGCGAGAGCTCGGCGACGACCGCCGGGACGTCGGCGTGCTCCAGGTCCGCCCAGACCTTCTTCGGCCCCTTGAGGATCGCCTGCAACTCGGAGATGGGCACGTCGTGCCGCTCCTCGACCGAGTCGGCGTCGTAGACGAAGACGTGCGCCAGGCTTGTTCTCGCGGTCATGTGCGTCGCAGACTCGCGCTCGAGGAAAGGAACGGGTCGTCGTGGCCGTGGCGATCGAGAAGCATGTTCATCCCGAACGCGACGGCGAGCTCGAGGTCGGTGCAGACGTGGTCGGCGGGAAGCGCGTTGCCGAGACCGTCGTGGCGCAGCCGTTCGAGCTGGTCGCCCGTCACGCCGGCGAGGATGAGGTCGCGGCCGTCACGGGCGAACCGGTCGAGCAGCGTACGAAGATCGACGGCGGCGTTGGCGTCGAGCGCGACGGCGTTTCCGAGGTCGAGAATCGCGACGCGCACCGACGGCGACAGCCGATCGGCCCACGCCGAGAGGTCGGGCATCCGGTGGAGCTGACTGCCTCGCGCGCCCTGGCGGCGCAGGTGGAAGATCGCGATGGCATCAGGCAGCAACAGGGAGTGCTCGCCCGAGACGAGCTCCGACGACTGGATCTCCGCGATGGGGACGCGGATGTCCTGCACGATGATCCACACGAGGAACGCGACCGGCGGAAGCATCGCCCACTGGGGCACGCCCTCGATGGCCAGCGTCCCGAGCGCCGTGCCGAACGCGAACGACCCGAGGATCGAGAGAAGGAGGGCGAGGCGCCGCGCGGTCGGATGCACGCGGAATCCGTGCAAGAAGGAACGCGGCGACTCCGGCGGCACGTTCTTCCGGCGATCCGCGATCCACCAGAGGAATTGCACCCCTTCGAGCCCGAGATCGGTGAGGACACCGGTCACGTGCGTCGTGCGCACGACGCCGGCCGAGATGCGGGTGATCGTCGCGTTCTGGAGGCCCATCGCGGTCGAGGCGAGACCGGTCAGCCAGTGCAGCACGGGGTCCGCGGGATCGAGCGTCGCCGTGCGCGAGGCAAGAATGGTCGCGAACCCGCCGAGGAGCGCCGCTTCGAGCGCCATCGGCAACACGTAGATCGACTCCCAGCCGCGCCGCCGGCCGAGCTCCGTCGTCACGCCCGAGATCGCGGCGCCGAGGAGGAACGTGCCGAGCAGGAAGAGCGCATAGAGGGTCAGCGACCAGTTGCCTTCGATCGTGCCGCGGCCGAGGTCGGAGGTCGTGCCCGAGACGTGCGAGGTCACGTGGCCGCAGGCGATGAGGGTCACGATGTTCGTGTAGCCCGCGACCCACGCGAGCGTGATGGCAAGCCGCGCTTGTTGGGTGAAGGAATGGGCCTGCGCGATGAACATGGACGCCGGGGAGGGAGCAGTATCGGCTCATGGACGCGCGATGGCGTAAGGATGAAGGGTCAAGGATGAAGGATCAAGGGTGGGAGATCAGAGTGGGGAGGCTTGCGCGGTCCAGAGAAGGAGGCCGGCGATGGCGCCGCGTGCGGTCCACGCGAGCGTTCGCAGCCAGTTGGTCGCGACGAGGCGTCGATGGGCGCGTTCGTCGAACCCCGCCGCGAGGCAGCGGTGGCAGGGGACCGAGACGAAGGCCGTGACGATCCAGACGGCAACGACGAGCGCGAGCCCGATCCACGCGAGGAGGCGGTCGTTCGAGCCCTCGACGACGAACGGAAGCGCGGCTGCAACGACGAGTTCCGCGAGCATCAGCGGGCCGACGACGAACGTGATGCGCCGCGCGTGCTCCGCCTCGTAGGCCGCGAAGCGCTCCGGCCCGACCCGCGCGAAGAGCGGGTAGTGGACGACCTGGATCGTCCAGATGAGGCCGACGAGCGCGCCGGTGACGAGCGCGTTCGCGATGAGGAGTGGATCGGTCATGGGCGGCGCGAGCAGCGTAGCCCGGGCGCCGATCACCGCGCGAGTTCGAGCGGCGCGCGGAAGCCCTCCGCGGGGGCGCGGAGTCCGTCGAACGGCAGGCGCGGCAGGTAGAGCCCGGGCGTCGACTCCGTTGCGTGATGCACCTGCATGCCGAGGTAGTTGCCGAGCGCTTCCCAGAGCGCGTTGCCGACGTGCCCTTGCGTGATAGCGACGTGATGCGGGAAGTGGCGCAGCAGAACGTCGCGATAGAGGCGATCGAGGTTCGGAAGGCGACACCAGCCGTAGCAGCCGAACGTCACCGCGGGATTGGCCTCGATCGCCCCCTGCGCGACCACGGCACGCGTGGCGCCTTCGGGGTCCTGCGTGATGCGGCAGAGGGTCAGCGGTCCGTCCTTCGCGACGAACTCGATCGTGCCTTCGGAATTCTCGTACGTCGCGGCGCCGCTCGACGCGATGATCTCCTGCACGCCGAGGCGCACGGGCGTCTTCGCGAACGCCGCGGGAAACACGCCGCAGTGCCACACGTTCACGAGCTCGTCGTCGTCGTTGTGGAGGTTGTTCCAGTCGGCGAGTCCGGCGGGCGTGCCGCTCGCGAGCATCGCCGCGTGCATCGACATCGTGCCCATGATGTCGGCCTCGCAGGCGCAGGGGACGCCTTCGTCGCCGAAGCGGCTCATCGTCGTGCACGAACACACGCCGTAGTTCGCCTGGATGCTCGTCCAGCACTGGATGCCGAACGCGTCGAGCGCGTGTTCGCGTCGGAAGCGGCGGAGGAATAGCTCGAGCTTCGCGCTTCGCACCACGGAGAGTTGCCGGATGCGCGACGTGTCCGCGTAGCCCTCGATCGACGCGATGACGCGGGCGAGGTCGGCGTCCGAATCGGGAATCGCGTTCGCGCCGGCGATCGCTTCCGAGAGGTCCAGCGTGACGACCGTCGGCCCCAGGCGTTGCAGCCGCTTCTCGTCGAAGCGGCACGTCCAGAAGGCATCGGGCCGCGCGCCGATCTGGCCGTAGCGGGCGTTGCGGAGCCCGTGCACGATGCGGCAGACGCGGGCGAAGAGGTCGAGGTCCGCGGCAAAGCTTGCGTCGGACGGATGCACGATCGGGCGCGTCGCGACGGTGTAGCGCGCGCCGATCTGGCGCAGCACTTCGCCGATCGAGAGGAGTCCGCAGAAGCTGTCGCGGCGGCGCGTCGACATCGTGAGGCGCTCTTCCTCCTGGCAGCCGTAGATCAGGATCGGCACGTCGAGCGCCGCCTTCTTCACGCACCACGCGACGCCCTGTTCCTCGCCGAAATTCACGGCGCCGACGACGATGCCCTGCACGCGCTCGCGTCGGAACGTCTCGGCGACGAGTTCCGCCTCCTGGCGCGTCTCCACGCATCCGACCTTCGTCTCGTTCGGCGCGGGAACGACGACGCGGATGCCGGCGCGGCGCATCGCCTCGACGGTGGCGTCGCGCATCGAGGCGGCAAGCTCCTTCGAGAAGAAGCCGCGATTGGCGGGAATGAAGCCGAGCGTGATGGGCGTGTGCATGGCGGGGAGGCTCACGGGAGAGGCCGCTGGCCGTAGTAGGCGGCGTGGCCGTGCTTGCGGGCGCGGTGCTTGTCGAGGATGTGCGGTTCGAGCGGCAACGGGTTCGGCGAGAGCGACAGCGTCCCGAACGCCATGTGCGCGATCGCCTCGAGCGCGATCGCGTTGTCGAGCGCCTCGGCCACCGAATGCCCCCACGCGAACGGGGCGTGTCCGGCGACGAGCGCGCCGGGCACCGACTCGTGGTTCAGGCGGCCGAAGCGCTCGACGATCGCGACTCCCGTCGCGTGCTCGTAGCCGCGCTCGACTTCGTCGCGGGTGAGCTGTCGCGTGACCGGAACGTCCGACGCGAAGTGGTCCGCGTGGGTCGTGCCGAAGATGGGGATCTCGCGCCGCGCCTGCGCGAACATCGTCGCGTACAGGCTGTGCGAGTGGACGACGCCGCCGAGGGACGGCCACGCGCGATAGAGGACGCAGTGCGTGGGCGTGTCGGTCGACGGGCGAAGGGAGCCTTCGACGACGGCACCGTCGGCGTCGACGATGACGATGTCGCGCGGGCGGAGCCGTTCGTACGCGACGCCGCTCGGCTTGATCGCGATGCGCGTGCGGTCCGCGGTGATGCCGCTCGCGTTGCCCCACGTGAGCGGCGCGAGCCCGCTCGTGGCGAGCGCGACGTTCGCGTCGCAGACCTCCCGCCGCAGCCGTTCGAGTTCGTTCATGCCCCCATCTCCGGAAGTTCGATTCCCCGGACTTCGTCGCGGAGCGCGAGAAGGTCCTTCATCACCCGGCCCACGTCGATCGGCCCTCCGATGCCGAACGCGTCGTGCAACGTGGAGTACATCCGATACAGCCGCTCGTAGACCGCCTGCCGCGCGGGGTCGGGGCGATAGCGCTCGGCGCGCAGCCCGGTCATCGCCCGCTGCGCGGTCGGCACGTCGGCGTGTCCGCCGCCCGCGACCGCGCCCATCACCGCCGCGCCGAGCGCGCAGGTCTGCGGCGAACGGCTCACCGCGATGGGCCGACCGCAGACGTCGGCGTAGATCTGCATGAGGAGCGGGCTGCGCTCGGCGATGCCGCCGCACGCGGTGATCGACGTGACGGGCACGCCGTACGCCTCGATCCGTTCGATGATCGTGCGGGCGCCGTACGCGGTCGCCTCGATGAGCGCGCGGTAGGTCTCGGCGGGCGTCGTGTGCAGGGTCTGCCCGACGAGCAGCCCGCTGAGCCGCGGGTCGACGAGCACGGTGCGGTTCCCGTTATGCCAGTCGAGCGCGAGCAGGCCGCTCTCGCCGGGGCGTAGCGCCGCGGCCTCGCGGCTCAACGTCGCGTGGCGCTCCGCAGGAGTGGCTGCAACGTGGAGCGCCATCCGGTTGGCGAACCAGTCGAAGATGTCGCCGACCGCCGACTGGCCGGCCTCGATGCCGAGCATGCCCGGCAGGACGCTCTCGGGCGCCATCCCGCAGAGGCCGGGGATGACGACGGGAAGGTCGAGGGGCGCGACCATGCAGTCGCACGTGCTCGTCCCGATGATCTTGACGAGCGTCCCCGGGCCGACGCCCACGCCGACCGCGCCGAGGTGCGCGTCGAACGCGCCGACGGCGACGGGAAGCCCCTCCGGCAGCCCCGTCGCGCTCGCCCACTCGGCGGTGAGCCTGCCTGCAACGCGGTGTGACGGTTCGGGCCGCCGGTAGCCGTGCCGCAGGCGCGAAAGGCCGGGCGAGAGCCGGTCGAGGAAGGCCGCCGACGGCAGGCCGCCCCAGCGCTCGTGGTACATCGCCTTGTGCCCGGCGGCGCAGAGTCCGCGGCGCAGCGAGCTCGGCCCGCGGGTGCCGGTCACGAGCGCGGGAACGTAGTCGCAGAGCTCCACCCACGACGCCGCGGCCCGCGCGACCCGCGGCGCGGCGCGCTCGCAGCGCAGGATCTTCGCCCAGTACCACTCCGACGAGTACGTCCCGCCGCAGGTCTCGAGGTAGGGGAGTCCGTCGCGGCGCACGGCGTCGGTGATCTCCGCGGCCTCGGCGTGCGCCGTGTGGTCCTTCCAGAGCCACGCGAGCGCCGCGAGGTCGTCGCGGAACTCTCGACGAAGCGCGAGCGGCACCCCCTCCACGTCGATCGGAAGGGGCGTCGAGCCCGTGGTGTCGACCCCGAGTCCCACGATCTCCGACGGCTGCAACGCGGAGTTCCGCGCGGCGTCGGCGAGGGCGCCGCGCACGCTCGCGCGGAACCCGTCGGCGTAGTCCGCGGGGTGTTGCCGCGCGCACTCGGGATCGCGCCGGTCCCCGAGGACGCCGCCCTGGCCGTGGGCGTACTCCCACACCGAGGTTCCCACCTCGGCACCGGTCGCGAGGTCGACGACGAGCGCCCGCACGCTGCCGGTTCCGTAGTCGACGCCGATCGAGTATCGCGAGGTCGTCATGGCGATGCGTGGATTCAGCTTGCCCGGAGAGACGGCGCTGCAGGCTCGGCGAGAAGGACGCGGTCGGCGGCGGCGGTGACGAGGCCGAACACGCGGCGCCGCGGCGCCGTGCGACAGACGAGACGACCGAAGCGCCCGATGAGCGCGTGCGCCTGCACGCGTTCGTCGAGCAACGCGGTGACGTCGGGATGGAGCGCGGGCAGGTCGCCGGTCACGACGAGTTCCGACACGCCGATCAGGTTGAGCGCGCCGGCGATCACCGTCGCGGCGGCGTCGATCGACGTCGCGAGCCACGGCTCGATGCCGCGAGCGGCGACATGCTCGACGCAGTCGTCCCACGTCGCCTTCGGCGCGCGGCGGCGCGTGCGGAAACTCGCGAGGAGGCCGCCGCGCGACACGAGCGTCTCGAGGCACCCGACCGCGCCGCAGCCGCATCGCCGACGGTTGCCGACGAGACCGGTGTGCCCGATCTCGCCGCACAGGGGCTGCGGGCCTTGGAGCAGGCGATCGGCAAGGACGACGGCGCCGCCGACGCCGTCGCCGAAGTCAACGAGGAGGAAGGAGTCGGAGCCCTCGTTGTGGGCAAGCTCGCCGAGCGCGAGCGCCGAGATCTCCTGCACCGCGCAGCTCGGCGCGTCGAACGTGCGGCCGATCCGCTCGAGGACCTCGCGGCCGTGCGTCCATTGGAGATTCGGCGAGAAGAGCACCTCGTCGGACGCCGCGCTCAGCACGCCCGGCACGCTCATGAGGACCGCCGGAGACGCGCCGCGCGGAAGTCGGCGCCGCGCCTTCGTCAGCTCGCCGAAGAAGGCGTGCGGCGTCCGCGGCATCGCGAAGCGCTCGATGGGGCCGCGTGCGACGTCGGCGGGGGACGCCGCATCGGCAAGCGTGATCGAGCGGACGACGCACTCGCGCACGCCGAGCTCGACGATCGGCAGGCGAAGCGTCCGCGAGAGCGAAAGGAGCCGCGGCGGTCGACCCATCGCCGGCACGCTCGAGGGCGGCGCGTCGATCTCCTCGAGAAGCCCCGCCTCGATCATCTCGTCGGCCACCTTGCCGGCCGTCACGCCGGAGAGGCCCGAGGCCCGCGCGACCTCCGCGCGCGACACGGGGCCGCGGGCGAGGAGCAGACGGAACGTGCGACGCACATTCGCGATCCGCAGATGCGACGGGTGGCGATACATTCTGAATGAAGTATAGTAAGTTCCTTCACGAATGCGATCCCTCGCCTCGCTCCTCCTCGCGTGTCTCGTCTCGGCCGGCGCCTCCGCCTCGGCGACCGATGCCTTCACGTTGCCGCCGATCGGCTCCGTGACGCTCGAGCCCGGCCCGCTCCTCGACGCGTTCGAGACGAACCGGCGCTACGTGCGGTCGTTCGAGCCGGACCGGTTGCTCTGGACGTTCCGCCGCCAGGCAGGCCTGCCGACTCCGGGCACGCCGCTCGGCGGATGGGAATCGCCCGACGTCGAACTGCGCGGCCACTCGATCGGCCACTACCTCGCCGCGTGCGCCGCCATCCTCGGCCACGTCGACGATCCGGAGATCCGCGCCGACATGAAGGCCGTCGTCGAAGGGCTCGCGGCGTGTCAGGCCGCGATCGGCACCGGCTGGATCTCCGCGTTTCCGGAGGAGTTCCTCGACCGCGTCGAGGCCGGTCGTCCGGTCTGGGCGCCGTACTACACGCTGCACAAGATCCTCGCGGGCCTTCTGGCGGTGCAAGCGAGCGGCGCGATGGGACAAGGCAACACGCTCGCGCTCGACGTCGCTCGGCGCTTCGCCGACCGCCTCGCGGAACGCTGCGCCACGCTCGACGACGCCGCCATGCAACGCATGCTCGCCAACGAGTTCGGCGGCATGCAGGAGGCGCTCCTCGACCTCTTCGCCGCGACCGGCGACGCGCGCTATCGCGACCTCGCGATGCGCTTCGAGAAGCGGGCGTTCCTCGACCCGCTCTCCCAAGGCGCCGATCCGCTCGCGGGGCTCCATGCGAACACGCATCTCGCGCAGATCGAGGGGCAGGCGCGGGCGTACGAGCTTCTCACGAGCGAGTCGCACCGCGAGCGCGTCGAGCAGTCCTGGCGGCTCGTGCACGAGGGGCGAACCTACGCGACGGGCGGCTCGAACTCGGGCGAGTATTGGGGCCCGTCGGGGATGCTCGCCTCGAGCCTCTCGAAGACGAACCAGGAGTTCTGCACGAGCTTCAACTGGGCCCGCATCACGTCGTCGCTCCTCCGCTGGTCGGGGGACGTCCGCTACGCCAACGACCTCGAGCGCGTCTTCTACAACGGCATCCTCGTGAGCCAGCATCCCGAGACCGGGATGCTCATCTACTACCTGCCGCTCGCGACCGGCCACGCGAAGGAGCACGGCTCGCCCTTCGACACGATGACCTGCTGCTACGGCACCGGCATCGAGGCCTACGCGCAGCTCGCCGACGGCGCCTACGCCATGACGCCCGACGCGATCGCCGTCGTGCAGTACCTCTCGACCACGCTTCGGGCGAAGCACGAGGCCCTCGGCAACGTGGAGATTCGGCAACGCTCGGCGATGCCCGAGCGCGGCGCGACCGAACTCACGTTCGCCGCGATCGAACGGCCGGGGGTCGCGACGCTCCTCCTGCGCCGACCGCCGTGGGCGAGCGACTTCACGGTGTCGGTGAACGGCCAGCCCGTCACGCCGACCGACGCGCCCGGCGGCTGGCTCGCAGTGCGCCGCGCTTGGGCCGCGGGCGATCGCGTCGAGCTCGCGATGCCGTACGCGATGCGCGTCGTGCCGATGCCCGACGATCCGAATCTCGCGGCGATCACGGTCGGTCCCTTGACGCTCGCGGGCCTCGTCGGCGAGGACGCCGCCCTTGAGGCCGAGTCCGACACCGATCGCCCAGAGCCGCCGTTCGTCGGCGACAAGCTCGCGCCTGCAACGTGGATCGAGGCCGACGGCCCGCTCCGATGGCGCACGCGCGGCATGCCGGTCGACCGCACGCTCATCCCGATCCATCGCGTGGTGCAGGAGCGCTACGGCGTCTACTTTCCGTTCGGCAGCCCGGGCGGCGCCCGGCAGACCGCCTACGAGGCGGCGAAGGCCGCCGACGCCGCTCGTGCCGCCCGCACGATCGACCGCGTCGCGATCGGCGACGGCCGATCCGAGGCCGAGCATGCGCTCGAGAGCGCCGCGTCGGCCTCCGGCGAGGCGCACGGACGGCATTGGCGGCACGCGACGACCGGCGGGCACTTCTCCTACGCGCTCCGCGTGGATCCCGCGGCCCAGACCCTCGTGCGGGTGGTCTACTGGGGCGACGACCGCGGCGCCCGCGTCTTCGACATCACGGTCGACGGCACACGCATCGCGACGGAGAAGCTCTCCGGCACGGGCGGCACCCGATTCGTCTCGGCCGAGTACCCGATTCCCCAGGCCCTGACCGCAGGCAAGTCCTCGGTGCGCGTGCGCTTCGAGCCCGCGCCGAACGGAGACACTGCGGGCGGCATCTTCGGCCTCTCCACCCTTCGCGCCCCAACGCCGGACTCCACCCATGCGAATCCGTGACCGCATCGCCTCCCTCGCACTCGTCGTTGCAGCCGCCGTCGGCGCCGTCGCACCCTCGGCTCGCGCCGACGACCTCGCGCGCGTGCCCGCCGAGAAGGTGACGCTCGACGATCCGTTCTGGGCGCCGCGCCTCGACACCAATCGGCGGGTCACGGCGACGCACGTCCTCGACGAGTGCGAACGCACGGGTCGCGTCGCGAACTTCCTCATGGCGGCGAAGGCGATGAAGGAGAAGGCGCCGCAACGCGGAGGCATGCGCGGCCTCTTCTTCAACGACTCCGACGTCTACAAGGCGATCGAGGGTTGCGCTCGCGTCCTCGCCGCGAATCCCGACCCGGCGCTCGAGGCCCGCTGCGACGCGATCATCGACGCGATCGCCGCGGCGCAGGAACCCGACGGCTACCTCTACACCTCGCGGACGATCCTCGATACCGCGAACATGCCGCCCGGCGGTCCGTCGCGCTGGTCGGACATGGGGGGCGGCCACGAGCTGTACTGCGCCGGGCACCTTTACGAGGCCGCCGTCGCCTACGCGAACGCCACCGGCAAGACGAAGCTCCTCGACGTTGCCACGAGCAATGCGGATCTGGTCGCCCGCTCGTTCGGGCCGACGGCGAGCCCGTATCCCTGCGGACATCCCGAGATCGAGATCGGCCTCGCGACGCTCTACGAGAAGACGCGGAAGCCGGAGTACCTTGCAACGCTGAGATTCTTCGTCGACGCCCGCGGCCGGCAGATCGGCGGACGTCCGCTCTACGGCGAGTACGCGCAGGACCACAAGCCGATCCTCGAGCAGGACGAGGCGGTCGGCCATGCGGTGCGCCTCGCGTACCTCCAGTCGGGCGTGCTCGACCTTGCCCGACTCGCGAAGGACGCGACCTATCTCGCCGCGAGCGAGCGGGTGTGGAACGACGTCGTCGGCCGCAAGATGTACGTGACGGGCGGCATCGGAAGCCAAGGCAACAACGAGGGCTTCGGCGCGCCGTACGCGCTCGCGAACGGCAGCGCCTACAACGAGACCTGCGCCGCGATCGCCTTCGTCCTCTGGAGCGAACGGCTCTTCCTCGCCACCGGCGACGCGCGCTACGTCGACGTCCTCGAGCGCACGCTGCACAACGCGATGCTCTCGGGCTGGTCGCTCTCGGGCGACCGGTTCTTCTACCCCAATCCGCTCGAGGTCTCCTCGGGGCGCGAGCGCGCGCCGTGGTTCGACTGCGCGTGCTGCCCGCCGAACGTCGTCCGCTTCATCGCCTCGGTGCCGGGGCTCGTTTTCGCGACCGGTCCGCGCGACCTGTACGTCAATCTCTACGTTGCAGGCAAGGGCTCGATGACCGTGGGCGACGCCGCCGTCGCCGTGACGCAGAAGACCGGCATGCCGTATGACGGCGCCGTCGCGATCGATCTCGACGTGCGCGACGCCCGCGGCACCCCGTCGGCGCGTCCGTTCGCGCTCCGCCTGCGCATTCCCGGCTGGGCCCGCGGCGAGGTCGCGCCGGGCGGGCTCTACCGCTTCGTCGATCCCGCGCCCGCGCCGATCGCCTTCCTGGTGAACGGCTCGCGCGTCGACGCGACGGTGGCGAACGGCTACGCCACGATCGACCGCACGTGGACGACCGGCGACCGCGTGACCTTCGCGTTGCCGCTCGACGTGCAGCGCGTCGCGGCCCGCGAGGAGGTCGCCGCCGATCGCGGGCGCATCGCCCTCTCGC
This sequence comes from Phycisphaerae bacterium, assembly GCA_016795035.1. GTDB lineage: Bacteria > Planctomycetota > Phycisphaerae > Phycisphaerales > SM1A02 > JAEUIT01. The sequence goes on along the minus strand of JAEUIT010000036.1, from coordinate 60,358 downwards.
GCGGGCCGCTCGTCTACTGCGTCGAAGCGAAGGACATCGAAGAGTCGCTGTCGCCGCTCGCCGCGGTGACCGACCTCGCCGCGCCGTGGACGCCCGGCGCGCCCGTCGCGGCGCTCGGCAACGCGACGACCCTGGTGGGCTCGGTCCGACCCGCGGAGCGCCAGCTCGACGGCAGCGTCACGCTCGGCTCCGCGTTGCAGGCGTCGGCGATCCCGTATGCCTTCTGGGCGAATCGAGGTCCGACGCCGATGGCCGTCTGGCTCGCGGTCGAGCCGCAGGCGGCGAAGCCCGCGCCGGCTCCGACGATCGCGCGGCGCGCGAAAGCGTCGACCTCGTTCGGCGGCGACGTGCAGGCGCTGAACGATCAGCTCGAGCCGAGCTCGTCCGGCGACCACGAGCATCCCTTCCTGCATTGGTGGCCGAAGAAGGGCACCACCGAGACGATCACCTACGAGTTCGACGAGCCGACCACCGTGCGCAGCGTCGAGGTCTATTGGTTCGACGACACCGGCCGCGGCGAGTGCCGGCTGCCGAAGTCGTGGACGCTCGAGAAGAAGCGCGACGGCGCCTGGTCGCCGATCGAGGATCCCAGCGGCTTCACGGTCGAAGGCGACCGCTACAACCGCTGCGAGTTCGAGCAGATCACGGTCGACGCGCTGCGGCTCGTCGTGACCTCGCAGGACGGCTGGGCGGGCGGGATCCACGAGTGGCGCGTCAACGGCAACGAGGAGATCGATCGCATCTTCAATGCCGACGCCGTCGTCGTCGCGCCCGACCTCAACGTCATCCAGAACGGCGACTTCGCGCACGCGGGACCGAACGGGCCGGAGCTCTGGTCGCGCTCGGTGTGGGCGACGAACGATCGCGACGGCCCGACGTTCGACGGGGACCTTCCCGGCCGCGACGGCATGGGCGCGGGCATCCGGTCCTCGAAAGGCGCCGACGCCGCATGGTCGCAGACGGTCGCGGTGAAGCCGCACTCGCGCTACCGGCTCAGCGGGTGGGTAAAGGCGACGGACGTGACGCCGATCGGCGGCGCGGCGGGCGTCCTCTTCAACCTGCACGGCCTGCCGGTGCGCACCGACGCCGTCACCGGAACGAAGGACTGGACCGAGCTCGCGGTCGATTTCGATACAAACGACAACGACGCGATCACGGTGAATTGCCTCTTCGGCGGCTGGGGCCTCGCGACCGGAAGCGCAATGTTCGACGACGTGCGCCTCGACCTCCTCAAGGAAGGCGAGGCACCGGCGCCCTCCGTCACGATCGACGCCGCCGCCGTGCGCGAGCCCATCTCGAAGTACGTCTACGGCCAATTCATCGAGCATCTCGGCCGCTGCATCTACGGCGGCATCTGGGCCGAGATGCTCGAGGATCGCAAGTTCCACGATCCGGTCGGCAACGCGGAGTCGCCGTGGCGCACGTTCGGCGGCGCGACCGTCGCGATGGACACGACCGACCCGTTCGTCGGCGTGCACACGCCGGTCGTCACGGTCGGCGGCGAGCCCGGCGGCCTCGTGCAGTCGGGCCTCGCGATCGAGACCGACGAGCGGTACGTCGGACATGCATGGATCAAGGGCGACGGTCCCGTGACGATCGCCCTCGTCGACCGGGACGGCACTCCGCTCGCCGCGCCGACGACAGCTGCAACGGAGAAGAACGCGTTCACGAAGGTTGACTTCACGTTGCAGCCGGTGCGCGCGAGCGTGAACGCCTCGCTGCGGATCGTCGGTCCGGCCCGGGGAACCTTCCGCGTCGGCACCGCGAGCCTCATGCCCGCGTCGAACGTCCGCGGCTTCCGCGCCGACACGCTCGCGCTCCTGAAGGAGCTTGACGCGCCCGTCTATCGCTGGCCGGGCGGCAACTTCGTGTCGGGCTACGACTGGCGCGACGGCGTCGGCGAGCGCGACCGCCGGCCGCCGCGGAAGAATCCGGCGTGGCAAGGCATCGAGCACAACGACGTCGGCCTGCACGAGTTCCTCGACCTCTGCGACCTCCTCGGCACCGAACCCTACATCGCGGTGAACACGGGACTCGGCAGCGTCGAGAACGCCGTCGCCGAGCTCGAGTACGTGAACGGCGCGCCGACCACGCCGATGGGGGCGAAGCGCGCGGCGAACGGACGCGTCGAGCCGTGGAAGGTCCGATTCTGGGGCATCGGCAACGAGATGTACGGCTCGTGGCAACTCGGCAACGTCCCGTTAGGCGAGTACGTGAAGCGCCACAACGCGTTCGTCGACGCGCTCCGCGCGGTCGACCCCTCGATCCACGTCATCGCCGTCGGCGCCGTCGGCGACTGGTCGCGCACGATGCTGCGCGACTGCGCCGATCGCATGGACTCGATGTCGGAGCACGTCTACTGGCAGGACCGTCCGGGCGTCCTTGCCCACGTGCGGCAAGCCCCGAACTCGCTCCGTGCGATCGCCGACGCCCATCGCGCCTACCGCCGCGAACTGCCGTCGCTCAAGGGCCGCGACATCCGGATCGTGCAGGACGAGTGGAACTACTGGTACGGCCCGACGCCGTTCGGCGAGCTCGGCACGCGCTACTTCATGAAGGACGCCCTCGGCTGCGCCGCGGCGCTCCACGAGTTCGGCCGCAACAGCGACCTCTTCTTCATGGCGAATTACGCGCAGACCGTGAACGTGATCGGCGCGATCAAGACGTCGAAGACGAACGCGGCGCTCGAGTCGACCGGCCTCGTCCTCAAGCTCTACCGCCGGCACTTCGGCACGATTCCCTGCGCGACGGCGGTCGAGGGCTCGATCGACGCGCTCGCCGCCTGGAACGACGACCGCACCGTGCTTACGGTCGCGTTCGTCAATCCGAGCCGCGAGGCTGCAACGGTGAAGTTCGCGATCGCCGGCGCGACGCTCGGCGCCGGCGGCACGCGCTATGAGATCGCGCACCCCGACCCGATGGCCTTCAACGACCCCGACGGCGCCCGACCTATCGTCATCGCCGAGTCGGCCGTTCCGGCGCCCGGCGACACCGTCACCCTCGCGCCCCTGAGCGTCACGCTGTACGCTTTTCCCGCCGTTCCCGCCGCCCGCTAACGAGAGTCACACCCCATGCACCGCTTCGCCCGCCGATCGCTTCTCGCCGCCGCGCTCCTGCCTGCCGTGATGCTCGTCTCGGGCTGCGGCAAGCCCGAGTCGTCCGCTCCGGCTGCAACGCCGAAACTTCGCGTCGGTTTCGCCCAGATCGGCGCCGAAAGCGATTGGCGCAAGGCGAACAGCGACTCGATCAAGCGCGAGGCGGAGAAGCGGGGGATCGAGCTCGTCTTCAGCGACGCGCAGCAGAAGCAGGAGAATCAGAATAAGGCGCTGCGCAACTTCATCGCCCAGAAGGTCGACGTCATCGCGTTCTCGCCGGTCGTCGAGACCGGCTGGGAGCCGGTCCTCAAGGAGATCAAGGCCGCGGGGATTCCCGTCGTCCTGACCGACCGCGCCGTCGACGTGAGCGACGACTCGCTCTTCGTCACGTTCATCGGCGCGGACTTCGTCGAGGAGGGGCGGCAGGCGGCGCTCTGGCTCGCCGAGGCGACCGGCGGGAAGGCGACGATCGTCGAGCTTCAGGGAACTCCCGGCTCCGCGCCCGCGATCGATCGGAAGAAGGGCTTCGAGGAGGTTCTCGCGACGAAGCCCGACATGAAGATCATCAAGTCCCAGTCGGGCGAATTCACCCGCGCGAAGGGACGCGAAGTGATGGAGACCTTCCTCAAGAGCCCCGAGGGCGCTTCGATCACGGCGCTCTACGCCCACAACGACGACATGGCGATCGGCGCGATCGAGGCGATCAAGGAGGCCGGCCGGACGCCGGGCAAGGACATCGTCATCGTGTCGATCGACGCGGTGAAGGCCGCCTTCGAGGCGATGGTCGCGGGCGACCTCAACTGCACCGTGGAGTGCAACCCGCTGCTCGGGCCGCAACTCTTCGACGCGGTCGAGGCGATCGCGGCGAAGAAGCCGGTCGAGCGCCGCATCGTCACTCCCGCGAAGGTCTACACGCAGAAGACGGCCGCCGAAGACGTGAAGACGCGCGTCTACTGACCGGCGCGCCAACGCCACATGCTCGCCGCCCGCGGACTTCGCAAGCGATTCGGCCCGGTGCTCGCGCTCGACTCGGTCGACCTCGAGATCCGGCCCGGCGAAGTGTTAGGCCTGATGGGCGAGAACGGCGCCGGCAAGAGCACGCTGATCAAGTGCCTCACCGGACTCCATCGGCCCGACGCCGGCACGATCGAGCGCGACGGCCGGCCGATCACGCTCCGCTCGCCGCGCGACGCCGAAGCGCTCGGCGTGAGCACGGTGCACCAGGAGGTGCATCTCATCCCGCACGCGACCGTCGCCGAGAACATCTGCCTCGGCCGCGAGCCTCGGCGGAATTGGCTGCTCGGCGGCTCGATCCGCTGGCGCCGTGTGCGCGAACGGGCGAATGCGGCGCTCGCCCGACTCGGCCTCGCGCTTGACGTGCGCCGCGAGGTCTCCACGTTGCCGCTCGCGATCCGTCAGCTCGTGGCGATCGCCCGCGCCCTCGACATCGAGGCGCGCACGCTGATCCTCGACGAGCCGACCTCGAGCCTCGACCGCGACGAGGTCGAGCGCCTCTTCTCGACGTTGCGGCGGCTCCGGGGCGAAGGTCTCGGGATCGTGGTCGTCACGCACTTCCTCGACCAGGTTTATGCGATCGCCGACCGCATCGCGGTGCTGCGCGACGGTCGCCTCGTCGGAGCGGCGCTCGCGGCGTCGCTGCCGCGTGCGGAGCTCGTCGCCATGATGGTCGGTCGGGCGATCGCGCCAGCCGCCGCACGCGCGAGCTCGGAGGCCGAGCGGCCGCGCGCCGCCGCGCTGTCCGCGCGGGGCCTGCGCCGCCGCGGCGCGCTCGACGGCGTCGATCTCGACGTGGCGGCGGGCGAAGCCGTGGGGCTCGCCGGACTTCTCGGCTCGGGCCGCAGCGAGACCCTGCGCGCCCTCTTCGGGGCCGATCCGATCGACGAGGGCGCGATCGAGGTCTCGGGCCGGCGCCATTCGATCCGATCGCCCGGCGCCGCGATGCGCCTCGGCCTCGCGTTCCTCTCCGAGGATCGCCGCGGCGACGGAATCCTTCCGTCGCTCTCGGTGCGCGACAATCTCATCACCGCGTTGCAGGCACAGCGTGGGATCCTGCGCCGGGTCGGACGGCGCGAGGCGGCGGCGCTCGCCGACCGCCTCATCGCGTCCCTCCGCATCAAGGCGCCAAGCGCGTCGACGCCCATCGCGCGCCTCTCAGGCGGCAATCAGCAGAAGGTGCTCCTCGCGCGCTGGCTCGCGACCGATCCGCGCGTCCTCCTCCTCGACGAACCCACCCGCGGGATCGACATCGGTGCGAAGGCCGATGTGCTCGCGCTCGTGGCGTCGCTCCGCGAGAAGGGGCTCGCGGTCGTCTTCGTGAGCTCGGAGTTGGAGGAGCTGGCGGCGGCCTGCGGCCGCGTCGTCGTCCTCCGCGACCGCCGCTCGGTCGCCCAACTGCGTGGCGCCGACGTCGACCCCTCGGCGATGCTCGCGGCCGTCGCGGCGGCCCCGGAAGGCGGCGCGCGTGACTGACGCGGCCAGCGACCCGAGAGGCATGGCGCGCGTCCTTCGCGCGCCCGCGACCTGGGCGCTCGTCGCCCTCGCGGCGCTCCTCGTTGCAGGCGCCGTCGGCTCCCCCGGCTTCCTGTCGGTCGAGATGCGCGACGGCCGACTCTACGGCACCCCGATCGACATCCTGAACCACGGCTCGAAAGTGGCGATCGTCGCGATCGGCATGACGCTCGTGATCGCCACGCGCGGCGTCGACCTCTCGGTCGGCGCCGTCGTCGCGATCGCGTCAGCCATCGTGGCCACGCTCGTGTCGCAGAAGGGGGTCGCGTGGCCGATCGCGATGGCGGGCGCGCTCGGCGCCGCGCTGCTCGCCGGCCTCTGGAACGGCTCGCTCGTCACGTTCCTCCGACTCCAGCCGATCGTCGCGACGCTCGTCCTGATGGTCGCAGGGCGCGGCATCGCCCAACTCATCACCGACGGCCAGATCGTGACGGTGCGCGACCCCGCCGTCGCCTTCCTCGGCAACGCGTCGCTCCTCCTCTTGCCTGCAACGGTGAGCGCGCTCGCGGTCATCTCGGCGCTCGCCTGGCTCGGGACGCGGCGCACCGCATTCGGGCTCTTCCTCGAGGCGGTGGGGGAGAACGAGCGGGCCGCGCGACTCTCGGGCATTCCGGTGCGGCCCGTGCTTCTTGTCGCCTACGCCGCGTGCGGACTGTGCGCCGGCGTCGCCGGCCTCATCGACTGCGCCTACATCCGCGCCGCCGACGCGAACAACGCGGGACAGCTCCTCGAGCTCGACGCGATCCTCGCGGTCGTCCTCGGCGGCACGGCCCTCACCGGCGGACGCTTCTCGCTCCTCGGCTCGGTGATCGGCGCGATGCTGATGCAGACGCTGACGAAGGTCCTGTACGTCTTCGACGTCTCCGCGGACATCGCGCCGGCGCCGAAGGCCGCGATCGTCCTCGCCGTCTGCCTCCTCCAGTCGCCGACGTTTCGCGCCGCGTGCTCGCGGCACCTCGAGAGCGCCCGCGCGCGGCTCCGGCCCGGAACGGAGGCGCGACCGTGAAGCTCCGGCCGCGGGACCTGCCGCTCCTCGTCGCGGCGATCGTCCTCGTCACCGCCTTTGCGGCGGGGGCGCTCCGCTACGACCACTTCGCGTCGGTCGCCGTCGTGCGCAACCTCCTCGTCGACAACGCGTTTCTCGGCGTTGCAGCCGTCGGAGCGACTTTCGTCATCCTCTCGGGCGGCATCGACCTCTCGGTCGGCGCGGTCATGGCGTTCACCGGCGTCGTCGTGGCGGCGCTCGTCGAGCGCGGCGGCGTGCACCCCGGGATCGCGATCGCCATCGCGCTTGCGCTCGGCGCGGCGTTCGGCCTCTTGCAGGGGGCGATCATCCGCGGCTTCGCGTTGCCGGCGTTTCTCGTCACGCTCGCCGGCATGTTTCTCGCCCGCGGCATGGCGTTCGCGGTCGAGCCGCAGTCGCGGCCGATCCGGCATCCGTTCGTCGCGACGACGCTCAACGAGTCGGCCACGATCGCGCTCCCGCTCGGCGAGACGTCGACGACGATCCCGCTCACGGTCTCGATCGGCGCGGTCACGTTCGTCGTCGCATGGTTCGTCCTGCGGCAGACGCCGTTCGGCCGCCGGGTCTATGCGATCGGCGACGACCTCCAGGGAGCGACCGTGCTCGGGCTTCCGGTGGCTGCAACGACGATCGCCGTCTACGCGATCTCGGGGTTCCTTTCGGCGCTCGCGGGCGTGGTCTTCGTCCTCTATCAGCAAGCGGGCGACCCGACCGCATGCAAGGGGCTCGAGCTCGACGCGATCGCGGCGGTCGTCATCGGCGGCACGCTCCTCCGCGGCGGCGTCGGCTCGGTGGTGGGCACGCTGATCGGCGTCCTGATCTATGGGCTCATCCAGACGATCATCACGTTCGAAGGCACGCTGAGCTCGTGGTGGACGCGCATCGTCGTCGGCGCGCTCATCCTCGCGTTCGTCGCGGCGCAGCGCGGCCTGGAGCGCGTCGGTCGCCGTCTCGCGGACGCATGAGACGGCGCGTCGGCTTTCGTCCGAGTTCGCATGTCGCGCTTGACGAGCCACCGAGGCGCGACCATACTCCCGCCCCGTCCGACCTGAAACACTCGTCATGACCGCCCGCAGCGCCCAACTCCATCATCGTCATCGCCATGCCCCGCATGAGCCGGTGACGATGTCGCGCTGACGGATCCAGAGACGGATCCACGAACAACTCGCGACCCTTCCGACGCCGGCCCCGCAGCCGGCGTCGTGCGTTGTGCCGCATGCGCGTCGGTGCGAGGCCATTCTCCCGAGCCTCTCGCCATGACACCTCTCCCGACCGACTCGCTCCGCCTCGCGCTTCCCAAGGGACGCATGCAGGAGGCCATTCTCACGCTCTTCGCCGACGCCGGCATTCCCGTGCGGCACGGCGCCCGCGGCTATCGCCCGCGGGTTCCGCTGCCAGCGGTCGACGCCAAGATCCTCAAGCCCCAGACGATCGTCGAGATGCTCGCGCTCGGCGTGCGCGACGCCGGCTTCGCGGGCGCGGACTGGGTGCGCGAGCTCGTCGGCGCCGCCCCCGAGTCCGGCCCGATCGAGGCCCTCGACACCGGCCTTGACCCCGTGCGCCTCGTCGTTGCAGCTCCGCGCGAGCTGCTCGAGCGCGGCCGCCTTCCCGAGCGGCCGCTTCTCGTCGCGAGCGAGTATCCGAGGCTCGCGCAGGAGTGGATCGCACGGCGGTGCATGGGCGACTCGTTCGTGCGGAGTTTCGGCGCGACCGAGGTGTTCCCGCCCGACGACGCCGACTGCATCCTCGACGTGACGCAAACCGGCGCGACGCTCGAGGCGAACGGGCTCGCGATCGTCGAGGACGTGCTCATCTCGAGCACGCGTCTCTACGTGAGCCGGGCCGCGTGGAACGATCCCGGCCGTCGCGCGACGGTCGACACGCTGGTCCTCCTCCTGCGCTCGGCGCTCGACGCACGCGGCCGCGTCATGCTCGAACTGAACGTCGATGCCGAGCGCCTCGCCGACGTCCTCTCCGCGTTGCCGGCGATGCGCGAGCCGACGCTTTCGCCGCTGTCCGGCCGCCGCGGCTTCGCGGTGAAGGCCGCGGTGCGGCGCGACCAGCTCGCCGAGCTCATCCCGGCCCTGAAGCGACAGGGGGGCGCCGACCTCGTCGTGACGCCGCTCGTGCAGGTGAGCGTATGACCGCGCTCTCGCCGCGCTCCGCTTCGGCCTCGACGCAGCTCCCCGAGCTGCGGCTCGACGCGAACGAATGCCCGATGCGCCCCGACGACCTCTCCGCGTTGCAGGCGGAGGTCACGACCGACGCCATCGGCCGCTATCCCGACGCCGGGGCGCTCGCCGCCGCGTTCGCTCGACGTCATGGCGTCGCCGACGACCGCGTGGTCGTCACCGCCGGCGCCGACGACGCCATCGACCGTCTCGCCCGTCTCGCCCGCGGCCGACGCGTGGTCGTCACCGACCCCACGTTCGCCACGATTCCCGAGCGGGTCCGCGCGAACGGCGGCACGGTCGACGCCGTTCGCTGGGACGACCAGGGACCGTTCCCGGTCGACGCCTTCGTCGCCGCGGCCGAGGGCGCCGCGTTCGCCTTCGTCGTCAGTCCGAACAATCCGACAGGTCGCGTCCTCCGGCGCGACGAGCTGCGTGCGATCCGCGACGGGCTGGTCGGCACGTCGCTCGTCCTCGACGCCGCCTACGGCGAGTTCGCCGCCGACGACGTCGCCGACGCGGCGCTTGCGTACGACGACGTCGTGGTCGTGCGCACCCTCTCGAAGGCGTGGGGGCTCGCCGGGCTGCGCGTCGGCGCGGCGTTCGCGCCGGTCGACCTCGCGCGCTCGCTGCGGGCGCTCGCGCCGCCGTACCCCGTCGCCACCGTGTCGCTCGCCGTTGCAGCTGCGGCGCTCGAGCGGGGCGAACCGACGATGCGCGCGAGGGTTAGCCGCGTGCGCCGCGAACGCGAGCGGCTCGCGACGGCCTTTCGCGACGCGGGGTTCGCGACGACGGCCTCCGACGGCAACTTCGTCTTCGCGCGGGCCACGGCCGTGACGTCGCCGGCGCCGATCATCGCGGCGCGGCTCGCATCGCTCGGAGTCCGCGTGCGGACGTTTCGCGAACCGTCGCTCGCCGACGCGCTCCGCGTGACGTGCGTGGGCGAGCCGGACGTCTCGCGGCGCGTCGAGCGCGCCCTCCGCGCCGCCACCGCCCCCGACGCGATCCTCTTCGACCTCGACGGCGTCCTCGCCGACGTGTCGCAGTCGTATCGCCGCGCGATCCTCGAGACGGTCGCGGCGTTCGGAGGCTCCGCCTCGCCTGCCGCGATCGCCAAGGCGAAGCGACGAGGCGACGCGAACAACGATTGGCTGCTCACGCGACGGCTCCTCCTCGACGAGGGGATCGACGTCGCGCTCGAGGACGTCGTCGCGCGCTTCGAGCGCGCGTACGCCGCGTACCGGGCGACCGAAACGCTCCTCGTCGATCCCGCCGCGCTCGATCGGCTGCGGGCGAGGCGGCCGCTCGCGATCGTGACGGGGCGCCCTCGGCGCGATGCGGAGCGATTTCTCGAACGCTGGGCGATCGCCTCGCGCTTCGACGCACTCGTGACCCTCGAGGACGCGCCGCCGAAGCCATCGCCCGAGCCGGTGCGTCGAGCGCTCGAGGCGCTCGGCGTGCGGACCGCGTGGTTCGTCGGCGACACCGTCGACGACATCCGTGCGGCGGTGTCGGTCACCGCCGGCGACGACGCCGCGGTCCTTCCGATGGGCGTGGTCGCGCCCGGCGACGACGCCCCATGCACCGTCGCGGCGCTCCGCGTTGCAGGCGCCGCGGAGACCTTCGCCGACGTCCGCGCCTTCCTGGAGGCGATCCCATGATTCGCATCGAACGCGACACCCGCGAAACCTCCGTCCGCTGCGGTTTGGCGCTCGTCCCCGGCGACGTGCGCGTCGCAACCGGCATCGGCTTCCTCGATCACCTCCTCGGCACGCTCGCGACCCACGCCGGCTGGTCGCTCGACCTTGCCTGCAACGGGGACCTCGCGGTCGACGACCACCACACCGCGGAGGACTCGGCGCTCGCGCTCGGCGAGGCGCTCGACCGCGAGCTCGGCGACCGTCTCGGGATCGCGCGCTTCGGCGACGCGTTCGCGCCGCTCGACGAGAGCCTCGCCCGGGCGGTCGTCGACCTCGCGCGCCGTCCGTACGCCCACGTCCGCCTCGGCCTGCGCCGCGACGCGATCGGCGGGCTCGCGGCGGAGAACGTCGCACACGTCCTCCGAAGCTTCGCGATCTCCGCGCGCTTCACGTTGCACGTCGACGTCCTTCGCGGACGCAACGACCACCACCGCGCCGAAGCGGCGATGAAGGCAGCCGCCCGCGCCCTTCGCGCCGCGCTTCGCCCCGGCGACTCGAACTCCACCAAAGGAACGCTGCTGTGACGAACGTCCTCCTTCTCGACACCGGCGCGGGGAACCGCGCGTCCCTCGTCCGTGCCTTCGCGCGTCTCGGAGCGCGCGTCGACGTTGCAGCCGATCCCGGCGATGTTGCCGCGGCCGCTTGCGTGGTCGTGCCCGGCGTCGGCGCGTTCGGCAACGCGGTGCGTACGCTCCGCGTTGCAGGCTACGCCGACGCGCTCCTCGACCGGATCGCAAGTGACCGTCCGACCGTGGGCATCTGCGTCGGCCTCCAGATCCTCTGCGCCGCAAGCGACGAGTCGCCGGGCGTGTCGGGGCTCGGCGTCTTCCCCTCGATGGTGCGCCGCTTCGCCAGCACGCCGCGCCCGACCCACTACGGATGGAATCGGGTGCGCGGCTTCTGCGGCGACGGATACGCGGCGTTCGCACACGGCTATCGCGTGGCCCTCGACGAGGCACCGAGCGACGCCGACGTCGCCGTCGCCGAGTTCGGCGGCCCGTTCGTCGCGGCCCTCAGGCGCGGAGCGCTAATCGCCCTGCAGTTTCACCCGGAGTTGAGCGGGGCATTCGGACTGGCGGCCCTCGCGAGCGCCCTCGACGGGAGCGCCGTGCGATGCTGACCACGCGACTCATCGCGTGCCTTGACGTCGCCGACGGGCGCGTCGTGAAGGGCACCTCGTTCGCCGACCTCCGCGACTGCGGCGACCCGGCGGAGCTGGCGGCGCGGTACGAGGCCGACGGCGCCGACGAGATCGCGGTGCTCGACGTCCGCGCGACGCTCGAAGGCCGATCCGCGCGGCGGGCGGCGGTGGAGCGGGTCCGCGCGGCCGTCGGCCTGCCGCTCACGGTCGGCGGCGGCATCACGTCGATCGATGCGGCGGCGGCGCTCTTCGACGCCGGCGCCGATCGAGTCGTCGTCAATAGCGCCGCGCTGCGGCGGCCCGAACTCCTGACGCACCTCGCCGAACGCTACGGGGCGCAGGCCGCGGTGCTCGCGATCGACGCGCGGCGCCAAGGGCAGGGCGGCTACGAGGCGGTCGTCCGCGCCGGGTCGAGGGCCACGGGGCTCGACGCGGTGTCGTGGGCGGCCGAGGGAGCGCGGCGCGGCGCCGGCGAGATCCTGCTCACCTCGATCGATCGCGACGGCACCGGCACCGGCTACGACCTCGACCTCATCCGCCGCGTGGTCGCGGCGACGGGGCGTCCGGTCATCGCGTCGGGGGGCGCCGGCACCGCGCTCGACCTCCTCGCGGCGCTCGAGGCCGGCGCCGACGCACTCCTCGTTGCAGGCATCCTCCACCGTCGCGAGACCACCATCCGCGACCTCAAGCGGGCGCTCGCCGCCCGCGGAAAGGCGATCCGGCCATGCTGATCCCCTCGATCGACCTCCTCGACGGCCGCGCCGTCCAACTGCGCCAGGGCCGCGACCTCGTGCTCGACCTCGGCGATCCGCGCCCGCTCGCCGAGCGGTTCGCCCCGTTCGGCGAGATTGCCGTCGTCGACCTCGACGCCGCCCGCGGCACCGGCTCGAACGCCACGCTCGTGCGCGAGCTCCTGGGCCGCGCCCGCTGCCGCGTGGGCGGGGGCATCCGCGACCGCGACACGGCGCGACGGTGGCTCGACGACGGCGCCGAGCGTCTCATCGTGGGCACGCGAGCCACGCCGGAATTCCTCTCGAGCCTTCCGCGCGACCGCCTCCTCGCGGCGGTCGATGCCCGCGACGGCGAGGTCGTCGTCGAAGGCTGGACGCGCGGCACCTGCGAGTCGGCTGCAACGCGGATCGCCGAGCTCCGCGACCACGTCGGGGGATTCCTCGTCACGTTCGTCGAGGTCGAAGGAACCCTCGCGGGCTTCGAGCTCGCGCGGGCCGAGTCGCTTCTCCGCGTTGCAGGCGACGTCCGCGTGACGTTCGCGGGCGGCATCGCCAGCGTCGACGAGATCGCAGCGCTCGATCGGATCGGGGCCGACGCCCAAGTCGGCATGGCGCTGCACGCGGCGCCCGGCAGGCCGGCGCTCGACCCCGCCGACTGCCTCTGGGCCTGCCTCCGCAGCGACCGGCCCGACGGGCTCGTGCCGACCGCGGTCTGCGACCGCTCCGGCCAGCTCCTGTCGCTCGCCTACTCCGATCGCGAGAGTCTCCGCGTTGCAGCCGGCGAACGGCGCGGGGCCTATCGCTCGCGCACGCGCGGGCTCTGGCGGAAGGGGGAGACGAGCGGCGCCCGGCAACGGCTCCTCGCGATCGACGCCGACTGCGACCGGGACACGCTGCGCTTCGTCGTCGAGCCCGAAGGGCCTGCGTGTCACGCGGGCACACCGACATGCTTCGGGCCGCTGCGCGGGCTGGCCGCGCTCGATCGGCGGCTGCGCGCCGGCTGCATGGACGATCCCGCGAGCTACACCGCGCGCCTGCGCCGCGAACCCGAGCTCCTCGCGGACAAGCTGCGCGAGGAGGCCGACGAGCTCGCGGTCGCCGTCTCGCGCGAGGCGGTGGTCGCGGAAGCGGCCGACGTGGCGTTCTTCAGCGCGGTGAAGCTCGCGTCGGTCGGCGCGAGCGTGGCCGACGTCGACGACGAGCTCACGCGCCGCGCCCGACGCGTCACGCGACGCGGCGGCGAGCGCAAGGGAGGGCCGCGGCCGTGAGCACCTTCCCCGAACGCGCGCCTGCGGCCCTTCGTCGTTCGGGCGCGGCCACCGTCGACACCGAGGCCCGCCGCGTGGCAGAGACGATCGTCGACCGCGTGCTCCGCGGCGGAAGGGCGGCCGCGCTGCGCGAGGCGCGACGGCACGGCGAACTCGGTCGCGGCGAGCCGCTCGTGCGCGATCGGCGCGACTGCCTGCGCGGCCTGGCTCGCCTTGCCCGCGCGGACCGGGACGCGCTCGCCCGCGCCGCCGCGCGCATCGAGCGCTTCGCACGGGCGCAGCGGCGCTCGCTCTCCGACCTCACCATCCGCACCGGCAACGCGGAGATCGGACACCGCGTGGTGCCGCTCGCCTCCGCGGGCTGCTACGCCCCCGGCGGGCGCTATCCGTTGCCGTCGTCGGCGCTGATGACCGCGATCCCGGCCCGCGTCGCCGGCGTGTCGTCGGTCACCGCGGCGTCGCCGCGGCCCGTCGATGCCATGCTCGCCGCCGCCGCGCTCGCGGGCGCCGACCGCGTCCTCGCGATCGGTGGCGCGCAAGCGATTGCGCTCCTGGCGCGCGGCGACGACGAGATCCCGCGGTGCGACGTCCTCGTCGGCCCAGGAAATCGCTACGTGACGGCGGCGAAGGCGATCCTCCGCGAGCGCGGGCTCGTCGCGATCGACATGCTGGCGGGGCCGAGCGAGCTCCTCGTCGTCGCCGACCAGACGGCCGATCCCGACCACGTTGCAGCCGATCTCCTCGCGCAGGCCGAGCACGATCCGGCAAGCGCCGTGTGGCTCGTCTCGATCGGTCGGCGTGCGGCGATCCGGGCGTGCGCGCGGCTCGACGCGCTCCTCTCGACGTTGCCGACGGCGACGATCGCACGGCGCGCGCTCCGGCGGGGGGGCTTCGCGGTCGTCGCGTCGCGCGCGGAGGCGGCGCGCGTGGCCGACGCGCTCGCGCCGGAGCATCTCGCCGTTGCGACGCGGCGGCCGACGGAACTCCTCCGCGCCTGCCGCTCGTACGGCGCCGCCTTTCTCGCGCCGATGGCAGAGGTCTTCGGCGACTACGGGATCGGGCCGAACCACACGTTGCCGACCGGCGGCGCCGCGCGCACGAGCCAAGGGCTTTCCGTCCTCGACTTCGTGCGTCTCCGTCCGTATGCGTCGGGCGCCGTGCGCGCCGCGGTAGCGCGCGACACCGTGCGGCTGGCGCACCTCGAGGGCCTCGCGGCGCACGCCGCGAGCGCCGCGCTCCGGCTCACGGACGCGCCATCAGCTTCGCGACGGCGCGCGGCAACGCCTCGATCGGAAACGGCTTCCGCAAGAGCGTCGCCGGCGCGAGCGACGGATCGAACTCCGCGGTCCCGCCCGTGACGAACACGATCGGGATCGCACAGCCGGCGGCGCGCAGGCGCCGCGCCGCCTCCATGCCCGAGGTGCCCGGAAGGTCGACATCCATCACGATGAGATCGATCGTCATCGGGCTCTCGCGGATGTAGGCGTCCAGGTCGTCGGCGACGGTGCGCTCGAGGACCTCGACGTCGCTCGCCGCAAGCGAGTGCGCGAGGATGCGGCGCACCGCGGGATCGTCCTCGACGACGAGCGCGCAGCCGATCTGCGCGAACGCGCCGTCGGAGCCTTCCTGCAACGCGGAGTCGTCGGTCTCGGCATTGTCCACCTCGCGATCCCGGTCCGCGGCGTCGTGGACGGCGTCGGCGAACGACGCGGGATCGGCGTCCGCCGCGGCTTCGGGCGCCGCCGGCACGATCGGAAAGGAGACGAGCACGCGAAGCCCGCCGAGGTCGCTCGAGGAGTCGAGGGTGAGCGTGCCGCCCGCCTCCTTCGCGACGCGTTGGCAGATCGAAAGCCCCATGCCGGTGCCGCTGCCCGCGCCGCGCCCGGCCTTCGTCGTGAAGAACGGCTTGAGCGCCTGCTCGCGCAGCGGCGGCGGAATGCCCGGGCCGGTGTCGTCGACCTCGACGATCGCCATCGGCCCGCGCGGCCCGTCGGGCGCGCGGCGCACGCGCACGCGAATGCGGCCGCGCACGTCCGTCGCGATGGCGTCGCGGGCGTTGAGCGCGAGGTTCAGCACCAGTTGCTGGATGCGTTGCGGCGACGAGAGCACGTGCGCGCTCTCGTCCGTGCCGAGCTCGCGCTCGAGCGCGATCGAGTCGGGGAGTAGGCGGGCCACGAGCCGGCAGGCGTCCTCGAGGGCGGGGACGAGCGCCGTCGGGAGAAGCGGCTCCTCCTCGCCGCGGTGCGCGCGGCGGATGCCCGTGACCATCTCGGACGCGCCCGCGATCGCGGACTCGATGCGCGAAAGCGCCTCGAGCGTTTCCTCGTCGCTCACGCGCTTCCGCAGGATCTGGATCTGGCCGCGGACCGCGAAGAGCACGTTGTTGAAGTCGTGCGCGATGCCGCCCGCGAGCTGCGCCACAAGCTCCGAGCGTTCGAGCGTGCGTTGCAGGCCTTCGACGCGCCGTCGTTCCGCCGACGTCTCCTGCCGCTCCATGCCGCGCACGACGGCGAAGGCGAGCGTCTGCGCCGTCGAGATCTCCTCGCGCCGAAAGCGCCGGGCGGCCACGAGGTCCTCGAAGACGAGCGCCGCGCGGAGCGTGCCGTGCACGAGCACGGGAACGACGAGCATCGCGAGCACTTCCTCGTGGATCGAGCGCGCGACGGCGATGAGGCCGAGGCCCGCATCCTCGCGGCGGAAGACGCTCGGCTTCCCGAGCTTCGCGTTCGGCACCCACCAGCCGGTCTTGTCGAGCTGCTGCACCTGCCGCCGCGTGCGTGCGCTCGGAAATCCCGGCGCGACCCACTCGCGGACCACCGTCGCCTCGCGCACGTCGGCATCGAGTCGCACGAACGAGACGCGCGAGAGCTGCAACGCGGAGCCGGCGGCGCCGAGCATCGACTCGATGCCGCGATCGAGGTCGTCGGAGCGGAGGAATGTCTCGAGAACGCGCGTCGCCAGACGTTGCAGGTCGAGGAGGTACTGCTGCCGGTCTTCACCCGCGCGCCGCTCCGTGAAATCGACGATGACCGACTCCCACGACGCGTCGCCTTGTCCGCTCGCCGTCGTCGCGGGGCGCACGCGCTCGTGCAGCCAGCGCCAGGAGCCGTCCGTCGCGCGGATCCGGTACTGGATGTCGAAGGGCTCGCGCACGCCGCGCCCGGTCGTCGACGTGCGGGCCGCGAAGGCCGCCTCGTACGTCGCGCGGTCATCCGGGTGAACGAGGTCGAGTAGCGCCTTGCCGTTCGAGCGGAGCGCCTCGAGCACGGGGCCGAAGAGTTTCGGCGACGCGGCGCAGTGGCCGACGAGCCGGCCGTCGGCACCGAAGCGGAGCATGTAGATGAGGACCGTCTCGCCGATGCCGGCGAGCGACTGCATCGTCTCGTCGGGCACGAGCGTGACGGGGCCGGTCGAGCCGCCCGCCGGCCGGCGTTCGCTCTCGCGGCGGCGCAAGAGCGTGGCGGCGACGAGCGCGAGGAGCGCGACCGCGACCAGGACCGCGACGATCGTCGTGCGCTGCACTTGCCCCGAGGCCGTCGCGCGGGCCGGCACCGCGCCGACGACGAGCGCGCAGGCGCCGTTCCAGGCGGGGGCCGTCGTCGGATGGGGCGCGAGTGCCTCGATCACAAGTGCGGAGAGCGTAAATCCTTCGGGCAGATCCCGCATGCCCCACGTGGAACCTCGCCGATCCTTCGGGATTCGGCGCTCGCCCGCGCATTCCGCGTCGGCCGCATCCCGTCCGACCCGAAGTCGTGAGCCGGCGCTTGCATCGCCCTCGACCTCGCAGTACATTTGCATCATGGTGCAAATAAGCAAACGACGCCCGTCGACGCCGAAGCAGGCAGCGCGCTGCGCGAGCCCGCTCGACGCGCTCCTTGCGCCGACCTTCTTCAAGGCGCTCGGCGACGCGACGCGCGTCCGACTCCTCGGCTGCCTGTCGAAATGCGGCCGCGCGTGCTCGGTGAGCGAGGTCGCCGAATGCTGTCACGTCGACTTCTCCGTCGTCTCGCGGCACCTCGCGATGATGGAGCGGGCGGGCATCCTCCGCTCGTCGAAGGAAGGGCGCATCGTGCGCTACGAGGTGCGCTTCCACGACCTCTCGGTCACGCTCCGCTCGCTGGCCGACGCGTTCGAACAGTGCTGCCCGAATGGCGCGAAGGGCCGACGAGGAGGCTGCTGTGGCGAGTGAACGACCGCGAGTCCTCTTCCTCTGCACGGGCAACTCCTGCCGCAGCCAGATGGCGGAGGGCTGGGCCCGGGCCATGCACGGCGATGCGCTCGACGCCGTCTCCGCCGGCACCGCGCCGTCGACCCTGAATCGCCTCGCAGTGCGGGCGATGGGGGAGGCGGGCATCGACATTTCGGCGCAGTCGTCGAAGCGCGTCGAGGAGTTGCGGGGCATGGGGCCGATCGACGTCGTCGTCACCGTGTGCGACTCGGCGCATCAGTCGTGTCCGGTCTTTCCCGGCGCGACACGCGTGGTGCACGTCGGCTTCGACGACCCGCCGCACTTGGCCCGCGAGGCCGCGAACGACGACGAGGCGATGCCGCACTACCGCCGCGTCCGCGACGAGATTCGGGATTTCATCCGCACGCTGCCGGCGTTCGTCGCGAAGGCGACGGGCGGCAACGTGGAGCACAACACCAACGCGCCCCGCATCGGGACGCAGAAAGCGCATTGACCATGAACGAGAAGCAACCGACCCGCCGTACCTGCTGTTCCGACGACTGCTGCACCCCGGCATCGAAGATGCCTGCGGCCACGTCGGCGTCGAAGGCGCCTACGGCGATCGCCGCCCCCGCGAATGCGCACGGCGTCCGTGAGCAAGTCCGCGAGGGCTACGCCAAGATCGCCGAGGCGGGCTCCTGGTCGGCGACGAAAACGGCCGAGCCGTCGAAGACGCCGGCCGCGAGTTCGTGCTGCGGCGGCGGCTGCTGCGGCCCCGCGACCTTCACGCCCGACGCGCTCGCCGCGGCCATCGGCTACTCCAGCGAGGAGTTAGCGTCGACGCCCGACGCCGCGAACCTCGGCCTGTCGTGCGGCAACCCGACCGCGATCGCGTCGCTCAAGCCCGGCGAGGTCGTGCTCGACCTCGGCTCCGGCGGCGGCTTCGACTGCTTCGTCGCCGGCCCAAAGGTGGGGCCGACCGGCCGCGTGATCGGCGTCGACATGACGTCTGAAATGCTCGCGAAGGCGCGGCAGAACATGGCGATCTACCGCGAGAAGACCGGCCTCAGCAACGTGGAGTTCCGTCTCGGCGAGATCGAGCATCTTCCCGTCGCCGACGCGAGCGTCGACGTCGTCATCTCGAACTGCGTGCTCAACCTCTCGCCCGACAAGCCGCGCGTCTGGCGCGAGATCGCCCGCGTGCTCAAGCCGGGCGGTCGCGTCGCGGTGTCGGACCTCGCGCTCCTGCGTCCGCTGCCGGAGTCGGTGCGCCAGGATGTCGAGGCGCTCGTCGGCTGCATTGCCGGCGCTGCGCTCGTCGAGGAGACGCGCTCGATGGCGACCGCCGCCGGGCTCGTCGACCTCGTCCTCGAGTCGAAGTCGGGCTATGTCGACGCGCTGACGAACTGGGACGACCCGCTGTACCTCCGCATCACCCAGAACCTGCCGAAGGGGACGAAGCCGAGCGACTTCATCACGAGCCTTGATCTGACGGCGCGGAAGGGGTGAGTGCGCACCAAGGCGGATAGCGCGAGAATTCGGGGAGAGGGGGGGAGGCCGCTGAGTCGCGAGGGCCTCCCTCACGTCCGGGTCCGCTGGCGGAAACGCGCGGCAGACGTGGCCGCACGTCTACACACGCCGCGAGCCACCACCGTCGCGTCCGGGGGGGCGCCGGGTCGAGCGTGCCATCAGTTCACCGCTGCGTCCGTCAATGCCTCGTCAAGGACTCGAACCTTGGACCCGCTGATTAAGAGTCAGCTGCTCTACCAACTGAGCTAACGAGGCGTGAAATCGAGAAGGCGGAGGAGTGTAGCGACCCGGGCGAGGAGTGCAAGTCGGGCGCTGGCCGGGTGCGACGTCGCGGGCGGCGCAGCGGAAAAAGAGCGCTGGACCGAGGTGGGGGAGCGCGGCCGGACCGCTGGCCGGTCGCCGGGTGTTCCGCAAGCGTGCGGCGCGCGGCGGGTCGTGATGGCACCTTGGCGCAAGCTGCAACGTGGAAGGTGGGAACGTCACCCTCGCGGCTACAGTTGCTACTCGCGTGCAATGGACCCCTGATCCCATCTTCATAGTGACACTGACCGCGCTCATCGTCGCGGCGTCGCTCCTTCTCGCGAGAGGCCTGACACGGCGGCTCGATCGAAGTCGCGTTGTCTGCCGATGCGGGCGCGACGTCCAGCAGCTTGCGTCCCGTGTTCCCGCGGCGTGCGAGTGCGGCGCAATCGTCGGCGGACCTCCAAACGAGATGACGACCGCTCGACTGCGCGTGCCGCCGCACGACGGTCCACTCCGGGGGCGTCGGCCGGTTTCACTCACCCTTGGTCTTCTGTGCTTCGCGTTGGCGGTGGCCGTCGCGGCCGTCGGCGGTCCAGTGATCGCCAAGCGCGGGCGAATGGCCGATCTGCTTCCGACGCGAACGCTGATCGCCCTCGCCCCTGCGGCGCCGGTCGCCGCGTTGTCCGCGATTTCGAATCGGGTGCGTACGGGCACGCTTACACCCGACGACGCCGCTCGATGCCTGAAGGCGGTCGCAGCAAGTCCAGCGGCCTTGAGGGTTGCCTTCAGTAACGCCGTCCAGAGCTCGTGGGGGGGCTTTGAAGCGCCGCTGATCTACCCATTGATGTCCCTCGCCAGAGAAGCCGGTCCCCTAGGCGGCGAGGCGTATCTCGCCTTGGCCGCGCCCAAGTTCACCGTTGAGCGCGACGCGACGACAGGCGAGGGAATCGCGTCGATGGACGTGCGTGCGCCCGTCGAGGGGAGCTGGGTCGCACGGATCGAGGAGGTCACGGTGGACGGGGTGGCGGTTCCGTGGTCCATCGAAGGCGAATGGCGCATTGATCGGCGGCCAGCGAAAGCTCGACGCATGCTCTATCTTGGCGATCTACGACTGCATGTCCCGTTCGAGCGACTGGCGGCAGCGAATGTCGTCGAAGTCCGGTTCATCGGCGCGACTCTCGATACAGGTCGCGCGATGCTTGAGGACGAGCGCGTCAATGACGACCCGCCCGAGGCATGGGGCATCGAGACCTTCGTGGCGCCCGGGACATGCCGAGCGATCGTGGTGCCCGATGGGAGAGACACGCCATGACGATGGCGGCAACGCCCGCAAGTGCCACGAACGAGTTCCTCCTATGGCTCCTCGTTCTCTCCGGCGCGGTTCTCGTCGGTGTCGCGCTCACGTTGACCGTGGCGACCCTCTATCGCCGCGTCCGGGGCGGACCGGCGCTCATACGACCGACCTGCTGCCGGTGCGGACATGTGGTCGCGTCCGACGGCGACCAACAGCCGACGCGATGTCCCGAGTGCGGACTCATGTTCGTCGGTCGAACACAGCCGCTTCGGAGCCGGTTTCCGCGACGGCCTCTCGCCGTTCTACTTGTGGTCCCGTTGTCGCTTGTCGTCGCTTGCGTAGCTACGGCCCTTGTCGCCGCAGCGACCACGCGTTCCGCGCAGCTTCTCCAGGAACGCTCGCGGACCTCTGAGGGCGGCAGGGATTTCAACGCGTTGACGGTACTCAAGACTGAGACGGTCACGGCGAATGCCGCTCCCGTCGCTCGCTGGGTTCCGTCTCCGCTGCTTGGCGCGGCGTTGCCCCCTGCCGTCCTGGTTGCCATTGCGAAAGGCGAACTTGAGGAGATCGAGCTTGGGAACCCGACGGTCGTCTTCGAGGAGTCGGTGACGCCCCGGTGCAGGGCGCGACGAACTCGTATCCGCCAGAGTCTCTCGCTCCTGATGAATGCGATTGAAGTAGGAGCGGTCGACGGCCGAGCGTTGCCGCCCATCGAGAGCATCGTCGAATGGCGGGAGGGAAGCGGGAGGCTCGCGCTCGACGATGCCGTCGCTGTCACCTTCGCGGAGGCCGTCGCCTGCGACGTCATCGGCCGTGACACCGCCTCACGAGCAATCTCCACGTTGTTCGGATCCCGAGACGAACCGAGGGTGTCGTGCCCTTCGAACGTCTTGCCGGGCTCGCTCGTCGTCGTCGGGGCCGCGCGGCTGGATCATGCACTCCATGGATGGTGCGCGATCGAAGACGTCCTCGTCGACGGGCGCTCGGTCGCGAGCCTCGGCGGAAACGCGTTTCCGATGCCGTCGCGGTGGGCGTTCCTCGCGCCGCAGGGTATCGGTACGCACGAAATCGTCGTGCGATGGTCCGCTGGCATCGCGGTCCCGGATCGGGAGCTTCGGCGCACGTTTCCCGTTTCCTCTGGCGAGGTGACGCGTCCATCCTCGATTGCCATTCGATGCGGCGAGTCCCGCTTCGAGCTGCATGTGTCGCCTGATCCGGGTCCGTTGGAACCAGTCCTGAATCCGGATCGAGAGCCTCTTCGAGAGGGCTCGGGCCGCATTCTCGTCGCAATCGATCGCGACGGCACTCGGGCGTTCGTGCATTTCGAGGTAGAAACGCAATCGACGCTCGGATGGGACGGAAGTTTTGAAATCGAGCGTGGCGACGTGTGGGAGCCTCTCGTCGCGCTTACGCCCTTCGATGGCCCGACACCCATGCGAACGGCGATTCTTCCGCCTTCGGACGGAAGGCTTGACGCGACGTTGGGTGAGACGGTGCGACTTCGATACGTTCCTCGACGTCAGGCGTCAGTCGCAGCCGTCATTTCGGTTGGCCCCCGTGCGATCGAGCCGTGGATGGTCGAGACCCGCGTGGTTTCTGGCGTGTGGAAGCGGCCGACGATCTACACGTTGCGGCGCGACACGGACTGGCCGAGCCACTTTCTCGGCGACGACGACTGCGGCATGGTGCTGCATGAGTGACGCCACGACGACGCGTAACCCTTCGCGCAGGTGGCGCAGGCTTCGTCCGTTCGTCTTGATCGTCGCCACGTCGCTTGCCTGCAACGCGGTGATTGCGGGCGTTGGCGCAACATTCGCCAGGACTGGGGTCTCCTCGGATCCTCGTTTCAACGCGTGGTCCCGCGGGAGCTGTTGGTACGGGATTGAAGAGACGTCCCTGGACTTGTGGTCGGTTGCTGCCGCCGCGGGAACGCAACGACCAAGCCTTGCGTCCTCCCTCAACGATGAAATCCGGGGCGTGGAGTGGGTGGCCGGTACATGGGTGCGCGGCGTCTATCGCCGTGAGTTTCAGAACGATTGGGGAAGACAGGGTCAGTGGTTGTCCGGAGTCGTTCGACTTGCGGAGCCTTTCGACGAGCGTTTCGACTGGTGCGACCCGCGGTCACTCGTCAACGACCACGAGCTCGTTATCCCTATTGGCGACTCGCTTGTCCGCGAAGCATTCGCGGTCGGCTGGCCGTGCCGAAGCGCGGTCGGATACGCGGACTGGCACGGACGAGAAATGCCGAGCTACGGAAACCCGCGAACGATAATCGCCGTCACCTCCGACGTCCTCCGTTCCACCGGCCTCCTCTGGTTCGGTTCCGATGACGGTAGCGGCACGCTCGAATCGGCGACGTTCGTCTTGCCGTATCAGCCGATCTGGTCGGGGCTTCTTCTCAACGTTGCAGCCTGGTGCGTGCCCGGCGCGTTCATGGTGTTTGCGTGGAAGGGATTGGGCGCCGTTCGGGCGTACCACCGTCGGCGCCGGCAGGGGCGTTGCAGCCGCTGCGGGTACATCCT
This sequence comes from Phycisphaerae bacterium, assembly GCA_016795035.1. Taxonomy (GTDB): domain Bacteria; phylum Planctomycetota; class Phycisphaerae; order Phycisphaerales; family SM1A02; genus JAEUIT01. Next base: position 36,942 of record JAEUIT010000036.1, on the reverse strand, counting down.
GCATGGTGCTCCGCGTTGCCCGGAGTGTGGTGCGGACGACGCTAGCACCCCGGACTGACCGTCGACTTCCCCCCGCGCATGTGCTGCCGCGCCAGCGGCCAGCACCATCGCTCCAGCGAGCTGTGCTGCCGAGGCTGGCGGTCGAGCGAAGCGACGACCGACGGCGTCGGTCAGCACCAGCGACGCCCACGCGCGACATCACCCGCCCCACCCCCAACCCGCGCACCCACCGCGCAGCACAGCACGCTGTGCTGCCGCGTGCCGCAACGGTGACCCGCGCGGCGCGCGCCACCGCGGCGAACCAAGGCACGCTGCGCACCTCGGCCCGCCGCGGTCAGCACCAGCGTGCACTCACGACGCCTTCACGCGCGCACCATGGCACGCTTTGTACTTTTTGCCGGAGCCACAGGGGCATGGCTCGTTGCGGCCGACGACCGGCATTGCGTTCGGGTCGCTGTCCGGGAGCGGCATGGCGCCCTCGGGCATCCCGGCGCGCTCCGCGATCGCAAGCGCGGCTTCCTGCTCCGCGCTTCCGCGGACCATCGCCGCCGCCGCCGCGATGGCGGGGGCCGCCGCCGCGACGGCCGGCGCCGCCGGACGTTCGGGCAGCGCGCTCGGCGTTGCCGCGTCGCCCTCGGGGGCGGGCATCGGCTGCGGTCGCGGTTGCTGCATGCGGGGGATCTGCGGCGAGAGGCGGCCCTTGAGCGCGACTTCGGTAACGCGCTCGCGGATCGTCTCCTGCATCTCCTCGAAGAGGCGCGCGGCCTCCTTCTTGAACTCGATGCGCGGGTCCTTCTGGCTGAAGGCGCGGAAGCCGATCGCGTCGCGGATCTGGTCCATCGAGTGGAGGTGGTCCTTCCACGCGGTGTCGAAGACTTGCAGCAGGATCCAGCGTTCGAACTGCGTGATCTCGCTGCGAAGGAGTTCGCGAACGCGCGCGGGGACGAACGCCTTCGGATTGGCGGCGGCCTCCTCGCGCTCGGTGTCTCCGAGCCGCATCATGCACTCGGTCTGGAACCACTGGTCGACCTTCGCGCCGGCCTCTTCACCGGTCGCCGAGCCGACGAACGCGAGGCACTTCTCGGCGCGCTTGGCGATCTTCGCGTCGTCCCACGTGCGGGCCTCGTCGACGAGCAGCTTGCGCAACTCGCGCGGGTCGCTCGAGGGCAGGGCCTCGGGCGTCCATTCGAGCTCGTAGCGGCTCTTGACCCACGCACAGAATTGACCAAGCGCGGCCTGGGCATTCTGCTGCAGCATGCCCGCGGTGACTTCGATCGCGAAGTCGATCGGATAGACGATCTCGCGCTCGCGATAGGCGTCGCGGGCGGCCTTGATGAGCTTCGTGGTGCTCTCGGCGATGCGTTCCTCGTCGCCGGCGCGCTGGGCCCGTTCCGACGCGGTGAACATCGACGCGTCGAACGTCGCGGCATAGGTGCGCGTCGCCCAATCCGCGAGCGCCTTCTCGCCGTACCCCTTCTCGATGTACTGGTCGAGCGGCGAGAGATCGACGGCGGCGAACTTGCGCTCCGACGCCTTCTCCAGGCGGCGAATCATGTCGAGCGGCTCGCTCGAGCGCACGTCCTCCGGCGGGATCTCCGCGCCGATGTACTGCGAGACCCAACGGATGAAGCCGTCGGCGTCGCGCTCTTCCGGCGGGACCTCTTCCGACATGTACTCGGCGACGGTCGAGCGGATCTCGCCCGACATCTCCTCCACGCACTCGGTGAACACCATTTGGTGGATCTCGGAGCGCTCCTTGCCGCGGAAGCGCGACGCGTCGATCGAGACGCCGCACTTCTCCTTCACCCACTCCGACATGCAGTTGCCCACGTAGTCGCGACCGAGATAGTGCGCTGCGGCGTCGCGGCAGGAATCGTCGATGTAGCGGAGCATCACCTCGCGGACGCCCCGACTCTCGACGACCGGCTGGCGCATGCCGTAGAAGGCGCGGCGCTGGTACTCCATCGGCTCGTCGTATTCGAGGATCTGCTTGCGGATCTGGAAGTTCCGCTCCTCGACCTTGCGCTGCGCCTTCTCGACGGCGCGGGTCAGCATCGGGCTGTCGAGCGAGTCGCCTTCCTTCATGCCCAGTCGCGAGAGGAGCGAGAGGGTCGCCTTGCCGGCGAACATCTTCATCAGGTCGTCTTCGAGCGAGAGGAAGAAGCGCGACGAGCCGTTGTCGCCCTGACGGCCGGCGCGGCCGCGGAGCTGGTTGTCGATGCGGCGGCTCTCATGGCGCTCGGTGCCGACGATGTGCAGGCCGCCCATGTCCTCGATGTTCTCGAACATGCGGAGGCGATGGATCGGCGGGCCGCCGATCGAATCGAGTTCCGCCTGGCAGGCGGCCTCGCTCATCGTGGCGGCTCGCTTCTCGGGGATGCCGCGCTCGACGCACCAATGGCGCAGGAGCGCGAGCTTCGCGCCGGCGTCGTCGAGGCCGGCGACGGCGTCCTTGAGCGCGCGATGCGCCATGTGGCGATAGACCGCGGCCATGATCTGCTCGTCGTTCCAATCGGGCTTCACCTCGCGCGGGCAGAGGTTGCGGCGCTTCCAGTGATCGATGAGCTCCTCGCGCGAGAAGCCGCGCAGCTTGATGTCGGTGCCGCGGCCGGCCATGTTCGTCGCGATCATGACGGCGCCGAGCGTGCCGGCGCCGGCGACGATGTCGGCTTCGCGCTCGTGCTGCTTCGCGTTCAGGACCTCGTGCTTGATCTGATGCTTCTTCGAGAGCATCTGGGCGAGGAGTTCGGACTTCTCGACGCTCGTCGTGCCGACGAGCACCGGGCGCCCGACGTCGTGGAACATCTTGATCTCCTCGACGATGTGATCCCACTTGTCCTTCACCTGGAGGAAGACAAGGTCGTTGAGGTCGTCGCGCACGACCGGCAGGTTGGTCGGGATGCTGACGACGTCGAGGCGATAGATCTCGTGGAACTCCGTCGCTTCCGTGTCGGCGGTGCCGGTCATGCCGGCGAGCCGCTTGTAGAGCTTGAAGTAGTTCTGGATCGTGATCGTCGCCATGGTCTGGGTCTCTTCCTTGATCTTGACCCCTTCCTTGGCTTCGACGGCTTGGTGGAGGCCGTCCGACCACTGGCGACCGACCATCTTGCGGCCGGTGTTCTGGTCGACGATGACGACGCTGTCGACGCCTTGCTCGTCCGGCGCGATGACGTAGTCGCGGTCGCGCTGATAGACGGTGTGGGCGCGGAGCGACTGCTCGAGCAGGTGCGGCAGGTCGATGTTGTCGCCGACGTAGAAGCTGCCGACGCCCGCGACCTTCTGCGCTTCGGCGATGCCGTCGTGCGTCGCGGTGGCGCGCTTCTTGTCGAGTTCGAGCTCGTAGAACTGCGTGTGCTTGTCGCGGACGCTCTCGAGCTGCGGGAGGCGCTTCTTCGCCTCGTCGAGCTTCGCCTTGAGCTCCGGCAGCTTCGCGCGGTCGCGGGCGTTGCGGATGTCGCCCTCGAGGCCGGCGATCTCGGCCTTGCACGCCTGGACCTTCTCGTCGGCGTTGTTCCACGTCGCCTGCTTGGCGACAAGGTGCCGCGCGAGGCGATCGGCGATGTCATAGCGCGGCGAGAACGCGTGCGCCGGGCCCGAGATGATGAGCGGCGTGCGGGCCTCGTCGATCAAGATCGAGTCGACCTCGTCGACGATCGCGAAGTCGCGCTTCTTCTGGAGCTGCTCCTCGGGGCGGAGCTTCATGTTGTCGCGCAGGTAGTCGAAGCCGAACTCGGCGGTGGTGCCGTAGACGACGTCGCAGGTGTAGGCGATGCGCTTCTCTTCCGGATGCTGCATGTGCATCGGGTGGATCGCGCCGACGGTGAGGCCGAGCGCGCGGAAGAAGGGCGACGTCCAGTCTCGGTCGCGCTGCACGAGGTAGTCGTTGACGGTGACGACGTGGACTTGCTTCCTCTCGCAGCAGGCGAGGTAGCAGGCGAGGGGGCCGACGATCGTCTTGCCTTCGCCGGTCTTCATTTCGGCGATGCGCCCTTCGCTCAGGACGACGCCGCCGATGATCTGCACGTCGAAGGGGCGGGCGCGGAATGGCGGTCGGCTCTCCGGGTAGAGCTCGCGCACCGCGTCGTAGAGGGCGGGGGGGATGTCGACGAATTGCCACGCGGCCATCTGGCCGCGGTTGCCGCGAAGGTCGCCTTCCGGTGGGCGCGCCGGCGTGGCGGCGATCGTGGCGGCGACCTCGTCAAAGAGCGCCCGAGCCGCCGGCGGAAGCCGCGACGGATCGAAGCCGTGCTCGGGGTTGAAGATGTTGCGGATGCCGACCGCGCGGTCCATCGCCTCGCGGGCGACGGCGAGGACTTCGGGAATCATCCCGTAGGCCTTCTCGCCCTTCTTGATGCGCTCGCGGAATTCGTCCGTCTTCGCGCGGAGTTCGGGATCGCTGAGCACGCGCATCGAGTCATCGAGCGCATTCACTTGGTCGACGACGCGAAGGTAGCGCTTGACCATGCGCTGGTTTCGCGAGCCGAAGAGTTTCTTCATCAGGGGGCCAAAGAACGGAACGCCCATTGGGGGACCTTCACTTTCAGTCGTTCGAGAGTCGGAACGGCACGTCGCGCGGCGCGACGGGTCGCGCACGTCGGGGACGGCCGGAGAGGATCGTGAGTTGTCGATAGCGTCGGGAGACGCATCGCCGCGCCGCTGTCGGCGCAGGCGCACGTCATGGCGCGATCGTGACGAAGTCAGACGCGCGTCACGAGCCCGCTCGGCGGGGGCACGTTGTTCGCGAGTCGAACGTGTCGTTCGGTCGACGGGGTGAGCGCGACGCGCTCGTCATGCCGGCGGAAGGCGCTCCGCACGGGCTGCGGTCGGTCGTAGAGGTCGCCGACGACTGCGGCGAGGCGAGCGCCTGCGAGGGCAGGGGTCGGCTTGTGGCGCCAGCCGTCGGCGTTCCACTCGTCTTCGAGTTGGTCGGCGACGGTCGAGAGCGCGGCCGCCACGGCTCGGCTCGAGGCCGCGACGCGCCAGGCGACCGAGCCTTCGAGGGACGGGCCGATCGCCACCGCGCCGTCCGATAGCGACGCCGCGAGCGCGACCAACACGGCCAAGACCAAGGCGGTCGAGGTCGGCAGGGGCCGGCGTCGGGGCAGTTCGTGGAGAGCGCGAATCACGGGCGAGCGGAGCGAGATCGGTGGGGCGTGTGCCAGAGCGGCCTCCCGACACCGAGATCCACAGTATCGGCCGAAGAGGGGGTTGTGACAAGCAGGAGAGTGAGAGAAGGGTCAGGGTGAGGGGGAGGGGTCAGGGTTCAGGGGTCGGGGGCAATCCCCTTGGACTCGGCGTGGCAACGGTCGCTCGGGGTTTGCCCCAAAACCCCGAACCCTGAACCCCGAACCCTGAACCCCGAACCCTGAACCCCGAACCCTCAACCCCGAACCCTCAACCCTGAACCCTTTTCTCCCCCCTCTCTTCCCGCTCCGCCTTCCCCGTGGCATCCTTATGCGGGCTCAGGCAGGGATTCGATTCGGCTCGACCGTCACAGTCGTGGCGATCGTGCGAAGCCCTGTGCGGGTTCGTGGAGCGAGTTCGCGTCGAGAGGAGTGCCTTCCGGTGAGGATGGTTGGTCGCGCACCTATCGGGTCGAAGCGGTCGTGGCGGCATGCGTGGCGGTCGGCGATGCCGGCCGCGCTCGCGGCGGCGATCGCGTCGACGTCGCTCGGCGATTCCGACAGCCTCGTCTTCGGCGTCCCGACCGGGACGCGACCGGGCTGGCGGTTGACCCAAACGCGCGTCGACGTCGGTTCGCCCGAGGCGCTCGCCGCGTCGTACGGCGCGGAGTTGCTGCTCACGTCGACCGAACTCGTCATCGGCTTGGGCGACAGCGTCGACGCGGACGCGTTCGCGCCGGTCGTCGTCTGGCGCCGCGGCGACGCGCCCGGCGATCCGATGCCATTCCTCGGTTGGTCGCACGCGCAGGACCTCGCGCCGATCGCGCCGCCGAAGGGTCGCGCGGGCGACGCGTGGCAGCGCGGCTTCGGCCGTGCGCTTGCGGGCGACGACTCGTGGCTCTTCGTCGGCGCCCCCGAGGCGACGGTCGACGGTGCCGTCGGCGCGGGCGCGGTGCACGTCTATCGCCGCAACGGCCAAGGATCATGGGAGCCGTTCACGCTCCTCACCGACGCCGCGCCGGTCGCCGGCGGCCGCTACGGGGCGGCGCTCGCCTTCGACGGCGCGACGCTCGTCGTGGGCACGCCCGGGCGCCGGAACTCCGCGTTGCAGGTGGTGGGCGGCGCCGACGGCTTCGATGTCGCGGCGCAGTCGCTGTCGCTCGGCTTCTCGTATGTCGCGCCGTCGACCATCGTCGCGTCGCTTGCCCTCGGACATTCCGTCGCGGTCGACGGTGCGACGATCGCGCTCGGAGACCCCGATGCCGCGCTCGCGCCGGGCTTCGCGCCGGGGCTGGTGCTCGTCCTCGCGCGAGACGGCCAGTCGTCGACGCTCTTCGTCGACCAGACGCTCACGACCCCGACGTTCGCGCCGGGCGCCAAGTTCGGCGCGCGACTCGACCTTGCCGGCGCCACGCTCGTCGTTGCAGCTCCCGGCGAGTCGAACGGCGCGCTCGTGAACGCGGGCGCGATGCGGCTCTACCGACGGCAAGGACCGGGCCAGTGGACGCCCGCCGCGCCGATCCAGGGCGAGGTCGCGGGCGCGGCGCTTGCTCGCTGCGATCTCGACGGCGACCTTCTCGCGATCGGCGCGCCGGCATGGTCCGGCCAAGGCGGTTCGACCGGTCGCGCGTGGCTCTATCGCGTCGACGGCGCGGCGCCGGTGCGGGTCGCGACGATCGTGCCCGACCCTTCGGGCGGCGCGGTGACGGCGTCGGGAACGGCGGTCGCGATCAAGGGCGGCGTCGCGGCGCTCACCGAAGTCGCCGCGATCGACGCGACGGGACCGGTTCGCACGGTGCGCACGCTCCGCGCCGCCGCGGCGCTCACCGACTGCGACGGCGACGGCGTCTCCGATCTCGACGAGACGCTCGCGGGGGCCGGCGACTGCGACCATGACGGCGTGCCCGACGCCTGCGCGACGATCGACGACTGCAACGGCAACGGCACGCCGGATTCGTGCGACGTGCGCTGGGCGGACGCGTGGAACGTGGCGATGCCCCTCGGACAGCTGTGGTGGGGCCAGCTCGGCCACGGCCCGTGGGACGAGCCCACGGCGCTTCTCATCGTCACGCGGCAGACGGTGCCATCGGGCACGGACGGCGTCGTGCGCGGCGTCGCCACCGACTGGATCGGCGCCGACGCGTATCCGCAGCCGTGCGCCGTCGCGATCTACGCGGACCCGAATCAGGACGGCGACCCGAGCGACGCGCAGCTTCTCGTGAAGCAGGCGGTCTCGCCGACCGTCGGACCGGGACTCGAGTGCGCGGTCTTCGATCCCGTCGCGATCGGCGCGCCGGGCACGCGCTACTTCGTGGGGCTCGCGGTCTCGCGCTTCTACGGGACGACGATCTCGATGTTGGTCGCGGAGGCTGCGTGGTCGCCCGGACAGCCGCAGGCGACGTGGTACGCGACCGAAGCGCCGTACGACCTCGACTTCGAGACGCCGTCGGCGAATCCGACGTTCACGGAGGCGCCGTCGAACGTGCTCGTGGCGGGACTTTTCCGCACCACCAACGACCTCGACGGCGACCTCGTCGTCGACGCGTGCGCCTGCGTCGGCGATCTCGATCACGACGGCGCGGTGACGCCCACCGATCTCGGAGCCCTCCTCGGCCAGTGGGGTCCGGGCGGAAGCGCGGACCTCGACGGCGACGGCACGGTCGGCCCGAGCGATCTCGGGATCCTGTTGGGCGCCTGGGGCGTTTGCGGGGGCTGACGACGTCGCGCGGTCACGCGACACGGCGCACGGCCAAGGTGCGTCCGCCGCGAACGCTCGCTCGCGCGAACCGCCCTGAATTTCTCCGCCTCTCGAACGCACGAGCCTCGACGCGCGTGCAGAATGTCGCCATGCCCAACGTTCGCTTCGCCGTGTCGTCTCGTGTGGCGCTCACCTCGCCCTCGCTCGGGGGGGCGCTCGGGGGGGCGCTCGCCTCGCTCTCGCTCGGGGCGGCGCTCGCCTCGCCGACCGCGGCGGCGGAACGTGCATCGAAGCCCGCGACCGAGACCGTCTGGGTCTTCTTCGCGGATCGGCCGCATGCCGGTGCGACCGTGTCGACCGACGACACCGCGCTCACGCCGCGGGCGCTTGCCCGGCGCGAGGCGCGGCGCTCGATGCCCGGACTCGTCGACGCGCACGACCTTCCGGTCGAGCCGGCGTATGTCGCGGCGGTGCGCTCGTTCGGCGCCACCCCGCGCGTCGAGAGCCGCTGGCTGAACGCGGTGAGCGTCGAGGTCCCGCGCGCCGCGGTGCGGTCGATCGCGAAGCTCCCGTTCGTGCGCGGCGTGCAGCCCGTGCGAGCGGCAACGTCGATCGCGCCGATCGTCGAGACGGCGCCGAACCCTGAAGACGGCGTTGCAGCCACCGACTACGGCTTCACCGCGCCGCAGTTGGGCCAGATCGATCTCCTGTCGCTCCACGCCCGCGGATTCCGCGGCGCGGGCGTCGTCATCGGCGTCCTCGACTCGGGCTTCAACCGCGTGCACGAGGCGTTCCATTCCGCGGAACATCCGCTACACGTCCTCGCCGAGTACGACTTCGTCAACGACGACCCGAACACCGGCATCGAGGAAGGCGACGACCCGAACCAGCATCGCCACGGCACGTGGATCCTCGGCACGCTCGCGGCGTATCTCCCGGGCCAGGCGGTCGGCGCGGCGTACGAGGCGTCGTACGTCCTCGCGAAGACCGAGGACGTCCCGACCGAGACGCCCATCGAGGAGGATTTCTACGTTGCAGGCCTCGAGTTCATCGAGGCGCAAGGAGCTGACCTCGCGACCAGCTCGCTCGGCTACTTCGACTGGTACGTGGCGAGCGACTTCGACGGCGAGACGGCCGTGACGACGACGGCGGTGAACATCGCGACGGCGAACGGCCTCGTGTGCCTTACCGCGAACGGCAACGGCGGCCACGACGAGGATCCGTCCACGCTCGCGCTCGGCGCACCCGCCGACGCCTTCGAGGTGATCTCGTGCGGCGCGAGCGACGAGACCGGGGCGATCGCCGGATTCTCGTCCGACGGCCCGAGTTTCGACGGACGCGTGAAGCCCGAAGTGCTCGCCCGCGGCGTCGCGGTCGTCACGGTGCACTCGACGAACGAGACGGGCTTGGCCGGCGTGAGCGGCACGAGCCTCTCGACGCCGCTCGTCGCGGGCGCGGTCGCGTGCATTCTCGGCGCGCGGCCCGACCTCACCGTCTCCACGTTGCGTGAGGCGCTCTTCGCGACCGCGGCCGACAGCGTAGCGGGCATCGCGCCAGATCCCTTGTTTGTGCGGGGATACGGCCTCGTCCAGGCCGACGCGACGGCGACGTTCGGCCGCGTGCCCGCCGACCTCTCGCTCGACGGCACGGTGGGCGGCGCCGACCTCGGCATCATCCTCGGCGCCTGGGGCGCCTGCGGCGACTGCGCCTCGTGCTTCGCCGACCTGAACGGCGACTGTCAGGTCGACGGCCAGGATCTCGCGATCGTGCTCGGGGCGTGGAAGTGAGGACGGAGTAAGGATCGAGGATCAAGGATCAAGGGTGAGGAGGGCGCGCGGTCGCGCGCACCCTTACTCCTTCATCCTTACTCCTTGATCCTCTCTACCATCCAAGCATGTCGCCCTCCGCCGCCTCGCCTCCCGAGCGCACCCTCCGCATCGACGGTATGGAGTGCGCAGGCTGCGTCGCGGGGGTGCAGTCGGCGCTCTCCGCGTTGCCGGGGATACGCGAGGCGCACGTCGATCTTGCGAGCGGACGCGCGATCGTCGCGGCGAGCGACTCCGACGAGGCGCTCGTGGCCGCGGTGCGGAGCCGAGGCTTCGAGGCGCGCGTCCTCGCCGATCCGCGGCGCTCACGGACCGAGGCGGAGGAGAGGCAACGCGCCCGCGAGCGCGGATGGAAGCGCCGCGCGATCGTCGGGATCGCGCTCTGGGTCCCGCTCGAGATCCTCCACTGGGCGACGCACGGCTCGCACGCTCTCCATGGCAACCTCGCGGTCGATCTCACGCTTCTTCTCGGCGGCACGATCGCCGTCGTCGTGAGCGGAAGCGGCTTCTTCGCGAGCGCCTGGAGGGCGGCGCGATTCCGCACCACCAACATGGACACGCTCGTCTCGGTCGGCGTCCTCGCCGCCTACGGACTCAGCGTTGCCACCTTCGTCGCGCAGCGCCTGGGCCGCATGGAAGGGCAGCCGCTCTGGTTCGCGGAAGCGGCGGCGCTCCTCGGCATCATCAGCCTCGGCCATTGGCTCGAGGCGCGGGCGACGGCGAAAGCGAGCGCGACGACGCGCGAGCTCTTGGCGTTGCAGCCGGAGGACGCCGAGCTCCTCGGTTCGGACGGCACGACGACACGCCTCGAGAGCCGCCTCGTGCGCCGCGGGCAGTGCGTGCTCGTGCGGCCCGGCGGCCGCATTCCGATCGACGGCACGATCCGCGCCGGCCGCGCCGCGGTCGACGAGAGCGCCGTCACCGGCGAGCCGTTGCCCGTCGCCCGCGGAACCGGCGACACCGTGCACGCCGGCACGATCGCGACCGACGGCGCGATCGAGGTTGTGGCCGCGACCGACGGCGATGCGACGAGCCTCACCCGCATCGCGGAGATCGTCGAGCGTGCCCAAGCCACGCGCGCGCCGGTGCAACGCCTCGCCGACCGGGTGTCGGCGGTGTTCGTGCCGGTCGTCCTCGCGATCGCGGCGCTCACCGTGATCGGCTGGTCGTTCGCCGGCCGACCGCTCGACGGCGTCCTCTACGCGGTCACGACGCTCGTCATCAGCTGCCCGTGCGCGCTCGGGATCGCGACGCCAATGGCGGTGATGGTCGGCGTCGGCGAGGCAGGGCGGCGGGGCATCCTCGTGAAGGACGCCGCGACCATCGAACGGGCGTCGAGGGCGAGGTCGGTCGTCTTCGACAAGACCGGAACGCTCACCGCCGGCAAGCCCGACGTCACCGCGATCCGGCCCTCGGGCGGCTCGACCGGCGCGAACGAACTGTTAGCGATCGCCGCGAGCGCCGAGCGCGGCAGCGAGCATCCGATCGGCCGCGCCATCGTGCGCCGCGCCGAGGCCGAGCGCCTGGCGATCGCGCCGGCCACGAGCTTCCGCGCGATCGCGGGCACGGGCGTCGAGGCGACGGTCGAAGGACGACTCGTGCGCGTCGAGCGCGACGCCGAAGCGAGCTGCCGCGTGCTCGTCGACGGCACGCTCGTCGGCCACATCGACGTCGCCGACGCCGTGCGCCCGACGAGCGCCGCCGCGGTCGCGTCCCTTCGGCATCTCGGGCTTGAGCTCCGGCTCCTCACGGGCGACCGCCGCAGCCGCGCCCTCGACGTTGCAGGCGCCGTCGGCCTGCGGGAGACGGAAGTCCTCGCCGACGCGACGCCGGAGTCGAAGGCCGCCGCACTCGACGCGCTGCCCGCGCCGCGCGTGATGGTCGGCGACGGCATCAACGACGCCGCGGCGCTCGCCCGCGCCGACGTCGGCATCGCCATGGGCGAAGGCTCGGCGCTCGCGATCGAGACGGCGCCGATCGTCCTCCTTCGGGGCGACCCGCGCGGGGTTCCCGCGATTCTCGACGTTGCCGCGCAGACGTTCCGCGCGGTGCGCCAGAATCTCTTTCTCGCCTTCGTCTACAACGCGATGGCGATCCCCGCCGCGGCGTTCGGGCTGCTCGGCACGCGCGGGCCGCTCGTCGCGGCGGCCGCCATGGCGCTCAGCGACCTGTGCGTCGTCGGGAACGCGCTTCGATTGAAGGCGCGGCTGGCCCGCGAACGTGCCCGAACGGAGTCGATGCGATGACGGCGCCGGCCGTCCGCATGCGCTGGGACAACCTCGCGTTTCTCCATTGGCGCGTGCCGACGGAATCGTTGCGCGCCGTCGTGCCTCCGGCCTTCGAGATCGACACGTTCGACGGGACCGGCTGGATCGGGCTCGTGCCGTTCGAGATGCGCGAATCGCACTTCCGCGGCGTGCCCGATCTTCCGTCGACCACGCAGTTTTACGAGTGCAACGTGCGGACGTACGTGCGCCACCGCGGCGTCCCCGGCGTCTGGTTCTTCTCGCTCGACGCGGCCACGTTTCTCCCCGTTGCAGGCGCGCGGCTCCTTTGGAGCCTGCCCTACGTCTGGAGCCGCTTCACCGTCCGGCGCGACGGCGACGTCACCGACTACGCGCTTCGGCGCCGATTCGGCGGCCGCGGCACGCACGTCGTCTGGGAGAAGGGGGAGCGGCTGCCCGACGCGCTGCCCGGCTCGCTCGAGCACTTCCTCACGGAGCGTTACGCGCTCTTCAGCATGCGTTTCGGCCGCGTGAAGGTCGGCCGCGTGGCCCACGCGCCGTGGCCGCTTCGTCGGGCCATGGTGCGAACCTGCAACGACGAGTTGGTGGCCGCGACGGGCGTCCGCGTCGAGGGCGAGCCGGTCGCGATGTGTTCCGACGGCGTCGACGTCGAGGGCTGGGCGCTTGAGCCCGCGGCCGCGCGCGGCGAGGATGCCGCGCCGTGATGACCGACGCCGCCTCGACCCGGAATCCCGCGCCCCCGATCGCCCGCTGGTCGGCGCTCGCAAGCCTCGCGATCGTCATTCCCGCGCCGTCGATCGGCGCGCTCGCATCCTTCTGGCTCTTCCCGGGGCCGATCGGGCTCGTCACGTATGCCGTCTGCAAGGCCGTCCTTTACCTGACGCCGGCGCTCTGGTCGCGGTTCGTCGACGGCGAGCCGTGGTCCTGGTCGCCGCCGCGGAAGGGGGGCTTCGGCATCGGCATCGGGCTCGGGCTCCTGATCGGCGCGCTCATCTGGGCCGTGTACCTCGTCCTCGGCGAGCGCGCGATCGACGTCTCGATCTTCCGCGAGGTGCTCGACAAGAACGGCCTGTCGACGCCGATGCGTTTCCTCGTTGCAGCCGCGTGGCTCTCGTTCGTGAACGCGCTCCTCGAGGAGTACGTCTTCCGGTGGTTCATCACGACGCGTTTCGCGGCGGTGGCGCCGCGCGCGGCGATCGGCCTGTCCGCGGCCGCGTTCACGCTGCACCACGTGATCGTCCTCCTCAAATACCTGCCCGTCCCAAGCACGATCTTGGCGAGCGCCGGCATCTTCGTGGGCGGCCTTCTCTGGTCGTGGCTCTATCGCCGGTCCGATTCCGTCTGGCCGCCCTACGTAAGCCACGCCATCGTCGACCTCGCCGTGATGGGGGTGGGGTATTGGGCGCTGATGTAGGGCGGAGAAGGGTCAAGGATCGAGGAGCAAGGATGAAGGGTGTTGGCCCTCCCGCGTTTCTGACCCTTGATCCTTGATCCTCGATCCTTACTCCTCTTCCTGCTACCTTACGGGGCTCCCCGCAGGACCCGATATCCATGGCCACTGACGACATTCGACACAGGAACGTCGCGATCATCGCGCACGTCGACCACGGCAAGACAACCTTGGTCGACGCGATGCTCGCGCAGTCGGGCGTGGTCAAACTCGGCGAAGGCGAGCAGGAGTGCGTGCTCGACTCGAACCCGCTCGAACGCGAGCGCGGGATCACGATCCTCGCGAAGAATTGCGCCGTGACCTACACGCTGCGCGGCGGCCCGCGCCGCGGCGAGGTCTACCGCGTCAACATCATCGACACCCCGGGCCACGCCGACTTCGGCGGCGAGGTCGAGCGCGTCCTGCGCATGGCCGACGGATGCCTCCTCCTTGTCGACAGCGCCGAAGGGCCGATGCCGCAGACGCGCTTCGTCCTCTCGAAGGCGCTCGAGCTCGGCCTGCGTCCCATCGTCGTCATCAATAAGTGCGACCGCCCGGACGCCCGCATCGACGCGGTCATCAACGAGGTGTTCGACCTCCTTGTCGATCTCGGCGCGCCCGACGAGGCGCTCGACTTCCCGATCATCTACGCATCCGGCCGCGAAGGCTGGGCGAGCCTCGACCTCGACGTGCGCGACCGCGGCGTCGACGACCTCTTCCAGACGATCGTCGATCGCGTGCCGGCCCCGAAGGACGACGCGACCGCGCCGCTCCAGATGCTCGTCACCACGCTCGACTGGTCGGACTACGTCGGTCGCATCGCGATCGGCCGCGTCTTCGCCGGCTCGATCGCGAAGGGCCAGCAGGTCGGCGTGTGCAAGTCTGACGGCAGCGTGAAGAAGGTTCGCGTGCAGAAGGTGAATCGCTTCGAAGGTCTCGGCCGCCGCGAGGTCGAGATGATCGAGGCGGGCGACCTCTGCGCGATCGAAGGCATCGCCGACATCGACATGGGCGACACCATCGCCGACGCCGACAAGCCGTCGCCGCTGCCGCGCGTGAAGGTCGACGAACCCACGCTGCACATGGTCTTCCGCATCAACGACGGACCGTTCGGCGGACAGGAAGGCAAGTTCGTCACGAGCCGCCAGATCTCCGAGCGACTCGACCGCGAGCTGCAGGCGAACGTCGCGCTCCGCGTTGCACCCGGCGACACCGCCGACGAATTCCACGTTTCAGGCCGCGGCCTCCTGCACCTCGGCGTTCTCCTCGAGAACATGCGCCGCGAGGGCTACGAGCTCACGGTCGGCAAGCCGGAAGTCATCGAGAAGGAGATCGACGGCGTCACGCACGAGCCGTTCGAGCGCCTCTCGCTCGACGTCTCGAGCACCGGCATGGGCGCGGCGCTCGAACTCCTGGGCGCCCGCGGCGCCGAGATCCTCACGATGGAGCCGCGCGGTGAGCGCATGCACATCGAGGCGGAGATCCCGGCCCGCGGCCTCATCGGCCTGCGCACGCGCATCCTGAATGCGACCGGCGGCGAAGCGGTCATGCACCACACGTTTGCGGCGTACAAGCCCGTGCGCGGCACGGTGAAGAAGCGGCAGAACGGCGTCATGCTCTCGCTCGAGACCGGCCGCATCACGGCCTACGCCGTCGAAGGCCTCGCCGACCGTGGCGTGATGTTCGTCCAGCCCGGCGAGCAGGTGTACGCAGGGCAGATCGTCGGCGAGCACAACCGCGACAACGACCTCATCGTGAACGCGACGCGCCTGAAGCCCCTCACGAACTTCCGCGAGACGAGCAAGGACCAGACGGTCGTCCTGAAGCCGGCGCGGCTCTACACGCTCGAGTCGGCGCTCGAATACATCGAGAGCGACGAGCTCGTCGAGATCACGCCGACGAGCGTGCGGCTCCGAAAGCGCATCCTCGACGAGAACGCCCGCAAGCGCGCGGAGCGGGCGGAGCGCGACCGCGAGACGGCGCGGGCGTAAGCCCGAGGGGAGGAAGAAGAGAGGCTGGACACGGTTCGCGCACAGGCGTTGCGCGGATTGGGCGTGGTGCGCGCCTGCTGAGGGGGGAGGGCGACGCCTCATTGGATCGCTGCTTTCTCCGCGTTCATCTGTGTTCCTCTGTGGTTCCCTCTCGGGTTCTCCGTTGCAGGCAGAGGGAGAGGAACCACAGATGAACACGGATGAACTCAGATAGAACCGGAAGGGCAGGAAATGGGCCGCGCGGGTCGAACGCATCGCTGGCGCCTGCGTTGGTCGCGACTGACGCGCCGCGCGGCGACTGCTTCATCCGTGTTCATCTGCGTTCATCCGTGGTTCCCTCTCGGTTTCTCCGTTGCAGGCGGAGGAAGGAACCACAGATGAACACGGATGAACACAGAGAAAGCCGGAAGGGCAGGAAGGGGCCGCGCGGATCGAACGCCTCGCTGGCGCCTGTGTTGGTCGCGACTGACACGCCGCGCGGTGGCTGCCTTATCCGTGTTCATCTGTGTTCATCCGTGTTCATCCGTGTTCATCTGTGGTTCCTTCTCGGCTTCTCCGTTGCAGGAAGACGGAAGAACCACAGTTGAACACGGATGAACACAGAGAGAACCGGAACGGCAGGAAAGGGGCCGCGCGGATCGGACGCATCGCTGGCGCCTGCGTCAGCCGCGACCGTCGCGTCCTCGGCGGTCCCCTCCATCCCTCTGCCGCACGAGACCACGAGCGCGCACCGACAGCCGTAGGACGGCACACGCCCTCCAACGCTCTCTCGTCCTCAGCAGCCTCCCCGCACAGCCTTCTCAAACCCTCAGTACGCCTTCGCGCCCGCCTCGGCCACCGCGTGGTCCTGCGCGCCCGAGCCGCCGCTCACGCCGATCGCGCCGATCACCGCACCGTTCTTCTTGTTGCCATCCCGAATCGGAATGCCGCCCGCGAAGATCATCACCTTGCCGCCGTTACTTGCGTGGATGCCGAAGAATTGGTCGCCCGACTGGCTGTGCTTCGCCAAGTCCTTCGTCGCGATGTCGAAGGCCCGCGAGGTGAACGCCTTCTTGATCGAGATGTCGATCGAACCGATCCACGCGCCGTCCATGCGGACGTGCGCGACGAGGTTGCCGCCGGCGTCGACGACGGCGATGTTCATGGGCTGCTTCAACTCCGCGGCCTTCTTCTCGGCGGCGGCAATGATGCGACGGGCGGCTTCAAGGTTGATCATGGGAGGAGCGTTGTCGGAGTGATTCGTCGAATGTCCGACGCACGCACATTGCTGCGTCGGGCGGCGGATCGTAACGCGGGCGTCGCCGTCGCTCGGCCAGAGAGGTCGATGCGTCGCGCGAACGCGAACGGCCTCGTGGTGCCGTCAGGGTCGCGCAGCCCGCACCGTCGTGTCGAGGAGGGGCGACGTCGCCGCGATCTCTGGCGGCACCGTTTTCATGAGAAGCCAGTCGACCGCCTGCGAGAGCTGCAAACTTCCGAGCATCAGATCCATGCGCCGCCACCCGCGTCCGCCGTCGATGCGCCAGCGATCGTCATCGGTCAAATCGGCGATCGTGCGGCGCGGAATGGTCAAGGCGATCGAACGCTCTGCGAGGCTCTCGAGCTGCGACTCAATCGATGCGAGCGAGCCCTGAAGGGCAGCGCGGGCCGGAAAGTCGGCGACGTCTCTGAGGGCGTCGCGCAGTGTCCGCACGCGCACGTACGCGTTGCACGCGGACGGAAACCGAGCCTCGCGCAAGGCTCGCACGAAGAGGGGAGCGGAGTCGCCCGCCGCCGTCTGGAGCCGCGCGACCAAGACCGCCTCGTCGACTCGCCACGCATCGGCCGCCTGTCGGAGCGCGAGCCCCGCCGCTTGCATGCGTTCGAGCGCGGTTCCGTCATCGGCGGGAGAATCGAAGACCTGCCGCCGATGCATGTCGGCGTCAATTCGCACCTTCAACGTGGCGCTCGCGGAATCGGCGAGCCTCGGCCATTCGGGCAGAAGATCCCGTTCGAGCGCGACCTGCGCGTCAATCGGAAGCGACGTGTTCGAGGCCAACGAGCCAAGATCGACGAGCGCTCCGCCCAATCGTTCGAGGTCCATGCCCGACCCATGGACGTCGTCGTGGTCCATGCCTTGGAGCCCGTCACGAAAACGTTGTGACGCGTACCACGCCGCGAGGAATGGCGCATGGTCGTTCGACACCGCGGCCTCGATCGATTGGATGAGGTCACGGTCGGCGGCCGCCGACGCTTCGAACGCGGCGCGCCGCGCGTCGGCGGCCTTCGCCATCGCCGCGAGTCGCTCGGGCGCCGTGCCCGTTTTCGACGCAAGATCGGCGGCTTCGGCCTCGCGACACGCCGGCTCGACGAGCCGTTGCCAAGCGTCGACGCGAGCCGCAAACAGGTCGGTCAGGATCGCCCGCACGCCGTCCTGCGCGTCGGTCGGTGTGCGCGCGACGATCGCGTCGATGACCACGCGCTCGCCTGAATAGGGCTGCTCCGGTCGCGGCAACGTGGGGAGGAGTGAACGACTCCGCTGCACGGTGGCCTGCTCCGACGGCGACGAGCGAAGCCAATAGACGAGCGGACCCATCACGTCGCGATCGGCGTCGGAGAGGCGGGTGCCGTCGTATTCGATCGTCGCGTCTGCCCCTGCGAGAAGCCACGACGCGCCCGACGCATCGGCCAGCGATTGCAGACGTCGCTGCGCGATCGCACCGCGCTCCTCCTGAATCTCCCGTGGCAGCTGAAACGATCTGGGGAACACGCCGCTTCGCATGGTCTCCGAGCGCGACGCGAAATACGCCCGCACCGCCTTGTCGTCTTCCGCCGTCCACTCCGCGACGGTCTTTCGAACGGCGTCTCGCGCGGTCGCGGGCAGACCTTTCCACGCCATCAGCCATTGCCCAACCTCGGCAGGCGATTGGAGCGGGATCTGCAATGGTCCGACCTTGGGCAGTCGCAGGCTACTTCCGCGCATTTGATCGCCCATGTGCTGCTGGACGATCTCGTCGAATACGGCGCGGCGCATCGATGGTGGAAGATGCGGCGCGACGGCGTCAAAGCCCGCGAGTTGCGTGTCGAAGACGATCGCGAGCGCGGCAGGATCGGGCCTTCGCGCGTTGTCGTATCGAGCGAGAAAGTCATTGCGCGTCGGATCCCTGAAATCGCGGGCCGTACCGCTCTGGCCTTCATCGGCCGCAACACGCGCGGCGGCAACGACAGCGTCGCCGACGGCTTTGTCGTAGCGCCGATAGGCCTCGCGCCGCGCGGCCGCGTTCGTGTCGAGCGCGGTCAGGATCGCGTCGCGCGTGTCTGGCGGCAACGCATGACGGCGCACGAGATCGCCGATGTCGTCGGCCCGCGCGAAGACCCAGAGCGAGTTTCCGGGCTTCGCCGCGCGAATCCGCCACCAGCCGCGTACGGCTTCGAGTTTCGGCCGCTCGTCGTCCGGGAGCGTGTCGGCAAGGCGCGTCGCGAACTGCTCGAGCCTCGCTTCGTGCGCGCTGCGAGCGCGGCGCACGGTGGCGACGGCGCGGTCCGCGTCTTCGACCGACGGAACCACGTCGAGTTGCGTCCCGGCGGCGCGGGCTAACGACACGCGGATGTCGGACTGTTCCGCGCACCAGGCGCCGACGAACTCGGCATAACGCTCGACGAGCGTGCTCGGAGGCACGGCGACGCCGGCGGCCTCGAGATCAGCGCGCACCTCGGCGAAGCGAGGGAGTTCCGGAAGCCGCTCGCTCATGATCTGCCCATGAACATCTCGCGCGACGACGAACGCGACGACGACGGCGACGATCGCTGCAACGCTTCGGATCATGCTCATCGCGAGGGTCATGGCCAGATCTCCTTGCGGGCACGGTAGCGTCGCGCGGTCATGCGTGCGCGCTCGGCGTTGCAGCTAGGGAGGCGAATCGCGCGAGTGCCGGCCCCGTGCAACGCGGAGTTGGCGAGCGAGAAGGGGGAGGCTGCTGAGGGGGAGCACGGAAACCGGCCGCGCAGGTGGAGGGCGACATGCGTTCGCGCCCCCAGAACGGGCTGCATGGGCGAGCAGCCGCAAGGACTCCGACAGGGGCAATCGCCGCCCCGGACCCGGGTTTCGGACCTTCTCCAGAAATCTTGCGTTCCCTCGTGAACTCCTGAGCCTCGGGGCCGAGGGTTTTCGCATTGCCCGTGGTCAACGAGCCCGTCGTCACGGGGCTCGTGGGCGGCTCTGGCTTCGATCGCGGCGTTCGTGGTCGGTCAGGTTCGCAACCCGGCGCTCGCTCGCCCTCGGATGACCTCGGAGTTCGTCATGCTCAGATCTGTCCTGCCTGTCCTTCTCGCCGTGCCACTCGTCTCGATCGTCGCGCCCGCCATGGCGGCGGGCACCCTCACCGCCACGAGCGACAACCGCTCGGGCTCGATCTTCGCCACGAACGGAAGCGGCGATCCCGAACAGTCGAGCTACAACGTCGACCCCTCCAACGCGTTCGATCCGGCCGTCTTCAACCAGTGCGTGACCGACTCCCCGTCGAAGGCGTGCCTGAACACGTCCTCGGCCTTCATCGATCTTGCCGGCGGCAACGTGGTGACCGGCTTCTCGATCGACAGCGTGCTGACGGCGATGAAGAACTCTGCGAGCGCGAATCAGGCGAAGTCCGAAGAGAATCTCCTTCTCGGCTTCAAGGTGACCGGCGCCTCGGCGGCCGACCCCTACAAAGTGCGCGTCCAAGGCGGCCGCACCGGCTCGGTCGGCACCTTCAGCGTGAAGGTCAAGAATGGCGCCAACGCCACGATCTACTCGGCGCCGGCGACCGGCACGTTCGACGTCACGCTCGACCTCGTGAACGGCGACTACAAGCTTGAGATCGCGGCGAGCATCATCGCGACGGGCTCGAGCATCGGCGGCACGTTCGACTACTCGGTCGACTTCACGAAGGTCGTGCCGCCACCCGGCTGCGGCGTGCCTGGAGCGGGAAGCTGCACGGTATCGAAGACGACGCCATTCTGCGACGACGCGGCCTGCTGCACCTTGGTGTGCTCGTTCGACCCGTTCTGCTGTCAGACCGCGTGGGACAGCGCCTGTGCAACAGAGGCCTCGGCGTCGTGCTATCCGGAGTTCATCGCCGGACCGATCATCGATCCGATCTCAGGCAGGACGCACAGCCTGACCTCGACGGGCGCGTGGTCGGTCACGAACGAGCTCGCCGCCACGACGAACGAGAATCTCGTGACGATTCGTAACGCGCGAGAGAATGAGTGGATTCGCGCGAATCTCCTCAACAACGTGCCGGGCTTCTTGCCCGCCGAAGCGTGGATCGGATTGAACGACGTGGCCGCGGAAGGCGCGTACGTGTGGGACTCGGGGATCCCGTCCGCGTTCACCGCGTGGGCTCCGGGTGAACCAAACAACAACGCGGGCGGCGAGGACTTCACCGCGATGAAACCGGCGAACGGCCGTTGGAACGACCTTCCGACGTCCTCCGCGCGGCGCGCCGTGACGGAGTTTGCCCACGCGATCTGCGGCACGGGCGGAAGCTGCTACTCGACGCACGGACCTGGCTGCAACGACGAGGCGTGCTGCAACCTGATCTGCGGCGTCGATCCGTTCTGCTGCACGAACGCCTGGGATTCACTGTGCGTCGGCGAGGCGGAGGACTCCTGCGCCACGGTGATCGCGGCAGGCCCGTTCATCAATCCGAAGACGAAGCACAAGTACTACGTCACGAGTTCGGGCGCCTGGTCGACGGCCCAAGGGCTCGCCATGGAGATGGGCGGCTACCTCGCGATTCCCGACTCGGCCGCCGAGAACGAGTGGATCCGCCTGAACCTGGCCAACGCCGCCGTCGGTCCCACGCAGCTCTGGCTGGGCGTGCATGACCAGCTCGTCGAGAACTCGTTCCAGACCGTGCTCGGCCCCGTCGTCGCCTACACAAATTGGGGGAACGGCGAGCCGAACAATCAGAACAACGAGGACTTCACGATCCTCTCGAATACGACCACCGGCAAGTGGAACGACGTCCCCAATCTGCTCAGTCTCCGTGCCGTCATCGAAGTGCCGTGCGCCGGCGACTTCAACCAGGACGGCAAGGTCGACGGCGGCGATCTCGGCGTCCTCCTGGGCGCGTGGTCGACGGCCGGCGCGGATCTCACGCTTGACGGCGTGACGGACGGCGCCGACCTCGGCGTCCTCCTCGGCGGCTGGGGAAACTGCGCCGCGAGCAACTGCTGCTCGGCGCACGGAACGCCAAGCTGCGACCAGCCGGCCTGCACCACCTGCGTCTGCGACCTCGATCCCTTCTGCTGCAACAACATGTGGGACTCGATCTGCGTGGGCGAAGCAGGCGACGAATGCAACGCGGCGTGCCAGTGCGGCGCGTAAGCGACACGAACCTCGGGTTTGAAAGGCACGGCCCGCGACGATCGTCGCGGGCCGTGTCGATTGCAGACGTGATGACCATCGGTGCGCCTTACGCGCACGGCCCCCACGCGCCGAGGATGACCGAAAGGTCCGCGCCGTCCACGGCGCCGTCGGCGTTGAGGTCGGCGCTCGAGCCGGTCGTGCCCCAGGCACCGAGCAGGATGCCGAGGTCGGCTGCGTCGACGAGGCCGTCGTCGTTCAAGTCCGCGGGACACGAGACCTCGAAGCCGCGGACGACGAGGACGCGATTGCCCCCCTGAAACGTGGAGAAGAGGAAGTCGCCCGTGAGCGGATCGCGGGCGGCGCCTTCCGCGCCCGCGACGCTCGTCATGAAGTCGCGCGCGGTCGAGAGGATCGGATCGGAGTTGGCGTCGAGCTCGTACGCCACGACCTTGCCAAGGCCGTAGTAGCAGACGAGCACCGAGTTGACCGGGAACTCCACGTTGCCGCCTTCGACGAAGAGGATGCCTTCCGGCCCGCCGCCGCCGAGCGGGCGCGCGAGCGATTGCGGGGCGATCGCATAGGTGCCGTTCGGGTTTGCGGCGATCGAGGTCGAGTACCACGTCGACGCGTTGTACGACACGATCTTGAGCGCGCCGGCCGATGGGAAGCCGGGCGGCACGAACGCAAGCGAGCCAACGGAGCCTGTAACGCCGAGTGGCGCGAGCGCGGTGATGAGATCGGGTCCGGTGCTTCCGGGCTTGATCTGGCCGATCTCGTTGCTGCTGTAGGTGGTGTAGAGGAGCGTGCCGTTCGGCGCGACGTCGAGGCCGCCGTCGATGCCGCCGAAGGTGCCTTGGGCGCTCGCGAGCACGGCGGGGCGCGCGGCCGACAGGCCGATGATGTGGTTGTCGACGTCGCGCACGAGGCCGACCTGATAGATCTTCGCGTTGGCCGAGTTCGCGGCGCCGCCGATCAAAAGCGTGTTCGGGTCCTCGGCGCGGATGAGAAGGCCGCCGAGCGCCGAAGGCACGCCGAACGGCGTGCCGAGGTCGAGGAACGTGTAGTTGTCGGCGAAGGGCGCGGGAATCGTTTGCGCCTGCGCGTCGCCGGCGGCTGCAACGAGGAGCGAGGTGGCGGCAACGACGAGCGACAGCGATCGGGACACGGCGGGTTCCTCCCAGAACGGATTGCAAGCGACCCGCGCGTCGCGCGGGCAGGTTCCAAGCGTGCCGCGCATTCCGGTAAACGCAAGGAGGAAGCTGCCGCGAATGGCGACGCGGGGCTCACGATCTCCCGTACAAGGCCCCGTAACCGGCATCCTCGGCGCCTCAAACGCCGCGTGAGCCTCGCTGCCACCGGGCAAACGGCGACGGGCGACACACGCGCGAACGGCGTCTTCCGAATGGCGCCGTCGACGCGGCTCGCCGGACCGGGAGTTCGGAGCTGGGAGTTCGGAGCCGGGAATTCCTCCCGAAAGGTCCGCCTGTCACACTGCGGCGATGGAGCCTTCAATGCAGCGAACGATCGCACTCGTTGTCACCCTCACAGCCCTCGTCGCGCCTCATGCGGCTGCGGCGGACCTCGACATCGATCCGCTACCGGGGATGCCGAACACCCCCGGAGCGCCGGTTCGGGCGGCGTCGCAACTCACGAATCAATTCCTCGGCCAGGGCGTCCTTCTCTCGAGCAACGGCGGCTTCGTCGCAGTGGCGAAGGGGATCGGCGTTCACTGGTTTCAGAGCAACGAGTTCCAGAACGGCCTCGGCGGCACGAACGCCGCGGGCCAGCTTTCCTACGTCAGTCCCGTGATCTTCACCTTCGTCGATCCGGCCTCGCCGACGACCGCATGGGCCACGACGTCCTTCTCCCTCTACACCGACTACATCGGCATCGGCGCCCAGTGCTCGCTGATCGCCTACGACATCGACGGCGCGATCGTCGACTCGGACATCAAGGCGGAACACAGCGGCGTCGCGGCGACCGGAACGCAGTACTCCGTCTCGGGCGTCGGCATCGCGAAAGTGGTCTTCCAGGGCGCGGGCACGCAAGCCGTCAGCAACATCGTCTTCGCCGATCCGGCTCCCGCCTGCAACGTCGAGTGCGCCGGCGACCTGACGGGCGACGGCCTCGTCGATGGCGCCGACCTCGGTTCGATCCTCGCGGCATGGGGTACGAGCGGCGGCTGTCCCAGCGCCGACTTCGACGGCGACGGCACCGTCGACGGCGCGGACCTCAGCGTCGTCCTGGCGGCGTGGGGCGCATGCCCGTGACGATCGGCGCGATCGGCCGCTACGGCGTCCACGACGCAAACAGCCTCGCGAGGTCTCCCGGGCCGACGAGGCCGTCGCCGTCGACGTCGCTCACCGGATCGCCGGTGCCCCAATAGCCGAGGACGATCGCCAAGTCGCGCGGACCGACAAGGCCGTCGCCGTCGAGATCTGGCTGCAACGCGGAGCCGAAGCGCTGGACGACGAGTCCTCCCGGAGAGCCATTCGGCGCGAGATCTCCCGAAAGGTCCCTGTAGACGACGCTCGATCCGTCGCCACTCACCGCGAACGGGACGTAGGTGAGGACAGGCCCCACGCCGTCAGGGCGTATGCCGAGCGTCTCCACGTTGCCGGTGAATGCGTCGTAGCGGCGGAGGCCGATCTCCGCGTCGATGCCGCAGGGTGACAGAACTTCGACGTACGCGGAGTGGACGAGATAGCGGCCGTCAGAACTGATGGCGACGTCGCTCGTCGGCGGTTCCCAGCCGAAGGGCGTCTCGATCTCGAGCGTCGTTCCGGCGTCGACGTCGTAGCGCCGCGGAAGGAGCGTGGTCGTCTCGGGGTCGGGCACGCCGACGATGCCGACGATGCGTCCGTCGTCGGAGACCGCGCCGCGCACCGCCGACTGAAACGTGAAGCCCTCCTCGCAGACGAGGACGCTCGTCCCGTTCGCCCGATCGCGCAGGAAGTAGGCATAGTTCGAAAGCCCTTCGGCGGCGCCGTACGACAGGACAAACCGGGCGTCGGCGGACAGGTCGAGCGGGAACGAGTGCCAGTCAGATTCGACCGGCAGTTGGCCCACGAACTCCACGTTGCCGGTCGCTCGATCGCGGAGCTTCGCTTGCGGGATCGGCAGACGTCCGCCGCCCCCGCCGGACGCGCTCGCATAGGCGACGAAGCGCCCGTCGCCCGAGAGGAAGACGTCGCCGGTGTAGGCCTGCGGAACCTGCTCGCTCGCGTTGCCGCCGGCGAACTCCACGTTGCCAGTGGCGAGGTCGACGACGAGCGGGCACTCGTCGCACCCGCCGCCCGCACGGTCGAGTACGCCCGGCGCGTTCGACCAGAAGGCGACGAGGCGGCCGTCGGCGGAGATTCGCGGCGCAAACGATCGTCCGTCGGTGGGCGGCACCTCGGACGCGTCGCTCACGAAGCGAATCGCGCCCGAGATGAGGTCGACGTGGTAGATGTCGGTCTCGCCGTTGCCGTCGCCTGGGAGTAGCGCTTCCTCGGTCGAGAGCACCACGAATCGTCCGTTCGCGCTGATGTCGACAGCCTCGGCGCCCAGCTCGCCTTCACCGACCGCGACACTCTGGAAGGTGTACGTCTTCGGATCGCCAACCGTCACCGAGGCAAACGTCGTAGCGCCGCCGAGCGTGACGGCGACCGTGCCGACGCCTTCGGACACACCGACGACGCGGCGGCCGTCGATCGCGAGGGTTTCCGGAGACAGCGATTCGAGCGTGACCTGGCCCGAGATGTCGACGGCGGCGCCGTCGATCGACGCGTACGTCACGAGTTCGCGGGCAAGGCCGGGCGCCGCGATCTCGCTCGAGGGCGTCGAAAGCGACAAGGGCTCGGCGAAACGTCGAAGAATCACCACGTTGCCTTGGACGACGAGCGCCGCGTCAAGCGGCTCCGACCACGTCACATCGAAGTCCGTGATGCACGCGGCAACGCCGGTGATGAGCGGAATCGCCGCGCCGGGCGGCGGGGGAGCGGCAGGGTCGATGTCGATCGCGATGCGGGGCTCGTGCATCGAGGCGTTGCCGGCCTCGAGAAGGCCCGACGCGCTGCCTGCAACGCGGAAACGGACCGGGGCGTGCCAGAGGAGGGCGGTCGTCGCCGAGATCGTCGCGTAGGGCGCGAACGTCGTCTCGGCGCCGTTGCCTGAAACGGTGAACTGGTCGACGTCGACCTCGAAGGGCGTCACGCCGTCGCCGAACTGCACGCGCTGGGACTGGACCACGACGACGTTCGCCGTCGCCGGCATCGACGCCGTGACGACGAACGGCGCTGCGCCCGCCGGACTCGGCACCGCACCGAACACCACGTTGCTGGTGGCGTTCGGAACCCCGGCCGACCAATTCCCTGGAGTAAACCAGTCTCCAGATTGCGGGAGCTTCCACGTCGTCGTTGCGGCGTTGGCAGGGGCTGCAACGAGGAGAAGCGTGGCGGACAACGCGGACGCGCGGCAAAAGAGCGGGGCGTTCATGCCACGCTCTATCGAGCCGCGCGTCCGCGCCGCGCCAGCATTTTTCGGCCGCCCGCCAGGACTCACTCGGGCGGCGGCAGACCGACGTCCGCCTCGAATGCGTCAGCCACCGCGAGCGCGGGGCCGCGCGCCTTCGTGCCCGGCATGATCTCGAAGCGCGGATCGAACTCGACCATCGCCGAGGCGAGCGTCGCCAGGATGCTGAGATCGCCGACCGCCTTCGCCTTCCCGGCCGCGAGCTGCGCCTCGAGCGTCGTCGCGCCGGTCATCGTCTCCTCAAGGTCCGTGCGGTTGATCGTGAGCGTGAGGTCGGGCTTCCTCGCGAGGAAGCCTTGGATATTCGTGAGCGTCGCGTTCTCGAGCTCCACGACGAACGTCTCGCCGTTGTCGGGCGTGATCAGGTTCATCGTGAAGCGCTTGCCCTCGACCTTGCGGCTGTCCATGCGGATCGCGAGGAAGTTCAGGAAGAGCTCCGTCGACATCGCGCGGATGACGTCGGGGCTGCTCGTACTCGCCGTTTCACCTTGCGGAATGCCGGTGCGGAGTTCGTACGCCGCGGCGAGGAACGAGTTGCGCAAGCCCGGATTCTCCTGTTGGTAGCCGAGCTGCTCGAAGACATCGGCGAGGAGGTCCTTCGCGGCTTCGTTCTGCGGTTCGGCCTGCACGAGCTTGTTGAGGATCTCCGACGCGAGGAGGTACTTGCCTTGCTCGTGCAGTTCGCGGCCGCGCGCGAGGATGCGTGCGGCGCCGCCCATCATCTCGACGTAGAGCGGCGCCGAATCCGCGGGCGAGAGCGGAATCAGCGTCGTCGGGTTGCAATCCCAGAAGCCGAGGTAACGCTGGATGACGCCGCGGCTGTTGTGCTCGGGCGAGCCGTGATAGCCGCGGCAATGCCACTTCGCCTGGAGGCTCTTCGGCACGCGATAGACGTTGTGGATCTCGTTGATCGTGACGCCTTGATTCGCGAAGTGCAGCACCTGGTTATTCATGTGCGCATAGAGGTCGCGCTGCGCCCGCAGCACTTCCTGCACGCGCTCGTTCGTCCAGCGCGGCCAGTGATGCGACGCGAAGAGCACCTCGGCCTCCTGGCCGAAGCGATAGAGCGCCTCGTTGATGTACTTGGACCAGCGGAGCGGATCGCGCACGGGAGCGCCGCGCAGCGTGTAGATGTTGTGCAGCGTCGCGACGACGTTCTCCGCCATCCAGAGCGCCTTGTTCGTCGGGAGATAAGTGTTCATCTCGGACGGCGCTTCCGTGTTGGGCGTGTTCTGGAAGACCATCGGCACGCCGTCGACCTCGAACTCCTCGATGTCCTTCTCGACGATCCGCGTCGGCGCGATGAGTCCGACCGAGCCCGCCGACACCGCCTGGCCCAACCCTTGTCCGACGTAGCCGTGCGGCGCCGCCGGCAAGAGCAGGCCGTACTGGTAGAAGAGCCGCCGATTCATCGCGTTGCCGGCGAAGACGTTCTCCGCGATCGTGTGCGCCAAGAAGTCACGCGGCGCGATGATCGGGATCTTGCCGCTTCGCACGAGCGCCTCGTCGACGACGCCGCGCACGCCACCCCAGTGGTCGCCGTGCGAGTGCGAGTAGATGACGGCCGAGATCGGAAGTCCGGCGCCGACGTGCTCCTGGAAGAGCTTCCACGCGGCCCGCGCGGTCTCGGCGCTCACCATGACGTCGAAGACGATCCAGCCGGTCTTGCCGCGCACGAAGGTGATCGTCGCGAGGTCGAAGCCGCGCACCTGATAGATGCCGGGCACGACCTCATAGAGGCCATAGTTGTTGTTGAAGACCGATTGCCGCAGGAGCGACGGATGGATGCTGTCGAACGAGTCCTTCGACGTCAGGAATTGGAATCGCTCCATGTCCCACGCGGTGTGTCCCGCGTCGGCGGCGATCTTCATCTCCTTCATCGGCGCGAGGAAGCCGCGGCGATGCTCTTCGGCGTCGCGCTCGTCATTGAACGGCAGTTCCGCGCGGGCTCGTTCGAGGATCGCTTTGGTGAACGCGGACGGCGCCTTGCCCTTCGGATGGAAGTGGCCTTCGAGTGGTGCGGCGGCGGCCTGCGCGTGTGCGGTGTTCCCATCGAGGATGGCGTGGGCACCGACGGCAAACGCGGGAAGGGCCTGAACGAACGCGCGGCGTGAGGGCATGAGTTGCTCGAGTTGTGGGACGGGGCCGATCGGGACGAACGAGTCGGCAGGGGGTCATCCTACTGACCTGTCGGAGGTGCGACAGCCGTCGACCGCGTTGCGTCGGTCACACTCGATGGGCCGTCACCAAGAGACGCGAACGGCTTCGACGAACACGCGGAATCCCGTATCCTGCGGGGCTCGCCGAAGCGCCTCCGCGCTCGACCAACGGCGGTCGAGCCCGACGTCCGCGCTTCCGCGCCTTTCCCACACGCCAATGGCAACGATCGTTCAAAAGTTCGGCGGTACGAGTGTCGGTGACGCACAACGCATCATGCGTTGCGCGAAACGCATCGCCGAGACCCGCGCCGCCGGCAACGACGTCGTGGCCGTGTGCTCGGCGATGGGCGACACGACCGACGACCTGATCTCGCTTGCCGAGGCGATCAATAGCGAGCCCGACCGACGCGAGATGGACTCGCTCATGTCGACCGGCGAGCAGGTGTCGTGCGCCCTCATGGCGATGGCGCTCCACAAGCTTGGCGTGCCTGCGGTGAGCCTCACCGGCGGCCAGGTCGGCGTGCGCACGAACGACTCGCACCGACGCGCCCGGATCGAGGCGATCGACCCGTCGCGCATGCGTGCCGAGCTTGCCCGCGGCCGCGTGCCGGTCGTCTGCGGCTTTCAAGGCACGACGCCTAGCGGCGAGATCACCACGCTCGGCCGCGGCGGCTCCGACACCACGGCGGTCGCGCTCGCGGCCGCGCTCAACGTTGCAGCAGACGGCGGATATTGCGACATCTTCACCGACGTCGACGGCGTGTACACGGCCGATCCGCGCATCGTGAAGAACGCCGCCAAGCTCAGCAAGATCAGTTATGAAGAGATGCTCGAACTCGCGGCGCTCGGCGCGGGCGTGATGCACGCGCGGGCCGTGATGTTCGGAGAAAAGTACAACGTCCCGATTCACGTGCGGCATAGCCAGAAGCCCGACACGGGGACCATGATCGTCAGGGAGTATCAAGGAATGGAAGACATCGTCGTCGTCGGTGCGGCCCTCAAGCCTGATCTCGGTCGCGTGAGCCTGCGTCGCATCCCGAACAACCTCGGCGTGCAAGGCGTGATCTTCGAGAAGATCGCGTCCGCCGGCATCATGGTCGACGACATCGTGCAGACCGAGTTCGGCGACATGGCGTCGATCTCGTTCACGGTCGACCATGCGGACCTCGCCGACGTGAAGATCGCCGCGAGCCACGTGCTCGACCAACTCGGCACCGGCGAACTCGCGATCGAGATCGGCCTCGCGAAGGTCTCGGCCGTCGGCACCGGCATGAAGAGCCACAGCGGCGTCGCCAGCCGCATGTTCCGAGCGCTCGGCGACGCGAAGGTCCCGATCCACAACATCACGACGAGCGAGATCAAGATCAGCTGCATCGTGCCCAAGGAGCACGGCCAGAAGGCGCTCCAGACCGTGCACGACGCGTTCAACCTCGAGCTCGGCGACAGCGTGACGAAGGTCGCGCAGCGCGACGTCGCGAAGGCGTGAGGGGAAACGAAAAGGGTTCAGGGTTCAGGGTTCAGGGTTCAGGGTTCAGGGGCAAACCACTCGCCACTGAAGCCGGTCGAGGATCAACGCGAAGAGCGGCGAGGCGAAGCCAGCCGCTTGAGAAGGATCAAGGGTCAAGGATCAAGGATCGAGGGTGGAGACGAAGGGTTCAGGGTTCGGGGTTCGGGGTTCGGGGTTCGGGGTTCGGGGTTCGGGGTTCAGGGGCAGACCATTCGCCA
This sequence comes from Phycisphaerae bacterium, assembly GCA_016795035.1. Taxonomy (GTDB): domain Bacteria; phylum Planctomycetota; class Phycisphaerae; order Phycisphaerales; family SM1A02; genus JAEUIT01. The sequence continues at coordinate 6,902 of JAEUIT010000036.1, read as the reverse complement.
CTGAAGCCGGTCGAGCATCAACGCGAAGAGCGGCGAGGCGAAGCCAGCCGCTCTTCGCGGTATGCATGAGCGAAGCGGCCGCCGAACTGGGCTGCCGCGGGAGGGGCGTCAGCACGCGCGAGGGCACCAAGGCGGTCAGCCCCAGTGAGGCCCCGTCACACCCGATCCCGAATTTTACATAACAGGGATTATGGGCGGTGCGGAGATGGAAACCCGGACGGGGGGCTTCCAGCCCGGAACGCCTCCCGAGCCCGCATGCCGTACAGACCCGCGGTTCACCGACACTCCCGGCTCGATCCCTCGCTCGCCACGCGCCGTTTCGACCGTGTTCACGAGATCACCCGTGCCTCCACGTCCACGCCCCTCAGTCGTCGCTGCCCGCGCCTTCGTTCTCGCCGCATGCTCCTGCCGCGCGAGTCTTGAACAGGCACCTCGTGACCCCGGCGCCAAGGCGCTCTTCACGACGATGCTCGACTGGGTCGACGGCATGAAGCTCTGGCCGTCGTTCGACCCGTCGGAACGAGCGCTTGTCAAGACGCCGCTCGGCCGGCTCGCGCGCCACGACGTCATGAACGCGAGCTGGCGCGCCGAAGGCCTGTCCGTCCTCGCCTGGGCGCTCGGGCACCGACGGCTCCCACCGTACGACCGCCTCTCCGACGGCCCGGCGGTCGCCGCCACGATCGCATTCCTCGAGCCCGAGGCAAGCGACCTCGTTCGCAACGCGGAGTTGCGGCCCGTGCGCGAGCTGCGTTGGTACGCGTCGGTCGCCGAGTCGGTGCTTTGGAGATTGCGTCATGGGTCGCGGGCGCACGCGGCCTATGACATGCGTCGCCACGTGGCGTCGCCGCCCAATGCCGACGCCGCGCCCGGGCGTCTCCGGCTGCGCGGGCATGATCTCTCGATCGGCGGCGTGGCCATGTCGAAGGTTGACGCGTCGACTCGGCGCGAGTGCCACTCGATCGCCATGGAGCGACTGATCGCCGCACGCTGGCTTCTCGGAGACGCGTCGCGCTACGCTCGGGTGGGCACGGACACGTAGGCGCTCCGGCTCAGCTCGAGCCCCCCTTCTCGCAACCCTCTAGCTGCAACGTGGAGATCTCGCGATGACGCAGGGCCCGAACCGTTCGCCGACGTCTGGGGCGACCTGCAACGACGACTTCGGCCGAAGCACGTCGTGCGCAACTGGACGCGACTCAAATGAACTGGTACGGCCAAGACTTCACCGTGCTCGAGGTCCATGCGGACCATCTCCTCATCGAAACTCCGGGCGCCGAGCATCTCGTGCGGGTTCATCGAAGAGACTTCGAGGTCGTATGGGCCGTTTGGCGGCACTACCTCGCCGGAACGGTTCGGCGGAAAGACCTGATCCCGTTGACGCGCTCTTCGAAGTACGTCATCAGCGTTCTCTCTTGGCGCGACGCGACGGCCGCTGACGGCATGGGCTAACACGAGCGTCGATTGACGAGGGTTCGTCCATGGCTTCGAGGGCGCGATCCGCGGCGCCCATGCTTGCGTCGCGGCTCGCGAACGAGATACCGTGAACCACATGATCCTCGTCACCGCCATCAGCGTCATCACGTTTGCCGTTCCGCCCGTCACCTCGACGTTCGATCGGTCGGCCGACGGTTGGACCATCGTCGACCAGAACTGTTCGACGTACGGCATCGTCGGCACCGGCGTCCTCACGTGGATCGCGACCGGCGGCAACCCGGGCGGCTTCGTCCGCTCGACCGATCCGTCGAGCAACTGCTACGCGTACGCGGCGCCGACCGGCTTCCTCGGCAATCGCTCGGCGTATGCCGGCGGCTCCGTCTGTTGGTCGATTCGCACCAACGTCGCGGACTGGTTGCCTGGCTCCGTCTTCATCCTTGGCAGCGGCTCGCTGATCCTCGTCGCCGACGTTCCGCAGCCGTCGACGAACGGCTGGGTCTCGTACGCCGTGCCGCTCGATGCGAGCGCGTTCAAGGTCGGCTCTGCGACCGGTGCGGCCGCGACGCCCGAGCAGCTCGCGACCGTCCTCGCGAACGTCACGCTCCTTCGCGTGAGCGCGGAGTTCGGCAGCGAAGCCGGCGAAGAGACGGTCGACCTCGACAGCGTCAAGCTCTCCGGCCCGTGCGCGGCCGACCTCGACAACAGCGGCGGCGTCAACGGGGCCGACCTCGGCATTCTGTTAGGCGACTGGAACACCGACAGCCTCACGTCCGACCTGAACTGCGACGGCATCGTCGCGGGCGCCGACCTCGGCATCCTGCTCGGCGCGTGGGGCCCCTGCCTGTAAGGCGTCGCACCGGCCTCACTTCGTACAATCGCGACGATGTCTGCCGCGACCCCGCCTCCGACCAATGGCGCCGTGCCTGCACCGGTCCCCCCGCTGTCCGACGCCTTCGGCGCGATGGCGCCGCTCTGCTCGGTGTTTCGCCGGTTCCTGAAGAGCCAGGGCCAGAAGTACACGCCGGAGCGGGCCGACATCCTGAACGCGATCATCGAGTTCGGCGACGTCTTCGAGGCGGAGGAATTGCTCCTGCGCATGCGGAACGCCGGGCACGACGTGTCGAAGGCCACGATCTACCGCACCATCCACCTGTTGCAGGAAGCCGGCATCATCACGCAGGCGCTCTTCGACAGTAAGCAGGCGCACTACCAGCTGATCTACGGCAAGGAGCCGCGCGACTTCATGGTCTGCATGAAGACGGGGCGACTCATCGAGTTCGCAAGCCCCGAGCTCATCGCGCTTCGCGAGCGCATCTGCCGCGAGCTGGGTTGGACGCCCGTCGGCCATCGCTTCCAGATCTACGCCATCAGTCCGGAAGCGGCCTCCGCATCGGATGGCAGCAACGACGAGACGGCCGAGTGACGTCCGACGCGCCGAGCCCGACGGATCGCTCGCGCGACGGCGCGGCCGGCGACCGCGAGCCGTCGACCCCGAAGCCGCTCGAGGATGCCGTCGCGCGGCTCTACGGCGACTTGCGCGAGATCGCCGAGCGCCAGCTGCGCGACGAGCGCGCAAACCACACGTTGCAGCCGACCGCCCTCGTGCACGAGGCGTATCTCCGGCTCCTCGACCAGCGGAACGTCGCGTGGACGAACCCGGCCCAAGCCCTCGGTCTCGCCGCGCAGACGATGCGGCGCATCCTCGTCGACCACGCGCGGGCGCGCGACACGCAGAAGCGCGGCGGCGCCCAGACGCGCGTCGCGCTCGACTCCGTCGACACGCCGTCGCCCGAATCGGTCGCGACGAGCCAGATCGACGTGCTCGCGCTCGAGAATGCGCTCATCGAGCTCGCGGAGATCGACGCGACGCGCGCCCGCATCGTCGAACTCCGTTTCTACGGCGGACTCACGAACGCGGAAGTGTCGGACGTCACCGGCGTGCCCAAGCGAAGCGTCGACCGCGAGTGGGCGGTCGCACGGGCGTGGCTCTTTCGACGGCTGCACGGCGGCGCGTAGGCGCGAGGCCGCGGTTCAGTCCTCCTCGTCGCGCGGCGCGTCGGCGGGCCGCGAGACGCGGTAGTCCCCTTTCAGCCAGCGTCCGAGATCGATCTGCCTGCAACGCGGAGAGCAGAAGGGATACGACGGCTCGTCGACGTGCGACGGCTTGCCGCAGATCGAACACCGAGCGGCCCGTGGCTTCGTGGCGGCGATTCCCGGCGTGAACATCGCAAGCGCATTCGCCATCGCGGCGGCGCGGCCCGGGCGTTCGTCACGGACGTGGACGCGTCGCTCCGTGTCGCCGGCGTGCTCGATCGAGACGTCGACACGCTCGCGCGGCAACGCCGACTCGATCTTCGACGCCCACTCGACGGCGATGACCGTCTTCGGGCGGCGCAGCAACTCGTCCCAGCCGATCGACACTAACTCCTCGCTCGAGCCGATCCGCCACGCGTCGATATGGACGAGGCGCACGGCGTCGCCTTCGTGTTCCATCGCCAGGACGAACGAGGGGCTCGAGATCGCGTCGCGGTCGATGCCGAGGCCCGCCGCGAGACCGCCGACGAAGCGCGTCTTTCCGGCGCCGAGTTCGCCGTCGATCGCGACCACGATCGCGGACTCCGCCGACTCCGCCTGAAGCCCGGCCGCCACGCACTCGCCGATGCGGCGCATGTCGCGCTCGCTGGTCGCGTCGAGCGTCGTGCCGCTCATCGGCCGTACTCCCAGCCGAGTCTCGCGATGTCGACGACGGCGTCGGGCGTCTCAAGGGCGACGAGCAGACCGTCGGCGCCGCGACGATCGACGCGACCGATGCGCGTGACCGGCGTGCCGTTCGAGAGTCGCGACGGCGGCTCGCGGTCGGCGGTGAAGAGCAGCTCGTAGTCCTCGCCGTCGCCGAGCGCCTTCGACGGATCGCGCCCGGGCGTGATCGGGATACGGTCGAACGCGAGGACGAACGTCGTGTCGCCGCTCTCCGCGTTGCCGGCGAGATGCGCCGCGTCCTGGCCAAGGCCGTCGCTCACGTCGATCATCGCGTGCAACGACGAGCCGAGGAGCTCGTGCAATTCGTGCGCCTCGGACACGCGCGGGGCGAACGTGAGATGCCGTCCGCGGCCGTCGGCGTCGAGGCTTCCGCCGATCGTGCCGGTGACGTAGATGCCGTCGCCTTCGCGCGAGCCGCGCCGCGTGACGACGCGGCCGGAGGCGTGGGCTGGTCGCGCGAGGATGGTGACGCTCACGACGATCGGCGCTGCCGGATCGGCGTGCGTCGCAAGGTCACCGCTGACGAGCGGGCAGCCGAAGACGTCGGCGCTCGCCCGCAGCCCTTCGAGCATCTCGCGCGCCTCGTGGTCGGTGCACGTCGAGCGCAGGACGACGGTCGCCACGGTCGCGAACGGCCGAGCCGCCATCGCGGCGACGTCGCTCACGTTGCGCGCTACCGCCTTCCTCGCCATGATCGCGAGGTCTTCGCCGCGCCGCACGTGACGCCCCTCGATCACCTGGTCGGCTGCAACGAGGAGTCGCGGCGCGTGCGGACCGACGCCCAAGGTGACCTCGGCCATGTCGTCGCCCGGCGGGATCGTCACGAAGGACGGCAGCCGGCCGTTGTGGCGGAAGATCGCTTCGAGAGCCGCGAACTCACGCATGGCGGGCCCCCTTCCGCGCCAGGCATCCGAGCAGCAACTCCGCGTTGCGGCGCGTGGCGCCCTGGTTCGACCGGATCACCTCGCGCCCTCGCGCGGCGAGCGAGGATCGCTCGTCGGGCGATGCCAAGAGACGCGCGAGCGTCGGCGCGAGCCCCGCCGCATCGGTTTCGACGATGCCCTTCCCGTCGCGGAGCGCGTCCATCATGTCGCGGAAGTCGCCGGAGCGCGGGCCGATCACCGTCGCCTTCCCGAGCGCGATCGGCTCCATCATGTCGGAGCCGTGGAGCGTGCCGAACGAGCGCCCGACGACGACGACGTCCGCGAGCGCCATCGCGCGGCGCAGCTCGCCGATCGTGTCGAGGACGTAGCGCCCGGTCGGGCTGCCCGGGCTCGGCGTGTCCTTTGTGGCCGTGCGCCGCACGGCGCCCGGGAGCGCCGCGGCGGTCGCCGCGAACCACTCGGGCTTGCGCGGCGCGATCACGAGTTGCGTCCCCTGCGGCAACGCGGAGGCGATGAGCGTCTCCTCGCCCGGCGCGGTCGAAGCTGCAACGACGAGTGGCTTCGTGCGGTCGAGCCCGAAGTCGCGTGCGAGCTCGTCGGCGCCGGGGACGGCATCGGCGATCTCCGCGGTGTCCCACTTCATCGTGCCGCCGACCGTCACGCACGAGGCGTCGACGCCGAGCGCCGCGAACCGCTCGGCGTAGGCCGGCGTCTGGGCGCTCACCGCGGAGAGCCGGGCGAACGATGGCCGCACCAGCGGTCGCACCTTCACGTAGCGGCCGAAGCTCCGTTCGCTGAGGCGGCCGTTGATGACCGCGAGGCCGATGCCGCGCGAGGCACAGGCCGCGGTGAAGTTCGGCCAGACCTCGAGTTCGACCAGGGCGACGAGGGTGGGCCGGACGCTGTCGAGGAACCGGCGGACGGCGCCCGAGGCGTCGAACGGGTAGCGGACGACCCGATGCGTCGGGGCGAAGAGCGTGGTCGCTCGGGCGAAGCCAGTGTCGGTCGTGGCGGCGACGACCACTTCGGGTCCGCCGGGGGCCTTGGCGAGTTCGCCGACGAGGAGGCGGATCGCGTTGACCTCCCCCACCGAGACCGCGTGGAGGAGGATGCGGGGTCGCGTGGGGGGCGGCAGCGGCGGGTCGACCCGGCCAAAGCGGGCCCGCCAGTCGGTCTTGAGCTTCCCCGACCGGTGCATGCGCCACAGCCAGACCGGGCTCGTGACAAGCGCGGCGGATCCGTAGGCGGCGTCGATCAGGAAGCGGGACACGGGGCGGGCCGCAAGGATAGAGGATTCCGGGGTGGGGCGAGGAGGCGAGGTCGGGCGGTCGGGGGGGGCGCAGGCGTGAGGGGCGCAGGGGTGTGGCCAGTGCGCGCGAAGGGAGTCAGGAGTCAGGAGTCAGGAGTCAGGGGCTGAACAGGTCGGAGGTCGGGCTTCGCGCACTGGTCTGTCCAGTGCGCGGCAGGCGGCGCGAAGCGGAGCTCGCCCCCTCCGTCGGCTGCGCCGACACCTCCCCCACGCGGGCGTGGGGGAGGATCTCTCCGCGCGCGGCCTCTTGCATCCTCCCTCGGCTTCGCGCACTGGTCTGTCCAGTGCGCGGCAAGCGGCGCGACGCGGGGCTCGCCCCCTCCGTCGGCTGCGCCGACACCTCCCCCACGCGAGCGTGGGGGAGGATCTCTCCGCGCGCGGCCTTTTGCATCCTCCCTCGGCCTCGCGCACTGGTCTGTCCAGTGCGCGGCAGGCGGCGCGCCGCGGGGCGGGGGCCCCCCCGCGGGCGGGCCCCCACCCCCCCCCCCCCGGCCGGGGGGGGGGGCTATGCGCCCCCC
>JAEUIT010000023.1 GCA_016795035.1 Phycisphaerae bacterium | reverse complement strand
AGATCGCGTCGATCGCCCGACGAGGCGGCGTGCAGAAGGAGCGTGACGTTGGCGGGTTCCGTGGGCATGGCGCGGGTCCGTGGTGCGGCGACCGCGCAGGACGCGTGAACGGAAACGGCTGACGCCACGATTCGCGCGAATCGCGGACCAGGGCGGCGGCGGAGGTCTCACGGGCGCCGGCGTCGGGTGTGGCCTCCAAACGGCCGCTCGGTCGGGTCGATAGGCCCGGCTCGCGGCGCGTCCTGTCGCACCTCTGGCGTCCCGTGATGTACCCACGTGGCCGAAGCTCGTGATTCGTGCCAATTCGCTCGTTCCCCCGCGGAATCCGCGGTTTCGCCGTCCTCCGCCCGTGAACCTTGTAGTGTTGCGATCGACGAGCCGCGCCCGCGCGGCGTCGTCGCATTCATCGCGCGCCGTCCACCGCGCCCCCCGGAGACCTGTCCCCGTGCGTTCGCATTTCCACTGCGTCCTTCGTAGCTCTGTCCTTCTCGCCGCCTCGTTCCCGACCGTTGTGAGCGCGGCGCACGCGTCGACGCCTGACGGCACCGGCCCCTCGTGGCAGCCGCTCGCGATGCAGGCGATCGAAGCGTCCGAATATCACGTCACCTGGCAAGGGACCACGCTCCTCGGCGACGGCCACGGGGCGTTGCATGCGGCGAACCGGGCCCAGAACCTTCGGACCTACTTCACCGACGGCGGCATCCGTCTCCTTCCTCGCGTGCCGGCGCCGGAGCGAGGCAAGGCCTGGACGTTCGGCCTCGCGCTGACCGGATGGGGTCGCGGCGGCGCGATCGACGCGGCGGCGGCCGTCGCGCCGCGCGTGAACGGCGACCGCGTGGAGTACGTGCGCGGCGCGATCACGGAGTGGTACGTGAACGACGCGCGCGGCCTCGAGCAAGGCTTCACCATCGCGGATGCGGGCCCGTCGAACGAGCCGCTCCGTGTTGAGATGCGCGTGACGGGCACGCTGCAGCCGCGACTCGCGGCCGGCGGCGACGCCGTGGATCTCGTCACCGCGCGCGGAGAGATCACGTTGCAGCTCGACGGGCTGCACACCTTCGATGCCACCGGTCGTGCGCTTCCCAGCCGCTTCGAGGCGACGGGATCGACGCTCGCGATCGAGGTCGACGACCGTGGTGCGGTCTATCCGATCGAGATCGATCCGATGGTGAAGAGCCCCTCGTGGAGCTTGGTTGGACCGCAGTTCGTCGCGAACTTCGGATACTCGGTCGACGGCGCCGGTGACGTGAACGGCGACGGCTTCGACGACGTCATCATCGGAGCGCCCTACTTCGACAGCGGCCTGTTGGACGCCGGTCGCGCCTTCATCTTCTACGGATCGTCGCTCGGGCTCGGCGTCGAGCCGAACTGGACCGCGACCGGCAGCCAGGCGCTGGCGAACCTCGGACTCTCCGTTGCAGGCGCGGGCGACGTGAACGGCGACGGCTTCGACGACGTGATCGTCGGCGTGCCGCAGTTCGACAACGGACAGCTGAACGAAGGCGCCGCGATGGCCTACTACGGTTCGGCGAACGGTCCGAGCACAGCGCCCAACTGGACGGGCGAAGGCAATCAGGCGAGCGCGTATGCCGGCCTGTCGGTCGATGGCGCGGGCGACGTGAACGGCGACGGCTTCGGCGACGTGATCGTCGGCGCGGCGCGCTTCGACAACGGACACACCGACGAGGGTCGCGCCCTTGTCTATCTTGGCTCGAGCGCGGGTCTCGGCACGGTCGCCGTCTGGACGGCGGAGCCGAACGTCGTCGGGGCGCACTTCGGCTCGTCCGTCGCGGGCGCCGGCGACGTGAACGGCGACGGCAACGACGACGTGATCGTGGGCGCACCGGAATTGGCCGGAGGACAGACGGACGAAGGCCGCGCCTACCTCTACCTCGGCACCCCGATGGGCGTGAGCCCAATCGCGAGCTGGACCGCCGAGAGCAATCAGCCCGGCGCACGCTACGGCAACGCGGTCGCCGGCGCCGGCGACGTCAACGGGGACGGCCTCGACGACATCATCGTCGGCGCGTACCTCTACGACGCGCCGCAGACCGACGAAGGCCGCGTGTACGTGTACTACGGCGCGATCGGCGGCCCGAATCCCGGCGCGTCGTGGACGGCCGAGTCGGACCAGCCCGGCGCCAACCTCGGCACCTCCGTCTCGTCGGCGGGCGACATCAATGGCGACGGCTTCGCAGACGTCGTTGCAGGCGCGTTCGGATATGACGAGGGCTCGCTCATCAACGCCGGCCGCGTCTACGCCTTCGAAGGATCCCCGATCGGCCCCGGCTTCCAGCCGGCGTGGTTCGCGAACGGCGACCAGAGCGGCGCCTTCCTCGGCACGTCCGTCGCGTCCGCCGGCGACGTCAACGGAGACGGCGCGAGCGACGTCATCGTCGGCGCGCCGTACGTGAACGGACCTTCGGGCGACGAGGGCGCCGCCTATCTCTTCCTCGGCAACCCGCCGCCGATGCTCGGCGATCTCGACGGCGACGGCACCGTGGGCGCCGCGGATCTCGGGATCCTTCTTGGCGCCTGGGGCCAATGGGGCGTTCCCGCCGACTTGAACGGCGACGGGTTCGTCGATCCGGCGGACCTCGGGCTTCTCCTCGGCGCCTGGACGAACTAGAGCGGGTCCACTGGACGCGTAGCGTCACGGTTGCCCTGTTCAGAACCTCGCAAGTCGTCGCGGCCGAGTGCATCGGCCGCGACGACCGAACGGAAACTGCTCGCGCGCAGCTCCGGCTCGGTTGCGTCGCGCCGCGCCCTCCGACACCATGGGGGGCATGCGCATCACGAATCGACCGGCGCTCGCCGCTGCGGGGACGATCGCCATGACGCTTGCCGCGGCGGTCGCCGCGCCGAGCGATCCGCCTCCCGCCGGCGACGCAGCGACGCCCCCGGCGGCAACACCGGTTGCGATTCCGGCGCAGGTCGACCTACGAGAAACGCTGAAGTCCATGGGCCTCCCGCCGCGCGAGCAAGGCGCGCGGGGGACATGCTCGATCTTCACGACCTGCGCGTCGATCGAATTCGCGCTTGCCAAGTATCGAGGGAAGGCGGAGCGGCTGAGCCCCGAGTATTTGAATTGGGCCGCGAGCCAAGCGCTCGGTCGACCGTCTGACGGCAACTTCTTTCATAACGCGCTCGCGGGCTTCGAGACGCACGGCATCTGCAGCGATGCCGCGATGCCGTACCAGCCGACGTACGACGCGTCGCGCGTTCCGTCGAGCGCGGCGGCCGCCGAAGCCGCGCGCGTCAAGAAGGAAGCCGCCTCCGCGTTGCAGGTGCATTGGATCATTCCGTGGAAGCCGGATCGCTTCGGCGTCGGCAACGCGGAGTTTGACGCCATCAAGTCGGTGCTTGCACGAGGCTATCCGGTGGCGGCGGGAGCGGGGCATAGCCGTCTGCTCGTCGGATATCGCGACGATGCGTCGAAGCCTGGCGGCGGCGTCTTTCTCACGCTGGACTCGGGGCTCGGGCGCTTTGATGAAGTCACCTATGAGTTTGTGCGGAAGGAAGTCGCCGACGTCTTCTGGATCGAAGCGGTGACGCCGAGCCCGGCGGCGGCTCCCTCACGCGAAACAACGACCCGCGACGCGAAGTGACTGCGCGCCCCTTCTGACTCTGGAGCGGAACACGATGGCAACGTCCAGTCGAAACGGCGCATCGGGAGGCGACTCGACATGTCGCATCGTCCGCACGTCGGACGGCCGCGCGCTGGCGTGTTGCGAGGTCGGCAACCCGAGCGGGCCATTACTTCTGCATAATCACGGCGGTCCGAGCAGTCGGCTCGAAGCGATGCTCTTCGCCGAGGCGGCGCGGCGTCACGCACTCCGGTTCGTCTGCGTCGATCGCCCTGGCATCGGGCGTTCCGATCCGCAACACGATCGAACCTACGAAGGGTGGGCTCGCGATCTCGTCGCGGTCGCGGATGCACTCGGTCACGAGCGCTTCGGCGTGAGCGGATGGTCGGAGGGCGGACCGTGGGCGCTCGCGGCCGCGGCCTACATTCCGCCGTCGCGGCTCGTGCACGTCACGAGCGTTGCGGGCGGAAGCTACGGCGCCTTCGGCGACAACTGGGCGGCGGATCGCCTCTCGAAGGCCGACCGGCTCGGGGGTTTCCTCGCGTTGCACTTCGAGCCGGGATTCAAGCTCATGTATGCAACGCTTGGACTCGCCGCGGAGCGATTCGGCGCGAGCTACATGAAGTCGCTCGAGAAGTCGGTGGGCGACTACGACCGCGCGGTCTTACAGCGGCCCGGCGTGGAGTCGGCGTTTCTCGCCGCAAGCGCCGAGTGCTTTGCGCAGGGCAGCGAAGGTCTCGTTCGCGACGCCGAGCTTCTCTATCGACACTGGGCATTCAACGTTGCAGCCATTGCCCGCCCGGTGCACCTGTGGCAGGGATCGGCCGACATGCTCGTCGAGCCGTTCATCAACGAGACGATCGCGACGCGCATGCCGGGAGCGGTGTGGCATCCGGTGAACGGGGCAGGGCACTTCGTCGCCGTGGCCGAAGCGGACGCGATTCTCGCCGTTGCAGCCCGAGAGCTTGCGGTGCCGTGATCGGCGCGGCCATCGGTCGGTCCTCGTCGCGCACGAAACAAAGCGTCCACCCCCACGAGAGGGTGGACGCCTCGTACGCGATCGTGTCGCGCCGCCGAGCCGAGTCTCTCTGCACTCGACTCGGCGTGCGCGGAACGCGATTTAGCCGCACGATCCCCAGGAGCCCAGCACAATCGCGAGATCGGCGCCGTTCACGACGCCGTCATGGTTGAGATCCGCGGTCTTGTCCGTGGTGTTCCACGCACCGAGGAGCGTCCCAAGGTCGCCGCCGTCGACCGAGCCGTTGCCGTCGAAGTCGGCCGCGCAGGGCACCTCCACGATCGCGAACGTCGAGAAGCCCGACGTCCCCGTGTTGTCATTGTCGCGCCACGTGCCGTCGGCCAGCATCTCGGTGAAGTGCTCGATGCCGCCGCTGTTGTTCGGTTCGCCAGCATCCCAATTCGCATAGGTCGAGACGGAGTTGTTCAGCCACTGGAAGGCACCCTCGACCAATTGGTCGTTGAAGCCAATGAAGCAGATGCGGGTTTGGTTGCCGTCGAACCGCGAGACGTTGTTCCGGACCCACGTGTTCTCAGCCGCGTTGTTGATGGTGACGAGGTAGCCGCCCAAGGACTCGGCCTTTTCCTGCGCCTCCGACCACGCGCCGGTCTCGAGCAGGTAGTAGTTGTGCTGGTTCGTTGGATTCAGGATGGGGCCGGCGACGATGCCGGGGCTGCACAATCCGTTGGCCTCGTTGACGCAGCCTCCGTCCCATGTCGTCGAGCAGCAGAAGGAGTCGAAGAAGCAGACGGTTTGGCAGCACGACTCGTCGTTGCAGCCGGGCGGGGCGTGCACGGCAAAGCAGTTGCCGCCGCTGCCGCACGCGACGAACTCGTACTCCACGAGTCCGTACTCGACGGCCTGGCCGCCACGGTCCTGCCACTGCCCGCTGTCGCCGAGCAGCTCGACGAAGTCCGAGTTTCCGCCGTTGTTCGGCTCGCCGGCCTTCCAGTTCGAGTACACGAACGGCTCGGTGCACCACCATTCGAACGTGCCTTCAGTGTCGACGTCGTTGAGACCGATCCAGGTTGAGAAGGGCGCGCCGTCATTGATCGTCGGAACATTGCTCGCGACGTTGCACCGGATCCACTGATTCTCGAAACCGCTTCCGATCGAGGCCGGACAGCCGAACGTGCCGCCGAACGTCTGGCTGGCGGCGAACGCGACGAAGTCGTTCCAGCCTGCCGGTTCGGCGAGTTGGTAGCGGTGCCCGTTGGCCGGATTGATGATCACGCCGCTCGCGGGGGCGAGCGCGTCGGACTTGAGCGTGACCGAAAGTTCGACGGACTTCGACGCCGCGGGGTTCGTGTCGACGGCGACCAGAAGCGAGATGTTGAGCGAGTAGTTGCCGTTCTGGAGGTTGACGGGCGTATTCCACTTCGTGCTCGTGTTGAACGACACGTTCACTCCCGGGCCCGAGAGCGTGATGACCGCGTCAGCGTTGTTCTCGACGAGCGATCCCGAGAACTTCCAGGGCAGGCCGCCGCCAGGCGCATCGGTCACCGTGAAGGAGACCTGCGTCGATTCGTTGCCGATGGCGTAGCCGGGGCCCGACGGCTTCGAGACGTTGTAGCTCTCGGTGATCGTGATGCCGGTGGTGCTCGACGCGGGATCCGTCCCGAACCACTGCGACGAGTGCACGAGATGAGCAACCCGATTGGCGACTTGGGTGGTTTGGTTGATCTCCAGGGGCTGGTACTCGATGCGCGGGTCGATGACGAAGCTGAACTCGGCGGGATCGCCGCTCCCTCCGTCGAACGCGGCGATGGAGCCGTTGCGGTTGTCGATGTCGGCCTTGACGTTCGCCGCAAGACTCGGCATTGCGGCGACAAGGGCCGCCAGTGCGGCGGACGCGACGTAGGTGCCGCTTCGAGCGGATTTCGGCGCGTGGGCGCGATGGACGTTCGCTGAACCTGGATGCATGAGGCTGTTCTCCGGATTGGTCGGTGACTCGGTCGTCGAGCCGTCCGTGCGATGGCTCGACGACAGCTCGCGGCGGTCTGTCTCGGACGCCGTGCCCGAAACGCTCCGCCATCCGGTTCCTCGCAATCGCCGGTCGGTCCCTACAACGGAATCACCTCTTTTTTCGAGTGGAGAGCGCGGCCGTTTTTACAATCGCGGGCTGTGCGGTACCCCCATGGCAACTCCCCCGACTGAGGTCACGCAGCTCGTTCTGGCGATGAACGGCGGCGACGAGTCGGCCCGGAGCGCGCTATTGCCGTTGGTCTATGCGGAGTTGCGCGAGCAGGCCGAGTCGTACTTTCGGGCGCAGCGGGGCAACCACACGCTGCAGCCGACGGCCCTCGTGCACGAGGCCTATCTGCGGCTCATGGGAAAGACGGACATCGCGTGGGAGAGCCGTTCGCACTTTCTCGCGGTCGCCGCGATGGCGATGCGCAACGTGCTGGCGGATCATGCTCGGCGACGGCGAGCGCAGAAGCGCGGTGGCGCGGCAGGCGCGTGGGGAGAGGTCACGCTGACGGGCCTCGGTTCGGATCCCGGCGAGCGCGACATCGATGCCCTCGATCTCGACGACGCGCTTCGGGCGCTTGCGCTCGTCGATGAGCGCCAGGCACGCATCGTCGAGCTGCGCTTCTACGGCGGACTGACGGTGGAGGAAGTGGCGCACGTCCTGAACGTCAGCTCCGGCACCGTCGCCCTGGATTGGCGCATGGCCCGCGCCTGGCTCCGCAATCGGCTCGACGATTCCGACCGCGACTGAAGACTCGTGGGTCGATTCCTATGTGATCGACGGGGGCGGCGTCGTGCCGCAGAAGGCAGCATGCTCGGCGCGCGAGGCACACACGTCCGCACCTGACGAATCGCATCCGATGGCCACGGACCCCTCACAATCCCCGCGCTCGTCGCCCGCACACGAGCGGATGCGCGAGGTCTTCTTCGAGGTCTGCAATCTGCACGGCGCCGAGCGGGACGCGGCCGTCGATCGGGCGTGCGCGGGCGACGACGCGCTCCGCCGGGACGTCATGCGCCTCCTGCAACGCGACGCGACCGAGTACGACCTTCTCGCCGACGAGGCCGTCGATTCCGGCGCGGCGTTCGGCGCGGCGCGGCTCGTCGCCCGAGCCGTCGGCGACGACGCGGGCGAGCGCCTGCCGAGCGAGATCGGCGGCTATCGAATCGTGCGGCGCATCGGCGTCGGCGGCATGGGATCCGTCTACGAGGCGGAGCAGCACGAGCCGCGGCGCATCGTCGCGCTCAAGACGCTGCAGCGCTGGTCGGCGTCTCCGTCCTTGATCCGACGCTTCCGACACGAGGCCCACGTGCTCGGGCGCCTGCAGCATCCCGGCATCGCCCAGATCTTCGAGGCGCGCGTCCACGATCCCGGCGACGGCAGCGCGGCGGTGCCTTTCTTCGTCATGGAGCTCATTCGCGGAAAGCCCGTCACGGCGTTCATCCGCGACGGGAATCTCTCGATCGCGGACCGGCTCCAGCTTTTCATACGAATATGCAACGCGGTCGCGTATGCGCATCAGATAGGCGTCATCCACCGCGACCTCAAGCCCGACAACATCCTCGTCGACGAGTCGGGCCAGCCGAAGATCCTCGACTTCGGCATCGCGAAGTCGACCGACTCGGATCGGCAGGTGACCACGATTCAGACCGACGTGGGCCAGCTCGTCGGCACGCTCCCGTACATGAGTCCGGAGCAGGTGGGCGACGACTCGTCGCGCGTCGACCTCCGCAGCGACGTGTACTCGCTGGGCGTCGTGCTCTACGAGATGCTGACGGATCGGCTTCCGTATCCCGTCCGCGACCGTTCGCTCCCCGAGGCGATACGGACGATCCGCGAGGAGAGCCACACGCGGCTGAGCGCCGTCGATCGTGGCTTCCGCGGCGATCTCGAGACGATCCTCTCGAAGGCGCTCGAGAAGAATGCCGACCGGCGGTACCAATCGGTGCCGCAGCTCTCGCAGGACATCCAGCGCTATCTTGACCACGAGCCGATCTCGGCACGACCGCCGAGCACGTTCTACCAGCTCTCGAAGTTCGCACGTCGACACAAGGCGCTCGTCGCGAGCACGTCGGCGGTGATCGCGGTCCTCGCACTCGGCATCATCGGGACGACGAAGTACGCCATCGACGCGAACAGGTCCGCGCGCGAGGCCTCGGAGCGCGAGCGTGCGCAGCGTTGGTCAAACTATCTCGCGCGGATCGACGCCGCCGCCGCGGCGCTCGGCCGCAACGACGTGCCCGCAGCCCGGCATCACCTCGATCAGGCGCCGCTCGAACATCGCGGCTGGGAATGGAAGCACCTCGAGCGCAACCTCACGCAGTCGGCGATCGAGATCGAGTGCAACGCGGAGATCGTCGACAAGGCGTCGCTCCTCCCGGGCGACACCCGCGTGGTCGCGGCGCTCGCCGACGGGACCCTGGCGACGTGGGACATCGAGTCGGGGCGGATGCTGCATGCGGTGTCCGTCGCCGGCGGCGTGTGGCATGTCGCCGACGCCCCGGCGGGCGCGCTCGTCGCCGTGGCGACGAAGGGCGGCGAGATCGCGGTGTTCGACATGAATGTCGGCGTCGAGATCGACCGCTGGAGCGTGCGCGAGAAGCGACTCACCGATGTCGTTCAGATCAATGACTTGGCGATCTCTCCGGATGGCGCGATGGTCGTGATCGGCACGCCCACGGAGGTCGTCGCCTGGAGCCGGCCCGAGCATCGCGTCGCGTGGCGCGGCGGACAGACGGAGCGACCCGCCCAGTCGGGCGGCTTTCGTCACCTGACGATCTCCGCGGACGGCTCGACGATCGTCGCCTCGTACCCGGGCGCGGCCTCCCGCTCGACGATGTGGGCATGGTCGCTCCGCTCCGGCGAGGAGTTAGGCCGGTGTCGACCGAAGGACGCGGTGCACGGCGTCGCGATCCACCCGAAGGGCACCGAGATCGCGATCGGTTCGGCCGTGCGCGACATCATGATCGCGCCCGTTTCGACCATGCGAGTCGGCTTGGAGCTTGCCGGCCACACCGCCGGCGTGCGCTGGATCGCGTACTCGCCGGACGGTCACAGCGTTGCGTCGCAATCTGGCGACTCCACCATCCGCGTGCGGGACGTGGACGACGGGCGAACGCTGCACGTCCTCCATGTGCCGAACGGCGACGCCACCGACGGAGGACTTGCGTTGAGCGCGAACGGGTCGCGCCTCGTGTCGCGCGGGGCGCGACGCATCGTCGTCTGGGACCTTCCGCCGGAGCCCTCACTCGTCCTTCGCGGGCATCGCAGCTATGTCTATACGGTGGCGTTCTCGGCTGACGGAACGCTCCTCGCATCGGGGCCGTTTCAGGGGGATCGCATCAGGCTGTGGGATCCGCGTTCGGGGGCGGCGCTGGCCGAGCACGCCTTCGCAGGTCGGGCGAGGTCGCTTCGCTTCATGGGCGACGACCGGCGGCTCGAGATTCGCGGCCGTCGCACGCAACAGTGGGACACGGCGACCGGCGCGTCGCTCGAGGTCGCGAACGATACGACGTTCGCCTCGCCCGACAGCGCGTTCGTTGATGAGCCCGAGAGCATGCTCGTTGATAGGAAGAAGCGGCAGGCCAGCGCCTCGGAGATCGACCGCGAGGACGACGTTGCGGCTTCGATCGGCACGTTCGACGATGCGTCGAATGCGGCCGCCGGCTCGCTCGCGGCGACCGTCGTGTCGGGTGCGGCGGCAACGGCCGGAGCTTCCTCCGTCGTCGAGGTGTGGCGGGCGGGAGCGAATCGACCGATCGCGTCGCTCGCCCACGAGTCGAAGGCCGTCTCCACCGCGCTTTCGCCGAGTCAGGCGCTCCTCGCCGTCGGGTGCGAGGATGGCTCGATCAATGTCTGGGATGTCGTGCGCGGGCAGCGCATCGCCGTCCTCGGCCGCCACGTCGGCCGCGTGTACGCCGTGGCGTTCAGCCCCGACGGTCGTCGCCTCGCAAGCGGCGGCAACGACAACGCCCTGCGACTCTGGGACACGGCGACGTGGGATCAGGTGCTTGAGCGCCATGAGCACTCGTCGTACGTCCACGCGGTCGCCTTCAGCCCCGACGGAACGCAGATCGCCACCGCGTCGGGCGACATGACCGTGCGCGTCTGGGACTCGCTGAGCGTGCCGGAACGTCTCGCGCAGACGCGCGCCGCCCGCGCCACGCGCGACGAACTCCGCCCGCGCGTCACGCAGCTATTCGAGCGGCACGGTGCGGACGAGACCGCCAAGATCCTTCGCGCGGACCGCACGCTCGACGACGATCGCCGCGGCGCCGCACTGCGAGTCCTGCTTGAACTGACGAGACCGCCCGTCGAAGCTCGGCCGCGATCGAGTTCGAGCGCGTCAGCGACGACGACGACGGGCGACGCCACGAGGCGATTCCCGATCGTCGCCGCGACGGACGTGACGGTGGACGACGCGCTCGTCGAGGAGGCGCTGCGACGCGCCGGGAGCAATCGTCCGGAGATCGAGCGTTTTCTACAGTATTGCGACGACGAGGCTAGCGGCGCGTCGGAGCGAGATCCGCAGAAGCGCATCGCCGCGCGATGGCTCGTCGCGAACATGCCGGGCAAGGGGTGCGCTCGTTTCCGTCTCATGACCGCCGACGGCCACGAGATTCCCTTCGACGTTTCTGAACATAGAAATATGGCGGAGGCGCAGGCCAGGCTCGAGACGTTGCAGCGCGAGCACGGCGCGCTCGACTTCCGAGTCGTGTCCTTCACCGAGGATCTCGTCGCGATCACCGCCGCGCAGTTGATCGAGAATCACGAGCTGGCGTTCGAGGCGTGGCGGAGTGCGCCGTGGGGGGCGTCGATCTCGTTCGAGACCTTCCTCGAGCGCATCCTTCCCTATCGGGCGACCAACGAGCCGCTCGATCCAAACTGGCGGGCCGCCGCTCGTGACCGCATGCGTCCGGTGCTCGACATGCTTCGGCGAAGCGTGGGACGCGACCCCACGCTCGCGGAAGCGTCGCAGGCCACCATCAAGGCGACGAAGCCGTGGCTCAAGTTTCGCCCGCTCTATTACCTTCACCCCGACGACCAAAGTTGGTCGGAGATGTGCGCGACCGGGGCGGGGCGTTGTGAGGACGAGTCGAATCTCGCCCTCTTTGCGGGGCGGGCCGCGGCGATCCCGCTCGCGGGAGATTCCACTCCGTACTGGGCCAATCGGGACAACAACCACGCGTGGGTTGCGGCTCTGGACGGCGATGCTGCGACGTCGCGCGCCGCCGGGAAACTCGCACACCGCGCCGCGAAGGTCGTTCGTCGCGGCTATGCGACGCAGCCCGATTCGCTCGGCGCCGTGCGGCGCGCCGACGACACCGTGCCGGGATGGCTTGCGGATCCCACGGCGCGTGACGTGACGGACCTCTACGTTGACGTCGCTGACGTCACCGTCTCGATGCGCGATGCGCCGGCCGGCGAGCGCTTCGCGTATCTGTGCGTGTTCAACGGGGGGGTGTGGCGTCCGATCCATTGGTGCGAGGCCGGGCATGCGACGCAATCGTTCACCTCCATGGGGCGCGGCGTGCTCTACCTGCCGGCGTGGTACGGAAAGGACGGCGTTCGTCCCGCCGGAGCGCCGCTCGTCGTGACCGCCGACGGCGCGCAGCGCGAGCTCCTCGCGGGTACCGAGACTTTCACGCTTGCGATTGGAACGTCGACCGACGAGCGAACGAGCAGGTCGGGCCCCGCATCGCAGGTCCGACTCCGCGTTGCAGCCGACACGTCGGTCGAACTTCTTGTCTGGGATGTCGATGCCGGAGCCTGGCGCACGATGGGACAGCGGACCGCGACGAACGACGAGGGCGCCACGTTCGAAGACGTGCCGGTCGGAGGTCTCTACCGGCTTCGTTCCGTCGGCGATCGCGATCTCGATCGTCCGTTCACGATCGAGAATGGCGAGGTGGTGCGCTGGTGATGGGGGCGGACGCGCGACGAGAAGTAGCGCATAGGTTTACTTGGAAGGTGGGGGGCGGTCGTCGGCTCGTCGAGATTGCAGAAGGCGATCAAGTTCTTCGATACTAGTGATCTCGGTCCCGTCGATGGTCAGTCCTTTTCCCGACGTCAGTACCGCGACATACGCAGCACGCTCGTTCTCGCGCTGGATTCTGAGATCGTGTATCTCGATGCCCGCGATCCGGTGCACATTCCTCTCGCACACGGTCCGAAGCTCGGCCATGGCGGGGTCGCCTACATCGATAGACACTATTGGGCGCCGACGCTCGAGGAACGCAAGCACGTCCTCGAGGATCTGAACTCGTTCGTCAGTGGTGAATACAGGGCCGGTGTTCCAGCCGCGGATGCTGCTCGCGTCGACGCACGGTCCACCGAGGTATGTGAACTGAATGCACGTGACCTCGCGGCCGCGCCGGTACACCAGGTCTTCACCGCGAAACCCATATCGGATATCGGGTGTACCGCCACTTCGGAAGAACCGTGTGAACCATTTCATCAGGAGCTCTCAGGTGGGGCATCGAGCCGTTCTTCGCTCGAGACAATACGAAGAGGTAGCGTACTGGGGTTGAAGCGACGAGTACCGGCTACTCCGACGGGCTCGGGGTCCTCCGGCAGCCCCAGGTGATCGGAGGTTCTCAAGGAAAAGAGGGTCGATCGAGCCTCCACGCTGCGCGTGGATTTCCGTGATGTCCCGTTGGAACAACCTTACCTCCGAATCCGGCATTCGCTCGATTCGCGCCGAGCCTCGCTCGCGTGTGATGCGGACATGCAACGAGGAGATTCTCCGTCGGCTGCCGACCGCTTCGACGTCATCATTCTCGGCGGGGGACCGGCCGGTCTGAGTGCGGCGGTCGTTCTCGCGCGCTGTCGCCGGCAGGTGCTCGTCCTCGACGCAGGCAAGCCGCGAAACCATGCGGCGCGGGGGATTCACAACTATCTGACGCGCGACGGAATTCCGCCGGCGAGGTTTCGCGCGGCGGCTCGCGCGGAAGCGGTTCGATATGGGGCGAACGTGATTGCGGCCAAGGCGTCGGACGCGAAGCTCGTTCGCGATGGGTTTCGAGTGCGCGTCGAACGCCGTTGGCTTCACGCCACGCTTCTCCTCGTTGCCACCGGGGTAGTCGATCTCATGCCCGACATCCCGGGCGCCCAAGAGCTTTACGGGCAGTGCCTTCACCACTGTCCCTATTGCGACGCGTGGGAGTACCGCGACAAGCCGCTTGCGGTCATTGGCAACGATAAGCGCGGCTTCGGACTCGCTTCGAGTCTCTTGACCTGGACGAATCAGGTGACGGTCGTCACCAACGGCGGTGACTGTCGCGCGAGCATTCGTCGCGACGCGCGGCGGCTTGGCATCGGGATTCGAACCGAACGGATCGCAGAGTGCGTGACGACCACGCGCGGATCGCGCCGGCGACTTCGCTCGATCGCGTTTGAGTCGGGGCCGCCGCTTCGCGCGAGCGGCATCTTCTTCAACACGGGTCAACTTCAACGTTGCACGTTTCCGCGCTCACTCGGTTGCCGCATCGGGGAGGACGGAGGCGTCCTGCACGATCGTCGCCAGCGAACCGGCGTCCCCGGCCTCTATCTTGCGGGCGACGCCGCGAAGGAAGTGCAGTTCGCGATCGTGGCGGCCGCGGAAGGCGCGACGGCGGCCGTCGCGATGAACGCGGAGTTGCAACGGAGAGCGCTGGCGGCGCGACGCACGTAGTGGGGCGTTGCGCGGCGAGGGCCGGCGGCGCTGACGCGCGACGAACTTCTTCTATAGTGAAGGGATGTCGAACCTCGCGCCGATGCCCGTCGATCTTGTGCCTCATGATGCGCGCTGGGCGGAGCGGGCGACGCACGAAGCCGCCCGCCTGCGCGAAGCGCTCGGCGCGAATCTGCTCGAGGTCCACCACATAGGGTCGACCGCGATCCTGGGGATCGTCGCGAAGCCGATCGTCGACCTGATGCCGGAGGTGCGCGCGATTGCCGCCGTCGACGAGGCGAACGACGCGATGGCGGCGCTCGGCTTCTGCGCACACGGCGAGTTCGGCATCGAGGGACGTCGGTACTTCACGTGGGTCAATCCTGCCAGCGGCCAACGCGAGCTCCATGTCCACGTGTTCGAGCGGGGGAGTGAGCATGTGACGAGGCATCTCGCCTTCCGCGACTTCATGTGCGCCCTTCCGACGGAGGCCCGCGCGTACGAGGCCGAGAAGCGGCGCTGCCGGGATCTCCATCCAACGAATTCGCGGGCCTACTCCGAGGCGAAGTCGCCGTGGATCGCCGCGGCGCAGGAGCGGGCGCTCGCGTGGTACCGCGACCGCGGACGGTGAGGGAGGGGATGAGGGGACCGGCGGATTCGGCCTCACAGTGGCCACACCCGTGCGCGAGACCCGGGGTCTAGCTGTGGCCACACCGGTGCGCGACGCCCTTGGGGCCTCCCTGGCTCACAGTGGCCACACCCGTGCGCGAGACCCGCGGCCTCACTGTGGCCACACCCGTGCGCGGGTGGCCTCACAGTGGCCACACCCGTGCGCGAGACCCGGGGTGGGGGGCTAGCGGTGGCCACACCAGTGCGCGATGGACCTCACAGTGGCCACACCCAGTCCTCCCTCACCGTGGCCACACCAGTGCGCGATGCCCTTGGGCCCCCTCTCACAGTGGCCAGACCCGTGCGCGCCGCAGGACCGTAGCCTCACAGTGGCCACACCCGTGCGCGAGGCCGGGACTTAGCCGGACAGTGGCCACACCCGAGCGCGAGACCCGGGGTGGGGGGCTAGCGGTGGCCACACCAGTGCGCGATGGACCTCACAGTGGCCACACCCGGTCCTCCCTCACCGTGGCCACACCAGTGCGCGATGGCCTTGGGACCTCCCTGGACCTCACAGTGGCCACACCGGTGCGCGATGCCCTTGGGACCTCCCTCACTGTGGTCAGACCCCTGCGCACCGCAGGACCGTGGCCAGACCACTGCGCGCTTCCCGGTTAACACTGGCCACACCTCTGCGTGTCTGCCTCAGCGACCTGGGATCTCACAGTGGCGGCTGGCGTCAGCTGTGGCCACACCAGTGCGCGATGGCCTTGGGACCTCCCTCACCGTGGCCAGACCCATGCGCAATGCAGGACCTTGGCCAGACCACTGCGCATCGCGATCTGACCTTGGCCACGCCCTGCGCGACGCCCAATCGGGACCTCACAGTGGCCACACCGGTGCGCGATGCCCTTGGGACCTCCCTCACTGTGGTCAGACCCCTGCGCACCGCAGGACCGTGGCCAGACCACTGCGCGCTTCCCGGTTAACACTGGCCACATCTGTGCGCGTCTGCCTCAGCGACCTGGGATCTCACAGTGGCGGCTGGCGTCAGCTGTGGCCACACCAGTGCGCGATGGCCTTGGGACCTCCCTCACCGTGGCCAGACCCGTGCGCAATGCAGGACCTTGGCCAGACCACTGCGCATCGCGATCTGACCTTGGCCACGCCCTGCGCGACGCCCAATCTGTTCGCCGCGACAATCCGCTCGCGGCGTTCCCAATGAGCCTGCCACAACCGGCGCGTTCCGGTCCCCTCGAAACACCATTCTGATGCCTAGCCCCCTCCGCGACCTCGTCGCCACCCTTGTCGTCATCGTCGCGCAGCGCCCGCTCTGGGCGTTACCGCCTCAGCGCACCGACGACCTTCCCGTCCTTCGGACCAATTCAAGGTCGATCGATGTGCAGGACGGCCCGCGCCTTCACAAGGGCGGATGGGTCGTACTCCCGGAAGTGGCCCTCGATGTCTACGAGGCCGATCGAACGCTCGGGCCGAAGACGATCACCCTCATCAGCGACATTGATCGCCTTTCGTTCGAAGTGACGCCCGGTCAGCACTACGACTTCGTGATCCTTCTCGATGGAACCACGCGGTGCCCAACGCGCATCTCGACGTTGCGGCAGGCTCCGATTCGACTGTCCGCCTCGGCGGGTCCCGACGTCATCCCGTTCTCGCTCGATCGCGGGCGCATCATGGTGCAGGCGCGCATCAACGGCTCCAAGCCGATCGACCTCCTTGTCGACACCGGAGCGAACGCCACGCTCCTCGCGCCCTCCGCGATCGACAGGGGAGTCACCGTGAAGGCTTCGGGCACCGCGCAGAACTTCGGACTGGGCGGGTCGGTCGAAATCGAGACAAGCGCGAACAACACGGTCGACGTTGCAGGTCTTCGTTGGGAACACGAGCCGCTCTTGCTGCACGATCGTCCGTCCACCGCGGGCGACGGAGTCTTGGGAATGCATATGTTTGACGGGAAAGTGGTCGAGTTCGACTACGACCGATCGGTCCTCGTCGTCCACGACGCGCTGCCGGAATCGCTCGACGGATTCGTTCGAGTCGAGCTCGGTAGGGCGGGCCCGCTCCCGACCATTCCCGTCACGTTTCATACGGGCGTCTCCACGGTGACCGGCTCCGTGATCATCGACACGGGCGCGACGGCGGCGCTCTTCGCTCGCCGCGACTTCGCGGAGCCGCTCGGGCTCTACGGGACCATGCCGAAGATCGGGACAGGTAGGCAGACCGGCATCGGACGCGGCTCGCTCGAGAGCGATCTCGTACTTCTGCCAACGATGACCATCGACGGGATCGACATGAAGGACGTCCCTATCTATCTCGAGACCGCCGATCACGAGACGAGCGAGGGCGAAGGCGCAGTACTCGGCATGGACGTGCTGCGTCGATTCACTATGGTGCTCGATACGACGAACGATGTTGCCTATCTCAAGCCGAATGCGTCGATCGGCGATCCGTTCGAGCGCCGTTCCGGCGGTGTTCCCGTCGCGGTCGTGGTTGGCACCGGAGTCGTCGTCCTCGGGCTGCTGTCAGCCGTGTTCCTGTGGCGACGGCGGGCAAGTGCTTCCAGGTGACGTGGGCTCGCGCGTCGTGTGCACGTGGCCACGTCGAGCAACTACGCCCCCGGTCGCCCGACCTGGCCGAAGTACCGGTCGAGCCATGCGAGCGACTCGCGAATCAGTTCCTGCTTCGGAAGGCTGTGGCCGCGCGGGTAGCTCACGCGGCGTTTGTCTTCCGGCGGCGTTCCGAGGAGATCGAACATCGGCAGCTGCGAGTGTTCAAGCGGGAAGAAGAAGTCGAGCTCGCCGTTGAGCATGAGCGTCGGCTGGACCACGCGCGTGACGAAGTTGAGCTGGTCGGCCTCGGGAAGCGCGCGCTGGAAGCAAAGGCCTGCAACGTAGAGAATGTTCGCCCGGATGCGGGGCTCCACCGCGGGGATGATCGCGCCGAGCGCGCCGCCCCAGCTCGTGCCGAAGTACGCGAGCTTCGACGCGTCGAGGTCTTCGCACGACTCGATATAGTCAATCGCACGGCCCACGTCCTTCACCCACATCGACACATGGTCTCGGTAGGTCGCGGTCTCCGCGGGGTAGTCCGAGTCGAGTCCGGTGCCGCGCTCGTACGTGGCCTTGTAGATCGGAAGCACGAGCGCACGCCCGCTGCGCACGACGAAGTCGAGGCGTTGCATCTCGGCAAGGCTGAACGTTCGCGTGTGCAGCGCGTTCGACCCCGGGAAGGCGAGCACCGTCTGAAGCGGCGGACGCCCGCGCTCGGGCAGTAGGAGATGCACCTGCATGCGCTCGCCGCCATATCCCGCGGCGATCTCCACCGTCTGCCAGCGGCCGTAGTGCGTCGGGCGCTCATCGATCGTCGTCGCGTCGAGCGGTCGGCGGTCATATTGAAATTGCCGTCGGAAGTATGCGAAGACTTCGTCGGGGACCGGCTTCTCCGCGCGGAAGTCGCGGAAGGGGAGTGCGAGGGCGCGCGCCAAGTGCGCCTGCTTCGGCTCGGGATCGAGCGGGCGCATGCAGCGGAAACCGTTGACCGGAGAGCGGTCGAACGCGGGCTGCGCGTACGCATCGACGAAGGCGTAGCTCGGATCGCTGAATCCGCCGCCGAGGATGAAGCGGTATCCCGCGCGGTCGACCGGGTTCAGCACCCACTCGCGCACGTTGCCGGCGAGGTCGTGCGCGCCGAACCGGTTCTCGCTGCGCGTACGTCCGACCGGAACGGTCCCGCGCCCGGCGAAGTTCGCGAGGGGCGCGATCTGTCCGCTCGCGTTGCTGAAGGCGACGCGGCTCCAGTGGTAGACCGTCGGCAGCGTCTTGTCCGCCCACGCCGCGTAGGCCACGGCCTCGTGCCAGCTCACGCCGCTCACGGGATGGTCCGCTTCGCCGACGGGGAATTCGCCCATGATCCAGCCAAGAGGACCGGGCTGCCCGACCGAGTCGACGAAGTGCGTCATCGCCTCCTCGCGCGAGAGCTCGTGGTCGCCGACGACGAATGGTCCGGGCCACAGTTCCGAGCGCGCGTAGCCGCCGTCGTCGACGAAGCGCTTGAACTCCGCGTTCGTCACCGGATGGCGATCGATGAGGTACGCCGCGGTCCGCTCGAGCGGCAGGTGGTCGAGCCCCGGCAGGTAAACGGGGAAACCGCCTTCAGGCACGAACTCCATCTCCGGCGGATCCTCGTCGGGAGCGCGCAGCGTGTAGTGCCACGCGAGCGCCGCGGGATCGGTCGCATTGTTGAAACCCTTGACGAGGTTCCAAAATAGATCGTGCGCGGTGCGTCGCTCCGGATGTTCGATGCGCAGGCGCGCGAGGCCGCGCGGGACCGAGCGATCGACGAGCGGCGTCGTGCCCAAGTCCATCTCCCTGCCCGGCGCGTCGCCATAGAAAGCCGCGTACACCCGCGCGCCGGGCGGATCGGAGGTGATCGTGACCGCGTTGGCGTACATCGGCTTCAGCCGCGCGACGATCGGGTCGTCGGGGGCGAGCTTCTCGATCTCGCTCGAGAGTTCGAACGCGGTCCACGACTCGCGACTCTCTTCCAGGACGAGGATGCGGTCGCACTGGCGAACGAGCTCTGGGATTCCCTCGTCACGCGCCCATCGCGACAGCGTCTCGAGCGCGTGCGCGATCGCCGCCGCGCTCGAAGGTCGCCGCGCGGGGTCCTTCTCCAAGCATTGCGCGAGCAGCTCGCGCACGGCGGCGGGGGTGCCGGCGGGGAGGAGTGCCGCGTCGGCCGGCTTGTGCACCGTCGCGCCCATGGACTCGGCCAGCGTCTCGCCGGCGAAGGGCTGCGTTCCGGTGAGCATCTCGTAGAGGACGACCCCGAACGAGAAGACGTCCGAGCGCTGATCGACCGCGCGGCCGCGCGCCTGTTCTGGACTCATGTACCCGACGGTGCCCATGATCGCGCCCGGGATCGTCGGCGAGTGGCGCAGCGGCGAGAGGAGCGTCGCGACGTCCTGCGTCGCGGCGTCGTGCGGTGCGAGCTCGTCGGTCGCTTTGGGAGCGCGTGCGGCGTCGTCGGAGACGTCGGCGGCGCGGGCCAGGCCGAAGTCGAGCACCTTCACGGTCCCGTCCGGGGTGATCATCAGATTCGCCGGCTTGAGGTCGCGGTGCACGATGCCTTTCCCGTGCGCGGCCGCGAGCGCCTGTGCGAGCTGGCGCGCGATCGCGAGCGACTGCGGGATCTCGAGCGGACCCGAGGTCAAGCGCGCGGCGAGCGTTTCGCCGTCGACGAACTCGAGCACGAGGTAGCGGCGTCCCGCGACCTCCTCGGCGCCGTAGATCGAGGCGATGCCCGGATGGTTGAGCGCCGCGAGCGTCTTCGCCTCGCGCTCGAAGCGTGCGAGCCGGTCGGGATCGAGGGCGAGGTGCGCCGGCAGCGCCTTGATCGCGACGGTGCGGTCAAGCCGGGTGTCGTGCGCGAGAAAGACCTCGCCCATGCCGCCGCGCCCGAGCTCGCGCTGAATCCGGTACGGACCGATCGAGGTGGGCTGCATCCGGAGCGAAGCGTACTTGCACGAAGCTCGTTGTGATAGGAAGTACGCGTTGGCGACGGCCCGTGCGCACCGCGAGCATCCTCGGATGCGCAAACGACGGGGTCAGGCCAGTGCGCGATCGAGGGGAGCCCTTCTTCCGCTCGCGTGCGAGCGGGAGAAGGTGGCTGCAAAGCAGTCGGATGAGGGCCATGGGCCGGGGTCAGGCCAGTGCGCGGTCAGGCCAGTGCGCGGCCGGGCGACGTCCTCGCTCATCCGCGCTCGGCCGGGGCACACACGCCGACAACGCGAGTTCAGGACGGGCGATCCTGCGCTCCTCGAATTCGGCATCCGATCCCGCGCAGCGGGCGAAGCCGCGCGTCTCATGACTCGCTTCACCATCTCAGTGGCCGCGATCCTCTCCGCCGTACTCGTCTCGTCGCCGCACGTAGCCTCGGCCCAGTCGAGCGCCAACTCGAACCTTGAGTTCGACAACGGCACGAAGGGCTGGCAGACCGTCCTCGACGGCGTGATGGGTGGCCTCTCGACCGGTCGCATCGCCGCGGGTGAGGGCGGCACCCTTCGCTTCTCGGGCGAACTGTCGCTGGAGAATAACGGCGGCTTCTCGCAGATCCGCACGGCGGTCCCCGAGGGGACCTTCTCGGGTGCGACCGGGCTCCTTCTCCGCGTGAAGGGCGACGGTCGCTCCTATCAGTGCGACATCCGTTCGTCGCGCCTGCGCATGATGGCCGGCGGCTATCAGCGCGTGTTCACGACGAAGGCCGGAGAGTGGATCGAAGTCGAGATTCCGTTCGACGAGTGCGTCGCGAACCGCTTCGGTCAGCGCGTGCCCAACGCGCCGGCGCTCGACCCCGCCTCGATCGAATCGGTGGGCATCACGCTTGCGGACAAGCGAGAAGGGCCGTTCGCGATCGAAGTCGATTGGATCCGCCCGATGGGCGCGGCTGCGGCTGCACGTTCGTCCGCCGGCTCGCTCACGTCGGTCGCGACGAAGGCGAACCTCACCACGTTGCTTGAACTCGTGAAGGCTGCGGAGCTCACGCTTCCGAAGGATGCGAAGCTCACGATCTTCGCGCCGACGAACGACGCCTTCGCCAAGCTGCCGCGTGAACAGGTCGAATTCCTCACGAGCGCGAAGGGCAAGTCCACGTTGCAGGCGATTCTGAGACACCACGTGGTCGCGCAGTCGATCGAGAGTTCCGCGTTGCTCGATCGCCGTCGTCTCAGGTCGCTGTCGGGGCAGTCGCTCGAGATCGATCCGTCCGCGCTCACCGTCGACGGTGCGCGCCTCGTCGCCACCGACGTCGGCTTCGATGGCGGACTCGTACATGTGATCGACAGCGTGATGCTGCCGGAACTGCGGAGTATCGACGAGATCGTCGCAAAGGACGAGCGCCTCTCGACGTTGCGTGCCGCCATCGACGCCGCGGGCCTCGGGCCGCAGCTTGGCGCCGAGAACTCCGGCCCATGGACGCTGCTTGCGCCATCGAACAAGGCGTTTGCCGCCATCCCCGCCGATGCGCTGAACGCGCTCCTCGATAATCGCCCCGCGCTGACCGCCGTGCTTGCGGCCCACGTCCTTCCGACCGCGATCCGTCGCGACGAGATGCTCGCGCAAGGCTCGGCCCGCACGCTGACGGGTGACGGCACGGTGGCGTTCGCGATCTCTTCCGGTGCGATCACCGTCGCCGGAGCACGGATCGAGGTCGCCGACATCGAAGCCGCCAACGGCGTCATTCACATCATTGACCGTGTGCTGCCCGCCGCAAGCGCCGCACCCACGTCGGCAACGTCGGCCTCCGAGTCGTCGCAGCGTCCCCATCGCGCGGCAGCGATTCTTGAACTCGCGATCGAGCGCGGCGTTCCCCGATTCAACGCGGGCGACCCTTCGTCGTGCGCGGCGCTCTACGAACTCGCGATCGCATCGGTGGTGCTTCTCGGCGAAGACGCGCTCGGCGCAGAGTCCAAGGCTGACCTCACGAAGGCGCTGGAGCAGGGCGCGGCGCATCAGGATTCATCCGAGCGAGCGTGGATCTACCGCGGCGCGATGGATCGCGTGCTTGAGCGCATGATGAAGTTGGATGCGTGAGGTGAACCGCAGCGAGACGAGCTGCGAGCGGTGGGGAGGCGATTGCTCAGCCTGGCAGCGCGAACGCCCGCGAGATGCCTCGCGGGCGTTCACCGTTCACTGGCATGTCGGTGGCGTTCGACCGATGGGAGTACGTCGCGGCGTCGCGATGGCTCGCGAAAGGTCGCTCGGGAGATCCATCCTCGGCGGAGCCTGAGGGGTCGTGATACCTGCAGTCTCGGCTGGGGCCCACAGGTCGCGCTGGCCCATGGGCGGTCGGTGGAACTCTCGACCTTCACCTTGGCGCGGCGACGCGAGGCGACGCAACGTTCGAGATTGCCGCTTGCGCTCGGGCTTGCTCGGACGTCAGACGTGGGCTGGCAGCAGGCGGTCGTCACTAGACGGGACGTTCGTCGCAGGTCGCGATAAATGGGCGTGGCTCGATGTGGGCAAAAGTTAGAGAGGGGCGCGAGTTGTGGCGCTCGCGAACTTAGCTTGCACTCAGGCTTGCACGGACGTCAGTCGTGGACCGGCGGTAGGCAGTCGTTAGTCTGATGGGTGACGTCGCAGGTCTTGATAAATGGGCGTGGCTCCATGTGGGCCAGCACGCTCGGCGCCTGGGGCGCGGCGTCGCGGGCCGCAGGGAGGTTGTCGGGAGTGTCTTAACCTTCCTCGTCGACGAGCGGCCAGATGTGCGGGGAGGAGCCACGGAGATCCTCCAGGCATGGCTTTCAGTCCGTTGTGGGCCGATAGACTCGCAATCCGCCCACTATCCCACTTGACGAGCGAGTCGAGATTGCGTCACCTCCACCCCACCGTACTACGTCTTCGCGAGACCCCCCACGCGACCAAATCACCCACGAACGCTGGCTGAGCCGAGTGCTGCGCGAAGAACTCCCCGAAGACAGCATCACCCATTGCGAGCGTCTGACCTGGGAGACGCCCGTCGAGTCCGTGCCGCCGCTCCTCCGCCGACCGACTCCCACGCGAGAGCAACTCGACTACTGGTCGACGAGAGCCGCTGACCAAAGCGATGCGCCTCACTTGCGCGCCCGCTACGGAGATCTTGTCTGGTCGCTGGGAAAATCAGAGAGCGGGCTGCCTCGTGGTAGGTTTGCGATCGTGGCGATCGAGTGCTATCTCGAAGTCGCCGCCTCAAGCGATTTCCAGCCTCGCTACCGCGAACATGCGGTGAGCCGCGCTATCGACCTCGCAAAGCAGCTCAATCACGATGCTCTCAAGATTCGCGCCGCTGAAGCCTGGATAGATCTCGCCAGCTCTGCAACCGTCCGATCGGCGTCCTTGCTCGGATGGCTATGCACTCGCCTCGTCGATACGGGAGCGGCCCGGAAGCTGCCAGCCGCTCTCACGACCAGGTTGGTCGGCCTATGCGAAGCGGCACTCGACGACAGCGAGGCAACGACTGAGGGCGCGAATCCCGTCGTGATGGTCGATCTCGATCAGGAGCTACGTGCCTTCATGGCCGAAGCCGGACTCTCGGAGGATCGTCTGTGCCACCGAGCGCGGGCGACGACCAAAACCATTTTGGCGCGGGGCAAGGAGGGGCATCCGCTCGTTCTCGTTTCGGCACTGACGCGTCTGCGACCCGAGCTTGTCCGGCTCGGCCTCACCGACATGGTCGCACAGGTGGACTTGGCGCTCACAGAAGCTGGGCGCCGGGCCGAGGTTGGGATGGCGACCATCACAGCGAGTGGAGCGGTTCCCCGAGCATCCTTTGACATGTTCGTCCAGGAGGTCACAGGTGCCTCTGATGCCGAAACGCTTCTCATTCTTTGCGTTCGCTCTCTCGTGCGTCCTGGTGCGGTGGTGGAGGAGACGAACACGCTTGGGGCACAATTCCCGCTTCAAAGCCTTTGCACGACCGTGACTCTCGGTCACGATGGGAGGCCGATCGCTGCGCGCCGCGGAGGGGATCCCGGGAAGACTCCCGAGTCGGTGGACCGGAAGCTGATCGAGCTCCACCTGGGAATCAACGCGTCGTTCGCTGAGTACGCCGCGCGCGAACTCCTCGCTCGCAGGAAGCCCGCGCTGCGGTTGATGATTCGAGCCATGGAGGCTCACCTTTCCGACGCTCGCGGAGATCGCCGCGCGCTCGTTGAAGCTACCTCCGCCCTCCTCCGCGAGAGGTGGTTCACCGCCACCACGCTGTTCGCTCTACTGATCGAGCCGCTCCTCCTCCAAGTCGCGGTCGAAGGAGGCCTCGTCACGCACAGCGCGAATGCTCAAGGAGGACTCAACACCGCCTCCGTCGACTCGCTTCTTGAGTCGCCGAGCGCGCCGACGGTGTTCGGCAGAGTCCTTTGGTTTCATCTACGACACATCGTGTTCGGCCCCAACGGGCTGCGTCACAGCATCGCGCATGGACAGATGCCGGCTTCTCAGGCGTCATTCCAGAGTTCCTTCACGGCGCTCCAGAGCGTCGTGCTGTTGGGGCAGCGGCTGAGATGGCTACATGCGCAGCATGCGCCGAGCGAGTGCATCGTCAGAGGGTAACTAACGCATGCGCTTCCTCCGCTGACTCGTAGCGACGATCATGGCCCTTCTCGATCGCCTGCATCACCATCCAGTCAAGGTCACCGCGTGGAGGAGGCTCCGCGCGGCCTCTCAGTGGCCATGCCCGCAGGCTGACCGTGGCCAGACCAGTGCGCGTTCCGCGACCGGCATTGGGTATGGTCTAGGTCCTGATCAGGGCCACACCCGTGCGCGACGCGTCGAGGCTGCCCCGGGGCGGGCGAGTTCCATGCGTCGGGAACTTTCAAAATCGTGAAGGCCTTTCTGCCACTCCGTCGCTTGGGGGCCGGAGATCCGACTCGCGAAGCCATCGTGTGGTCTACGCGGGCCCGGAACCGTTTCCTGAATGGAGCATGGTCATGCGTAATCGAGCGGGCGCTTCGCCCATCTGTGTCGTCGGACGGACCCCTGTCATGTGCCTCACGGCCGCCTGCGGAATGTTGGCGTTGGCCTCAAGCGTTTCGGCCCAGTCCATCACAAGCATCGGCTTGCCGCCCGGCGGTTCGTTCTCCGGTGCGAGCGCCGTGAGTGCACGCGGCTCTGCGGTCGCCGCCAACGTTGACATGGCAACCGGCTACCGCTGGACGTCCTCCGGGCTTGTCGACATCGGCACGCCTCGCGGTGCGTACGCGACCTCCGCGGAGGACATCAGTTCGCACGGGTCGGTGATGGTCGGCAGCATCTTCTTCTCGTTCCCCGAAGAGACGGCCCGCGCCCATCGCTGGACCGCTTCCGGCGGCTTGCAGGACCTGGGGGTGTTGCCCGGCGGCGTGGCGTCCGTTGGCTCTGGCGTCAGCGGCGACGGCAACTCTGTGACGGGCTACTCGTTCGACGAGAACTTCAACACCATCGCGTTTCGCTGGACCCCCGGCGGCGGCATGGTGTCCCTCGGCACGCTGCCCGGCGGATGGACCTCCGAAGGACGCAAGGTCAGCCGTGACGGCAGCACGATCGTCGGCATGGCCGGCACGCCCGAGGGCGACCGCGCGTTTGTCTGGACCCAGTCCGGCGGCATGGGGGATCTCGGCCTTCTATCGCCGGACGATGGCAGCTCCAGCGCGTATGGCGTGAGCGGCGACGGGACCGTGGTCGCGGGCTTCAGCGGCGCGAACGCCGTCATCTGGACCAACGGCATCGTCCAGGAGATCGGCGGGCTCCCGAACGCCACCAATTCCATCGCCTACACGTTGAGCGACGACGGGTCGGTCGTGGGCGGCTACAGCTTCTTTGGCTTCGAGGCGACGGCCACGCTCTGGTCGCAATCGCTCGGCACGGTCGATCTCAACACCTATCTCCCGACGCTCGGCGTGGACCTCACCGGCTGGGAGTTGGACTACACGCGAGACATCTCTGCCGACGGCACCACCATCGTCGGCGAAGGACTGTTCAACGGCGAGCCCCGCGGCTGGGTCGTGAAACTGAATTCGTCGATCACGGTGTTGGCGCAGCGGAAAATGGATCCGATGCAGAGCGTCGCCGCGTCCCAGCCTCATCACGATTAGGCTCCGGGGGATGTCTTCGAACGAACCCCCGTCGACGAGCGGTCCCGACACGCCACCGTCTCCCGCCTCGGCAGAGGACGCCACCATCCTCATGGTCGCGGCGGCGAACGGCGACAGGGCGGCAGCCGATCGCCTGTTGCCGCTCGTCTACGCGCAACTTCGCAGCGCTGCCGAACAAAGCTTGGCGGGGGAGCGGGCGGGGCACACCCTCTCGGCGACGGCGATCGTGCACGAGGCCTACATCAAGCTGTCGGGACCGCGCCAGGTGCCTTGGGAGGGGCGCGGACACTTCTACGCCGCCGCGGCGGAAGCGATGCGCCACGTTCTCCTCGATCACGCGAAGGGGCGCTTGCGTCTCAAGCGGGGAGGCGGGGGGGTTGGAAGCGAAGCCGTCCGACGACAGTCCGCGACCGACTTCGAGGACGTGGCCGCGTTGTCGCAGCAGGAGCCCGAACAGATCGTGAAGTTCGATGACCTGGTCCGTCGCCTGGGGATCGAGTCCCCCGACGGCGCGGCCATCGTGCGGCTCCGATTCTTCGCGGGACTCAGCGTCGAGCAGACGGCCCAGGTGCTCTCGCTCTCGACGAGCACGGTGGAGCGACGCTGGGCGTTCGCGCGGGCGTGGCTGTTTCAACGCTTGCAGGAAGACGCATGAAGGAATGACTCATGGCTCGAAGGCTGCAAGACATATTTGAGGATGTGATCGCCCTCGAGCGGGATCAGCGCGAGAGCTACCTTGCCGGCGCGTGCGGGGACGATGCGGCGCTGCGAGCGGAAGTCGAGGCGCTCCTTCGCGCGCACGATGGTGCGGCGAGATTCCTGGCCTCGCCCACGGCGGGCTCCCTCGTCCAAGCGACGCCCACCGCGGATTCGTCAGCGGCTGCGGCAGCGTCAGTTGCGACGATTCGCGAAGGGCCGGGCACGCGGATCGGTCCGTACAAGATCCTGCAAGCCATCGGCGAAGGCGGGTTCGGCTCGGTCTTCATGGCAGAGCAGGAGCGGCCCGTCCAGCGCAAGGTGGCGCTCAAGATCATCAAGCTGGGCATGGACACGATGCAGGTCGTCGCACGCTTCGAGCAGGAGCGGCAGGCCCTGGCGATGATGGATCACGCCAACATCGCTCGGGTGCTCGATGCGGGGGCGACCGACACGGGGCGGCCGTTCTTCGTCATGGAGTTGGTCAAGGGCATTCCATTTATAGAATATTGCGACAAGAATAACTTGCGCATCGAGGATCGGCTTGAACTGTTCTCGCAGGTCTGCAACGCCGTGCAGCATGCGCACACCAAGGGGATCATTCATAGAGATATCAAGCCGAGCAACATCCTCGTGTCCACGCAGGACGGCCGGCCGCACGCCAAGGTCATCGACTTCGGCATCGCGAAGGCGACGGCAAGCAAACTGACGGAGAAGACGCTCTTCACCGAGCACCGCCAGTTGATCGGCACGCCGGAGTACATGAGCCCGGAGCAGGCCGAGGGCAGCCTCGACATCGACACGCGAACGGATGTCTATAGCCTCGGCGTGCTGCTGTACGAACTGCTCACCGGCACGACGCCCTTCTCGGGCCAGGAGCTCCGCTCCGCGGCCTACGCCGAGATCCAGCGGATCATCAGCGAAGTCGAACCCCCGAAGCCCTCCACTCGCCTCAGCGCCAACAGCGACACCGTCGCCAGCGTTGCAGCCAGGCGACACACCGAGCCGAAGCGGCTGGGCACGCTCGTGCGCGGCGAGCTGGATTGGATCGTGATGAAGGCGCTCGAGAAGGACCGCCAGCGGCGCTACGAGTCGGCGAGCGGACTGGGCATGGACATCAAGCGGTTCCTGAGCGGCGAGGCGGTGCTCGCCGCTCCGCCGAGCGCGTCCTATCGCTTCAAGAAAGTGATCCGGCGCAACAAGGGGCCGGTGCTGGCTGGCAGCGCGGTGGCGGCGGCGCTTCTCGCCGGCCTTGCGGGCACGGCGTGGCAAGCGAAAGTGGCCCGCGAGCAGCGCGA
The DNA here is from genome assembly GCA_016795035.1 of Phycisphaerae bacterium. Lineage (GTDB taxonomy): Bacteria > Planctomycetota > Phycisphaerae > Phycisphaerales > SM1A02 > JAEUIT01. Next base: position 21,651 of record JAEUIT010000023.1, on the reverse strand, counting down.
CGCGGCCGTCGCGGCGCAGATCTCGGAAGCCGAGCAGCGCAGGCGCGCCGAGGCGGCGCGGGCCGAGGCGGAGGCGCAGGAGACGAGGGCCAGGGAGCAGGAAGCCGAGGCGGTTCGGCAGGCGACGATCGCGAAACAGCAGGAAGCCGAGGCGAAGACGCAGGCCGAGATCGCCGAAGCGGTGGCGACGTTCCAGACCGAGATGCTGGCGGCGGTGGATCCGAACCAGTTGCCCAAGGACCCGGTCACGGGCAATCCGGTCAGGGACGCCGTCACGGTGCTGCAGACGCTGGGCGCGGCGGTGAAGGTGCTCGATGAAGGCGACAGCGCGCTCATGAACCAGCCGCTGGTGGAGGCGCGCGTACGAAACACGATCGGCCTGACGTTGCAGAATCTGGGCCGCTACGACGAGGCCGAGCCAAACTTGCGCCGGTCGCTGATGATCCGCCGAGAGGACCTCCCCGCCGGGCATCCGGACATCGCCGCCAGCCTCAACAACCTCGCGAATCTCCTGTATCACCAGAATAAGATCGCCGAGGCCGAGCCGTTGCATCGCGAAGCGCTGGCGATCTGGCGCGCGGCGCTCCCGGCCGGGCATCCACAGATCGCCACTGGCTTGAATAACCTCGCGAATCTCCTGGATGAGCGGAACCAGATCGCCGAGGCAGAGCCGCTCTACCGCGAATCGCTGGAGATCCTCCGTGCCGCGCTCCCCGCCGGACACCCGGAGATCGCCCAGGCCCTGAACAACCTCGCATCGTTCCTGCACGCCCGGAATAAGCCTGCCGAGGCCGAGCCGCTCTATCGCGAAGCGTTGGAGATTCGCCGCGCGACCCTTCCCGCCGGTCACCCGGACATTGCCATCAGCCTGGACAATCTCGCGAAGCTGCTGCAGACCGAAGACAAGCTCGCGGAGGCCGAACCCCTTCAGCGTGAGGCACTGGCGATCCGCCGCGCGGCGTTCCCCGCCGGACACCCGGAGATCGCTCGGGGCATGAACAACCTCGCATGGCTTTTGTACGCCCAGGAGAAGCTCGCCGAGGCCGAGCCGCTCCTGCGCGAGGCGCTGGCGATCCGGCGGGCGGCGCTCCCCGCCGGGCACCCGGACATCGCCGCCAGCCTAAACAACCTCGCTGGGCTCCTTCAGGCCCAGAACAAGCTCGCCGAGGCCGAGCCGCTCTTCCGCGAAGCGCTGGCGATCCGACGGGCGGCGCTCCCCGCCGGGCACCCTGACCTCGAGGGTAGCCTGAACAACCTCGCGGCGCTCCTTCAGGCCCAGAATAAGATCGACGAGGCCGAGTCGCTGCAGCGTGAATCGCTCGCGATCCTCCGCGCGTCCCGTCCCGCCGGGCATCCGGACATTGCCATGCGCTTAAGTAGCCTCGCGTCTCTCCTCCAAGCCGAGAATAGAAACGCGGAGGCCGAACCGCTCCGCCGCGAAGCGGTCGAGATCTGGCGTTCGGCCCTGCCGGCGGGGCACCTGGCCATCGTCACCGGCATGTACAACCTCGCGCTGGTGCAGCAGGCTCAGAATAGATTCGCCGAGGCGGAGGCGCTGTACCGCGAAGCGCTCGCGATCGATCGAGCGGCCAACCCAACCGGGCATCCGGACATGGCCAACGCCATGAGCCACTTGGCGAGGCTCCTACAGGACCAGAACAGGCTCACCGAGGCCGAACCGCTCCTCCGCGAAGCGCTCGAGATCCGTCGGAGGTCGTTCCCCGCCGGGCACATGCAGATCGCCCTCGGCCTCAGCAACCTGGCCCGCGTGCAGCACGGGCTCGGCCGGACCGCGGACGCGCGGGCTGGGTGGGACGAGGCCGTCGTGATTCTGCGTCGACAATCGCCCAACGGTTCACCGGACCTCGCCCGCCTGCTCTGGCGCTCGGGCTCGGCGCGGCTCGAGAACCAGGACCTTGCGGCAGCCTTGACCGAACTTGAGGAGTCCGTGGCGATCGCCGAGAAGACGCTGCCCGCCGACCACCCGCATCTCAAGGAGTATCGGGAGACGCTGGCCCGTTGCCAGGCGGCGATGGCAAAGTAGGACAAGCCGCGACCGACATCGCGTGAACCCGCCGGCACTAGCCCAATTAGCCCAATTGAGCCAGGCCTGTTTATCGGGACGTAGCGCCATCGCGTTGCGCATTCGATTCGCCAGGTACCGGCCGTCCACGCCAGCGCCTCAACGGCTCCTTCGAGGCTTGAACACCAACGGAGTTCAGGCGAGCCAGACACCCTTCTATTCTCCTTTCTCGCCGCGGCAACTCCCACCGTCTCGTCAACGCCTCATGCGTGCGAGATCGATAAGGCTTCCCGATCAGTGCTGGGTGTGGCGGCTTCTTCGTCTCCGCGCGACCCTGCCCTTGCTTGGGCTCAATCTCAGGAAACGACCACGGCCGCCTTTCGGCGGCCGCGTGGAATAGAGGGATCGTGACAGGTCGCGAAAAGTCTCTACTTCGTTCCATCATGCCCCAAACCCGAGGGGTCGTGACCGAGGCGTTCGTACCGCCGGATTGGTCCCCACGCCTCCCCGGATGGAATGTTTGCGGGTAGAGCGGTATCCTTCGGAGCGTGTTCGGTCCCACTGGCCCATTCCGGCTGCTCGTCACCCTCCTCGTGGTGGTGTCGATGCCGCTCTGCTGCTGCAGCTTCCGTTCGCTCGGAACCTGCTGTCCCTCGCAGGGCTCGCCCGTCGCCGCGGGGCATGCGCACGCCGAGTCGGACCACGGACACGATGAGCACGCCTCTTGCCACGGCGGGCATGACCACGGCGACAGCCAGCCGGATTCGAAGCCCTGCAGCCCCGGTGACGATCGCGACGGATGCGGTTGCGGAAAGAGCCTGACGAAGCTCGGTGTCGTGGCGAAGCCGGTTGTCGAGATCCCCGCGCCGGCCCTCGTGGCGATTCTTCCGACTGCCGAGATGCTGCCGGTCGAAGAGGTTGCCTCGACCCGCGCCCGCGCGACGGCTGCGAGACCGGTCCTGCCACCGGTCACGAGCCTGCTGCGCCTGCACTGCGCGCTGACCGTGTAAGCAATCCAAGCCGCCGACTCCTGGTCCATGCCGTTCGGGATCACTCCGAACGGCGAGGCCTGTGACGTTGGCCGCGATCTGCTGCGCGTCGCACCCAATCCATCCTGATTCGCGTCCCATTCCTCATTTGGAGGATTGTCCAATGTCCGGACTCGCCCGGATCTCGGTCGCCGTCGCCGGCGCTGCCGTTGTCTTCTCGATCGCGTTCCTTCCCACGGTGTTCGCCCATGAGGGCCACGGGAAGCCGACTGGTGCCACCTTCGACCCCAACGCCCCGAAGAAGGTCTCGGAGGCGACCGCGGTGGCGATCGGGTTGCAGACTGCCGAGGTCGACTTCGGCAACGTCGAGGACGTCGTTCGCCTCACCGGCGTCGTCGCGGCACGCCCCGACTCCCATTTCGCGATCGCGCCCGCCTTCCCCGGCGTCGTGCGATCGGTGGCGGTCCAGCCCGGCGACACGGTCCGCAAGGGAGACGTACTCGCCGAAGTCGACTCTCCCGAAGCGGCGAAGGCCGTCTACGACGTCCAGCGGCTCGAGGCTGAGATCGAACGGCTGCTCGCCGAGGCGACCCGCGCGGAGTCGCAGGCCGCGGCAGCCGAGATCGAGGCGCCCGCGGCGTCGAAGGGCGCGGAGATCGCCGAAGCCGAGGTCGAGCGTCTGCGAACCGCCGGTGAGAGCGTTGCCGCGAACCTCCTCGCGCAGCGCAGCGCCGACGCACTGAAGCTGCGGACCGAGGCATCGCTCCGCGGCGTTGCCGTGACGCAGGCGAGGGCCGAAGTGGAGTCGCTCAGACGGCAGGCTGCCGCCACGAAGTCGGCGGCGGACGCGCTTCGCGCCACGTTGCCCCCGCAGCAGGTAGGCGGCCCGGTCGCGCCGGGATCACTTCGCTTCCTGTCCCCCGTCGACGGAGTCGTTGTGTCGCGCGACGCCCTGATCGGCCAAGGCGTCGCCGCCGGAGCGACGCTCATGAGTGTCGGCAACTTCACCGCGGTTCAGGTGCAGGGCGAGGTTCCGGAGGCGCTGGTCCAGCGACTCGCCGGTGCCGACAACGCCACCGTGCGGGTGAGGTCGGGCTCCGGAGGCGAGTTGATCGGCGAGGGCGTCGTACGCTTCCTCAGTCCCGTGATCGACGCGACGAAGCGGACGGCCCATGTCCTGATCGACGTGGACAACCCTTCCGGCGCGCTGCGGCCCGGACAGTTCGTCGACCTCGTCGTGGTGCTGAACCGCAACGACGCCGCGGTCGTCGTCCCTGCGTCGGCGATCGTTCGCGAGGGACCGCTCCAGTTCGTCTTCGTGCGCGAAGGCGATGGCGAGGACGTGACGTTCAGGAAGCGCGACGTGGCGACCGGGGTGCGCGACGATCGGGTCGTGGAGATCACGCAGGGTCTGGTTCCCGGCGACGTGATCGCGGCGAGCGGCGCGTTCGGGCTCTCGCAGCTGCGCGGGTTCGTCGCGGTCGACGCGACGCAGGCGGCCAACGCGATCCCCGCTCCCGCGGCCGGCGACGGCCACGGCCACAAGCACTGAAGACGAGGAACTCGCATTGCTCAACTGGATCATCAAATCGTCGCTCGACAACCGGGTGCTTGTCCTGATCGCGGCGCTCCTCGTGTCCATCTACGGCGTGTTCGTCACGCTGCGGACCCCGACCGACGTCCTGCCCGACCTGAACCGGCCGGTCGTGACGATCTTCGGCGAAGCGCCCGGCCTCGCGCCGGAAGAGGTCGAGACGCAGGTCACCTATCCCATCGAGACGGCCGTCAACGGCGCACCCGGAGTGGAACGGGTCCGCAGCCGGAGCACGCTTGGCCTGTCGATCGTGTACGTCGAGTTCGCGTGGGGAACCGATCCGAAGTTCAACCGCCAGGTCGTGACCGAGCGCCTTGGAACGGTGGTCGAGAAGCTGCCGCCCGGCATTGTCCCTGTGATGACGCCCGCCTCCAGCATCATGGGGGAGATCGCGCTGGTCAGCGTGTCGAGCGAGACCCTCGACCCGATGGAGGTGAGGACGCAGGCGGAGTTCGTGCTGCGGCCGGCGCTCCTTTCCATCCCCGGCATCGCGCAGGTGACGGTGATGGGAGGGGAGCTCAAGCAGTTCCGGGTGCAGGCCGATCCGGACAAGCTGCGCCTCTTCGGGCTGACGCTTGAGGAGGTGGAGGCGGCGCTCGCCGCGGCGAACCAGAACACCGGTGGCGGCTTCATCGAACAGGGCGCGCAGGAGCTCGTCGTGCGCAACCTCGGCCGCGTCCTCACGGCCGACGACATCGCGGCGTCGCTCGTCGCGACGCGTCCCGGCGACCACGCGTCGCCCCCGCGGGCCGTCCTCGTGCGCGACGTCGCGACGGTGCGGGAAACGGGGCCGACGATCAAGCGCGGCGAGGGGTCGGAGAACGGCGAGCCCGCCGTCATCATGGCGATCCAGAAGCAACCGGGCGCCGACACGATCACGCTTACCCGCGCCCTCGACGCGACGCTCGAGCAGCTCAGGCCCGCGCTTCCCGAGGGGCTTCGGGTCAATCCCGACGTGTTCAGGCAGGAACACTTCATCAGGGCGGCGCTCGGCAACGTGGTCCACGCGCTCCGCGACGGCGCGATCCTCGTCGTCATCGTGCTCATCCTCTTCCTGCTCAACGTGCGCACGACCGCCGTGACGCTGACGGCGCTGCCGCTGTCGCTCATTACGACGTTCATCGTCTTCCACTGGCTCGGGATGAGCGTCAACACGATGACGCTCGGAGGACTCGCGGTGGCCATCGGCGAACTCGTCGACGACGCCGTGGTGGACGTCGAGAACGTCTACCGTCGCCTCGGCGAGAACCGACGGTCGCCGAACCCGAGGCCGGTGCTGCGGATCGTCTACGAGGCGTCGAGCGAGATCCGCAACCCGATCATCATCGGCACGGTGATCGTGAACCTCGTCTTCATCCCCACCTTCTTCCTGCCGGGGATCGAGGGCCGCCTCTTCGCCCCGCTCGCGACGGCCTACATCATCAGCATCTTCGCGTCGCTTCTCGTCGCGCTCACGGTGACGCCGGTGCTCGCATCCTACCTCCTCCCCGGCGTGCGGCGGATGGAGCACGGGAGCGACGGGCCGGTGCTTCGCGCCTGCAAGCGGCTTGCGCTCGGCGCGTACGCGATCTCGATGCCGCGCCCGGGAACGGTGCTCGTCACGCTCGGTGGATTCGTGCTGATCGCCGGATTCGTCGTGACGCGCCTCGGCTCGGAGTTCCTGCCGCCGTTCAACGAAGGCACCGCGACGGTGTCGTTCATGCTCCAGCCGGGCGTTTCCCTCGCGGAGTCGAACCGCGTCGCCACCAAGGCCGAGGAGGCGATCCTCTCGATCCCGCAGGTGAAGTCCGTCGCGCGACGCACGGGGCGGGCGGAACAGGACGAGCACGCAGAAGGCGTGCACTCATCGGAGATCGACGTCGACATCTGGACCCTCAAGGAGGCGAAGGACCCCAATGGACATGCGACCGCTTCGGGTCGCAGGCCGCCCGCCGTCTCGGACATCCGAAGGCGCGAGGAGGTCTTCGCGGCGATCGAGGAGAAGCTCTCGGTGTTCCCCGGCGCGAATGTCGGAGTCGGCCAGCCGATCAGCCACCGCATCGAGCACCTGCTTTCCGGCGTGCGGGCGATGGTCGCGGTGAAGATCTTCGGCGACGACCTCGACACTCTCAGGTCGCTCGCCGAGGAGGTCAAGGGCGCGATGGAGGGCATCCCCGGCGTCGCCGACCTTCAGGTCGAGCAGCAGGTGCTGGTGCCGCAGCTCCACATCGCGGTCGACCGCGAGCGCGCGGCGCGGGTGGGGTTCACGCCCGGAACGCTCACCGACGCGATGGAGACCGCCACCAAGGGCAAGGTGGTGGGTCAGGTGCTCGACGGCCTCAAGACCTTCGACATCACGCTCACGCTCGACGACCGGCACCGGACCGATCCGACGAAGCTCGAAGAGGTGCGGCTCGTCGCGCCGACGGGCGCGATCATCCTGCTCCGCGACGTGGCGCAGGTCGTCGAGCGACTTGGACCGAACGAGGTGGCGAGGGAGAACCTCCGCCGCCGCATCGTGGTCCAGTGCAACGTGCGCGGCCGCGACCTCGGCTCCACGGTCGAGGAACTGAAGCGCTCGATCGCGATGGACGTGAAGCTGCCGCAGGGATACACGCTCGTGTACGGCGGGCTGTACGAGGCGCAGCAGGAGTCGACGCGGCTCCTTCTCCTCCTCGGTGCCGGATCGCTCGCGGCGATCTTCGTCATCCTCTACACGCATTACCGCTCGGGCATGGTCGCGATCCAGATCATGCTCAACGTCCCATTCGCCTTCCTCGGAAGCGTCGCCGCGCTTGCCATCGCCGGCGAGCCGTTCAGCGTCGCCTCGCTCGTGGGGTTCATCTCGCTGACCGGCATCGCCACGCGGAACGGCGTGCTGATGGTCAGCCACTACATCCACCTGATGACGGTCGAGGGACGGCCGTGGAGCAGGGAGCTCATCATTCAGGGGAGCCAGGAGCGTGTGGCGCCTGTCCTCATGACCGCGATCACCGCCGGGCTCGGGCTCCTGCCGCTCGTTCTCACCAAGGGCGAGCCGGGCAAGGAGATCCTCTATCCGGTCGCGGTCGTCATTCTCGGCGGACTGGTCTCCAGCACGTTGCTCGACTTCTTCGTCACCCCAGCCGTATTCCATCGCTTCGGCCGCAGGAGCGCCGAGCGCCTCGCTCGCGAGCATGTCGAGGCGCACCGTGCCGGTTCAGGCCTCGAACAGCCCCTCATCGACCGCGTCGCACCTCAGGCAGAGGCGCGCGACGGCGGCAACGCACCAGCCTCTGCCATCGCGGAGCCAGGCGCCGTCGCCCCTCCAGAAGGAAGCCAGTCATGAAGCCATCCATCGCAAGGACAACCCTCACAGCGGCATTCGCCGCGGCGCTCTGGACCACGCCCGTCATGGCCCAGCACGAGCACGGTTCGGGCGCGGGTCACGACGACCACGCGCACGAGACGGTCGCGAAGGCGAAGTCGTTCGGCGAGGCGTCCCGCCGGATCGCCGACACCATCACGCGCATCCGCGCCTCGCTCGGCGCCGGGTCGCTCGCGGGCGTCGCGGACGACGCGAACTCCCTTGCCGAGCTGGCCAAGCAGCTCGGCGCGCTGGCGCTGGCCGCGGACAGCGGCATCGCCCGCGACAAGGTCAAGGAGACGAACCTCGCCGGAAAGGATCTCGCCGCGACGGCCAACGAGCTTCACGAGTCGGCTGACAAGGGCGACCTCGCCGCGAGCAGAACGCAGTTCGAGAAGGTCGCTGCCGCGGCGTCGCGCATCGAGGGCTTCGCGCCTGCGGCGTACTTCTGCCCCATGCATTGCGAGGGCGAGAAGACATACGACCGGCCGGGAGAGTGCCCCGTGTGCAAGATGGACCTCAAGAAGCAGACCACCGAGCGTTTCACGGTTGACGTGACGCCGCGCGGCGGCGCGATCGAGGCGGGCAAGCCCGTCGCGCTCGGCTTCACCCTGAAGGACCCTCGCGGCATGCAGGTCAAGGAGGTCGAGCGCGTCCACGAGAAGCCGCTCCATCTCCTGATGGTGAGCAAGGACCTCTCGTGGTTCGCCCATGAGCATCCGACGCTTCAGTCAGACGGCACCTTCGCGCTGACGTGGACGTTTCCCGCGGGCGGCGAGTACACCCTGTTCCACGACTTCACGCCGAAGGGCGTCGGGATGCAGGTGGTTCCGGTCACCATCAAGGTCGACGGCGCGCCTCGCGCGGCGACGCCGCTCAAGCCCGACGCCGACGGACCAAGGACCGTGGACGGCTACACGATCGCGCTCGACACCGGAGGGCCCGTCACCACCGGCGGCGGTGCCCACCTGGCCTACACGATCACGAAGGACGGCAAGCCTGTGACCGACCTCGCTCCGTACCTCGGGGCGATGGGGCACCTGGTCATCATCAGCGCCGACCTGAAGGAGTTCGTGCACTCCCATCCGCACGAGGGCGGCGACCACGCTAGTTCCTCCGCGAAGGGAGGGCCGAGGGTGGACTTCGAGGCGCACTTCAAGACGCCGGGCGTCTACAAGGCGTGGGCACAGTTCAACGTGGGCACCGCCGCCAAGGAACGGGTGGTCACGGTGCCGTTCACGTTCGCGGTCGCGCCGGGCGCCGGCGGGAGCCATGAGGGTCACGGCGAGGCGGAGCACAAGCACGGCGCCGCGGCCGTGAATGCGGTATGCCCCATGACGGGCGACAAGGTCAACGCCTTCCACACCCGCGACTTCAAGGGGCAGACCGTCGCGTTCTGCGATGGCGACTGTGCGCTGCGTTGGGACGGTCTCACGGACGAGGCGCGGATGGCGAGGCTGGTCGCGGCGATCTCAGGCACGACACCGAAGACTCCGCACGGCGCGCATGCGGGCGGGACCGTCGCCGAGAGCGACCACGAAGCCGAGGACGACGGCATGCCCGACGACCTGAGCCTTGACGAGGCGCGCAAGCTCTATCTCGTGGCCGGTGGCGCGTACACGGACGCCGACATCAAGGCGAACGGCTCGACGACCGCCTATGAGAAGTTCAAGGGCCAGATGGCCAAGCACGACGCCAAGCCGAAGGTCGGCGACCTGCTGTGCCCCATCAGCATGACGAAGGCGAATCCGAAGTTCAGCTGGGTGATCGGGGGACAGACGTACCAGTTCTGCTGCCCCCCGTGCATCGACGAGTACGTGCTGCTCGCCAAGGAGCACCCGGGGGAGCTCAAGGCTCCGGCGGAGTTCGTCAAGAAGTGAGCGTCGCGTACGGGAATCCTCACCCCGACTCCCCATCCCTCGTCACGATCGCGACGAGGGATGGGGCCTGGCCGGAGCAAAGCGCATGAACACGGATCGGAATCGGAGTGTGCCGCTCACAAGAGCGTCGAGGCTCGCAGCGTGCCTTGCGGCGCTCGGTGGTTGCGCGTCGCTCGACCCCGCGGAGGATTACCGCCGCGCGGGAGGGCTGGTCGAAGAGCGCAGCGGCTCGCGCGTCGACTGGACATCCCCATGGAGCGAGACCCTGGACGAGTGGGACGGCTCGTCTCCGCTGACGCAGGATGCGGCGGTGAGGATGAGCCTGCTGAACAACCGGCAGCTTCGCGCCGAGGTCGAACGGATCGCGGAGAGCCGAGCGGACCTCGTCCAGGCGGGTCTCCTTCCGAACCCTGTCCTGTCCCTGACGCTGCGCGCGCCGGTCGATCCCGCCGACGGCGTCTGGTTCGTCGGCGCTGCCGCGGTGCAGCAGCTCACCGCGATCTGGCTTCGCGACGGCAAGATCAGGGCCGCCGATGCGCGACTCAACGAGACAGTGCTCGACGTCTCCGACCGGGCATTGCGCCTCGTCGCCGACGTTCGGTCCACGCATGCGCGGATCGCGTTCGGGCAGAAGGAGCTCGAGCTCACGCGCGAGGCCGAAGCGCTCGTCATGGAGTCGATTGACGCGATGGGTCGTCGCGTCACCGGCGGCGAGGCGACCTCCCTCGACACGGCGCGGCTCGAGCAGCAGCTCGTGTCCTTCGAGACCGAAGAGGCGGACCTCGCGCGCGCGCTCGCCAAGGAGCGGCGGCGACTGCTCGAACTGATGGGCTTCCCGGCGGCGGAAGCGGACTGGACGGCCTCGGATGCCAATCTCGTGCGCGCGCTTCCCGCGGACGAGGCGACGGCGATCGCACTCGCCCGGTCGCAGAGGCTTGATGTCGCTGCGAGCCGTGCGCTCGCGGAAGCGAACGCCGCCGATCTCTCCGTCGAGGAGCGGAACAGGCTGAAGGAGTTCGGCGTCGGCGTCGACTTCGAGCGCGACACCGATGAGACGTACACGCTGGGGCCGGTCATCGAGGCGGAGATCCCGATCTTCGACACGAACGAGGCGCAGATCGCGAAGGCGGGGTCGATGGCGCGTGCGGCGCTTGCGACGAGCGAAGCCGTCGCCCATCGCGCCATCCGCGAGGCCAGGGCAGCCTATGTCGAGGCGACCGAGGCCGCGATCCTCGCGGGGAGACTGCGCAACGTCGCGGTGCCCCTCGGCGAGCGCGTGGCCGAACTTGCGCAGCGGGGCGTGACGGCGGGCGTCAGCGACACGACGGTCCTCCTCGAAGCGAGACGGGACCTCCTCGAAGTGCGCAGGACGCTCACGCGACGGGAAGCGGACGCGGCGGTCGCCGCCGTCGAGCTCGAGTATGCGGTCGGAGGGACCGTCGACGCGCCGAGCGTCTCGGCGGGAACCGTGCAGAAGAAGGAACGACCATGACAGACCAGCAGAGTGATCCGCATCGGCACGAGCATCACCACCAGCACGCTCGCACGGGTGCGGCATCGGAGCATGATGGGCAGGCATCGGCCGAGACGCGCCCGACCGCCGAGGAACGGTGCGATCTTCCGATCGAGGGGATGTCCTGCGCAGGTTGTGCCTCGCGCATCGAGAAGCGCCTCGGCAAGTCGCCGGGCGTTGGATCGGCGCACGTCAACTTTGCGACCAAGGTCGCGACCGTCAGGTACGACCCGTCGCAGACGACCCCGGCGACGCTCGGTCGGGCGGTCGAGGACCTGGGCTACCGCGCCATCGTGCCACCGACGATGCCGAGGGCCGAGCATGAGCACGCGGGACATGGTCACGACGCGGGCGAACGCGACCGGATCGCCCACGGCCACGACGACCACACCGCCCACATGGACGTCGGCGAGGGCGAGGCTCGCGAACTTCTCCGCAAGACGGTCATCGGCGCGGTCCTCTCGGTTCCCGTCCTCGTGATCGCGATGTCGCACGGATCGATCGCGTGGCTGAACGTCTCGTGGATCAACTGGCTGCAGCTTGCGTTGACCACGCCGGTCATGTTCTGGTGCGGGGCGAGGTTCTTCCGCTCGGCGCTCATGGGTGCCCGGCACTTCAGCGCGAACATGGACACGCTCGTCGCTCTGGGCACCGGCGCGGCGTACCTCTATTCGCTGGCGGCGACGGGGTGGCCAGCCTTCTTCGCAAGCGCGACTCGAGCCGCAGGACCCGGCGAGTCCCACGGCGAACATGCGGTCGCCGCGATGGGGGGCATGGTCATGGTGCCCGTCTACTACGAGGCGGCTGCGGTGATCATCGTGCTGATACTCCTCGGCAAGTACCTGGAGGCACGCGCGACCAGCCGAACCAGCGCCGCCATCAGGCGCCTGATCGGCATGCAGCCCGCGACCGCCCGCGTGATCCGGGGCGGCGTGGAGACCGAGGTGCGCGTCGAGACCGTGGTCGTCGGGGACACGGTGCTGATCCGCCCCGGCGAGAAGATCCCCGTCGACGGGCGCGTCGAGTCCGGCGCGTCGGCGGTGGACGAGTCGATGCTGACCGGGGAGAGCGTGCCCGTCGAGAAGGAGACGGGCAGCGAGGTGTTCGGCGCGACGCTCAACACGACGGGCGCGCTACGCGTCGTCGCGACCAAGGTCGGTCGCGACACGGCGCTCCAGCAGATCGTGCGTCTCGTGCAGGAGGCGCAGGGGAGCAAGGCGCCGATCGCGCGGCTGGTCGACCGGATCAGCGGGATCTTCGTCCCGATCGTGATCGCGATCGCCATCGGCACGTTCGTCGTCTGGTGGTTCGCCTCGCCCATGGAGTCGCGCCTGAGCATGGCGCTCGTGACGGCGGTGTCGGTCCTCGTGATCGCATGTCCGTGTGCGCTCGGGCTCGCGACGCCGACGGCCATCATGGTCGGCACGGGCCGCGGCGCGGAGCGGGGCATCCTCATCAAGGGCGGCGAGGCGCTCGAGACGGCGCACAAGCTCTCGACGATCGTGCTCGACAAGACCGGGACGATCACCGAGGGGAAGCCGGCGCTCACCGACGGCGTGCCCGGCGCGGGATTCACCGAGGAGGAACTGCTTCGGTTCGCGGCGTCGGCCGAGCGGACGAGCGAGCACCCGCTGGCGGCGGCAATCGTCCGCGGCGCGATCGCGCGCGGCTTGGCGCCTGTGGACCCGACGGGGTTCCGCGCGATCGTGGGCCACGGTGTGGAGGCGACCGTCGAAGGGCGATCCGTGCTCGTGGGAAAGGCAAGCCTCCTTTCGGAGCGAGGCATCCTGGTGACTCTCGCGGAACGTGCAGGTGAGCTGGCGGCCGCGGGCAAGACGCCGATGTTCGTCGCCGTCGATGGGCACGAGGCCGGGATCGTCGCCGTCGCGGATCGGGTGAAGCCGGAGTCGCGCGATGCGGTCGCCCGCATGCACGGCATCGGCCTGCGCGTGGTGATGATGACCGGCGACAATCGGCGCACGGCCGAGACGGTCGCGGCCCAGGTGTCCGTGGATGAGGTGTTCGCCGAGGTGCTCCCGAAGGACAAGGCCGAGAAGGTGCGAGAGCTTCAGGAACGGGGCGAGGTCGTGGGCATGGTCGGGGACGGCATCAACGACGCGCCGGCGCTCGCGCAGGCGAACGTGGGGATGGCGATCGGCACCGGCACCGACGTCGCGATCGAGTCGTCCGACATCACGCTGATCCGTGGCGACCTGCGGAGCGTTCCGGAGGCCATCGCGCTGTCGCATGCGACCATGCGGACGATCAAGCAGAACCTCTTCTGGGCGTTCATCTACAACGTGCTCGGCATCCCCGTCGCCGCAGGCGTTCTCTACCCGTTCACGGGCTGGTTGCTCTCCCCGATCATCGCGAGCGCGGCAATGGCGTTCAGCAGTGTGAGCGTGGTGCTCAACAGCCTGCGCCTCCGACGACGAGGACTACCCGGCTGACGCGATCACACCGCCGTGTTGTTGCTGCTCCCGCTGTTGTCGCTCACACCGATGCTGCTGCTTCCCGTGCCGCTCGTCAGGATCGACGGCGCGATCGTGCCCGAACTGCTGGAGAAGCTCGACCCGCTGCTCTTCGACGATCCGGACGAGGACGAGCTCGACGAGCTGGTCGAAGTCAACTGGGTGAGCCCCGTGTCGTTGTGCGCCCAGACCCCGTCCACCAGCAGGGTGTTGGTCAGCGGCACGTGCAGCGCGACCGTTCGCACGCGACCCGCGATCCGCTCGACCGTTGCGACGACCTCCTCTCCGAGGCCGTCGAGGAAGAGCGCATCGCCGACCTCGACGAACTCCGCCGAGACGAAGCCCCACAGATCGTCCCGCCGAACGAGGATGGGGTGCTCCGGCGTGCACTTCACGCGGCCGTTGAGGACGACGAACCCGTCGTGCGTGCCGAGCCTCACCGAGCCGACCGGCTGCGCGCGGCGGACCACGCCGTCGAGGCCCCAGGTCGAGAGCCAGTCGTACTGCGCGCGGTAGTCGACGTCGACCACGAGACCGGGGATCTGGAGCGACGCGACGGCGTCACCCGGCTGAAGCGTCTCGATCGGGACGCGACGACCGTCGGCCATGGTGACGAGTGTGCCGAAGAGGAAGCAACTGCTCGAGCTGCCGCTTCCCGATCCGCCTCCGCTCGAGCCGCCACCTCCAGAAGATCCGCCTCCGCCGCTCGTTCCACCGCCGCCCGATGTCCCACCGCCGCCGCTGCTCCCGCCGCCGGAGCTTCCGCCACCAGACGACTCGCCCGACGTGCCGCCGGATGAGCCACCCGAGGACCCGCCGCTCGAACTACCGCTCGACACCGAATCCGTCATCGAGCTGCTCGATGCGCTCGACGACGAGGACGCTTCGGTCGACTGTTCCGTTGAGCCCTCGGTCGTCGAGGGCGGCTGCTGCGTCGTCGCCCACACGGGGATGTAGAGGAAGTACTTCAGCGCGTCCGGGTTCGAGCTCATGGCTTCTTCTCCTCGCCCTTCTCGCCCTTCATGGGCGCGTACCACCCGCGCGTGTCGATCGGCTTCGAGCACTCGGCACCGGCCCGCTCGACCGCCTCCGCGTAGTCCATCTGCGGGAACGCCGTCAGCCCGCTGCCGGGCGTGCAGTTCCAGACCTTGAAGCCGTGCTCGGCGAAGTGCGGCGCGAGCGCCTTGAACCGCCTGTCGAGCGACTCGTAGAGCACGTTGTTGTGGCGGATCGCCACCTTCGTCCGGCCCTCATCGAAGGCGTACTTCTCCGTCTCGCTCATCCGGAAGTCCGCGCCGACGAGATAGACGTGGCGGAATCCGAGGTAATGAAGGAGCGACAGTGCCGCGAGCATCACGGATCGCTTGCCCTTGATGCCGAGCGAGTCCGTCGTGCTCGAGGGGTTGCCCCAGCAGATCGCGTCTTCGGCGAGGAAGCGTGTCGGGTCGAAGTGCTCGTTGCGGCGGTAGAGAAGGACCGACGGCATCTCGCGCACGCGGAACTGGCTCGCCCGGAACTTCCCCTCGCCCAGCGCGACGCGGAGACGCCGGTTCCAGTGTTCCATCGGCACGAGCTTCACGATGCCCGGGTCCTTCCAGCCGGTATCGATGAAGCGGTCGGGGCAGTCGACGCAGGTCCAGAGCGTCGGGCGGTGCACGGCCCAAGAGTTGTTGACGCCCATCGTGACGACGCCGCGACGCGCGAGTTGCGACAGGTCCATCGACGCGAGGCTCGGACCGGAGAGGACGAGGAACGCGTGCCGCCCACGATAGAAGTCGCAGAGCGAGACGCCGTCGAAGTCGGCGGTGTAGAGACGTACGCCGGAGCGAGCGGGCTTGCGTTGCGCGAGACCGGCCTGCAGCGCGGCGATGTCGGTGGCGTTGTCACGCATGGAAGGTTCCCTCGATGTAGGGTCGCGACGCGATGACCTTGCCGACGCGGGCGATCTCGGCGAGCCACCATCGGAGCGGCCGCACGGTCGGATGCAGTCCCTCGCCGTTCACGGTGATCCGCGACGGACGATTCGCTATCGACAGCACGAAGCGTCCGCCAGGTCGAGCCACGCGACGCATCTCGTCGAGGACCAGCGGCACGTCCTCCGTGAGCAGGTGCTCAAGCGCGTCGAAGCTGGTCACGACGTCGGCCACGCCATCCGCGATCGGGACGCGGTGCATCGGGGCGAGGATGTCCGCGTCCTCGAACGCGAAGTCGACGCCGAGCCCATCGACACCGCGACGCCGAAGCCCGCGGATGAAGTCGTTCCGCCCGCAGCCGAAGTCGATCACGAAGCGCGGCGCGTGCTTCAGGACCAGCGCATACGCGTTGCGCCCGTGGTTCGTCGCCCCGTAGGTCGGCGACTTCGTGAGCGCGAGGTACTTCTCTCGCTCGCGCACTCGGCGCGTCTCGATGTCGGTGGCTCTTCATCATCGAAGTGTGCCCGGATCTCCGAACGCCACGCCTCTAGGAACCCGTCGATCGCGCGAACGCGACTCGCGCGATCCAGATCCGCGGCCTGGCGCAGGCTCCGAGCCTGGATCAGCCCGCCCATGTGCTCACGCGACAGGGGCTGGAGCGTCGCCTGACGTTTCAGGGGCGGGGTCAGTGGGAGCGGCTGGTTGGAGTCGTCGTGCACCATCGAGTGTTAGTATTCAAAGCATGGCTGCCGCGCTAAACATCCTCGGTCATACCCCCGACCACGACTTCGACGAACCCATCGGGCTGCTCACGGACTGCCACCGACGGATCGAGATGTTTCTAGAACTGTTGCAACGGGCGGTGCGAGAGCACGCGGGCGCCCCGCTCGACACACCGACGGCAGCAGCGATCCGCAATGCGCAGCAGTACTTTGCCAAGGCTGCGCCCAAGCACACGGCGGACGAGGAAGAGTCGCTGTTCCCGCGGCTCAGGGCCGCGGCAGCGACCCAAGGCCAGGACTGCAGCGCGATCGTGCGGCTGGAGGGCGACCACGAGCAGGCGGACCGGCTCCATGCGCAGGTGAATGGCCTGCTCGAAGGTTGGCTGAGTGACGGATCTTTGCCAGCCGAGCGGTTCACCGAGCTCGGCACGATCCTTGCGACGCTACGTGAGCTGTACCGCGAGCACATCCATCTCGAGGAAGCGGAAGTGTTCCCACTGGCGGGATCGCTACTCTCGCCGACCGATCTTTCGGCGGTCGGATCGGAGATGCGGGCGAGGCGTGGGCTTCGTCCGCCCGAGTAACACGCGGTGCGCGCCCGCCGAGTCTCTGTCCCCTCAACCAGTGCCGGTCGGCGAAGTATCGAAGCGAGGTCGTGTCCGCGCCAGGAGGAAGCAGAACATTGCGAAGGCCCCCAGCAGCACGAATCCGAGCGTGTATGCGCCCGTAGCTTCGCGGATCACCCCCAAGACAAGCGGTGGGAAGAAGCCGCCCAGCCCGCCCGCCGCTCCCACGAGCCCTGTGACGCTCCCGACAGAGTTCGGAAAGTACTCAGGCACCAATTTGAATACCGCGCCGTTGCCCAGCCCGATCGCCACGGCCATGCCCAATGCCCCGATGGTGAACGTTGGCATAGTCGGACAGGCTAGGAAAATCGCGGCGACGAACACGGCCGGAAAGACCCACAGCAGGATAGAACGCCCGCCCATACGATCTGCCAGGATGCCTCCGAACGGCCGCGCGAGGGTGGCTAAGGCCACAAAGCCGGCGGTGCGCAGCCCCGCGTCCCTTGGCGTCAGCGCGAACATATCCGTCAGGAAGATCGGCAGGTACACCGCCATCGCCACGAAGCCGCCGAAGGTGAGGAAGTAGTACAGACTCAATCGCCAGCTGGCGCGGTCGGCGAGGGGACGGAACATTTCGCGCACGCCTGCGGTTTTCCGCGGACCGGCCGCGCGAGGAGCGTTGCGCGCCAGAGCCGCGAACACGACCATCCACGTCACCGCCAAAATCGCGACGCTCCAGAAGCCCCACGCAAGTCCCATCGCCGCCGCGATCATCGGCGCGCCGAACGCCGCGACCGACTGCCCGATCGTCCCGGCACCGTAGAGGCCTAAGGCCGCACCTTGCTTCTGCCGCGGATACCACGGGCTGACGAACCCGACCCCCACCGAGAAGCTCGCCAGCCCTACCCCGGTGAAGAATCCGCACGCGATCAGCCCCGCGTAACCACTTGCGAAGCCCATGCCGAAAGCCGCCAGCGCCGAGGCGGCCATTACCGCGACGAACAGCCACCGCCCGCCCCAGCGGTCGGTCAGCATCCCCAGCGGGATGCGCCCGAGGCTTCCAAGAAGCACCGGCACCGCCAGAGCGATGCTTGCCTGGATGGGCGATAGCGCCAGTTCATGCTTCAGCGTCGGCATCAGCGCTGAGACGCTCCCGAACACCGCGAAGCAGGCCGCGAACGCGCCTGTGCCAAGCAGCAACTGGAGGCGGTTGCCCGCTGGCATCGTGGACGGCATGCTCGCGCTAAGGGCGCTCGGCGTTGTCGTCATCGCGGCCTCTACAGGAGCGACAGGTATCTCAGCAAGCCGAGGTTCAATAGAAGGCACACCACGCTCGCACCAAGAGCTGGCCCTGCGACGGCATGATCGCCCCCAAGGAACGCGTTCATCGTCGCCGTCAGGAGCCAGAGTTGCATCATCGCGATGATGAGCACGATGCTGAGGATGCCTAGGACGATCGCCGTGCGATTCTCGGTGGTTGCGCGGCTCGGCGCAGCGCCGGTCGGCCGAGTCGAACGCGGGGGCGGGGAGGAGAATCGCTGCTGGCTCATACGGTCCTCTCCTCGACGTCGGTAGCGTAGATGGTCCCGTCACGCACCTCGAGCACGATCCGCGCGAGCGGCCGACGCGGCGGCCCAGCCAGCGGCCGGCCCGTCGCCAGGTCGAACGACCCGTGGTGACACGGGCACAGAAGCCGCCCCGAGCCGACATCCGGCGTCACCGGGCACGAAAGGTGGGAACACTTGTTGCTGTAGGCGAGGAACTCCTCCTCACCCGCGCGGACCAGCAGGCACACATCGTGCTCGCCGGGGTACGAAAACGTCGCCGCTTGCCCGATGGCGATGTCCCGAACCTCAGCGATCGCACGAGGCCCGGGCCCGGTGGGCTTGCCTCCGAGCGTCTTGAGCGCGATCCACGCTTGGCCAGCGACGAAGGAACCGCTGATCAGGACCATGAACTTGGTGAAGTCCCGACGCGCGACGTAGTTATCCTGCGCGGTGTCGATCGGGAAGTCCTTGCGCCACTTTGGCTGCTCGTCGGAAGGGCGGCCGTCGGGGGTAAGGACACGGAGTTGGGATGAGAGGGGGTTGTCCTGAGCCATACTGAACTCCGAGACTGGTACGCGGGAGGTGTCCGTCAACGCGAGCCGTTGAGCACGCCGAGAGAGACGGATCGTCCGGGCGGCTTGGGATCGAGCGCGGCCGTGACATCCAGGTGCTCGGGGCGCGACCCCGCCACGCTCCGCGGACCCATCATCTTGACCTTGGTGGTGATGGTCTGATTGCCGAACTGGAAGCGGTCGATCGGGGCCGACTGCGGGCGGGCCGCCTCGATCTCCTCTCGCGTCCCGAAGAAGAGCGCCTGGCTCGGGCACACGCTGGCGCACATGGGCTTGAGGCCGACCGATGAGCGGTCGTAGCACATGTCGCACTTCATCATCAACTCAAACTCGACCTTCATTTTGGGCACGCCGAAAGGGCAGGCCAGCACGCAGTTGTTGCAGGCGATGCAGCGCGGCTTGCGGGCCGACTGCACCACGCCGTCAGGTGTGCGCTTGATCGCATCGGCGGGGCACACCTCGGCGCAGGTCGGCGAGTCGCAGTGCATGCACACGACTGGGATCGTCTGCGTCGAGTGCGCCCGGTCGACGGTCTCCAGGTGGATCATGGAGATCCCCTTGTGCGTGTCGCACTCGGTGCACGCCTGCACGCAGGCCTGGCATCCGATGCAGCGGGCTGGGTCGATGTAAAAGTTGAGGTGGCCGGGAACGCTCATGCTGGCTCCGATCGTCTTAACCCTGTTGCGGCTCCAAATGCCCCGCCCAGTCCGGCGGCCCGTCGGCCTTGCGGATGCGGGCCGCACACACCTTGTACTCGGGGATCTTGGAGATCGGGTCCTGAGCCGAGATCGTGAGTTGGTTGGCGCTCTTGCGGCCGGGCCAGTGGTAGGGAATGAAGATGGTGTCCGGGCGGATCGTCGTCACGACCATCGCCTGCAGCGTGCAGTCACCGCGACGGGACTCGGCCGTCACCCAGTCTCCGTCTCTGATCCCCATCCTCTCAGCAAGCTGCGGGTGCATCTCGATGCGCGGCTCGGGGTACTGGTCTACCAATGGACCGATTCGCCGGGTCTGTGTGCCCGAGAGGAACTGACTGACAACGCGCCCCGTCGTCAGCATGAGCGGGTACTCCGTGTCCACATCTTCCGCGGGCGGCGTGTACGGGGCTACGTTGAAGCGGGCCTTGCCGTCCGGGAAGTAGAACGGGCCCGTGCCCTTGGCGACCACGTTCCACGAACCGGGCTCAAAGAGCCGCGGCGTGCCCGTATGGTCGATCGGCTTGCCGCTGGGATCCTCGCTGTAGCACGGCCAGCAGACGCCGTATTGCCGCTCGATCTTCTCATAGGTGATCCCAGAGTAGTCCGCGACGCCCCCCTTGCTGGCGCTGCGGAGTTCATCAAAGATCGCGCGTGGCTCGCTGAACGTGAAGCCCTTGGGCCGGTCCAGTGCGGCGGCGATGTCCTGGACAATCCGCCAGTCCTGCCGGGCATCCCCGGGGCAGTCCACTGCCTTGTTGATCTTGATGACCTTTCCCTCGATCTGCGTGACCACGCCTTCGTCCTCTTCCTGCAGGGAGCCGGGTAGCACGATGTCCGCATGCCGCGCCGTCTCGTTCATGAAGAAGTCGATGGCGACGTAGAACTCCAGCTTGCCCAAGGCACGGGCGATGAAGGCGTTGTCCGGGAGCGACACCATCGGATTGAAGCAAATCGAAAGCAGGCCCTTGATCTCGCCTTTGTCGATTTTGCGGAACATCTCGTAGCAATCGACGCCGGGTCCGGGCATGTCCGGCTCGGCGATGTCCCAGATGTTGGCGATGTGGGCGCGATCCACGGGGTTGGAGATATCGCGCCAGCCGGGGAGTTGGTCGCACTTTTGCCCGTGCTCGCGCCCGCCCTGCCCGTTGGCCTGGCCGGTGATGGTGCCGTAGCCGCACCCCTCGCGCCCGATGCGGCCCGAGGCAAGCACGATGTTGATCGCTCCGAGCACGTTTTGCACACCGTGGCTGTGGTGCTCGATCCCGCGGGCGTGCATGAGGAAGCTGGACTTGGCCGTGCCCCACCATTCCGCCGCCTGGCGGATCAGCCGCTCGGGGATACCGGTTACCTCGGCGGTCTTGGCGGGATTCCAGAAAGCCACGTGCTCGGCAACCTTGTCGAAGCCAACGGTGAACCGCTCGATGAATGCCCTATCGATCCACCCCTTCTCGATCATCAGGTGCAGCACGCCGTTGAACAGGGCGATGTCGCGCCCCGGCTTGACAGGCAGGAACAGGTCGCAGGTGCGGGCCAACGGCGTGATTCGAGGATCGACGACGATGATCCGCGCTCCGTTCTCGCGTGCCTGCCAGACGTACTCGGTCGTGATCGGGGCGCACTCGGCGACGTTGGCCCCGCTGATCCAGATCAGCTCGGCCTTGGGAATATCGCTCCACGGGTTCGCAGCTCGGTCGATTCCGAACGCCTTCTTGTTCCCAGCCCCGGCGCTCACCATGCACAGTCGGCCGTTGTAGTCGATGTAGGGAGTCTTGAGGCACACCCGGGCGAACTTGCCCATCAAGTAGGCCTTCTCGACCGTGAGGCTCGCGCCGCTCAGC
>JAEUIT010000019.1 GCA_016795035.1 Phycisphaerae bacterium | reverse complement strand
CCAGCACAGACTTCGAGCGCTAAAGCTCTGGTCGCGCGAGAGTAGCGAACCTCGGTGACCACGCCGTCATGGAGGTTGGAGCCGCGATCGCCGCGTGCCTGAGCAGCGACGAAGGAGGCGAGCTCGGCTGGCAGCCTCTCGGCTATCCGCGGGATATGCCGGTGGAAGTATTCCTCCACTCGCCGCTGACGCTCGTCCTCATCGAGGCCTTGCGCGAAATCGCGGCCGAAGTACTTCATGGCGGATCTGATCCGGCTAACTTGTTCTTGACCCGCGAACAACGCGGGCCAGACGAGCCTAAGTGGCGTCGACCACCGGAGCAATCCCTTTTACGCGGAACTCCGCGTTGCCGCCATGCACATGCGTCGGCCGTTCACTCCCGGACGAGTCAAGTGGGGCGGGCGTAACGGGCCGCAAGTCGATGCGACATCCCGCTGCGGCAGTCATGGCGATTTCGAGGCCTGCACCGACGTCGAGATTCGATATCCGCGGTGTCGACGCTCCCGCCGACGCCGAATCTTCCCTTCGGCCAGCGCCTGTACCTCGACGACGGAGAAATGCCGGCACTCACACTTCGGGCCAACGATGCCTCGAGGTGGCGGCGCGGATCGCCGCGTTGTCGTCGACCTTCGCCTTTGAGAGGACCTGGAGGGTTGGAGGTCAGGGTTCAGGGGCAGAGGGCGAAGCGCTCGCTGCGGCGCTCTTCGGATTTCCACTGACTCCTGACTCCTGACTCCTGACTCCCCGCGTGGCCCTCAAGGCCACGCGCTCTGCCCCTGAACCCTGAACCCTGAACCCTGAACCCCGACCCCCGACCCCTTCCCTCTCAGCACGGCCCCCACTCACCCAGCAAGATCGCCAAGTCGTCGGCCAGCACCTCGCCCGAACCGTTCAGGTCGGCGGCGCCGCTGCCGAGCCAAGAGCCGAGCAGTATCGCCAGATCCGCTGCGTCGACGACGCCGTCGCAGTTGAGGTCGGCGGGGCAATTGGTCGGTGGCAGGTGTTGAAGGAGTACGCGTCGGTCGACCTCGAGGGCGAGCGGAATCGTCGAGCCGTCGGCCCCGAGCACGGCCCACGACGTGAGGCCGGCGATGATCGGCGTCGCGCTCGATCCGTCCACGTCGGTGAACTCGACGATCGCCGCGCCGCCGCAATCGAGGCCGCTGATCGCGTAGCCGTCGGTGCAGCATGAATCCCAGACATGGTCGGCGGTGAAGACGCTGCCGCCGGGGCGACCGGTGTACGCACCTGGCTCGAGGGCGCTCGGGTCATCCTTCACGGTGATCGCGCCGCCATCGAGGTCATTCAGGAACTCGACGCGCGTCTCAGCGTTGCCGCCGTCGAGACTGCTGCCCGTCGCAGTGTCGTGCACGACGAAGATCGTGTAGCCCTCGCTCGTGAGCGCGACCGCGAGCTGCGAACGATCCGGCACCGTGTCGAAGATGAAGCCATTCCACGAGTCGCCCTCGGGCACGTCGTACGCGTAGATCGCGGACGCAGGCGAGGTCGGCGCGGACATGATCGGAACCTCGCCGAGGATGTGCGACGAGAAGTCGCCGGCGTTCGGCGCCGATTCTTGCGACACGCGCAGGCGCGGCGCGCAGCCAAGCTCGAGGCACGGCCGCGTGACGACGAGGAAGTCGAGCCCCCACCCCGCGATGTTCGACGGCTCCGACGGTTCGAGCAACACGCTCGTGATCTGCGGTGCCGCGAACTCGACGAGCACGTTCGTCCCGTTGCCGGCGCCCGGCGTTGCCGCCGTGATCGTCTTCGTCGCCACGGCGATGCCGCCGTCGAACGCGGTTGCCTTCACCGATTCGGCGGAGTCGACGTCGGCGAGATAGAAGCGCACGTTCGTGGCCGGAAGCGTGAGCGTGATGCGGATGGGGCTCGGCGTCGACGCGTTCCCGGCGATGAGCGGATCGGTCAGCCCGAAACTCCCGCTTGCAAGCGGAGCGTCGGCGCTTGCACCGGTGAAGCCGACGGTCGGCGAGCCTTCCTTCACGATGATCGGGAAGATCGCGGGATTGCCCTCGATCGAGAAGACGACCCCCTGCGACGCGTACTGCGTCGACACGGCCGTACTCTCGGCGAGATCCTCGAAGTCGAGGACGACGATCTGCGAGTCGCCACCGGCGAACGATGCGGCTGCAACGACGAATGACGACGCGAACGCGAACGAGCGACAACGCACGGGATCTCCTCTCTGGTCGACGTCGCGCGCGGCGCGTCTCCCCACGAGCGCTGATCAGTGTCGCACGGAGTCGTCTTCCCCGAGAAGCGAAAACTCGCACACAACGAGAGTGTTATGCCCGGCCTCGAGCCTCATGCCCGGTAATGCCGCTCGCGCAGGGCCGCGAGCGCGTCGGCCGGATCCGGAGGAAGCGTCGGCGTTTCCCGCGGCGCGGGACGGGCGCCGCCCGAGATCCGAGCGGGCAACTCTTGCGGCTTCGCCCGTGTCTTCTTCACGCGGGCCCGCACGAAGACGAGACCGACGAGCATCGCGACGACGACCGTCGCCAAGGGCGCGATGGCGCTCGGCGCCGCACCCACTCGGCGCACCCGCGCGACGATCGCCGGAAACGACCTGGTCACGCCGTCGCGCCCGACCGCGTCGATGCGCTTGTAGGTCGCGCCGACGAGTTCGACTGGAATGCCGCGCACCGCCTGCGGCGGCGGATCGACGACGAAGACGCACACCGCGTTGCCGTCGGGAAGCCGAACGAACCACTCCGCGACGCCTTCCCAGAACTCTTCGAGCGGACTCGCCTGCGCTAACACGCCGCTGACGCGGACAAGCGACCCGCGCACGCTGTCGTCGTCGGCGAGCATCGCCTCGCGCGGAAGCGGCGCCGGTCCGAGCGGCTCGAGGGCGTCGAGGTCCGCGGTGCGTAGCGCGTCGACAAGCAGCGCGAACGCGGTCTCGTTGTGGTCGTGACCGTCGGCGACGGCCGCAAGCGCCGTCGTCGCCTCGTCGGAGAGCGGAAACGGCGGCGCGTCGAACATCGTGCGGCCTCGGCGGCGAGATCAGGCCTTCTTCGGCTTCTTCGGCCCGAACACGCCACGAAGCGTGTCGGCGCTAAAGCCGGCGGGCGCGGTGCCTTCGGCGGCGTACGCGTAGACCGCGGCTTGCAGGATCGCCTGCAACGTGGTGGCGACGAGGGAGAGAAGAAGGATGACGATCAGCGTGCACGCAATCGCGACGACGCCGATGATCGGAAGATCCTGCGTGAAGAAGAGCGCCGCGACGCCGCCGCCGATGAGGAAGACGAAGAGGGAGAGAAGGCCGAACACGGCGCCGGTGCCGAAGCGCGTGAGCGCCGCCTCGCCCCAACTCGACTTGAGGAGGGAGACCGAGCGCTTGATCGAATCGATCGGGCCGAGGCCTTCGAGCGCGAGCACCGGCACCACGAAGTACGTGCCGACCGCCCACGCGATGCCGACGAGACGAAGCGCGAGCGCCCCGAAGATGCCCGCCCGCTCCTCGAGCGCGCGGAGGATCATGCCGACCGTCGCGCTCAACACCGCCCACTGAAGGATCGGGATGAAGCGGCGATTGGCTATGCGCATGCCGGCGCCGAGCGAGGTGTCACGCCCGGCAAATCGCTCGAGCGCGGCCCCCGCGAGCGCGACGTTGAAGTAGGTCATGACGAAGTACGTCACGACGTAGAACGCAAAGAAGCAAAGGAAGAAGGCGATGCGGGCGCCGTTCGAGTCGCGAAGGCCTTCGCGCGCGTCCGGCGCTAGCATCGCAATCCACACGCCGATCGGCACGACGAAGCTGACGGTGATCGCGACGAGCGCGACCGACGAGATGATCGGGAAGAGGACGAGCGACTTCTCCGCGCGCAGCACCGCCCAACTCTGCTTCGTGAGCTGCCACGAACGCGCGAACCGACCAACGGCGACTTCGGACATGTCTACCCCTCGCGAGAAGCGCGATGGCGGCGGCAACGACGTGTTGCCGTCTCCCGCTTGCGTCGCGAGTGTACGTCAGCAGTCGCCCCAGGCTCCGAGCAGGATGCCGAGATCGCTGGCGCCGGTCGTGCCGTCGCCGTCGAGGTCGGCGCCTGCGGTGCTCCACGCGCCGAGCAGGAGGCCGAGGTCGCTCGCGCCGGTGATGCCGTCGCCGTCGAGGTCGGTGGGACAGGCGGGGGCTTGAAAGGGAAGCTCGTACGCCCCCATGTCGACGATCGGCGCGGTGCCGGCGCCGGTGTCGACGACGCCCGGCTGATCCACAAAGCGGGCCGAGCCGTCGAGGTCGACCGTCACGCCGGCCGGGACCGACGCGTTGTTGCCGGCGTCGATGCACGGGCTCGCGAGCGAGAGGCGATAGTCGGCGTTCGGAGCGTCGGCGAACTTCGGATCAAGGTTGATGTTGCCGGTGCCGGACATGATGCCCTGCACACAGGAGTAAGTGATCGTCGACGTGCCGCCCTGCGACTTGATGCCGTTGTCGGCCACGGTGCCGGGACCGGTGTTGCCGAACGAGATCACGTTCGCGAAGGTCGACGTGCCGCCGGTGTTGTAGATGCCGCCGCCGACGACCGTCGCGCTGTTGCCGGTCACGGTGATGTTGCGGAACGTGCCGTTCGAGCTCGAGCCGAGCCAGATCGCGCCGCCGCCGCCCGAGCCGGTCGCCTGATTGCCGACGAAGAGGCAGTTCGTCACCTTCGGCTGTGAGCCGCCGAAGAACTCGAGCGCGCCCGCGCGGATCGCCTTGTTGCCCTTGAAGACGCAACGCTCGAAGGTCGGCTGCGTGCCGTTCGCGCTGTCGAACGCGCCGCCGAACGAGCCGCCCTGATTATTCTCGAACGAGCAGTCGAAGAACTTCGGGCTCGAGTTCAGGAGGTAGCCCGCGCCCCCGCCGAACGTGCAGCGGTTGTCGAAGAAGCGGCAGTTGCGGAAGGTCGGGCTCTGGCTCGCCAGGCAGATGATCGCGCCGCCCTTGTCGAGGTTCGTCGCGCTCGCGCCGTTCGCGTTGCCGCCCGAGAGCGTGAAGCCGTCGAGCGACTGGGTGGTGCCGGTGCCCGACGTGACGAGGTGATACGAGTTGTCGCTGCGGCTCGCGACGGTGGCGTCGTCGTTGCCTAACAGGTCGCCGGAAATGACCGTGACGTTCGTGGCCCAGTCGCGCTGCGCAATCGCGGTCTCGGTGCCGGCGAATCCGCCGTAAACGGCGACGCCGAGCTTGAGCACGTGACTCACGTTGCGAGTCGAGGGGGACGCGGTGTAGGTGCCCTTCGCGACCCAGACCTCGTCGCCGGTGACTGCGGCGTCCATCGCGGCCTTGAGCGCCTGCGGACCGCGGTACGCGTTCTCCCAACTGGTGCCGTCGTTCGCACCGGTGGCGAGACTGACGTTCACGTACTTGACGGCGGCGAAGGACGGACTGACGGCGGTGGCGGCGAGGCAAGCCGCGAGAAGCATGCGCATGGGCGGTGTTCCGGAGTTACGGATTGGTGAGCGGGAGCCGGCGGCGGTCTGGTAACCGACTCGCGCGACGGGACGGCGGCGTCCGAGGCACGAGCTGCCAGCACAGGTCGGCCACGCTCCCACGCGCAGCGTCGCCGCGCGCCCCTCCGAGGTGGCCAGACGGGCGAGTCTACTGCGCGGCGGCGTTGGGTCAACGAAAGGTCGCGGACCTCGCGCCGAATACCTCAAGGCCGACCGCCCCAGGACGCGCGACGCCCCCCGCTCGCGCCCGGTTGCCGGTAGCGTGCGGCCTCCGTCCCTCCGATGCCCGAAACTCCCGAATCTCTTCGTTGCCTGTCGTGCGGCTTCGGCCTCGCCGCACACGCGACCGGCCGGTGCCCCGAGTGCGGCACTCCCGTCGAGCGCTCGCTCCGGGGCGACTTTCTCGCCAACGCGAGTCCGGACTACCTCGCCCGACTTCGGTACGGCCTGGTGCTGGTCATCGCGGGCACGCTCGTCGGGTTCTCGTGGTGGGTCGCGACGCCGGTCCTCGCGGCGAACGCCCGCGGCGCGGGACTCTCGATGCGCGCGGTGGAGATCCTGACGCAGTCGATCGATTTCGCGTCGCAACTCCTTCTCCTCCTCGGCTGGTGGCTCGTCTCGTCGCCGAACCCCGCGGTCATCAACCCCGAGGCCGACCTGGTGCTCCGCCGCCTCCTCCGCGGCTTCGTCATCGTCCTCGCGGTGCTGACGGGGATCGGCTTCGTGGGCGCGTTCATTCCGGCGCTCGAGAAAGCGGGCCTGGGCGCGGTGACGGGCTCGATTCACATCGGAGCGCACACGCAGTTCACGCCGCTCTTCGTCGCGGGCCTCGTGATTCGAGTGGTTCTCGTCTTTGGAGCGCTCGGGCGATTCGTCGTCGGACTGCTGTATCTCCAGCAGCTCGTCGCGAAGATCCCCGACCCCGCGCTCGAACTCAAGGTGCGGCGGCAGGTCTGGCTCTTTCCGCTCCTCATGACGCTGGGATGGCTGTGCATCGGCCTTGGCCCGCTGGTGGGTGTGGTGCTGTACGTGCTGACGCTCGTGCGGGCGCAGCGCGCGATCGCGCGCGAGTGCAGGCGGGCGGTGAGCGAGTCGGTGGGGTGAGGAGAGGAGAGGAGAGGAGAGGAGAATGGAGAGGGGAAAATGGAGAGGCAGGGGCGGTTGTCTAGAGGCTGCGCGATCCATACTCGGTGGTAAGCCCCCGCCACCATCGCTTCGCGATGGTCCCCCTCCCCCGAATCGAAGATTCGGGGGAGGATGCAGAACAGACTCCTCCCCCGCGATTCGCTGGGGCGGTGGCATCGCGCGAGCGATGACGGAGGGGGCCTCCGGCCAAACCTCCACGTTGCAGCCGACCTGCGCCACATCTGTCTCCGTCTCGGTCTCGGCTCACTTCTTGTCTCTGTCCGCGTGAATCGTCTCGGGCTCGGCTTTCTCGTTTCTCGCATCTTCGGAAGGCGAGAAGCGAGACCAGTGAGCGGAGACCGAGACGACACGAGTGAGCGGAGCCGAGAAGAATGCCGAGACGGAGACAGAGACAGATGGAAAAGCCGCCCCCACCACCATCGCTTCGCGATGGTCCCCCTCCCCCGAATCGAAGATTCGGGGGAGGATGCAGAACAGACTCCTCCCCCGCGCCTCGCGGGGGAGGTGGCATCGCGCGAGCGATGACGGAGGGGGCCTCCGGCCCAAACTCCACGTTGCAGCCGACCTGCGCCACATCTGTTTCCGTCTCGGGCTCGGCTCTCTCGTCTCGCATCTTCGGAGGTAGAGAAGCGAGACCAGTGAGCAGAACCAAGAAGAAAGCCGAGACGGCAACAGATCGCGGCGACTATCGCCGCGCGTGCTCGATGCGCTCGCGCGCAATCGCCTGGAGCTGGCGCGCGTCGTGCACGCGGGTGTCGACCCAGATTGACGGAAGCCCCTTGTCGCCCATCGCCTCTCGCTTCGTCACCGTGAGGCGCACGGCGTTCGAGGTGAAGCCGCGCTCAAAGAGCACGTGATCGCATTCGCGCCACGACGTCTCGCGCGTCCAGTGCGGGCCGCGCTCCTCGATGACGTCGGGCTTCAGGATCCACGTCACGTCGCCTCCGTCCTCGAGCGACAGGTAGAGCGCCCGCGATCGATAGAAGAGATAGATCGACGCCGACAGGAGGAACGCGCCGTGCACGAGGAAGACGTACTTCCCGGTGCGCACCACCATCAGGGCCGGAATGGTGATCATCGTGAGGAGGAGGCACGCCCCCGCGACGAACCAGAGGGGGTTGCCGGGCACGCTCCGGCCTTGGACGACGATCCAGTCGCGCGGCGGTTCGGGCTCGCCGCACTCGGGGCACGGAACCCCCGCCAGCAACGCGGTCCGGGGGTAGCGGCATCGGAGACAGCGGGCGCTCACCGCTTCATCGTGGACGCTGCGCCCGCCGGGGGCAACCGTCGGTGTCGAAGGACGTCGGTGGCCTCATCGGCACCGTCCCATTTCTTTTGTCTCGGGAATCGGTGGCGAACCTCGTATCTGTACCCACCACCCGCCCTCCCTTGGTGCGGTCATTCACGTCGCGGACCGTTCCCGCGACGCCACGCTCGCTGCGTTCGGCGGGCGCTCGTCCGCCGGCACGCGTCACCGTCCATGACGCGCGCCCGCACGCAAAGCCAACCGAAAAAGGGTTTCGCATGTTCTTCGCTTCTCTGCGGGGCCGGCTCTCGCCGGCGACGCTCGCTGTCCGCGTCGCCTCGATCTCCACGCTTCTCGCGCCCCTGCCCGCGTTCGGGCAGGTCTCGTTCGAGGGCTCGTTTGCCGTTCCGACGCCGCCGCTTCCGCTCGGCGTGGCGATGGCCGACTTCACCGGCGACGGGTTTCGCGACGTGGCGATGACGTCAAGCGACACCGACGAACTGCGCATCCTCGTCGGCAACGGCTTCGGCCTTCTCTTGCCCGGGCCGTTCGTGAACACCGGGTCGCAGTCGAACCCCGGCGACCTCTGCGCGATCGACATCGACAACGACGGCGACCTCGACGCCGCGGTCTGCCTGCGCAACGCGGGCACGATCGGCTTCTTCCTGAATGACGGCACGGGCTCGCTCACGCCGATCGCGACGGTGCCGACCGGCATCGACTCGATGGGGCCGGACGTCGGCGACCTCGACCACGACGGCGACATGGACCTCGTGGTCGTGAACCGCGACGACGAGACCGTGAGCGTCCTCCGCAATCTCGGTCGCGGCACGTTCGACGTCGAGACCTTCGCGACCGGACCCGATCCGCGCGGCGCGGCGTTCTTCGACTACGACAACGACGGCGATCTCGACGTTGCAGCCACCTCGAACGACGACCGCACGGTGCATCTCTTCGAGAATCACGGCGCGACGTACGCGCCGCTCGCGGTCCTCAACAGCGCGCGAAGCGTGCGGCCGCGCGGCATCCGTGCGGGCGACCTCAATTCCGACGGCAAGGCCGATCTCGTCGTTGCATCGGCGGGCGGAAGCTCGTCCGCGACGGTGTTCCTCCGCAGCGACAGCGGCTTCCTGCCGCCCGTGAGCTATGCGAGCGGCGGCGCGAACGCGGGCTACCTCGCGATCGACGACTTCGAATGCGACGGCGACCTCGACCTCGCGGTCGTGAACGAAGGAAGCGAGAGCGTCGGCATCCTCGTGAACGACGGCAACGGCGTCTTCGGCGCCGCGACGCTCGTCGCGACCGGCACCACGCCGGCGGCGATCACCTGCGGCGATCTCGACGGCGACGGCGACACCGACCTCGCGCTTCCCAACACCGACGCGGACTCGGTCACCGTCGTCCTCGTCGGATGCGGGACCGGAAGTTCCGGCGGCGGCCCGGTGTGCGGCAACGGCATCTGCGAACCGAACGAGAATCCCAACTGCATCGATTGCCAAGGCGGCGGCGGCGGTGGCGGCGGACCGCTCGGCCACTTCGCATTCGACGCCTCCACGTTGCAGGTTCCGGTCCCGTTCGGCACCGTCGCGCTCGACGTCGACCTCGACGGCGACTCCGATCTCGTCGTTGCATCCGACATGCCGGAGACGCTGCGCGTCTACTGGAATGACGGCAACGAGGTGTTCACCGCCGGACCGACGTATCCGCTTCCGTACTACTCGATTCCCGGCGAGATGGTCTCGGCCGACTTCAACCACGACGCCATCGCGGACGTCGCGGTGGCGCTCTCGGGCACGTCGGGCATCGCGGTTTTCCGCGGCACTGGCTCCGGCTTCGCGCTTGCGACGACGATTCCGACGGGCTGGCAACCGCTCGGCCTCTCGACCGGCGATGCCGACGGCGACGGCTGGGCCGACCTCGCGGCCGCGAGCCTCGGCGCCGGCACCATGACCTACGCCCGTAACGACGAGGGCAACTGGCAGTTCTCGACGACCACGCTGGCCGCGGGCGCCGAGCCTGCGGGCACGGCGTTCGTCGACCTCGCCGGCGACGGCGCCGAGGAGCTCGCGGTGAGCAGCCAAGCGCTGCCGACCGTGCGCGTCTACTCGCTCGCGAGCGGACTGTCGCTCGTGACGGAGATCGGCGTCGGGACCGTGGTGGCGCCCGCGTCGCTTCGGTCCGCCGACCTGAACGGCGACGGCTTCGAAGACCTCGTAGCAGCCGCGCACTCCTTCGGCGATCCGGAGAACGGCGCGATCGTGTGGCTCTCGAACGGCACGACGATCGACGGCTCGACATTCGTGGATGGCGGCGGGCAGTTGCCCGGCTACGTCGCGCTCGCGGACCTCGACTGCGACGGCGATGTCGACATCGCGCTCTCGAACGCCGACACGAACGACGTGACCATCCTCGCGAACTCCGGCGCCGGGCTCTTCGGCCCGCCGAGCGCCTTCCTCGTCGGTTCGGCGCCGGGACCGATCTCGGTCGGCGACGTCGACGGTGACGCCGTGGCCGATCTCCTCGTCACGAACATCAACGACGACACGGTCTCCATCCTCTTCAATCGCTCGTGCGGTCTCGGACCGGTCGCCGACCTGAATGGCGACGGCCTGGTCGATGGCGGCGACCTCGGCACGCTCCTCGGAGCGTGGGGAACCGCGGCCGCCGACATCACCGGTGACGGCACGACCGACGGTGCCGACCTGGCGCTCCTGCTCGGCGCGTGGTCCTGAGTCCCGCAGGCCTGATCCGTGCAGCAAACCCAAGCCTCGGAGCGAAGGCGTCGCCGCCTTCGAGAGAGAGCGACACGCCCGCGACTGCCGTCGCGGGCGTGTTCGTTCCCAGATTGGTCCGGCGCTCGGTGGTCTCCTCGTTGCAACGTCTTGCAACGCCCTCGTTCTTCGAACTCTCAGAAGAGGAGCGAACGGCGCGGAGGCACTCGAACCCAGCCGTCAGGGAGCCCACGCTCCGAGAACGATCGCGAGATCGGCCCCGTCGACGATGCCGTCCTCGTTGATGTCTGCCGGGCCGCCGCGAAGCCCCCACGCCCCGAGGAGCAGCCCGAGATCGGAGCCATCGACGACGCCGTCGCCGTTGATATCGCCGACGGCTCCGGGCGCGTGTTCATTCACGAACGCACGGACGCCTCCGCCCGAACCGCCGGCGACGCCGCCCACACTCTGCGTTGCAAGAACGAGATCCGACGTTCCGTTCCCGTCGACGTCGACCGCCTTGACGACGCGCCCGGTTCCCGGATCGGCTATCTCGTTGACGAATCCCAACGTGAGACTCGGCGTCGTCGACTGCGTTCGTGCAAGACGAAGACTGGTCTGGTTGCGCGGGAGCTGTGTGAGCGTCGCGATGTCACCGTCGCCGTCCCCATCGAAGTCGAGCACGGCGGCGCTGGACGGATTGTCGCCCATCGGCACGAGCGTCGGCTCTTGGAGGACGCCCATGTCGTTCCGAAGAACCGACAGCGCCCCTGCAAACTCGTCTTCCGGCGCCAACGCCACGGCCGCACCGCGGGAAACGATCACATCGAGCCAGCCGTCGCCGTCGACGTCTGCAACGCTGAGTCCGGTCGGATCAAGCGTGGTCGGAGCGGCCACCGCCGGTCCAAGCGTTCCACCCGTCGGATAGACCATGAGTCCGCTTGGTCCGCCCGTACCGGCCGTGAGAAGCTCCGGAGCGCCGTCGTTGTCGAGGTCGCCGAGCGCGAGGAATCGGATCAGCTGCGAGCTTGGAACGGGGGTTCCGGCCGTGAAGGTCCCGGCGCCGTCATTCACGAAGATCTGCAGGCTGCCCAGCAGTGAGTTACCGACGACGATGTCCGGCGCCGCCGTGCCTGCAACGTCGACAACGGCGATTCCGGCGAGCGAACCGCCGGTCGCGATCGATGTCGTCGGACCAAACGAGAATCCCGTGAGGTCATCGTTGAGGAGGACGGAGATGGTGCCCGTCTCGTTCGCGACCGCGACATCTCGGGCGCCATCACCGTTGAGATCGGCGAGCGCCACGCGCTTGGGGACGAAGCCGAGCGGATACGTCACCGGCCACGAGGAATAGCCAAGCCATGAGTCGCCGCTCGTGCCGAGATTCTCGAGCACGCGCAGCCAGCCGACGCCTCCGCCCGTGGACGGCCGCTCCAGGACCACAAGGTCGTCAAAGCCGTCGTCATTGAGATCCGCGGCTGCGACGTCCATCGGTTCACCGTTGATCGCCAGCTCCGGCAATTCGAGGAACGACGTGTCCGATGCCGTAACGACAAGTTCGAGCGACGTCGCGGTCTGATCGACGGCGAACGCATACCCCTCGTCGAGCGCCGGAAGGAGCACCGCGTCGAACGACCCGCTCAGCGGACCGCCGCTGACGAGCGGAAAGCGATCGCCAATCGAGACAGGCAATAGTTCGGAGGCCGACACGAGAAGGAATCCTTCGAACGTCGCACCGGCGGGAGACACCTGAAGCGCGTCGTGAATGACGAGACCGTTCGAGTCGAGGAGATCGAAGAGGGCCACAGGCGGATACGGCGTCGACGAGAGAAGCGACAAGCCTCCGCTTGCCGTGATCGATCCGATCGACGAGTCACCGGCCGACCCAAGTCGAAGCTGACCTCCAAGCGCGATCGCATCGCCCACAAGCGCGCCGTCGCCCCTGAACGAACCGGATTCGAGCGCGAGCCCCGCACCGAGCGCGGCGGCGTTGCCCGAAACCGTGCCGCCCACCAGCGTGATCGATCGGGTCGCGGCGAACACGCCGCCGCCGGAGGCCGCGTCGTTCCCAAGAATGTCGCAACCGACGAGCCGAACGCCCTCGGCCGCCGAGGGGTTTGCGACATCGGGCACCGCAATCGCTCCGCCGTGAGAGATCGCGGAGTTGCCGACGAATACACACGTTTCGAAACGGGCGTCGACGCCGCTCGGCGAGCCGTACACAACGACCGCGCCGCCGTTGTTCTGCGCCTCGTTGCTATCGAACTGACAGTCGATGATGAGTGCGTCCGCTTGCGCCAGCGTCATCGCGCCGCCATTCCACGCGGACTGGTTCGCGACAAACACGCAGTTCGAGACAACCGACGTATCCTCGACCTCGGTCAATTCGAGCGCGCCGGGATTGCCATTGGCGGCAACGTTCTTCTCGAAGCTCGAGTTTGAGATCGTCGCGATTCCTCGATAGACGTCTGCGGCGCCACCGAGGTTTCCGCCGAAGTGCGAATCGACGATCGTGACGTTCGCCGTGTTCGCCGCGATCGCAGCTCCGGCGTCGAGGCCAGTGTTGGTCGTGAAGGTGGACCCCGTGATCGACAGCGACGACCCGTTGCCCGCGGCGATGGCGCCGCCTGCGGACGCGGAGTTCAGGTTGAAGATCGAGTTCGTCACGATGAGCGTGCCGCTCTCCAGTCGGCACGCGCCGCCGCGCTCCTCGAAGGTACCGCCGACAGGCGATTCCGCCATGTTTCCGAGGAAGCTGCAGGACTCGATCGTGACAGCGCCGCCGTCGATGAAGAGCGCGCCGCCGTCGATCGTTCGATTGCCCGTGAAGGATGAGTTTCGGATCAGAAGCGTCGAGTCCACCGATCGAATGCCTGCACCGACCGCCCACGTGCCGCCGCCGTCCGCGTTGCCTGCCGCAACGATGAAACCGTCCAGCACGGTGCCTGCACCCGCATCGATCGCGAGGACGACATGAAAGAGGTTGTCGGCGTTGGCGTCTTCGTCTGACTCGTCGTTGCCAAGGACATCGCCAGCCAAGATCGTGGGATTGGCGGCGATGTTGCGTTCCTCGACCGCCGACTCAGTGCCGGCGAACCCGCCGTAGAGCGCGACTCCGCTTGGCAAGAGGAATGACGCCGAGCGTTCGGTGTTCGGGGGCAGATCCTCGACGACCTCGGTCGGCAGGTACGAGCCGGACGCCACCCAGATCTCGTCGACGAGTCCGGGCGGCGCGAGTCGCGTGGCGAGGATCGCGTCCTGAAGATGCGGAAGCGAGCTCGACCATGACGCGCCGTCGCCGCCACTCGAGCTTCCCGACGAGACGAAGAGACGCGGAGCTGAGGACGTCACACCGATCTCGACCGCCGACGGGCCCACGAAGAGGCCAGCGACGAGGGTGCCGGGCGGATCGGTCTGCACGACGGAGGAGAAGGACCCTGAAATCGACTGCGCCGTCAGGACCGGAATCGATAGGATCGACGGCGCTGCGGTGTTCGTCACGGTCGTTTTCAGTGCGCCGGCGATCGTCGCGGTGCCTGTAACGCTGAGCGTGTCGTACGCGGCACCTGGCGCATAGGAGGCGACGTCGAACTCGACCTTGCCTCCCGAACTCTGCGAGTAGTTGCCAACGATCTGGATACTCCCCGTTGCAGGCGTGATTCCCGGCGCGATGATGCCCCCATTCGAAACGTTCGCATTCACGGTGCCCGTCCCGCGGAGATTCGCGCGTTGGCACATCGTGAGCGACGGCATCGTCGCGACTGCGCCGCCTTCCAGCCGCAGGAAGGCGTTCGAGGCGCCGCAGCCGTAGCTGATCGACGCGGCCGAAACCAGATTTCCGCCCGCGGAGACGACCATCGTTCCGCCGTTCCATGTGAACGTCGATCCGCTGACGAACGCGATCGACGGCGCCGTCAGCGTCGAGAGCGAATTCATCGTGAGAGAGCCACCGCTCGAGACCGACAGGCTGCTCGCGGTGAGCGTCGAGGAGCCATTCATGACGAGCGCCCCGCCAGCGGCAATCTCCACGCTCTTCGCCACGGCGCCGGCGCTCCCGATCAGCACCTGCACGGAGATCGAGACGTCGGTGGTCGGCGAGGGCACTGCGTTTCCGGCCCAGTTTGCCGCGGTGAACCAGCTTCCCCCGGGCGGCCCGATGTAGACGCCGGGCCCGATGATGGACTGAATCTCTGCGGCGCCCATGTCCATCACGAAGTTCGACACGCGCACGCCGCCGTCGAGATCGAGCGGCGAGAGCTCGGTGAGGTTGCCGTCGAGGTCGAGGTCACTCGTGTCGGGCGGGAGTGCCGACGAGACGGCGGCATCGAGGCACGGCGAACGCTCGGCGACGATCGCCGAGTCGTCGAGCGTGCCGAACGTGTCGTCGGCACCGTCGAGGTCCACGAAGAGCGGATTGCTTCCGATGTTGCCGGCCCCGGGAATGCTGCCGGTCCAGCCTTGCACGCACGAGTGGTCGATCGCCAACCAGTTCGATGGGCCCGAGATCTGCGACGACTGGATGCTGCCCGCGCTATCGGAGTTTGCCCACAGAATCGTCCCGCTGATTTCATGCACGCCCACGTCGGCTCGCAATCCGCCACCGAGGCCCGTTGCGGTGTTGCCCACGATCGTGCAACCGACCCAGCGCAATGTGCCGCCGTTTGTCCCTGCGAGCCCCGCGCCGCCGCTCGATGCGGAATTGCCGCTCACGAGACAGCTCACGAGCGTCGTCTTGCCGTTGCTTGGCCGACTCACGCCGCCGCCGGAATCGACCGCCGTGTTCCCCGCGATACGCGTCGTTGCGACAAGGCCGCTCCCCGATTCGACGAAGATGCCGCCGCCGCTCGCACTCGCGTAGTTGTCGATGATCAACGTGTTCTTGATGCGAGGATTGGATCCGCTCCCGCGAAGAACGAGTCCGCCGCCATAGGCAGCGGAGTTACCTTCGATGACGCAGCCGTCGATCGTGACCGTGTCGCGCGCGACGAGCGCGCCACCCGACGCATTGGCCGAGTTCTTGGTGAACGTGCATGCGACCAGCTTGGCATCGAGACCGGCGCTGACGGCGCCGCCGTCATGGAGCGCGGAGTTGCTGACAAACTCCGAGTCCGTGATCGTTCCTCCAGTGAAGACGATCGCGCCGCCTCCTTCGTTCGTGAGCGTCGAGAGCGACTGATTCGACGTGAACGTCGAGCCATTGATGATGAACGGCCCGCCTTGGCTATTGCCGTGAATCGCGCCGCCTCGAGACGCCACATTGGAGGTGAAGGTCGACCCGTTGATCGTGACCGGGGCTGAGCCGCTCGAATCGAAGATGGCGCCGCCGTCGGCGAGCGCGACGTTCTGCTCGAAGGTGCACGACGTCAGCGTGACAGCCTGCGTCTCGCGGAAGATCGCGCCGCCGAGCTTGGCATCGTTGTCGAAGAAGACCGCGTTCGTGGCGTCCAGCGTGGAGTTGCGAAGCGCGATGGCGCCGCCCTGTTGGGCGCTATTCCCTTCGAACGTGTTCGGCGCCCCGGTGAGGATGATGCTTGCCTGATCGCCCCAGATCGCTCCACCGGAATTGAACGAGACGTAATAGCCGCCGGGACCCGTCGCGACGTTGTTCGTAAACGTGCATCCGGTGAACGTCGCCGTCCTGCCGAAGACGAACACGGCCCCGCCCACTCCCTTCGCCGAGTTGTTCGCGAAGACCGTGTTGGTCACGGAGACGATCCCGGTCGTGCCAGCGGAGATCGCGCCGCCCGTACCGATCATGGCAGCGTTCGCAGTGAATGTGCAGTCATTCACGGTCAGCGCGCCTTGGGCGTAGATCGCACCACCGGAGTCGGTCGACCAGTTGTTCGTCAGCGTGCATGCAACGAGCGTCAAGGAGCCATTGGGCATGAAGACGCCGCCGCCGAAGCGCTTGAAATCGCCGAGGCCCGGGCCCGAATCGTCCGCGTACCCATCGCGAATGGTCAAACCGTCGAGCGTGACGTTGTTCGTCGACGCCGATCCGCGCAGCACCGAGTAGGAGTTGTCGCTGAGCGTCCCCGCGACACCGATCTCGGCCGTCAGCACGGTCGGCTGCGCGGCGACATTGCGAAAGTTCGGATCGTTCGCGCCGAAGCCGGCGTATCCGCCACGAATCGAGACGCCGCTCACGAGCAGGAAGGCGGCACTGCTGTCGTTCGATCCCGCAGGCGCCGCGTTCGATTGATCGGTGCGATACGTGCCTTGACCGACGCGGATCTCGGTCACGCCGTTTGCCGGGATCGCCGCGTAGGCGAGCGCGTCGGTCAAGTGACGAAACGGCGTTGCCCACGAAAGGCCGTTGCCGCTCGTCGGCGTCGAGTCGTCCACATAGATGATGGCTGCGGCCGCCGTGGCATGCACGCCTCCGATACTGACCGCACCGACTCCGAGTGCCGCGACACTCGCGAGAGACGTGATCGAGAGACCGGATCGGCTACGTCGTACGGAAGATTCCGACATGGACACCTCTCGAGCAACCTTGAGTGGAACGCGGGGCGCTTCCGCGAATCGCGCATGCCGCCGACAACGCACCCGACGGCACGACGCACGCCAGACATCCGCAACGCGGAGCGTCGCGGCCGTCGCCCTCGCCTCCTCGCGACGACGATGGCAACGTATGGCCGCCGTCTCGTCGTTGCAATCGAAAACTATTGATGACGCGCTTTTATTGGCTGCAACGCAGAGAGCCGTCGTCCCATGAGGGGCGTCCGACACTCCTCGGAGGCGGAGCGGGAGACCGATCTGGCTCCGGAACCCTCGGCAGGGACCGTGAGCGCAGCGCTAGCGAAAGGTGCCCGGCTACCAATAGGCCGCGCTGAGATACGCCACCCGCTCGCTCGGCGAGTACCAGATCGTGAAACCGGCGGCGTTCGCCGCCCTCGGCCCTTCGAACACCACGGTGTCACGGGGCGGCGTCCAGCCATATCGCCCGAAGTGCGAAGGCAGGGACTCGGCCACCGCCTCTGGCGTTGACGGTTGCGGTCCTGAGTAGGTCGACGGCGGGAACGTGCGCCACCACTCGCGCAGGTCGTCCTCGTCGATCGTGAATCGCGCGTCGTGTCCCGACGCATACGCGTGCAACGTGATGTCGACCGCTTGTGGCGGCAGCCGCCCATGACGCTCTCCCGCCTCTTTGGCGGTGGCGTAGTGAAACTCACCGTAGCGGATCGGGTCCAACGCGAACCCGACGCCGATGCACGTCGGCACGAAGAGGAAGACACCGACCAACCCGGTCGCGACGCCCGCGGCCCAGCGTCGGGCCCCCGCTTTCGGCGCGACAAGGATCGCGACGATCACGGAGAGGACGAGGAGAAGAAAGGTGACCTGCGCGGGAAGAACGAACGGGTAGCACATCCGCGGCGTCGCTCCGCGTTTCAGCCGCCGAGCGCGCGGCGCAGGCGATTGCGGTTCCGCTGCACCGGCTCGAGGCTCGCCATCGCGATGAGGCGACCGTTTGCGTCGACGTCGAAGGCGACCATGCGCTCGATGTAGTCGTTGCGCGTCGCCGTCGCCTTGCCCGGCGAGATCACCCAGCCGGACTGGCGGGCAAGGTCGTCGAGCGGCGCGGCCGGACCCGGGACCTGGACGATGGTGCCGTCACTGAGTCGCAGGTGGACGATGATGTCGGGCGAGTTGAGGACGTTCTCGACGCGATCGACGCGGGCGACGCGCCACTGCTTCACGGCGCCGGCGTTGCCGACGACGGGGAGGTTCAGCGTCACCGCTTCGCCGCGAACGACGACGTCAGGCACGCGCGGCTGCGCGGGCACGGTTTCGAGCTGGGCGGGAGGGTTCTGGGCGTGCGGCGTCGACTGCGTGGCGAGCACGGTCGAAAAGCCGAGCGCCGTCACGATGGCGACCGAACTGAAGACGGCGAAGAGCGGACGAGCCATCGATGTACCTCCCAAAGGCGGGCCCAAGCGTTTCTGGGCCTCACGCGAACGCGTGCGGCCGACGGTCCACGTCAGGCACGCACGCGGCGGAATGACCCCAAGGGGATTCGAACCCCTGTTACCTCCGTGAAAGGGAGGTGTCCTAGACCGGGCTAGACGATGGGGCCGGTCAGACTTCTCGTGTCCCTGCCATCCGCACGCGGGCGGCGAGGAGAGGCGGAGAATATAGCGACGAACGGAAAACCTGCAGTCTCGGCACTCGCGACGAGTCGCACCGGGCGTGCCGGCTGCGGCGGGAGACGCACGTCGCGAATGACCCCAAGGGGATTCGAACCCCTGTTCCATCCGTGAGAGGGATGTGTCCTGAACCGGACTAGACGATGGGGCCGTCAGAAGGCGGGCGAAGCATACCGCGTGCCCCCCCTTCTCGCCAAGTGCCCGCGCGAGATCCTCCGACGCGACGCCCGACCTCGAGCGATCGCGAACGGGTAGCTTCCTCGCCCTATGCGCAGGCACGCCTCGGATACCGCGAGCGTCGTCGACCCCGCGCCCGAACCGGAACGGGCGGTGGTCGTCGTTCCGAC
The DNA here is from genome assembly GCA_016795035.1 of Phycisphaerae bacterium. Taxonomy (GTDB): domain Bacteria; phylum Planctomycetota; class Phycisphaerae; order Phycisphaerales; family SM1A02; genus JAEUIT01. Next base: position 66,243 of record JAEUIT010000019.1, on the reverse strand, counting down.
CACGTTCGAGCGCCGGGCGCTCGGTCGGATCGACGGTCCGGTCGTGGTGTGCGGGCCGGGTCCGTCCGCCGTGCGAACCTGGGCGACGACCGCAGCCTTGCCGCGCGGCACGCACGTGATCGTCGCCGGTGTCGCGGGCGGACTTCGCGCGTCGGCGTCGATCGGACTGGCCCGCATCGTTTCGGAAGTCCGAGCGCCCGACGGGCGCGTCGCCGCGACCTTCGACGCAGGAGCCGCGTGGACGGTCGTGGGCGTCGATCGGGTGGTGTCGACCCCCGCCGAAAAGCGGGCGCTCGCCGAGCGGTCCGGCGCCGACATCGTCGACATGGAATCGCATGCGTTCGTCGCCGCGGCGACCGAGCGGGAGTGGCGGCTCACGATCGTGCGCGGCGTGAGCGACGGCGTGGACGACGCGCTTCCCAAGGGCCTCGCGTCGCTCGTGACGCCGATGGGCGGTCTGCGGCCGCTTCGCACCGCGGCGTTCCTCGCGCGGCGCCCGAACCTCATACCGGCGCTTCGCGAACTCGGTCGCCGCACCACGCTCGCGATGCGGTCCGTGCGTGCGATCGTCGAGGACGTACGCTCTCCGCATGGCGCCAGATGACGCCCGCAACGTCGAGTTGGTCTTCGGCGGCACCTTCGATCCGCCGCATCGGCGGCACGTCGAGATGGCGTCGCGGGCCGCGGACGCGCTCGGCGCCGCCGCGATTCTCGTCATTCCGGCGGCGCTCAATCCGCAACGCGCGAGCGCACTCCCCGTTGCAGCCGAGGATCGGCTCGCGCTCGTACGCATCGCGTTCGCCAAGGAACCGCGGGCGCGGGTGCTTGACCTCGAGGTGCGACGCGGGCCGCCGTCCTACACGATCGACACGCTCGAGGAGCTCGCGCGGCTCGGGCACACCAACCTGCGGCTCCTGATCGGGAGCGACCAGGCCTTGAACCTTCCCACCTGGCGCGCGTGGAGCGAGGTGGTGCGGAAGGCGCCGCCCGCGATCGTCGTTCGGCCGCCCCACGATCGGGAGTCGCTCCGCCAGGCGTTCGCCGAGCGCTTCGACGACCCGGAGACGTGGGTCGGGCGCGTCCTCCCCGTGTCCGCCGCCGACCTCAGCTCGACCGAAGTCCGGGCGGCGCTCGCCGCAGGCGACGAGACCCGCGTCGCCGAGCTCCTCGATCCCGAGGTCGCCCAGGCCATTCGCGCACGCGGACTCTACCGGCGTTAGGCCTCCGTCGAGGCGCTCCGCGACCGATCGCGGCACGTTCGGTATCGTGTCCACGTTGCAGGTGCGTTCCGCGCGCCGCAGTCCCGCCGGCCTAGGCTTGTCGGGCCGCGCCGCGGCGGCGGCCGAATGCAGCGGACCGATCGGCGCTCGCTCGCGCCGCCCACGGACTCGCCATGACGACTGACGCTCGTTACTTCCTCGTTCGCGCCGGTGTCCGTTACGGCCCCTACGGCCTGCGCGAGCTGGTGCGCCACGAGAGCGACGGCCGCGTCTCTCGGCTCGATCGCCTGGTGCGCGAGTCCGACGGCGCCGAGACCAACTGGGGCACGCTCCGCGAGACGCTCTCGGGACCGGTCTCCGCGCCGCCGACGGTGCGGGCGATCGCGGAAAGCGAGCCGGCCCCGAATGCGGTCCGAAACCGCACGCTCGAGGTCGCCCTTCCCGTCAACGTGAACCCGCTGGCGCTCATCGCCGGGTACCTCGGGCTTATCAGCCTCATCATGTTCGTCACGGGCCCGCTGGCGATCGGGCTTGGCGTCTTCGCGATCCGCACGTTGCGCAAGGATCAGGCGGGAATGTTTCGAGCGACCGTCGGGATCATCGGCGGCACGATCGGCACCCTCCTCGGGGTCGCCCTCCTCGTCTTCACGCTCCTGATAGGGTAAGCGGTTCGCGCTGGCCGGAACCCTCGCCGCTCGGACTCGCGCTACGACGCCATGAGCCTCGACGAAAACGTCCAATACTGGGTCGGCCGTGACGGGCAGACCTTCGGTCCGTACTCGGCCGCGGAAGTGCGCGAGTACCTGCGCACCGGTCACGTGGTCGCCACCGATTACCTGCGCGGCGAGCGCGACACCGAGTGGACGACGATCGCCGCCGCGCTCGGCCTCTCCGCCGCGCCGCCGCGACCGATGACGACCGCGCCGCAGGCAAGCGGCAACTCCAAGGACTTCATGTACGCCGTGTGGGGGCTGGTGCTCGGCGTCCTCGGCCTCTTCTGCTGCGGGTTCTTCACCGCCGTGCCGGGGATCTTCCTCTCGCGGATCGCGATGAAGTCGACCGACGAGCGCTCCCACCAGCTCGGCCTCGTGGGGGTGATCGTCAACGTGCTCGCCATCATCGCGGCCGTCGCCGGCCTCTGCGTCCTGATCCCCATGTACAACCAATTCACGCAGGCGCTCGACAACATGCAAGGAGGCATGCGGTGAGTTCGGCCAAGAAGGCGGATGCGCCGGCGACCGCCGACACGAAGGTCGCGTTCGTGTCGCTCGGCTGCCCGAAGAACCTCGTCGACAGCGAGAAGATGCTCGGCGTCCTCGCGGACAGCGGCTATCGCCTCGTCGACACCGACGAAGCCGCCGACGCGATCGTCATCAACACCTGCGGCTTCCTCGAGGCGAGCAAGGACGAGTCGCTCGACGTGATCCGCGAGGCGATCGGGCGCAAGGAGCGCGGCGAGATCAAGCGAGTCGTCGTTGCAGGCTGCCTCGTGCAGCGGCATCGCACGAAGCTCCTCGAATGGGCGCCGGGCATCGACGCGATGATCGGCGTCTTCGACCGCGACCACGTGCTCGACGCCGTGAGCCCGGTCCCGCGCGAGCGCCTGCCCGACGCGTCGGAACGGCCTCGCTACTGGATCGCCGCGAACGCGCTCCAGGCCGCCAGCGAGCGCGGCAAGAACGTCGTCGGCCTCACCGTGAACGGGAAGGACGGCAAGGGCGTCGGCTACTTCGAGGACGACTCTCGTCGTTTCCGCCTCACGCCCAAGCACTGGGCCTACCTGCGGATCTCCGAAGGCTGCAACCAGCGTTGCGCCTTCTGCACGATTCCGTCGATCCGCGGCAAGATGCGCTCGAAGCCGCTCGCGACGATCGAGGCTGAGGCGCGACAGCTCCTCGCCGACGGCGCGTTCGAGGTGAACCTGATCGGCCAGGACACGACCAGCTTCGGGATGGACATCGGCTTCGACGAAGGCCTCGTCGGACTGCTCGAGTCGCTCGACCGCGTGTCGAAGGAGTTCGCGAGCCCGGATCGCCGGCCGTGGATGCGGCTGATGTACGCGTACCCGTCGAACTTCACCGACGACATGATCGACGCGATCGCGCGGCTTGAGGGCATCGTCAAGTACATCGACATGCCGTTGCAGCACATGAGCGACCGCATGCTCAAGGCGATGCGGCGGCACACGTCGAAGGATGCGCAGCTCGAACTCCTCGAGAAGCTCCGCGAGCGCATCCCGGGCATCGCGATCCGTACCACGTTCATCACCGGCTTCCCCGGCGAAACGCAGGACGATCACGAGGAGTTGCTCGAAGTCGTGCGCGAGTTCGGCTTCGACATGATGGGCGTCTTCCGCTACTCGCGCGAGGACGGCACCCCGGCCGGCACGATGGACGAGGATCCCGATCTCCACGTTGCCGACGAGATCAAGGTCGAGCGCGAAGCGGAGCTCATGCTCGCGCAGCAGGAAGTCGCGTTCGACCAGGCGAAGTACCTCGCCGAGCAGGCGGTGCAGTTCGACGTCCTGATCGACGGCCCCGCCGCCGGGCGCACGAAGGGCCGCAAGACCGCGGGCGTCACCGCGGGCGGCGCGCTCTTCACCGGCCGGGCGTACTTCCAGGCGCCGCAGATCGACTCGCTCACCTACGTCATGAGCCGCGAGGCGCTCGCGCCGGGCTCGCTCGTCCGCTGCACGATCGTCGACGCCGACGGCTACGACCTGATCGCGCAGCCGACCGACGAACTCGGCACGAAGGCCACGCTGCCGATCGTGCGCTGACCGGCGTCGTCGCTCCGGCGATCCCGCGGGGATCAGCGCTTCGCGCGGCGCGGCCGCTTCGGCTCGGGCAGCGGCTGGCGGTCGATCGTGAGCGCGGCGCAGCTCGGCGCCCCGCTCCGGGCCGGTCCGCCTCCGACGATCTCGGCGAGGCTCGTCGCGCCGAATGCGCGTTCGATGCCGGCGATGGCGTCGTCGAGCCGACGATGCAGCGGGCACAGGTTCAGGTGCTCCGGATTCCCGAGCGGGCACGTGGTGATGCGATGGATCGGCGTCACCGCGTTCACGACGTCGAGGACGCTGATCGCCTCGGCGGGCCGCGCGAGCGCGAAGCCGCCGTTGGGCCCGCGCTGCGACGTCACGAGACCTGCAACGACGAGATCGCGCATCACCTTCGAGATGTAGCCGCTCGGAACCTTCGTCACTTCGGCGATGCGCTCGCTTCGCACGGACTGGCCGCCCAGCGATGCGACGTAGACGGCGGCGCGTAGTGCGTACTCGGTCGTACTCGAAAACATCCGATTTCCCTGCTGGCCGCAGCCCTCTCGACGTCCCCCGACAGGTGCGGACTCCGGGGCGGAACCGGCGCCGACGCCGAGCGCGGCGCTGGAACGGGGCGCCGGGCCGCCGGGCCCGCGAGCGACGACGTCGACGGATCGAATCACGGCGACGGCCTCAGGGAGGAGCGAGTCGGCCTTGATCGACCAGCCAACGAACCCGCGCGTTCGCAAGCTCGTTCCACGAGGATACCTCCCCGCCATGCACCCGTCGCGCGCCCTCGGCACCGGCCGGCGACGCGAACGCGACGATCCACGAGCCCATCGGCGTGCGGATCGCCTCGGTCATGAGAAAGGTCGCCTTCGGCGCGTCGACCCAGGAGCGCGCGTCGTAGTCACGGACGAAGTGCGCGGAGAACGTCGAGTCGGGTCGCTCGCGCAACCAGTCGAGCAGGCATCCGACGTCGTCCCACAGGAGGTAGGCGGGCTGGCCGTCCACGACCGCGATCGAGGCCGCGGCACAACGATCCTCCGCCAGCATCATGCCGCAGTGCGCACAGACGTCGTGGCCGAGGCGCAGCTCGGGAGGACCGTCGGGCGGGGCATCGCCGCATCGGGCGAGGCTCGCGACGGCGACGAACGCGAGGGCGACGGAGACCTTGTTCATACCGGGGACCTCCGGGCGAAGATCGCCGTCGCAAGTCCGAGCGGAACGACCACCCACGCGGCGAGGGCTCCGGCGAAGATCCAGGAAAGCGCCGAACCCCAGGTGTCGAGCGCGTACGTTCCGGCCGGGCCTAACACATCGATGGATGCGTCGATGACGTGCAGCGACCACATCTTGAACACCTGGAGCGGGTTCGCGAGACAGAGGCCGAAGAGCGTCTGGATGCGCAGCTTGAACGCGATCGTCCCGGCCATCAGCCCGAGATCGGTCCCGAAGACGAGCGCGAGCCAGAGGAAAACGGCCGTGCCGGTCGCGACCGATGCGCGGCGGGTGACCACGGACACGAGCATGCCGACGCTCAGCATGCCGAGCGCGAGGATGCACGACAGGACGGCGAGCCACACGATGCTCCCGGGATCGGTGCGCTCCCCCATCGCCGCGAGCACGGCGGCGCAGGCGCCGAGGCCGAGCGTCACGCTCGCGAAGAGCGCGAGCGCGAGCCCGAGATAGGTTCCGAGGAGCAGTTCCCAGCGGGCGATCGGCTGGGCGAGGAGGTACGGCAGCATGCCGCGCTCGCGGTCCGACGCGATGGACCCGGCGCCCGCCGTGAGCGCCATGAGCGGGACGATCAGGAGCACGAGGTTCAGGAGCCCGGCGGTCGTGCGGCCGAAGCCGGAGACGCCGGCGCCGCCGGCCGCGTGCGCCGACACGTACGACACCGCGAGTCCGAGCGCGGTGAAGGCGAGGGTGTAGAGCGCGAACCACCGGCTGCGCACGGCGTCGCGGAGCTGGCGCATCCCGAGCGCGACCACGTTGGAGAGGGCCGACGGCGGCCGGCTGCCGGCGCGATCGTCGGACGTGACAGTCAGGGCTGCGGTCATCGGTGCATCTCCTCCGCGAGCGCCGAGGCTCGCTCCGTCGACACAAGCTCGAAGTCCTCGACGGCGATGCGGGCATCGGCGAGGACGCGGAAGGGCGCCGCCTTCTGCGACGACGGCACCGGCACGAGCACGCCGACGCCGTTCATGCGAGGCGCGAATCCGTTGGTGCGCAGCGCCTCGAACGCGCTCGCCCGCTGCGGCGACGCAACGGTGAGATGCAGCACGCTTCCGACGCCGAGGCGCTGCATGAAGTCGCCGCCGTCGACGATCGCCGTCACCCGGCCCGCCTCCAGCTCCGCGACGCGTCGCGCAAGCGCCGAAATCTCCTCGACGCGGTGCGACGCAAAGAGAAGCGTGCGTCCGCCGGTGGCGAGGCCGCCGAGAAGGTCGGTGAACTCGCGGCGTCCGCAGGCGTCGAGGCTCGCCGTGACTTCGTCGAGCACGAGGATCGGCGGCTCGCCGAGAAGCGCGATCGCGAGCGCGAGCCGCTGCTTCATGCCGCCCGAGAGCTCGCGGATCCGCTTGCGCTCCTGGCCGCCGAGCCGTACACCGTCGAGCACGGCGCCGACGCCGCGGATCGGCACCCCCTTCAGGCGCGCGAAGAGCCGAACGGCCTCGGCAACGCGGAGATCGTCGTAGAATCCGAGCTCCTGCGGCACGTAGCCGACGAGGCGCCGCGCCGCCTTTCCGTCGCGGCGCACGTCATGGCCGCCCACGGTGATCTCCCCCTCGAAGGCGAGGAGTCCGAGCACGCAGCGGATGAGCGTCGACTTGCCGGCGCCGTTCGGACCCCAGAGCGCGAGGGCGTCGCCGGCGCCGATCTCGAGGTCGACGTCGAGGAGCGCGGGCTGCCGCGCGAAGCGCTTGGTGAGGCGTCGAATCCGGATCATGTGGTCTCCCGTGCAAGTCCGAGCCCGGAGCGGGCGACGACGAACGCAAGTCCGCCGACCGCGAGGAGCGCCGTCGCCGCCGCGGCGAGCGGACCGCGCCGCGCGTCGCGCTCGGCCGAGGCTTTCGCGGCGATCGGCTGCATGAGCGGCGCCGGGTCGCTGAACTTCGGCTCCGGGCGCACCGCAGGCACGGCCCGCGCGACGAACTCGATCGCGCTCTCCGCCGGGCTCAGAAGGAAAACGCGAAGCTTCGGCTCGCGATCGAGCATGCTCTCAAAGAGCCGCTCCGAGCAGTGCTCCCAGTCGCCGAGCCCGTCGCGGTCCTCGTCGTAGCCGACGTAGTCGCTCCAGTAGTTGCCGCGGTCGTCGCGGGCGAACTCGTTGCCGGTCAGCTCTCCGCGGCCGAGGACGCAGACCTGCTCGAAGTTGTCGACGAAGTTGTTCTCCCAGAGCACGTTGCCGCGCACGGCCGGAAGAAACGTCACGCCGACGTCGTTGTAGGCGAACGTGTTCCGCGTGAACTCGCCCGGCTTCTTCGACGTGAACGGCGAGCCGTCGACGTACACCCCGACGCGATTGCCCACGATCACGTTGTCCTCGATCGTGAAGCGGTCGGTCTCCTTCAGCCCGAGTCCGTAGCCGCTGGGGCCGCGGTTGCGCACGAGCCGGTTGCGGCGAAGCTCAAGCGTGTGGCTGTACATGAAGTACACGCCGACCGAGTTCTCGGCGACCTCGTTGTCCTCGAGGACCACGTTGTCGCTGTACATGAGATGGAACCCGTAGCGGCAGCGATGCGCGACGTTGCCGCGCACCTCGACGCCGTTCGAGTACCAGAGGATCGCGTCGCGCCCGTCGTGGATCTCGTTGTTCTCGATGCGGACGCGGTCGCTGCGCCAAAGTCGCAGCCCGTCGCCGCGGCGGGCGACGTCGAGGTCCTTGCCGCCGATGCGATTGCCGCGGACCACGCTGTCCGGGGCTCCCTTCAGGTCGATGCCGAACAGGACGTCCGACACGACGTTGTCCTCGATGACGGCGAAGGGGGCGAGCACGCGGATCGCGCAGTTCTCCTTGTCGAGGTCGATGCCGGTGTTGCGCACCTCGAAGCCCCGGAACTCGACGTTGGGAGCGGTGATCTCGACGATGTCGCCGCTGCCGCCGCCGTCGATCACCGGGCGACCGACCCCGACGAGCCGCAGCGGCTTGTCGATGCGGATCCGTTCGCGGTAGACGCCGGGGCCCACTTCGATGACGTCTCCCGGCGCCGCGCCGGCGATGCGGTCGGCGATCGATCCCGGCTCGGCTGCAACGCCGAGCGCGAGGCACGCAATGAGCGCGAGGGTCGTCATGCCGGAACCTCCGCGGCGCGGCGCGCGGCGACCGAGAGCGGACGGAAGGCGCGGCGATGGAACCAGAACGCGACGACGATCATGCCCGCCGCGCCGATCGCGAGCCACATGCCGGTGCCGAGCTCCGCGAACGTCCGGAACTGCCCGATGCCGCCCTCGCCGAGCACGGTCGGCGTGAACGGCTTCACCGACGCCGACAGCGGAGCCGAGGGGTCGAGCCCCTGCCCGAACCGCCTCATCCAGAGGTGAAGGTCCGCGATGAAGAAGGCCGGAAACGTGATCGCCGGAACGGCGAGCAGCACCGCCCACTTGCTGTGGACGAACATCGCGCCTTCGACGAAGAGCACCATCGCGACGATCATCCAGATCGCCAGCGACTTCTCCACCCGCGCCGCCTCGTCGAGCGGCCGCATTCCTATGTAATGATTGAGGCCGTCGATCTCCTTCACGTCGCCGTCGAGATGATTGACATAGGCGGTGAGGAACAGCCCGTCGGGGTACTGCGGCGCCACGAGCTCCATGTGCCAGTACGGGAAAAAGATCGACACGAGGAGCAGCACGCGCGCGACCGCGAAGAGAAGCGCGGGCGTCGCGTAGCGGGCGGGTCGACGCGCGAGCTCGTCGGGCGGGACGCGCGGTCCGGCGATCTGGGCGAGCAGTCCGGGCATGAAACGGACTCCGTTCGTGCGAGGCGGAGGGTGGGTCGGTCAAGGCGGCGAACGCCGTCAATGCCTGCGCCGCGCTCTCGCGCGGCGCAGGCCGGAAACGCATGAGATCGTCAGGGCTTGGCGGCAGGCTCGGCCTTCATGGCCGTCGTGGTCTTCGGCTTCACGTGGAGATAGCCCATCATCTCCAGGTGCAACGCGGAGCAGAACTCGGTGCAGTAGAAGGGATACGTGCCCGGCTTGTCGGCCACGAACTTGAACTCGGCGAACTCGCCCGGTTCGAGGCTCAGGTTGATGTTGTAGCCGCCGATGCAGAAGCCGTGCGTCGCGTCCTGCGTCGACTCGATCGCGGTGATGCGCCAGGTGATCTCGTCGCCCTCGTTCACTTCGACGTGCTCGGGGGTGAAGTGGCTTCGGATCGCCGTCATGTTGATCGTCACCTGCGAACCGTCGCGCACGACGCCTTCCTTGCCTTGCTTCGGCGCGCGCGGATCAAGCTGCTGCGTATGCGGGTTCCATCCGATCTCGGGATAGGTGGTCCAGGTCTTCAGCTTGTCGGCCTTGATCATCTGGCAGTAGTGCGGCTCGCCGACGCCGATCGGCATGTCGAAGAGCACCGGCATCGTCGTTCCGGCCGCGGCGATGTCGACGAGCTGGAAGTTCTGCGGCAGGAGCGGACCGGTCGGGAGGAATCGGTCGACCGACCACTTCGACATCGAGATGAGGTAGTTGCCGTCGGGGCTCACCGTGTCGCCCTCGGCGGCGCAGAGGTGGCCGATGTTGTATTGCACCGGCGTCTTCGTCACGAGCTTCCACGGCTCCTCCGCATGGAGCTTGGCGTAGTCGCCGCCGAGCGTCCAGCGCGACACCGCGGAGTCGAGGAAGAGCGACGTGTACGCGTATCCCTTGTCGTCGAATTGCGTATGCAACGGCCCGAGTCCGAGCTCGACCTGCGCCTCCTTCACGGCGTCGAAGTCGAGCACCGGGATTCCGTAGTCGTCGGTCGCGCTGATCTTCTTGTCGGCGATCGCCTTCTTGATTCGGTCGATCGAATACACGGTCACGTGCGGGTCGAGCTTGCCCGCGACGACGATGAACTGGCCGTTCGGCGAGACGTCGACGCCATGCGGGCTCTTCGGCTCGGGGGCGAAGTGCAGGATGCCCTCGGCGGCTGCAACGTCGAGCGTGATCACCGGGAACCCGTTGATCTTCTTGGCCTTGCCTTCCTTCACCGCCCGCTCGGCCCGCTTCCAGTCGATGATGTGCAGATAGTCCGTGTCGCGCTGGCTGACGCCGGCCTCGAAGGGCGGCTTGCCCTGCTCGACGCCGCCGGTCGCCATCTCGGAGTTGAACGAATTGATGAAGACGAGGCCGTCGCTCGCGACCTTGCCGGCGTCGGCGAGATCCTGCCAGTACGGAGGCAGTTCGAGCGCGAACGAACTCGCCTCGTCGATGCGGCCCTTGGCGCGGTCGAACTTCCAGAAGGTCACCATCCCGCGATACGACTTCTTGTATTCCTCGGGCGGCGCATAGCCATAGCCGAGGACGGTCGCGTACTGGCCGCCCTCGACGACATACTCGGTGTTGGGCGTGACGAACGACGCGCCGTGGTCGCTCACGGTGAGCGGGTTCTTCACGATCTGCTTCGTTTCCCAGTCGCGCAGGTCGATTACGGCGACGCGCGCATTCGCCTTGTCGCCGATGAAGAGGAACTGGCCGTCGTAGTCGCCGGCCGTCTCGGAGAGCGCCGGGTGATGCGTGTCGCCCCACGGCACTGCCTTTCCATTGACGTTCAGCCGTTCGAGGACGGCGTCGCCCTCGCCCGCGAAGCCGTAGCCCTGCCACGACTCCGGAGTGAACACGGCGATCGAGCGCAGCAGGCGCATGCTCGGGACGCCGATCGCGAAGATCTGCCCGCTCTGGCCGCCCGACGAGAAGAGCACGTAGTCGTCGTGCCGCCCGCTCGGCATGTACGTCTTCGACGCCGCGAGCAGGTCGTCGACGGTCAGCTTGCGCTCGTTCGCGACCTTCGTGAGCTCCGCGACCTGCGCGGGGCTGAGCTCGATCGGCTTCACTTCCTTGGTGCGCGATCGTCGTTCGCGGCGGGTCTCCTGCGCCATCGCGTCGGCGGAGGCGCCGAGGAGCGCCGCGACGGACGCGAGCGCGAGCACCTTCACGGCACACTGTCTATTGAAACCAAGCATGAGAGGTCCTTTCTTGGATCGCGGCCCCGCGCGGTGCGACGCCGCCCTTGAATCACACGGTCACGGCTGCGGCTTCCTGGAATCGCCCGGGGTCTTCGCCACCGAGCGGAGGAACGCGATGATGTCGAGCAGGTCGTCTTCGCTGAGCGCCGGGTTTCCGCCCTTGGGCGGCATCGCGATCTTCGACGTGTTCGCGGGATCGCTCGGATCCCGGCCCTTCAGCAGAAACGCGAGCAGGTCGTCGTCGGAGAGGCGATGCACGAACTCGCTCGTCGTGAGGTCCTTCCCGAGCCCTGGCATGCCCAGGCCGTCCTTGCCGTGGCACGAGGCGCAGGAAGCGACGAAGAGCTTGCGTCCGCTCGCGATCCACTCCGCGCGCTCCGCGTCGCCGCCGGCGGCCTCGAGCGCTTCGGCCTTCTCCTTGTCCGTCGGTTCCTTCACGGCGACGACGACCGGCGCGGAGACCTCGGGCACGTCGGGAACGCGGCGCGGATCCTGGAGCCCGCGCATGAAAACGACGAGCGCGCCGAGATCGGCGGCGGTGAGGTCGGGATTGCCTCCGAGCGGCGGCATCGCGACCTTCGTCGTGTTGAGCGGATCGGCGGCGTCGCGTCCCTTGCGAATGAAGTCGACGAGCACCGAGTCGCGCCGCTCGAAGACGAAGAGGCTGTGCGTCAGGTCCTTCCCAAGTCCGGGCACGCCCGTCCCGGCGGGACCGTGGCAGGTCGCGCACGTCGCGACGAAAAGCGCCCGTCCGCGCACGTAGGTCGGCATGTCGAGTTGCGGGAGCGGCGCAAGCGCGGCGAGCGGAAGCGGAGCGCGGGGGTTCGGTGTCAGCCGGACTTGGGCGAGCCGCATGAGGTGCGCGGCGCCGAGCGCGAGCCCGAGCGCGGCGACGCAGGCGCCGATCGCGATCGCGACGGCCCGTCCCTCGTAGCGACGAGCCGGCCGGGAGGCTCCGACCGTCGGTGCGGGTTCCGGCGGCACGCCCCCCGACAAGGTCGCCACGGCGGAGGCCGAGGGGGAGGCCGGATAGGCGGGCGACGGGGCGACGGTCGGTGAGCGTGCGTCGATCGGGGACATGTGGTCCTCGCGGTACACCCCGGCTGCAACACATTTCCGAGGTTGTTTATAGATATATCGCCCTTATGCCCGTCCGTCAAGAGGAAAGGCGGCACGAAACGCCCGGACGACTCGCTTCGAGGCGACCCACCCCCCGCTCTCGGCGCTTTCCGCGGCGCGGCGGGCTTCGCCGCGTGTGTCCGCAATCGGCGTTGGAAAACCGACTTACGACTCGGCGGCAGCCCGTTGCGTCGACAGGGCGACGCGCAGCGCGCTGGCGAGATCGTCGGGCGAGAAGGGCTTCTGCAGGAACCCGCCGATCGGCTCACGATCGCCGCCGCCTCGGCCCGCGGCCGCAGCGGTCGGGTCCGCGTCCACGAATCCGCTCATGACGATGGCCGGCAGGCCGGGGCGCAGCTCGCGCAGCGCGGCGAGCGTCTCGATGCCCGATCGACCGGGCATCGTCGCATCAATCAGCACGCAGTCGATCGCGTCAGGTGCTGCGGCGAGGACCGCGATCGCCTCGTCGCCGTCCGCCGCACCGCGCGCCGTACAGCCTAACGACAGTGCGAAGCGGACCACGACGTCTCGCACCATCGGCTCGTCGTCGACGACGAGAAGCCGCACGCCGTCGAGCGGGGCGACGTCGGCCTGCGGGATCGGCGACCGGGACGTCGGCGCCGACGGCTCGGACGCACACGGAAGGAGAACCCGGATCCACGTCCCCTTTCCGGGCGTCGACCGAACGCGGATCGCGCCGCGGTGCGCTCGGACGATGCCCAGCGCAGAGGCGAGACCTAGGCCTCGCCCGACGAACTTCGTCGTGAAGAAGGGATCGAACATTCGCGCGACCGTCTCGTCGGACATGCCGCACCCGTCGTCGCGGACGTCGACCGCGACGTAGAGACCCGGCTCGATGGCCTGGCCGACCTGAAACGTGGAGATCTCGCCACGCCCGAGCGTCATCGCACTCGCCGTCGCCTCGATCGAGCCTTCCGACTCGCCAAGCGCGTCCGACGCATTGGTGAGGAGGTTCATGACGACCCGCCGGATCTGCACGGCGTCGCCGAGCACCTCGGGAAGGCCGGGCTCGACCCGACAGCGGACCTTCGCCCGCGCCGAGAGCGAGACGCCGAGGAGGGACACGGTCTCGCGCACCAGAGCCCCCACGTCGATGCGCTCGGCCCGCGCCTCAGCCCGGCCCGTGTAGGCGAGCATCTGCTGGGCGAGCTCCGCCGCGCGCTGCGCCGCGGCTCGGATGCGAACGACTGCGTCGTGCAGCGAGGACCCCTCGCGCGTCTCCGCGAGCGCCAACTCCGCGTTGCCGAGCACGCCCACCAGAAGGTTGTTGAAGTCGTGCGCGATCCCGCCCGCCAGCACGCCGAGGCTCTCGAGCTTCTGCGTTTGATGCATGCGCACTTCGAGTTCTCGACGCTCCGACTCGGCGCGACGTCGCTCGGTGATGTCGAGAACGTAGCCTTCGTAGTGCGTGATGTCGCCGCGCTCGTTGCGCACGACGGCGGTGAAGTCGTAGAGCCAGCGCACCTCTCCGTCGGCGCGGACGATGCGATAGTCCTGTTCGAAGTACGGCACGCCCGACGCGCTGAACGCCGCCACTTCCGCCGCGACCCGCGAGAGGTCCTCGGGGTAGACGACCGACGCGTACGAAACGCGGCCCGTGAGGAAGTCGTCGGCGGTGTGGCCGAAGATCCCCGCGATGTTGGGCGAGACGTACTCGACCGGCCAACCGGGGACCGCGACCCAGCGGAAGACGGCAACGGGGCCGCCCACGAAGAGTCGCCGCTCAAGCGACGCCAGCGGCATCTCCGCCGCACCCGCGCTCGGCCGCGTCGCCAACGTGCCCTCTCCTGACTCCGAGTGCTTCGACATGGTGGCCATCCATTCCGATGCCGTCGAGCCAGTGGCTCGGCTCCGCCGCCTCGCTGCGCAGCGCGGCGAGTAGGTCCGACCCCACGTCGCCGTCTGCACCATACGGCACTCGGTCACGCGCCACAATGGAAGATACAAGTGATCTGTGGGGATCCTTGGCGAAGCCGCGTACGTACGATGGCCGCCGTTCGAGTTGCTGCCCTAGACGATTTTCTCGGAGCCCCACCAATGCCGACTCTTGAGCCGACGCCCGCGCCGACCGTTGCTCGCGTACGGACCTCGCCGCGTCGTCTTTCGGTTCGTTCCGCCTTCGCGCTCCTCGTTGCAGCCGCGCTGACGTCCGTCGGCGTGGCCCAGGAGTCGACGGACGGCGGCGCCGCCGCGCCCGACGCCACGCAGGAAAAGGCGCCGTCGCCGCCCGTCGACACGCGGCTCAAGATCGACCCCGAGGCGCCCGAGCCCGTCGAAGGCTGGTGGACGAACGGCGCGCAACTCCTCGAACTCACGCCCGAAGGCATGTACCGCCTCTTCGCGACGCAGAACCGTTTCGAGAAGCCGCTCGAAGTCGGCCGCTGGGTGCGGCAGAACTACGCGACGCTCTGGCTCGAGCCGTACTCGGCGCGGAAGGAAGCGCGCACGCGAATCGTTCTCACGAAGGAAGGCAGCTCGACCCAGGTGACGGTGCGCAAGTTCGCGCCGATGGTCCGCATCGACGCGCCGCCGCTCGTCGAGGAAGACTTCGTCATCGGTCTCTGGCTCGGTCAAGGCGGAACGCTCGAGTTGAAGCCATCGTTGCGCTACCGCTACGTCGTTCCGGCGAAGTCGGGCGACGAGCGCCCCGTCGTGATCGCGAGCCATCAGGGCTCGTGGCGCTTGAAGGACGGCCGCGTCGAACTCACGCCCGATTCGCCGTCGATCGCGCGCTCGCTCTTTGAACCCACGCGCGACGACACCGGCCGTCCGTACATGCGGCTCCGCGGCATCGAAGGCACGCTCGATCGCGTCATCGAGACGGTCGAGAAGCCGGCTGCAACGCCGAGTTCGGGCGCCGCAGCGCCTGCAACGCCGAGTGACGCGGCTCCGGCCGCGCCCGCAACGCCGTCGACGCCCGGCTCCGCTCCGCCGACTCGATGAGCGACCGCCTTCGATCGATCTGGTGGCCGAGCTTCCACGATCCGTCGTTCGCGCCGCCCCTCCGTGAGCAGCTCTCGCTCCACTGGAAGGCGAACCTCGGCATGCTTCGCTCGCCACGGGCGATCGCGTCGTTCTGCGTCCTCTCCCTCCTGCCCACCCTCGTGCTCGTTGCGGGAATCTTGGTCGTCGAGGCGACGACAAAGGATCTGGCCGGGATCCTGTCGACCACCGGCGGACTCGTCGCGGCGCTCGTGGTCGGGGCCGCATATCTCCTCGTCCAGCACGTCACCTTCGTCGTGGCGATGAACCGGTCGTACGGCCCCTTCGTCCGCTCGGCCATGCGAAATCGCGGCATCCGGGTCTGCGAGCGGTGCGGGCATCTCCTTCCGCCGTCCGGGCTTCCCTCGACGTGCGGCGAATGCGGGGCCCACGCCGCAGACTTGGCCCGGCCACGTGCGTGAAACGACGGCCGACGGCTCGTCGACGGATACGACTCGCAAGGATCGCGGCGGCGACGGGCGTGCCGGTATGATGCGGGACTCTCGCCGCCGAT
Organism: Phycisphaerae bacterium; assembly: GCA_016795035.1. Lineage (GTDB taxonomy): Bacteria > Planctomycetota > Phycisphaerae > Phycisphaerales > SM1A02 > JAEUIT01. Next base: position 50,458 of record JAEUIT010000019.1, on the reverse strand, counting down.
CGCGGTCGCCCTCCCGTGCCTATCCGAAACTTCTCCATCATCGCCCACATCGACCACGGGAAAAGCACCCTGGCCGACCGACTCCTGCAAGCCACGAAGGCGGTCAGCGACCGTGAGGCGAAGGCCCAGCTCCTCGACTCGATGGATCTCGAGCGCGAGCGCGGCATCACGATCAAGGCGAGCGCGGTCACGGTCTACCACACCCACAAGGGCGAGAACTACCAGCTCAACTTCATCGATACGCCCGGGCACGTCGACTTCGCCTACGAGGTCTCGCGCGCGTTGACCGCGTGCGAAGGCGCCGTCCTCGTCGTCGACTCGACGCAGGGCGTGCAGGCACAGACCGTCGCGAACGCCTATCTCGCCGTTGCCAACGGCCTCGAGCTCATCCCGGTCATCAACAAGATCGATCTCCCCGCCGCCGACCCGGACAAGGTCGCGATGGAGATCGAGCAAGTCTTCGGGTTCCGCGCCGAGGACTGCATCCTCGTGAGCGCGAAGACCGGCCGCGGCATTCCCGAACTCCTCGACGCGATCTGCGACCGGCTGCCCGCCCCGCGCGCGGCTGAAACGTCGAAATTGCGGGCGCTCATCTTCGACAGCCACTACGACGACTACAAGGGCGTCGTCGTCTACTTCCGCGTCTTCGACGGGAAGATCAAGATGGGCGACAAGATCCGGATGATGGGAACGGGCCGCACGTTCTTCGTCACCGAACTCGGCCGCTACACGCCGTTCATCAAGAAGGTCGATTCGCTCGACACCGCCGAAGTGGGTTACATGTGCGGCGCGATCAAGTCGCTCGGCGACGTGCGCGTCGGCGACACGATCACGCTCGAGTACGAACCCGCCGACGCGGCGCTGCCCGGCTACAAGGAGCCGAAGCAGATGGTCTTCTGCGACTTCTACCCGGCGAGCGCCGGCGCGGACGGCTCGAGCGGCAAGAAGGGCGACTTCGAAGCCCTGCGCGAGGCGATCGAGAAGCTCCATCTCAACGATGCAAGCTTCACGTTCGAGGTCGAGCACAGCGAGGCGTTAGGTTTCGGCTTCCGCTGCGGCTTCCTCGGCCTCCTGCACATGGACATCATCCAGGAGCGGCTCGAGCGCGAAGGCGGCGTCGAGATCGTGCAGACGGCGCCGACCGTCTCGTACCTCGTCGACATGAACGACGGCTCGACGATCGAGATCCACAATCCCGCGGACTTGCCCGACCTGTCGAAGGTCAAGTCGATCCGCGAGCCGATCGTGAAGCTCGAGATCATCTGCCCGCAGGATTGCATCGGCGATCTGATGAAACTCTGCGAGACGCGCCGCGGCACGTTCAAGGCGCAGAAGTTCCTCTCCGACGACCGGCAGATCCTCGACTACGAGCTTCCGCTCGCCGAGATCATCTACGACTTCTACGACAAGCTGAAGTCGATCACCCGCGGCTACGGCACGATGGACTACGAGATCCTCGACTATCGCGAGGAGAACCTCGTGAAGGTCGTGATCCTCGTCAACGGCGAGACGGTCGAGGCGCTGTCCCTCATCTGCCATCGCTCGAACGCCGAGTATCGCAGCCGCTGCATCCTCCAGAAGCTGAAGAAGCAGATCGACCGCCACCAGTTCGAGATCCCGTTGCAGGCGGCGATCGGCGGCAAGGTCATCGCCCGCGAATCGATCAGCGCGCTCCGCAAGAACGTCACCGCGAAGTGCTACGGCGGCGACATCAGCCGCAAGCGCAAGCTCCTCGAGAAGCAGAAGGAAGGCAAGAAGCGCATGAAGACGATTGGCGTCGTCTCCATCCCGCAGGAAGCCTTCATGGCCGTGCTCGATCAGGGAGACTGACGTCCGGCGACGGAGGTCACTTCACTCGGATCGTGGCCCATTGGACGTCGCTGCGATCCGAGAGTACGGAGACGCCGACCACGACAACGTCGCCCGGCTTCGCATCCGCCGGCACGTCGAACGTGAAACTCCAGGAGGCGCCGCTCGCAGTCTGCTGCAGCGTCCTGCGGTCGAGGCGCGGGTCTGAGCTCACGAGGGTGGCAATGGCGCCGGCCTTGCTGTGGAAGTCCGTCATGGTGACGGTGACGGTCGCCTGCATGCCGCGCCCGACATCCGCGCTACTGACGGCCATGACCCTGCCAGCGCTACTCGACGGCGCCGTGACATGTTTCTTGACCCGCGTGGTCTCGTGGGCGATGCCTTTTTCCGTCGCTGCCGCGATCGTCACGTCATCGTCCTGCGGTCGTGCCGGCTTCGCTCGCGCCGTCCTGACTAACGGCGACGTCGAGGCCCATTCGTACGTCACGCCGATGGTGAGCGGCGACTCGGGCTGATAGAAGAGCGCGTACCGGCCGCCCCCCGTCGACATCCCGCTGAACGTGATGACGATCGGGAACTCGGTGCCTGAAGGCACTTCGGGCGGCAACGAGACCTTGACGGGAACGCCGGCCGTGAGGATCCGCTGGTCGTCACGTCCCGAAGGCTCGGCACCGCCGCTGCGGGTTTCCGCCGCACACGCCGACAGGAGCAGTCCGGCTGCAACGACGAGTGCGACGAGGGCGAGGGTGCGTGTCATGGAGTCTCTGATCCCTGGGTTGCGGACAATGGCTCAACGTACGGTGAACGTGCCCCAAACAATGTCGGACATGTCGCTCTTCGTGTAGGCGCCGATGATGCAGACGGAATCGACCGCGGCGTTCGGGCGAACTCGGACTTGGAACTTCCAGACGCTGGCGCTGGCCCGCCACCGTTGCGGGGCGCGAACGAGCACTCCCTCGGTGCCGAGATACTCAAATCGCACCTGCCCGGCGCTTTGGAAGTTCTTCATCTCGACCGTCCCGGTCACGAGTTCGCCCGGAAGCGCGTCGTCCAACTCGACCTTGACGGGAACGCCGGCGGTCAATGGGCCGAGGTCGACGGTGAGCGCTGCCGACCTCGACTCCGCAGCCGAACGGCTCGAACCGACCGTCGCCGCGTTCGAGTCCTTCGATCGAAGATTGGCCTTCGCCGTCACCACCAGCGGACGCCGATCCGTCACATTGCTCGCAGCCCTCGCGTAGACGACCGTGAACTTCGAGGTCGCCATATGGTTGCGAACGGGAGCGTCGAGCAGCGACTCGTCCGAATAGGAAAGCTCAAACGGACCACCAGGTCGCTCCCATCCGTCGAACTCGATCATGATCGGGAAGCTCGCGCCCGGGGCAATCTGACTCGGAATGGTCACCTTGACCGGCACTCCGGCGGTCTGCGTGCCAGGGCCCTTCGTTGGAGGGGCTGACGCCGGCGGCACCGTGTTGCATGCGGGCAGGACTGCAGCGGCTGCAACGACGAGCGTCATCAGGAGTCGGGTCGATCGCATGGCGGGATCTCGGGGGCGTTTGCTGCAACGTGGAGAGGCGGTCACTGGACGGTGAAGGTGATGATCTTCTGCTTGTCGGTCTCGATCCACGCGCCGTCCGTGTTCTTCTCGAGCACGACGAGGGTGACGTAGAAGCTGCCTGTCGGTGCGTCGGGGCTCAGGACGAGGTCGATCGATGCGTTGCCGTTCGCGCCGATGTCGAGGTCGACCGGCAAGCCGACGAGCGCCGATCCGCTCTGCTTCACTCGCAGCATCACGGGGTTCGCTCCGCCCGAGAGTTTCAGCGTGGTCGAGCTGGGCGGCGTGAGCCCCTTCGTGAAGACGGCCGTCGGCGGCGCGAGCTCGACCTTCACGGGAACTCCGGCGGTGCCGACGTACGGGATCAGCGGCCCGTCGGGCTTCTCGAGCTTCGGCGTGCCCCATTTGACGCCCGCGTACCCGCCGCCGAATGCGGCCGCGAACACTGCCACGAGGAAGAGGAAGTTCCGGAATCCGGAGCCGGGGTTCGGACCGTGGGCTGGCATGGGCGCTGACTCCGGAGAGGGGCGACGGCGATGACGTGGGCACACTACCGACAGTTGCCCCGGGGAAAACCCCCTCATGGTGAGGCGGGCGCGAAGAATCTCCACGTTTCGGCGGAAACTGCGCTCCGCGTTGCTGCCGCCGGCGATCCCCTCGCGAGGCCGGCCGCCCGGCTAACGACTCACTGGACGGCGCCGCTGTCGAACTCCGACGCGCCCACGATCGCCGACGCCTCGTCGTCGGATAGGAGGACGCCGTCGTGCCACGACGTCTCGAAGGCCCCTGCCGACATCGTCGCGCGGACCGCCTCGAAGGCCTCCTCGTAGCGCTCGACCTCGCGCGGCGGAATGTCGACGCCGAGCGCGTCGCGACGCCGCTGCGACGCCGCGAAGAGGCGCACCGCGACTCGCGGCAGGCCGCGCGCGACGGCGATCTCGCCGGCGAGGCGCAAGCTGTCGGCGACGCCCGCGGGCTCGTAGGCGGCGCGGCGCATGGCGAGCGCGTCGCGGCACCAGCGAATGGACTCGGCGAGTCGTCCGCAGGCGAGCTCGAGCCTGCCCTTGTACTGGTAGATCGCGCCGAGCAGCACGGAGTCGCCGGACTCGCGCACGGTCGGCAACGCGGAGTCGAACTCGACCCGCGCTTCGGGCAGCTTGCCCTCGAAGAGATCGAGCAGCCCGATCGCGAATCGCGTCTGCGCCACCCCGAGCTGGTCGCGGAGGTCGCGGTAGATCGCGAGCGCCTCCTCGAGCGCCGGCCGCGACTCGGCGAGCGCGTCGGTCTGCTGCGCCGTGAGCCCGACGTTCTGGAGGAGTCTCGCCATGCGCGTGCGCTCGATCGGGGCGTCGCGGACGTCGGACGTGGTCACGCGCGCGCGTTGGAGCGCGAGCGCCCGCAGATAGCCGTCATGCGCGGCTCGCGCGTCGCGGGCCCAGAAGAGCTTCGCCCGCGCGGCGAGGAGACGCACCTGCCGCACGTCGCCGCGATCGCCCCACGCGGCGAGCACCGACTGCACGAGGTCGATCCCCTGCCGGTAACGGCCGCGCTGGTACCAGTGGTCCTGCATGTCGATCGCGAGATCGGCGACCGCCTCGAGCTGCAACGGAGAAGCGATGCCCCACTCGATCGCGGCACGGCAGTCGTCGAGCTCGTGCTCGAGCTCGAGCCGCTGCGCCGAGCGCGGCACGCGATGGCCCCAATCGTTGACGGGCGGCGCTTCGGACGCGAGCTCGCGGAAGCGCGCGAGGTGCCGCGATCGGAGCGCGGCCGCCTCGTCGCTCCGTTCCGGCGTCGCGAGCCGCTGACGGCATTGGTCGCGCACGAACTCGAGCACGCGGAAGCGAGGCCGCGTCACGCCCGACTCCTCCTGCACGAGCCCGAGGTCGACGAGGCCGTTCAGCAGTTCGTGCAGCGCCGCGGCAGGCAGTCGTTCGTCGCAGCAGACGTCCTCGACGGACGCGAGCGTCCAACTTCCTTCGAACACCGAGAGGCGCTCGAGCAAGAGCCGCTCGTCGGGCGTGGTGCTGTCGATCGACCACTGGACGGTGCGGGCGAGCGTGTCGCCCGCCGGCAACGCGGAGTCGGCGACGAGCGGGCGCACCAGCTGCGGAAGCCGCGCGACCACCTCGTCGGGGGCGAGGAATCCGAGCCGCGAAGCGACGAGTTCGATCGCCCGCGGAAGCCCGCCGAGGCGCCGACACGTCTCCGCGACCGCGGCCGCGTTCTCGTTGGTGAGCTCGAACGAACGGCGTGCGGCCTTCGCGCGCATCGTGAAGAGCTGCACCGATTCGAAGCCACGAAGCGCCGCGGCCGACATCACGCCCTCCTGTCCGCGCACGTCGCCGGGGCACGTGAGCGGCGGCACGCGCACCACGGTCCACGCCGGATGCGTCGGCGAGCGTCGCGCCGTCGCCACGACCCGCAGCCCCGGCGCGAGCACTCCGCGCAGGAGATCCGGCAGCTCGCGCATGACGCCGTCGGCGTTGTCGAGGACGAGCAGCAGGCCGTCGGCTGCAACGCGGAGAATTCGCTGCCGAAGCGACTCGGCGTCGACCGCGTCGGACCGGTCGCCGTCGATCTCGCGCAGCACCGCGGCGATGCGCGCGATCGCGGTCTTCACGTCGTCGATGCCGACGAGATCCACGCGCGCCGCCCCCGCCCCGAGCCGCTGCCCCGAGGCGGGATCGAGCATCGCCCGCGCGACGCGCGTCGCGATCCAGCTCTTGCCGCAGCCGCTCGGCCCGCTCAGGGCAACAAGCGCGGAGTCGCGCACGGCGTCGACCGCGCTCGCCACGAGCTCGGTGCGCAGGACCGCGCTCGGCGGCTGCAACGGCAAGAGGTCCTTCGGGCTGCGCGCCTCGACGCGCACCACGCGCTGCGCGGTCTCGTCGCCGAGAAACGCGAAGACGCTCGCGATGTCGCGGAGGCGCCGGCGCGGCTCGGGCTGGAGACAAAGCTCGATCAGCGTGCGCAGGCGCTGCGGCGTCGACGGCGGCAACGGAGAGAAGTCGACCGCGGCCTCGGCGATCTTGCGGAGGAGGTCGGGACCGCGTCCCTGGAACGCGCGCTCGCCGACGAGGCATTCGTAGAGGAGGCAACCGTACGCCCACACGTCCGCCTGCCGATCGACATGGCCCTCGAACTGCTCCGGCGCCATGTACTCCGCGGTGCCCGCGAAGCGCAGCTGCCCGTCGGCGGGGAGCCAACGAGTGTCGTCGTCGCCGAACGGCAGCTCGCCGAGCGAGCGATTCCACTGCGGCACGCCTAACGCGAGCCCCCAGTCGACGACCTTCACCGCCTTCTCGTCGATCTGCCGTCCGCCGCCGGGCGAACCGACGTCGTCGGCGATCATGATGTTCGCGGGCTTGATGTCGCGATGGATGATCCGCTTCGAGTGCGCCTCGTCGAGCGCGTGCGCGACGGCGCGGCCGACGCGCATCGTCTCGTCGACGGTGAGCCGACCCGATTGCACGATCCGCTCGCGGAGCGTCATGCCCGCGACGTACTCCATCACGAGCGCGAGCCCCTCGCCGTCCTTCACGATGTCGTAGATCTGTGCGACGTGAGGACTGCGCAAGCGCCCGGCGAGCGCGTCGCTGTGCATCGCGCGCCAGTCGGGGTGACGGACCAGCTCCGCGCGCAGCCGCTTGATCGCGACCTCGCGGCCCGGCGACCACTTCATGTCGAGGCCGAGCCACACGTTTCCGAATCCGCCGCCGCCGAGGAGGCGCACGAATCGATAGCGGCCGCTCTCGAGTTCCGCGGGAATCTCCGACGGATCGGCGGCCGACCGCACCGCGCCAAAGACCGGCTCTCCGCTCGGTCCGTGGTCGCTGGTCAGGTCATCGCTCGGATTCGACATCGCTCCTCTGCCCCCGCGTCGGGGACGCGCTCACTGTTGCCCGCGCGTCTGCGACGCGCTCACTGCGGCAGCGAGAGTTCTTTCATCACCGCGTCGGTGAGGTCAAGCGAATCGGGATAGCGAAGCAACACGCGACCGACGACGTTGTCGCGCGCCTCGATGAACGTCTTCGCGTCGAACGACTCGTTCGGGGCGAGCGTGCGCAGCACGACGTCGATGCCCTCTCGATCGCTCACGATCTCGACCGCGTTCAGCAGCTGGCGGTACGCCGCCTCGACCTGCTCCGCGAGGAACTTCTCGGAGAGTCGGACCGCGCCCTCGCGCCACTTGTTGTACTCCTCGCGGAGCGCGGTGAACTCGCGCTGCGCCGTCTCGGCGTCGGGGCTCTGGGGCGTGAGGTTCGGGTACTTCGCCTGAAGCTCCTGCAGGCGCTTTCCGAACGCCTCGTCATCCTTCTTCGCGTCGCGCTCCATCTCTTCGCGCTTCTCGACGAAGGACGGCGTCGCCAAGATCGCCTTCATCACCTTGTCGACGTGCACGACGCCGAACGCCCACGCCCGCGCCGTCGGCTGCTCCGACCACGCGACGCGACCGCCTTCGGCGCGGACCTTCACGGACGTCGGACCGTCGGCCTTCTTCGGCTTCGCGTCGTTCAGGATGAGCGCGTCGGCGGGGCCGAGGTCGTTCGCCGTGATCGGCGACGCGACGGCCCCTTGCGGCCGGCTGTTCATCAGGAATGACGCCGCGGCGAGAACGAGCGCAGCGATGGCAATGAGGCGATCGGGGGCAATGAGACGAGCGGGCGTTCGGGACATGCTCGCAGCGTATCAGTCCGCCGGGACCGGGCACTCCGCGAGCGCCCGCGCGAACTCCTCGGCGAGGTCGCGTTTCACGCGCTCGATCGTCGGCGCCGCCCGAGCCGGGCCGAGCTCGTGCGCGATGCTCGTGACCGGCCGGCCCACGAGTCCGCACGGGACGATGAGGCCGAAATGGTCGAGGTTGGTGCTGACGTTGAGCGCGAGCCCGTGCATCGTGGCCCAGCGACTCACGCGCACCCCCATCGCGCAGATTTTTCGCCCGCCCGCGACCGCGCACGCGTCCGCCTCCGCGTTGCCGCCGACCCACACGCCCGTGGCGCAGTGGTCGCGATGGCCCTGGATCCCGTGGCGGGCGAGCGTGCGCACCACGATCTCCTCGAGTAACCGCATGTACGAGTGGATGCGAAGGCCGAGTCGGTTGAGGTCGAGGATCGGGTACGCGACGAGTTGGCCCGGCCCGTGATAGGTGATGTCGCCGCCGCGATCGGTCTCGGCCACGGTCACGCCGTGCGCCGCGAGAAGTTCGGGCGACGCGAGGAGGTTCGCCGACGCGCCGGGGCGTCGCGAGACGGTGATGACCGGCGGATCGTGCTCGAGGAGGAAGAGCGTCATCGGCGCCGGGCCGGTCTCGCGCGACGCGACGAGCGCGGCGTGCGTCGCGCGCTGGAGTTCGAGCGCGTCGGCGTAGGGCACGCGGCCAAGGTCGCGGACGTCCAGCGGAACGGCTGGCGTATCGGGACGCGGGTCGGGACGCGTGTTGGGTGGCGGATCGGCGAAGGCAGGCATCAGTGGCGACGAAGATGCTACGCGCTCGGAGGGCACTCGCCCTTCCCGTACGATCTCCGCGCCATGCCTCACGTGCACCCGACCGCCGTCCTCACCGGCGACGTTCAGCTTGCCGACGACGCGGTCGTCGGGCCCTATTGCGTCCTCGCCGGCAAGATCCGCATCGGGCCCGGCACGACGCTCGTCTCGCATGTCCACCTGCACGGCCCGCTCTGGCTCGGCGCGGGCAACACCTGCTATCCGGGCACGTGTCTCGGCTTCGCCGGGCAGGACCTGAAGTTCGATGCCTCGCGCGAGGCGGCGGGCCTCGTGATCGGCGACCGCAACGTCTTTCGCGAGCACGTGACGATCCACCGCGCGACGCGCGACGATCGCCCGACGACGATCGGCCACCGCAACTACTGGATGGCCGGATCGCACGCCGGCCATGACGTGCAGTTCGGCAGCGATTGCATCATCGGCAACAACACGATGTTCGGCGGCCACGCACAGATCGCCGACCGGGTCGTCTTCGGCGGCGCGGCCGCGGTGCACCAATTCACGCGCATCGGCCGGGGCTGCATGGTCTCGGGCGAGTGCGGCACGAGCCTCGACCTCTGCCCCTTCTTCACCCTCACCGACATCAATCTCGCGGGCAGCCTCAACATCGTCGGCATGCGGCGGAGCGGCATGACGAGCGAGGAAATCACGCTCGTGCGCTGGTGCTATCGAACGATTTGCCGTGCCGGAACCACGATGAAGTCGGCGCTCGCCGCGCTGCGCGAGCGAGCCGACCAGCCGCTCGTCCAGGAGTACATCGCGTTCCTCGAGTCGGCGAAGCGCCCGATCGCGCGGCGACGCGGACGCAAGGCCGGACGCGACGACGGAGACGCCGGCGAATGATCTCGCTGACGGTGCTGGCGAGCGGCTCGGCCGCGAACTGCTCGGCGCTCGTGGTGCACGACGACGACGGCGCGATCCTGCGCCTGGTCCTGATCGACGCCGGGCTCTCGCCGCGCGCCGCGAAGGACCGCCTCTACTCCGCGTTGCAGCGCTCGCCTGAAACGTCGAGCGACATCGTCCTCACGCACCTCGACGCCGACCACTACCGCGACGGCTGGAACCGAGTCCTTCGCCGGCATCCGATCCGGCTGCACGTGCATCGGGCGCACGTGCGCGAGGCGATGGCCGCGGGCATTCCCGAGTCGTCGATCTGCCCCTTCGACGAGCGCATCGACTTCGGCGACGACCTCGTGGCCGAAACCGTGCGCACGCCACACGACGATCGCGGGACCGTCGCGTACGTCTTCGAGCGCAGGGCGCGGGATCGCGTCGCGCGGGTCGGCTTCGCCACGGATCTCGGTCGCGTTCCGTCGACACTCTTCGAGCGCTTCCGCGACCTCGACATCCTGGCGATCGAGAGTAACTACGACCCCGAGCTGCAACGCCTGAGCCCGCGACCGGCGTTTCTCAAGGACCGCATCATGGGCGGACGCGGACACCTCTCGAACGAGGAGTCGCTTGCGGCGTCGCTGCGCGTCGATCGCGCGAGCGACCTCAAGAAGATCGTCCTCCTGCATCTCTCGCGGCAGTGCAACTGCCCGTCGCTCGTCGAGCGGCTCTGGCGCCAACGCGCGCCGCACCTGCACGAGCGTCTCGTCGTTGCAGCCCAGCATCAGGCGACGGCCACGGTGTCCGCGAGCGCGCGGGCGGCGCGCCCGTGCGAGGCCGAGGCGCTTCTCTTCTGACCGTCGCGCCTCAGCCCGTCGGCATCTCGATCACCGGAAGCGGGTCCGCGCCCGGCATCGCTCCACGTTGCAGCCGAAGCCACTCGTCGCGCGTCTTCGGCGGAAGGCCGATCGGCGTTCCCGCCAGCGAGTGCACGACGAGCATGGGAAGGCCGCTGAGTAGGTCACCGTCGATCGGCGCCACGAGATCGCGCACGAATCGGCCGTCGGCGCCGATCTCGCGGTAGACCTGGCGCGGCTCGTCGGCCTCGCGGGCGACGCAGCCCTCGATCGCGATCGGCGGGCGCTCGGCGAACCACGCGACCGGCTCGCGCGGCATCGCCAGGGAGCCTGGCGGCATCACCGCAAGCGTGCCGACCGAACCGGACGCTCCGTCGCCGAGGTCGAGATCGGGAACCTCGAGGATCCCCGGTCCCGGCCAATAGAGTTCGACGAGTCCGGCGTAGAGCGAGCGCCGGATCGCGCGGGCGGCGGCCTCCTGCGCCTCGACGATGTCCTCCGCCATCGGCACGCCGCGCCAGATCGTCTGGAGCTGCGCGTTGGCGCGCTTCGCGAGAACGTCCGCTTTGTCTCGGGCAACTGCCCGATCCTCCACGCGCAGCCGCGTGATGTCCGTCAGCGCAAGCGCCGTCGCGTGGAGTTCGATGAGATGGGGCAAGGACCGCTTCCAGCGGCCCGCGTCGCCCTGGTCCGGAAGCGCGACTGTCGCCTTTGCGACATCGAGCCAATGTGCAAGAAGCGCCGCCCACGTGAGCGCGTGCGTATCGTCGGGACCTTCGTCGGCGGGGCGTTCGGACGTCACGGGCACAAACTCTGACCGAGCGGCTTCCGCTTCGCAACTCATTGGCCGCCTCTCATTGGCGACGGCGGTCCGTTGTCCGCTACGCTGCGCGATTCTCCCCGCCACCCGCGTTCGTCGTCGAACGCGACCCCTCCGACTCGCCACCGACGCGATGAGCGACCCGATCAAGCATGAATGCGGACTTGCGCTTCTTCGCCTGCGCAAGCCCCTGTCGTGGTTCCGAGAGACGACGGGCGATCCGCTGTGGGGGCTGCGCCGGCTCTTCCTCCTGATGGAGAAGCAGCACAACCGCGGCCAGGACGGCGCCGGCATCGCCACGGTGAAGTTCGACATGCCCGCGGGCGAAGCGTTCATCACCCGCGAACGCACCGCGAAACGCAACGCGATCGAGCGTCTCTTCGACCAGGCGATGCGACCGCTCGCGTCGCTTTCGGCGCGGGACCTCGACACGCTGTCGGAAGGCGAACTGAAGCGCCGGATCCCCTTCCTCGGCGAGGTGATGATCGGCCACCTGCGCTACGGCACGCACAGCGGCCGCGACACCGCGCTCTGCCATCCGTATCTGCGGCACAACAACACCGCGAGCCGCGTGGTCGCGCTCGCGGGCAACTTCAACCTGACGAACTCGGCCGAGCTTTTCGGCAAGCTCGTCGAGTACGGGCTGCATCCCGTCGGCGACAGCGACACGCAGGTCGCGCTCGAGAAGATCGGCTACTTCCTCGATCGCGAGCATGAGCATCTCGCCGCCACGATGGGCCCCGGATCCTTCCGCTCGCTCGAGGGCTGGGAACTCGCCGAAGGCGTGTCGCGCGACCTCGATCTCACCCGCATCATTCGCCGCGCGACCGAGCGCTTCGACGGCGGCTACGTCTTCGCGGGCATGCTCGGCAACGGCGACGCGTTCGTGTGCCGCGACCCCGCCGGCATCCGTCCGTGCTTCGTCTACGAGAGCGACGCGTGCGTGGCGATCGCGAGCGAACGCGCGGCGCTCGTGACGACGTTCAACGCGAACCCCGACGACATCCGTCCGCTGCCGCGCGCCCACGTCCTCTCGTTGAAGCGCGACGGCCGCGTGAGCGTCGAGCGCTTCACCGACGATCTCGCCGATCGGCAATGCACGTTCGAGCGCATCTACTTCAGCCGCGGCAACGATCGCGACATCTACCGCGAGCGCAAGGCGCTTGGCCGTCAGCTCGCGCCGCGGCTCCTCGAAACGCTCGGCGGGACCTGCCGCAACGCGGTGTTCGGCTTCATTCCGAACACCAGCGAGACCGCGTATCTCGGCCTGATGGAGGAGCTCGACCGCATCGAGCGCGAGCGCGCGGCCCACGAGATCGCCGCGCTCGCCGTTGCAGGCAAATTGACGCCCGAGGCGATTGCGTCGTTCGCCGCGAGCCGACCGCGCGGCGAGAAGATCGCGCAGAAGGACCAACGGCTTCGCACGTTCATCACGCACGACGCGGCCCGCACGTCGCTCGTGAGCCACGTGTACGACGTGACGCCCGGGACGGTCTTGAACGACGACGCGCTTGTCGTCGTCGACGACTCGATCGTGCGCGGCACCACGTTGCGGGAGTCGATCATCACGATGCTCGCGCGGCTCAATCCGCGACGGATCGTGGTGGCGTCGAGTTCCCCGCCGATCATGTATCCCGACTGCTACGGCATCGACATGAGCCAGCTCGGGAAGTTCATCGCGTTCGAGGCGGCGGTCGGCCTCCTTGCGGATCGCGGCCAGGAAGACCTTCTCAACGAGATCGAGCGAGATTGCGTCGCCCAGGCGTCGCTTCCGCCCGAGCGGATGAAGAACCACGTGCGGCGGATCTACGACCGCTTCACGCTGGAAGAGATCTCGGCGAAGATCGCGTCGCTCGTCCGCTCGCGGCAATTGGCGTCGATGGGCTGGAAGGGCGACATCACGGTCGTCTACCAGACGGTCGAAGGCCTGCACGCGGCGATGCCTGACCATCGCGGTGACTGGTACTTCACCGGCGAGTATCCGACGCCCGGCGGCTACCGCGTGCTGAATACGGCGTACCTGCATTGGCGCCGGGGGAACGCGAACGAACGGGCGTATTGAGGCAGGGGCGAGTCGGGACGAGGGCGCGAGTTGGGCGAGGGCGCGGGTCGGGCGATGCCAGGCATCGTTACGCGGACGTTGTGGGCTGCGCCGAGACTGCACGGGGTGCGTGCGGTGCGAGGTGCGGCGCAGATGGGCTGCCCGAGCCCATCAGCGCGCTATGCCACACTAGCGCGCTATGCCACACACCATTACGCGGACGTTGGGCTGTCACGCGTTGTGCCGCATCACGTCTCGCGTCATGCCAGGCATCGTTACGCGGACCTTGGCGCAGCGTTGGTGCGGTGAGGTTCAGGCGACCGACAGAGTCCGTGGAGGGGCACTGTCCGCACGGCGCTTCGCGCCCGAACCTTGGAGGTGCCCGATGTCAGAGTTCCGCCCCGATCGGATTCGTCGCATCGAACAGCTCGCCTGCGCTCGCGCGACCCATCGCGCGGACGCCCTTGCCGCCGAGGGTCCGATGCCATGCGACGGTGGTGTTTCGGAGGATGTCCGCGCGAGCATCGCGGCGATCGATCGCGCCGTCGCCGCGGGCGACGTGCGTCGCGCGCTCGAGTGCGAGCGCCGTCTGCCCGCGTCGATCGACGCCGACCCTGCAATCGTCGACCGCGTCGCAACGCTGCGGCTACTCGAGGGGGACGCCGTCACCGCATTGGCGGTGCTCGGTGCGGTCGCGCGGCCCACGCCGCGACTCGATCTCTTGCGTGCGGTTGCCCTTCTCGCGCTTGATGACGCCGACAGCCTCGACCTCCATCTCGAGGAACTTGCCGACGAGCCCGCCGCGCGACCGCTCGCATCGATCGTCGCGGCGATCCTCACCGCAGCTGGCGGCGCGAATGCGGTCGTCTCGGTCGCCGAGCCCTGCGCGGCGTTGCGGGCGGCGCCGAAAGACGCCACCCACGCGACAGAGGTCGCGCGAGGCGCCGAGCAGGCGGTCGATGGGGCCCTCGATGGGGCCCTGGCCCTCGATCAGGCCCCGCCTATTTATCGGGACGTGAAGCCAGATCAGGCCCCGCCCGTTTATCGGGACGTGGCGGGGGCACGCCGGGCCGACCAACCGCCCCTCCCGCCACTCCATGCCACACACCATTATCGGGACCTGGCGTGCACGCCGCGTCGCACCGACCCCACCCCCGCCTTCTGCTCGATCCTGACCACCGCAATCGCCGCCCGCGCCTCCCGCCCTCCCTCCCACCAACCCGCACACCCGGCGGCGCGCACCGCGGTCGGGCTCGGCGAGGCCGCGCTTCACGAGCTCACCCTGCTCCTCTCGGCCTTCACCGCGCCGACCGCTCCCGGCTCGCGGCCAAGTCTCCTCGCCCGGCGCGTCTCCGAGATTCTCAGCGGGCTCGCTCGCGACTTCGGTCTCACGCACGCGATCGCGCACCCGGCCGTCCAAGGCACCGCCGCAGGCGCATCGCCCGCATTGGCCGCCGAGAGCGTCGCCATCCGCGTCAGCGACCGCAAGCACCTTCCGTGGCGCGTGTCTACCCCCGCGCCGATCCGTCCCGGCCTGCCCGCGACGACCTCCTCGGCCCCGAGCAACCCGCAGTCGAGCACGGCAATCGCAGCCTGATTCTTGACGAATCCGGCCACATGTGGTGTACTCCTCGATTCCCCTACAGCGGCGTTGTCCGCTCGTTCGGGTTCGGCGCGGCATTCGCCGCGCGGGGACCGTTCGCTGCCTCGGCGGCGTCGAAGTCTCCGCAAGCGTCGACTCGCCTTCTCACGCATCGCGCGAAGACGGCGTTGACGTTGCCCCGTGCATCGCTCCGGCTGCTTTCTCCCGTTGAACTCTCGATAGAAAAGGACTGCTGATGGCTCGCTACTTGGGTCCGAAGGTGAAGCTCTCTCGCAAGGTCGGCGTTCCGATCGCTGACATCCCGAAGCACACCGCCAAGCGGCAGCTCACGGTCCCCGGCATGCACGGCTTCCGTGGCCGTCGTCTCAAGGACTACGGCATCCGCAAGGATGAGAAGCAGAAGCTCCGCTATCACTACAACGTCCTCGAGCGCCAGTTCCGCCGCTACCTCGCGGAAGCAGGCCGTCGCCCGGGCAACACCGGCGAAGTGCTCATGCAGCTTCTCGAGTCGCGCCTCGACAACGTCCTCCGTCGCGCCGGCTTCGCCCGCACGGTCTGGGCGGCGCGTCAGATGGTGGTGCACGGCCACGTCCTCGTGAACGGCCAGAAGGTCGACCGTCCGAGCTACAGCGTCGACGTCGGCGACACGATCACCCTCCGCGAGCGCATCCACAAGCTCTCGCGCGAGCAGATGGAGTCGCTCGCCGGCCACGTCACGCCGGGCTGGATTTCCGTCAACCCCGCCGAACTTTCGATCAAGGTCGTCGCCAAGCCGACGTCTGATCAGATTCCGTTCGACGTCAACACGAACCTCATCGTCGAGTTCTATCGCTGATCGCGAATCGGTCGGCGCCTGCAACGGCGCCGATCGAGCGGAGGTCCGGCGTCAGCCTCGAACGCGCGGCCGCGCTGGCTCCGATCACATGACCCGAGCCGCTGCCGGTCGCCATGCTTCGATTCCTCCGTCAATACAACAAGATCTTCCTCGGCGTCTTCGGCGTCCTGCTCCTCTTGGCGTGGGCCGTCGGCGGAAGCCTTTCGCAGATCTCGAACTACACCGCGCGTGAAGGCACGGCGTGGGCGACGATCGGACCGAACAACAAGAAGGTCACGCTCGGCGACCTTGACAAGGCTCGACGTGAACTTGCGGTGATCGATGAGCTGAAGAAGCTCTTCCCGCAAGTTCCGTTCGTTCCTGTCCAGGGTGCCGACTCCGATCCCGCGCATTGGTATCTCCTCACCCAAGAGGCGACCGAGGCCGGACTCGTGGGCGGCGAGCAAGACGCCACGATGTTGCTCGACACGATGGCGATGGGGCTGAAGCCGCTCTTTGACGCGGAAGAGCTCGAAGCGAACGCCGACAGCGCCGCCGCGCTCATCGGCGCGCGGTCGGGCGCGAGCCCGTTGGTGGTCCGTCAGACGATCGCCAAGATCAACGGCATGGCGCGCCTGCGCGACCTGCTGTATTCGACCGGCCACTTCTCGGATACGCGGCTTCGCGCCGGCGCCGCCGAGATGCTGACGGCCGTCAACGCCGACATCGTCGCGCTCGACGCCTTCACGCTCACGCTGCCCGAGGTTCCGGCTCCGACCGACGCCGAACTCGAGGCGCAGCTTCGGGCGTACGCGGATGTCCCGCCTCCGGCCGGTTCGGCGCGCGGTTTCGGATACCGGCTGCCCGATCGCGTCGAGCTCGAATGGATCCAGATCAGCGAGGCGCAGGTTCGCGCCGCGGTCGAACAGAGCGCCGCCCTCGACAGCGTGACGCTCAAGAAGAAGTTCGCGGAAGCGCCGGAGAAGTTCGGCGTCCCCGCAGGCACGCAGGATCCGCTCGTCCTCTTCTCGCAGTACGAATCGACGGTCCGCAAGACCGTGCTCGACGAGCTCGTCGCGGAGCGGATGCGCGAGATCACGAAGTTCGCCATCGACGCGATGGCTCAGACGCAGCGCGGCCTCAAGCGCGACGGCAACGGTCTCTACGTCCTGCCGACCGATTGGGACACGAAGCGGGTCAACTTCCAGACGCTCTCGAATGAGATCGCGTCGCAGTTCAAGATCAATCCGCCGGCCTATGGCTCGACGGGCACGGTCCTCCGCTCGATCGCCGACCTCAGCACCATGCCCGGCATCGGCAGCGCGTCGACGACGCAGCTCGGCACCCGCCCGCTGGCGCTACCGAACATCATCGCGACGCTCAAGGAGTTCGCGAAGCCGACCGACATTCCGCTCGCGCAGGTCGGCGTCTCCCTTCCGCCGCTCACGGCGACGAACAAGGACATCTTCATCGCCCGCGTGGTGCGCGTCGATCCGTCGCGGCCGCCGACCTCGATCGATGAAGTGCGCGACGCGCTCGTCCGCGACGTCACGGCGATGAAGCGATTCGAGGCGATCGATGCGCAGACCGCCGCGCTCAAGACGACCGCCGACGCCGACGGCCTCTTCAAGGTTGCGTCCGACTTCGGCACGGCCGTACAGAACGTGACCGGCATCCGCGAGACGAATCCGCAGGGCCTGCAATTCGGCATCAAGTTCTCCTCGCCACTTCCGGGCATCGGCTCCGATCCCGAGGTCTCGCGCGACATCGTCAGCCGCACGCTCGCGCTTCCGCGCGATCCCGCGACGCCGCTCGCCGACCTTCCCGCCGCAGACCGCACGTTCGTCATCTCCCTCCCGAAGAAGCTCGCGGTTCTCGTGGTGCGCGCGACCGACGTCATGCCGCTCACCCAAGAGGATTTCGAGCCGCTCGTGTCCGACCTGCGCACCCATGGCACGCTCGCGGGCGACGGCTATCAGGAAGCGGTCCGGAACCTATTCTCGCTCGAGTCGCTCATGGCTCGCCACAACTTCCACCTCTCCCGCGAGGGCAAGGAAGCGGAAGGCGACGATGCGGCGGCCACGACCGACAAGAGCGCCGAAGGATCGACGAAGCCCGCCGGCACCGCCGGCTGACGGAAGGCGCGAGTGATCGATGGAGAACGGCCGCCATCCGCGCCGCCCCCTCGCGCTCGCCTGCGGTCGTTGCACCGTTCGTTCATGGTCGCTCGACGACGTCGACGATCTCGTCGTTGCAGCCAACAACCGCAACGTCTGGGCGAACCTGCGCGACGCGTTCCCGCATCCGTACGGTCCGGAGCATGCCCATGCGTTCATCGCGTCGGCGATGACGCTCGAGCCTGAGACGCGGTGGGCGATCGACGTCGACGGCACGGCGGTCGGAAGCATCGCCATCGTGCTCCAGGACGACATCGAACGCGTCTCCGCCGAACTCGGCTACTTCCTCGCGGAGCCCTTCTGGGGCAAGGGCATCATGTCGGACGCCGTCCGCGCGGTGACGCTCCACGCCATCGAGGCGTTCGACCTCACCCGTGTCTTCGCCGTGCCGTTCGCCGAGAACGCAGCCTCGTCGCGCGTCCTCG
Source organism: Phycisphaerae bacterium (assembly GCA_016795035.1). Lineage (GTDB taxonomy): Bacteria > Planctomycetota > Phycisphaerae > Phycisphaerales > SM1A02 > JAEUIT01. The sequence continues at coordinate 32,015 of JAEUIT010000019.1, read as the reverse complement.
AGAAAGCCGGCTACACGCTCGAGGGCGTGATGCGACGAAGCGCGCTCAAGGCGGGGGTCATCCGCGACCAGCGGCTCTACGCGTATGTGGCCTCGTAGCCGATCGGCTACGCCCGACCTGCAACGCTGAGTTCGCCTGCCGGGCGTTCGTCGTACTTTCGCGTGGGGCGCAACGGCGGCGAGTACGCGTGGATCGTGACAAGGATGCTCGACGGCGGCGCCGGCGCGGCCACCGCGTTGCCGAGGGAGTGAATCTCGTCGTCGAACGCGCCGGTCACGCCGCCTGGCTGCAACACGCGATCGCCGGTCGGCACGGCGAAGCCGTCCTCGTCCTTCGCATAGAGACGCTCGTACGCGGTTCCCGCAACCACGCGCACCGCGCATCCCGAGCCCGCATGATCGTGGATCGGACTGCGCTGTCCCGGCAGCCAGGCCATGACGAGCACCTCGATGTGTTCGCGCTCGAAGACGAGGGTGCGCACGTACGCGCCGCCGTCGACCTGGATGGTGTCGCCGAGATCCGCGGCGCTGACCGGGTGCTCCTGCATGATCTCGACCAGGCGCTCGTACGGAATGGGGCCGTCGTAGGCATCGAGCTTGGCGAAGAGCGGCACGAGCGCCGCCGGCGGCGAGGCCGTGGCGTCGCGGCGCGGAAGTCGCTTGGGCGGCTCCTTCGCGCCCGTCGTTGCAGCCGACGGCGCGGCGACGGAGACGGGCGCCTGCAACACGGAGACGACATTGGCCGCGACCGCAGCGGCCTGTCCGCGCAGTTCGGGGATCGCGGTCGATTCCCAGAGATCGCCGCGACGAAGGGCGCCGACGAGGTAGAGGTTGGCCGGCGTCGCCGAGCGCGGGAGGAGTCGCGCTCGCGCGTCGGCGCGGAAGCCGAGGCCGTGGGCGTCGACCGTCGCGATTCCGCGTGCGAGAAGCGCCCGGATGAGCGCGTCCTTCGATCGCGCGAGATCCATCGCGGGGCCGCAGCAGTTGATCAGTCGCCGCACCGTGATCGCGCGGGTCGTGCGCACCGCTCCGTCGAGCGTCTCGACCGTCACCCGCACGCGGCCGTCCGGCTCGCCGACCGCAAGCGAGAGATCGCCGCGCACGAGTTCGAGCGTCCCTGCCGCCTGCAACGCCGAGATCTCGGAGAGCACTTCGACCGGCGCGCGATGGCGATGCACTTCCCAGAAGGGCCGGAGCCGCGCGAGGAAACGCTCGCGCTCGCGCCGAGACCACGATTGCCAGATCGCGACCGTCTGCGGACGAATCGCGTCAATCACCGCATGCCAGCCGAGCCCGGCGCGGGCGCGTTCGCGGATCCCCCGCCGGACGAGCCCCAGGATTCGCGCGACCGGGAGCCCCGGAAGTGGCTCATCGAACGCGAACGCGGGCTCGCCGGCGGGGGCGTGCGGACACGGCAGCCGACCGTGCCGTGAGACGAGCGTGATCGATCCGCGATGGCCGTTTCGCCGCAGACCGAGGACGGCGTCGATGGCGGTGAGTCCGCTTCCGACGATGAGGACCGGTGCGTCGCGCGGTGCCTCGAGCGCGCCCGGTTCCCACGGGTCGGCCACGAGCGCGCCGGGCGCGACGAACTCGGTGCGGTCCTCCCACGGCGCGCCGGCCGCCGGAAGTCCGATGGCCAGGACCGCGTTGCGCGCGCGAATGCGCGCGCCCGATGCGAGCGTCACGGTGACGGCGCCGTCGGGGTGCGTGGCCACGCCGAGCACGTCGTCACGGATGAGTTCGACGTTCGCGTTCTGGCCGAGCCGATCGCGAAACAGTTCGTTGAGGTAGCGTCCGAACGCCGCACGCGGGACAAATGCCGACCCGGCGACGGTGCCGTCGCTCGTGCCGCGGAGCCACTCGAGAAACTCGGCCGGCCGCTCCGCCCGGGCGCCCATGCGCTCCGCGGGCACGTTGAGGAGATGCGCCCCGTGGCACGATCCGTACGCGACGCCCGGCGCCGCCAACGGTCGTCGCTCGATCACCGCGATGCGTGCGGTCGGCAAGGCCTCGTGCACCCGAAGTGCGGTCATAAGCCCGGCGAATCCGCCGCCGATCGCGAGGAAGTCGACGTCGGTCGGGGCCGAACCGTCCCAACGAAGCGGCTCGTCCGCCGAAAGGCCTGGGAGGGAGCCGTGAGACGCGTGGGGCTGGCGCTGGTGCATGCCCACGCCCCTCTCAAGGGCCGTGCCAATGCGCGGCAACGCGGTTTGAGAGGGCGACAGTCGACGTCTCTCGCTCCATCCGTGCCATTTCACGGGACATCGCCGTCTTTTGTGCTAGCTTTCCGTGACATCTTAGGGCTCGTCCCAATGGGCACCTCCCACCTTCTCACCAGCCTGTGGTCGCACTCCCTTCTCGCGGAGTCGCTCGTCGCCTTCCTCGAGGCCGCGTTCCCGGTCGTCGCCCGCGAGGCGGCGTGCGTTCGCATCGAGATCCGTCGCATCGACGGCGATCGGGGAATCGTCGAGACGGTCGCGGCCGTCGACGGGTCCGGAGCGCATGTGCCCGACGCGAAGGCGATCCCGTTGCCCGAGGCGGCGCACGACTCCCTCGCGCGTCGCCTTCGTTCGGAAGCGTCGATCCGGCCGACCGAACATCGCCGCACGAACGTGATGGAGGCGCTCGATCCGGCCAAACCGTCCGACGAGCGTCTCTTGCTGCCGCTCCTGCGCGGCAAGGATCCGCTCGGGGTCGCGATTCTCACCTTGAAGCCTCGTCACGCGTGGCGCCGCGACGCGCGATCGATCGTCGAGCCGCTCGCCGAGCCGATGGCCGCGGCGCTCGTCCATCACAACGAGCGGATCGAGCGCTCCGCGTTGCAGGCGGCGGCCGACGCAGACCGCGAGTCGTTCCTTCGTCGCCTTGGCCGCGACGAGAACGAGTCGTCGATCGTCGGCGCGGGCGACGGACTCCGGCACGTCATGGAGCGCGTCGAGCTCGTCGCGACGACGGACATGCCGACGTTGATCCTCGGCGAGACCGGCTCGGGCAAGGAGGTCATCGCCCGCGCGATCCACGATCGATCGTCGCGGGCACGCGGCCCGTTTCTCCGCGTCAACTGCGGCGCGATCGCGCCCGACCTCGTCGACTCCGAACTCTTCGGCCACGAAGCTGGATCGTTCACGGGCGCCACGCGGGCGCGGCGCGGCTGGTTCGAGCGCGCCGACGGCGGCACGCTTTTTCTCGACGAGGTCGGCGAACTGCCGCCGCCAGTGCAGGTGCGTCTCCTTCGCGTACTGCAGGAAGGCTCGCTCGAGCGGGTCGGCGGCGAGGAGTCGGTGCACGTCAACGTGCGGGTGGTCTCGGCGACCCACCGCGACCTCGCGGCGATGGTGCGGCAACACACGTTTCGCGAAGATCTCTGGTATCGCCTCGCGGTGTTTCAGATCCTGCTGCCGCCGCTGCGCGAACGCCTCGACGACATCGCCGCGCTCGCACGTCACTTCGCGAGTCGCGCGTCGCGACGCTTTGGCCTCGCCGCGGTCGAACTGTCCGACGTGGACATCGAACGCCTCCGAGCCTACGACTGGCCGGGCAACGTGCGCGAGCTCGCGAGCGTCATCGACCGTGCGGTGATCCTCGGCCAAGGCGAGTCGATCGACGTCGCGACGGCGCTCGGACAGCCGGCGCTACGCTCGCGCGAGGCACGATCCGCACCGCCTGCTCTCCGCGTTGCTGCCGCGCCGATCGACCGAACCGACGAGTCGTTCGACGCTGCCGCCCGCGCCCACATCTGCCGCGTCCTGCACGACGTCCGTGGCCGGATCGAAGGCCCCCACGGCGCAGCCGCGCGCCTCGCGGTGAATCCGCACACGCTTCGCGCCCGCATGCGAAGGCTCGGCATCGATTGGGCGAGCTATCGCGGGGCTCGATGAATGGCGATCTAGACGCCGAAGCAGAATCGATAGACGTACACGATGCCTGCAACGACGCCGAGCCCGACGATCCACTGCCAACGGGCGTAGTAGGTCCGCATCGCGAGCCCGACCAGCACGACCGCGGTCATCGCTCCCAGACCGATCGCTGGTTCGATCAGGGCAAGGATCCGCCACCCGTAAGGCGAGAGCGATTCCGTTTGGTGCCGTGCCACGATAAGCACGGCGACTATCAGCGTTGCCGCGATGACGAACGACCGTGCGCGAGACGAGCGCCAACGGTCAAGGTCGCGCATCTCCGGGCTGTGCACCGCACCGACTCCACATTCGGGGCACCGAGCGAGGCCAATGTTGATCGAGTGCCCGCAGTTCCAGCAGCGGCGGACTGGCGTTCCTGCAACGTCGTCGCGGGGCGAAGCCATATGGAGCCTTCCGATCGCCGGCTCACCTTCGCCGCAATGTCATCGCGTGGAAGGGCCGGCCCTCGCGACGGTACTTGCGCTCGAAGTTCGTGCCGACGACCTCGCCGTCCCCGGCGCTCGCGGGGCGTTCGAAGACGAGCCGCTCGAACAACTCCGCGTTGCGGGCGGCGTGCTCCTCGTACCACGCCCAGAGATCGTCGTGGTCGGTGACGAGCCGCAACTCGCCGCCCGGGCGCAGCACGCGATGGAACTCGCGAAGCGTCGCATCCTGCACGACGCGGCGCTTGTGGTGCCGCGCCTTTGGCCAAGGATCGCTGAAGTAGAGATGCACCACGCGCACGATGCCGCTCGGCATCCAGAAACGCACGAACTCCGTCGCGTCGGCCCAGAGGATCTTCGCGTTCGGCGTCTGCCGCCGCCGCATGCGGTCGGCCGCGTAGCGGAAGAACTCCCCCGCCCACTCGATGCCGAGGAAGTTCACCTCGGGCTCGATCTCCGACTGCTGGAGGAGGAAGGTGCCCTTCCCCGAGCCGATCTCAAGGTCGAAGTCGCGCTCGGGCGACCCGAACCACTGGCGAGGGTCGAAGTCCGGGCGCGCGCCCGGCGCCGCGGCGTCGCTCGCGATCGGCGGCAACGCGGAGCGGTCGATGCCGACGTCGCCGACGTCGAGCTTGCGTCCTCGAGAAAGTCCGAACGACATGGGATCTCAGCGTTGCAGTGGGGATGGTGCGGACGGACGGCCCACTCAGGGCTTCGCGGGTTCCTTCGGAGCGGACGGCGCGACGGGCGCGCTCGGCGTTGCAGGCGACGTCGGCTCGATAAGCTCGACGGTCGGGCGCGGGCGCTCCTCCGGCGACTTCACGCGGAGGTCGCGGGGCGAGCGCGGCTCGAGCTTCGACGTGGCGACGACCCAATCGACGAGATCCTTGAGCGCCGCAGGATCGAACGTGGTCTCGATCGCCGCGTACTCGCTGACGCCTCCGGTCTTCGCGGGCTGGAAGAGGTGGTTGAGGCCGGGATATCGCTTGGTCGTGACCGTTCCCTGCCCGAGCGCGACGGCAGCCTCGATCGCGGGGAGGTTCTGGTCCGCGTCGACCTGCGTGTCGAGCTCGCCGTTCATCGCGAGAATCGGCACGGGCGACGTCGCCAGCCAGACGCGCGGATCGATGCGAAGGAAGGTGCCCATCCATGCGTCAGACATCTGCCCGACGATCGCCGCCGCGGCCTGCTCGATCTCCTCCTGAGTCGGCACCTTCGGCTTCTCGCTGACCGTGTCGTCGCCCTTCGGCTGCAACGTGGTGGCTTGCACCCGCGCGAGTTCCATCGCGGCGGCACGCACGGCCTCCTCGTCGACCGTCGGAGCGACGACCGCATCGATCAGCGCGACCTGCGCCTTCGAGACGGCTTCGACCGACTCCGGCGCGGTGCCTTCCGCCTCGAGAATGCGACGCATCTGGAGCTTCAGGATCTCCGCACCGGTCACGCCCGGACCGGCGAGGAGCACGATGAACGCGATCGGCTTGTCGGATCCGAGCCCTTCGCTCCACTGCCACGCGGTGACGATCGGAGCGATCAGGCCGCCCTCACTGTGACCGATGAGGCCCACGCGTCGCTCATCGATCTCCGGCTGTGACTTGAGCCACTCCGAGGCTTCGTCGGCGTCGGTCGCGAAGTTGAGGCTCGTCGACCCGGCGAACGTGCCGGTCGAGCCGCCGGTGCCGCGGTCGTCGTAGCGGAGCACCGCGATGCCGGCGCGGGCGAGCGCGTCGGCGAGCACCGCGAATGGCTTGTGTCCGAGGAGCGTCTCGTCGCGGTCCTGGGGCCCACTGCCCGAGATCAGGACGACGGCCGGGAACTTCGCCGGCGACGTCGGCGTGCGCTCGGGGATCGTCAGCGTTGCAGCTAACGAATGTCCGAAGCGGTGCCCGATGGTGACGTTCCGCTCGGTGTACGGGAATGGCGGCTTCGGCATCTGCGGCCGCTTCATCTCGCCGGCGATCTTGCCCTTCGATGCCTCGAAGGTGACCGGCAGGTCGATCGGCCCTTGCTTGAAGCGGCCGGACAGCGTCCCGTCGCGGTTCTCGGCGAGATCGAAAATCGCATCGACTCCGACCGGCATGCGCACGGTCCAACGCGGGGAGCCGTCCTCGTTCATCGATCGGGAGACGATCGCCGGATACGCCGTGAGGCCCTGCGCCGGGATGTCGATGAGTCCGACGTGGCGCGGCGAACCGTCCGCCATGCGCGCCGCTTCCGCGATCGTGAGCGCGATCGGGAGTTTCGTGCCCCCGAGCGCGAGCTCCGTCTCGAATCGCCGCATGCCGGCGAGCTGCCGCGCATCGGGGGTCGCTTCCAACGTGAAGGCTGTCTCGGTCGGTTCGGCGCCCGCGCGCCCGAGCTTGAGCGTGCCCACATACGTTCCGTTCGAGACGATGGCCTTCGACGTCTCGTCGGTCACGCTCTGCTTCACTTCGCCCTTGAAGCGGGCGTTCACGCCGCGTGCGTCGAGCGAGAACGAGAGCGTGGAGCCGTCGATGACGACGTCTCGAGCGAGGGCGCGGATCGCCTGCGCGTTGGGGATCGTGAGATACACGCGCGGCTGGCCGCCCTCGTCGACGAGTTCGACAAGTATGAAGACGCTCGAGCCTTCCTGCGTCAGCTCGCCTTGCCAACGTCCCGAGGTGAGGGCCTTCGCGTGAGGCTGCTTCTCGCTCGGCGCACTCGCCGTTGCAGCCGCCGGCGGATCGGCGGCGAGGGTCGCGGATGCGAGGCTACCCACGACCGCGATGGTCGCGAATGCGTGGGCGATCAGACGGACGGAACGAAAGTTGGCCATGTTCGCGCTCCAGGCTGCGGGCTCGGCCGTGCCGCCGCGTCACGATCGCTCGCTCACGCGTCCGGCTCGTACTCGAGGTATTGGGCGATCTTGTTGTCAGGGGTGCAGATGACGACCTTCGGGCGGAACGTCCGCAACTCCTCCTCCGTCATCAGCGCGAAGCTCATGACGAGGACGACGTGACCGACGCCCGTGAGTTTGGCGGCGGCGCCGTTGACGCCGATGACGCCCGAACCGCGTTCGCCGCGGAAGACGTAGGTCTCGAACCGGTTCGCGTTGTCGACATCCGCGACGAGCACCTTCTCGTTGACGCGAATGCCGGTCGCGTCGAGAAGATCAGGGTCGATCGTGATCGAGCCCATGTAGTCCGGACTGCATTGCGTCACGGTTGCCCGGTGGATCTTCGCGTAGAGGGCTTCGCGGAGCATCGAGAGTGCGGAGAGAGCGGACTCGGTTCGTTTCGGCACCCTCCGCACGAAGCGGACGGATGCCACGCAACGTTAGTCGGCCTGGACGTCGGAATCGCTTGTCGTTCGCGGACGCGCGCCGAACGTGCGCGCCCCCCGCGGCGCCGGGGACTCGGACGGGTCGCGCCGCCACTCGACGCGCGAGGCGCCCGACCAGAGAAGTTCAAGGTCGTAGTAGAGCCGTTGCTCCGGCTCAAAGAGATGGATCACCGTCTCGACAAAGTCGATCACGATCCACGTGGTGCCGTCGTCGCGGTTCGAGCGATAGGGCGGCGTGCCCCGCGCTTTGCCGAGGTCTTCGACCTCTTGCGCGACGGAGCGCATCTGCCGCTGGCTCGTGCCGCTCCCGACGATCACGTAGTCGCAGACTTGGCTGTGCCCGCGGACGTCGAGCAGGACGACGTCGGTGCACTTCGATTCAGAGACCGTGCGTGCGGCTTCGATGGCGAAGGCGCGCACGGCCTCGGGATCGGCGTTGGAATACGTGCGCGTCATCGGCGGGGTGGAGCGGTCGTGAGACGGAAGCGCCTCGCGGAGTGCGCGAGGCGCGTGAGCAGTGCTGCGTGTGAAACGTGGAGTCGCGACCGACGCATGGAAGCGCCCAGTCCGCGCGAGGCGGGCGAGGGCGCGCAAAGCGCATCGCAACGCGGAGCGTTAGTCGCGCGACGGACCGCGGCCGCCGCCAGAGCGGCCACCGCTCGGTCGACCGCCACCGGAGCGACCGCCGCCAGCCGAACGCGGGCCACCCGCGCCGCCGGACGAACGACCTTCACCGGTGCGCATGCCGCGCGGCGGACCCTTGCGGGTCGAGCGGCGACGACGTTCCGAGGGCTTCTCGTAGTACTGCTTGCGCTTGACGTCCTTGGTCAAGCCTTCCTTTTCGCAGAGCTTCTTGAAGCGACGGAGCGTCTGTTCCACGCTCTCACCGGCGCGAGCCTTGATTCGAATCGCCATAGTCCGAGGCACCTTCCAGCGACCCAACCCCAGACAGTGCCCGTCGCCGACTCGGCCTCCGTGGCCGGTCACAAGACGATGGAGCAACGCTGCCCGATGGGATTCCTGCGGGTCGCTCGCCCGAAAGCGAGCCGCACAGTAGACCCGATTTCGCCGAGATTCGCAAGGAGAAAGGCGGGTGGGGAGGAGGCGGGATTCGGGCGACCCGCGCGGGGCCGGGCATCTCAGCCGATGCCTTGGTGGACGCGTGCGCGGGATGGATCGAGCGGGCTGGTGCGAACGGGTTGCGGGTGGCTGGGAGGTGCGGCTGTGGTAGACGCGCGCCGTGATCCGCCGCGAGGTCCCGATAATGGTGTGTGGCATGTTGGTGCGTCGGCGGCGCGTCGGTTTGGGCGGCGTGATGCGGGGCGCGGACCGCGGGCGCACTGGACAGACCAGTGCGCGGAACGCCGCCAGTCGCCGACGTCGCACCCTGGCCAGACCACTGCGCCGGTTCTCGCGGCAACTGGACAGACCAGTGCGCAGCCGGACCCCGAACCGCGCGCACCGTCCGGATAACGATGGCTGGCATTGGTACGCGGGGGCGTACTGGGAGCGCACTGGACAGGCGGGGCGCACTGGACAGACCGCTGCGCGGATAACGATGGCTGGCATCGGAGCGCGGGCGCGCACTGGACAGACCCCTGCGCGACACCCGCGGCGTGGTGCTCCCCCACCAACACCCTGCGACCAACGCCCACGAAGGCATCGCACCCGACCGAAGTCGCGCCGGTGCGTCGCGCGGCCTCCGGTGGCTCAAGCCCGCCGGACCTTCCATCGCCCGCCTCCCCCGCGACGTCGCCTGATGCCGCGCCGGTCGCGACGACCGGCTTTCCTGGCGCGTCCGATGCGACGGCTCATCGCATCGCGGAGAGCCTCGCCACGCAACGTGGTCCTACGCGCCGAATCGAGCCGCCGGAAGCACATCGCGTGGCGGCCTCCCCTCGTCCCATTGCTGGGCGTCTGCCACTCCACGTTGCAGGACGACGCACGCGGACGAGCGGCCCCGACCAGTACCATTTCGGGATGTTCTGGCTGAGTCTCGGGGCAGGCGTTGCGGCGCTCGCGGCGGTGTGTTTCCTCGCGCTTTGGCAAAGCGAGCGCTCACGCCGGCGCGCCGTCGAAACGCACTTCGCTCCGGTGAACGACGCGCTCGCCGAAGTTGTGCGATGCAAGCAGGCGGCTTCCGCGGCGGATGCCGATCGCCAGCGCGCTCTCGATCAGCTCCAGAACCTGCGCGTCAGGTACGACGCGGAACGTCGCGCGATCGATGCGGCCGCAGCGGAGCAACGACGCGCGCTCGAAGCCGAGACGGTCCGTTACGAAGTCGCCGCGACCGCGGCGCGCCGAACGCTCGCGTCACTCGAAGAGGACCTCGATGCGGTCGAACACGGCGTCTACAAGCCGCATTTCGAGTTCGACTCAAGCGAGGCCTATAAACGAGCGCTGACGGATCTCTACGCGAAGCAAAAGGCCATGGTCCAGGAGGGAATTGCCGTCATTGGGGGTGAAGGTCTCTCCGTCGGCGGCGATACCCGAGAAGGCGAGCGTCTTGCGAAGCAATATCGCAAACTCCTGCTTCGCGCATTCAACGGCGAGGCGGATGCCGTCATCGCCAAGGTGAGCTGGACCAACTATCGAATCATGCTCGAGCGACTTGAGAGCGCGTTCAACGCCATCAACAAGCTCGGAACCGTCCTCTCCTTTCAGATCACGCATCCCTATCTGAAGCTCAAGCGTGAGGAGCTTCGGCTGACCTTCGAGGAAGCGGAGAAGAAGGAGGCAGAGCGCGAGGAGCAACGTCGGATCAGGGCGCAGATGCGTGAAGAGGAACGCGTGCAGCGCGAACTCGAGCGAGCGCGCCGAGACGCGGAGGAAGAGGAGCATCATGCCGCTCGTGCGCTTGCGCGGGCACGCGAGGAGGTCGCCTCCGCGACCACGGTCGAGCGCATCGCACTCGAAGTTCGGATCCGTGAGCTAGAGTCGCGCCTCGCGACGGCACATGAGGCGAAGGAACGAGCGATCGCGCAGGCGCAGCTCACGCGCGTCGGTCACGTCTACATCATCTCGAACGTCGGCTCGTTCGGGGATGACGTGTTCAAGATAGGCATGACGCGGCGTCTCGATCCGAACGAACGAATCGACGAGCTCGGCGACGCGTCGGTGCCATTTCCGTTCGACGTCCACGCGATGGTCTACAGCACGGACGCGCCGGCGCTCGAGTATGCCTTGCACGATCATTTCTGGGAACGACGGGTGAATCGTGCCAACGATCGGAAGGAGTTCTTCCGAGTCGACCTCGATGAGATCGCCGACTTCGTGCGCTCCCGGGGCCTCGAGATCACCATCACGAAGATTGCCGCCGCCAAGGAATGGCGGCAGTCCCTCGTGGCGTCAGAGACGCGATCGCACGCGCCGACTCCGAGCGCCGCAGACGAGTAGAGAAGCTACGCTCGCCCCTCCCATGCCGCTTCTTCTCGACGCCTTCAACATCCTGCATGTCACGGGGGTGCTGCCGCCCGAGATGGCTGGGATTGACGTCGAAGGGCTCGCGGACCTCATCGAGCGCAGCCGCTACGCCCGTGACGAAGTGTGGCTCGTGTGCGACGGTCGCCGACCGCCGGGACCGTCGCGCCGGCGCGAGCGGATCGCGCTCTCGTATTCGGGCGCGGGGCACAGCGCCGACGACTGGATCAAGGGGCTCGTCGAGCGCACGAGTTCGCCGCGCACGATGACGGTCGTCACGAACGACCGCGCGATCGAGCGGGCAGTGAAGCGGCGCGGCGCGAGCACGATGTCGAGCGAGGCGTTTCTGCAGGCGCTCGTCGACGACCACGTGTCGCTGCGGCGGTCGAAGCCACGGCCGCAGAAGCCCGATGCGTTGACGCCGCGCGAAACCAAGAAGTGGCTCGCGATCTTCGGCCTCGACGAGACGGTGCTCACGATCGCGCCGACGCCCGCGCCGAAGGCGGAACGTCCGTCGCCGAAATTGCCCTCAACCAAGGCGCCTCTTCCCGCACTCGCGGACGCCTCGGCGCGCGCCGCCGCGGGAAACGACCTCGACGATCCGCTCGACCAGATCGACTTCGCCCGCTTGCTCGCCGAGATCAGTATCGTCACGCCTCCGCCGCGGACCGGCACGCGTGCCCCGCGTCGGAGCCGCCGCGACACGCGTCGCTGATGAACCAACGCCCAATGACCTACCGACTCGACTTCGATCATCCCCCTGCCGATCCGGTGCCCGTCTTCAAGGCATGGTTCGACGAGGCGGAGCTCCTCCCGCTGCCCAACACGAACGCGATGTACCTCGCCACCGTCGACGCCGACGGACGGCCGAGCGCGCGAACGGTGCTCCTCAAGAGTTTCGACGATCGCGGACTTGTCTTCTTCACGAATCGACGCAGCCGCAAGGGTCTCGGCCTCGAGACGCACCACCGCGCCGCCATTCTCTTTCATTGGGACGCGCTCGACCGACAGGTGCGCGTCGACGGCGCTGTGACGCACACGAGCGATGAGGAGAGCGACGCCTACTTCCGTTCGCGTCCGCGTCCGAGCCAGGTCAATGCGTGGGCCAGCGAACAGTCGATGCCCGTGAAATCACGCGAGGCGCTCGAGGCGGCGGTCCAACATATCGAAGCCCGCTTCGCCGGCGCGCCGATCCCCCGCCCGCCGCACTGGGGCGGCTATCGGGTCGCGCTCGACGCGATCGAATTTTGGCAGGGCGACAAGTTCCGTCTGCACGACCGGATTCGCTATACGCGGCAAGACGACGGGACGTTTGTGGTGCAGCGGTTGTGCCCGTGAAGAAAGGAGTCAGGAGTCAGGAGTCAGGAGTCGGTGAGGAAGACACTCGGCCCGACTCCTCGACGTCTTATCCACTGACTCCTCGCTCCTGAATCCTGACTCCCTGTCTTTGGTTTGCTACTCCTTATCCCGCAATCGCCTCTTCCGCACGGCGCGCCTTCCAGTCGTTGCGGCTCGGGCGCTTCGGCGGCAAGTAGCCGCCGCGCACGCGCACGTTTGCCGCGCCGAGGTAATGGCGCAGGCGAGCTAACAACTGCGCGTCGGGGACCACCGTGAGGCGATCGGCGACGAGCGTGACGCGCTTGTCCGCGAGGTCGACGTGGATGCTCACCGGCACCGGGCGGCCCTGCAGGCTCGCGACGGAGCTCGATGCCTGGCGAATCGTGCCCGCGAGCATCTTCAGCGTCGGCTCGACGGGCTCGGCGTCGTCGGCGCGCATGCCGTCGATGATGAGGTCGAGTCGCTTGCCGAGGTGCTGCGCGGCCGCGTCGATCGGAACGACGCGATCGACGATCACGCACGGCTCGGCGCGGCCGCGGTCGGCGTAACCGATCAGGAGAATGCAGCGGTCCATCTGCAGCAACTCGCCGTACTTCGCGAACGTGTCGGCGAAGAGGACGCCGTCGACGGTGCCGCGCCGATCGGTGAGCGTCATCATGCACATCTTCTTGCCGGTCTTCGTGACCGTCGGTCGGATGCGCGAGACGAGGCCGCCGATCACGACCGGCGCATCGTGCGGAACGTCGTTCATGCCGACCGAATCGCTCGAGCAGAACGTGACGATCGCGTCGCGCCATTGGTCGAGCGGGTGACCTGAAACGTGGAAGCCGAGCGACTCCTTCTCGTTCGAGAGGGTCGTCATGCGATCCCACGCTGGCACGCGCTTGAGCGCGGCCGTGGTCGTTTCGCGCTTGGCCGGCGCCGCCGTCGCGAACGCGTCGAAGAAGGTCTCCTGGCCCGCGGCGCGATCGGCGGCGAGCGACTGTCCGGCGCTCACGGCGCTTTCGATCGACGCCAGGACCGACGCGCGATCGTCGACCGAGTGCACGCTGTCGAACGCGCCGGCCTTCACGAGCGACTCGATCACGCTCTTATTCACGCTGCGGAGGTCGACGCGCTCGCAGAAGTCGAAGAGGCTCTTGAACGGACCCGACTTCTTGCGCTCGGCGACGATCGCGCGGATCGCCTGTTCGCCGACGCCCTTGATGGCTTTCAGGCCGAAGCGCACGTGCCCGTGGCAATTCGTATGCGGCTCGCCCTTCAGGAAGACGACGCTGAAGTCCTCCTCCGAGAGGTTGAGGTCGGGCGGCTTCACTTCGACGCCGACGTGCGTCTTCGAGGGGATCGAGTCGGGGAAGATCGTCTTCTTGCAGTCCTCAAGATAGACCGCCCACTCCTCGACCTTGCGAGCCTGGCTTTCGAAGCTCAGCACCGCCGCCATGTATTGGTTCGGGAAGTACGTCTTCAGATAGGCCGTCTGGTACGCGATGATCGCGTAGCCGGTCGAGTGGCTCTTGTTGAAGCCGTAGCCGGCAAACTTGAGGATGAGGTCGAAGAGTTCGTTCGCCTTCGCGGCCGAGACGCCCTGCGTGTCGGCGCCTTTCACGAAGTCGCCGCGCGCGGCGTTGATGACGTCTTCCTTCTTCTTCGAGATCGCCTTGATGATGGTGTACGCGGCGCGGAGCGGGATGCCGCCCAAGCCATGCAGCACCTGCATGACCTGCTCTTGGTAGACCATGATCCCGTACGTTTCTTTGGTGTACTTGTCGACGACCTCGTGCACGCGCGGCACCGGCTGCTTGCCGTGCTTGCGCGCGTTGTAGTCGGGGATCAGGTCCATCGGACCGGGGCGATAGAGCGCGTTCGCCGCGATGAGGTCCTCGAGGCGGTCGGGCTGCATGTCGACGAGCAGCTTGCGCATGCCGCCTGATTCAAACTGAAAGATGCCGCTGCAGTCGCCGCGTCGGAAGAGGCCGAGCACCTTCTGGTCGTCGAGCGGGATGCGCTCGAGGTCGAGCGGATGCGCGATCGACGCGTCGGGCTTCGCCGGACGCTCGCGGCCGACGGCCTTCCAGATCGCGTCCTCGGGCAACGACTCGCGAATGAGCTTCTTCGCGAGTTCGATCGTCGACAGCGTGCGCAGACCGAGGAAGTCCATCTTGAGAAGGCCGACCTTCTCGCACGTTGGACCGTCCCACTGCGTCACGAGTTCGTTCTCGCCGCCGGAGGCGCGGCAGAGCGGCACGACGGTGTCGAGCGGCTGCGTCGCCACGATGACGCCCGCGGCATGCACGCCTTGGTTGCGCGCGTGGTCCTCGAGCGCCTCGGCCTGGTCGAGAAGCTTGCGGATCGTCGCGTCTTCGTCGTAGAGGCGCTTGAGCTCGTCTTCCTTCTGCTTCGCCTCGTCGATCGTGATGTGCAGTTCGTTCGGGACGAGGTTCGCGAGCCGCTGTCCGTCGGAGGGCGCGAGGCCCATCACGCGGGCGACGTCCTTGATCGCGGCCTTCGCCTTGAGTCGGCCGAACGTGATGATCTGCGCGACGTGTCCGTACTTCTTGCGGACATAGTCTATGACGGAGCCGCGCCCGTCCTGACAGATGTCGATATCGATATCGGGGTACTCGGCGCGATCGGGATCGGTGAATCGCTCGAAGAGGAGGCCGTACTTCTCGGGGCACGCGTTCGAGAGGCCGAGGACGTAGCCGACCATCGTGCCGACGCCCGAGCCACGGGCGTTCGCGGGGATTCCGCGTTGCCGCGCCCAGTTCACGAAGTCCCAGACGATCAGGAAGTACGCGGAGATTTGCTTGTCGGCGAGGATCTTGAGCTCGCGCTCGGCGCGGGCGCGGATCTCGGGCGTGATGCCCTGCGGGCCGTAGCGCCAGATCAGTCCCGCCTCCGACAGATCGCGCAGCGCGCGGTCGCACCCGTCTTTCAGGTCGGCGGGCGAGTCGGTGTCCTTCGTCGAGTCAAACGGCAAGAGCTCGAAGCGGGCGCAGTAGCGCTTGAACCACTCGGTGAGGTCGCCGTCCTTCAACGCGTCGTAGCGCGGCGGCTCGCCGGGAGGCACGACCTTGACGACCGGCGCGTAGTTTTGCTTCGACGACAAGTCCACGTTGCAGCGGTCGGCGATCTTCGCGGCGTTTTCGATCGCCTCGGGGACGTCGGAGAAGAGCGCGGCCATCTCGACCGGGCTCTTCACGTAGAGCTCCTCGCAGTACTTCAGCCGATCGGGGGCGTCCTTCGTCTTCCCCATCGAGATGCAGCAAAGCGTGTCGTGGATGTCCCAGTCCTCGCGGCGGAGGAAGTGCGAGTCGTTGTCGCAGACGAGCGGGAGCTTCAGCTCGCGTGCGAGGCGCACGAGATGCGGATTGATCTCCTCCTGCTCCGGCACATGGCGTTGCAGCTCGATGAAGAAGCACGGCTCGCCCTTCTCGTTCGGGCCGAACGTCTTCGCGTGCCACTTCGCCTCTTCGACCGCGGCCTTCCAGTGCTTGTCGTCCTTCGTGCGGACGAACTGCGTGAGGTGGAATGCGATCGAGCTGCCGAGGTGGCCGTTGATCGCGATGAGGCCGCCCGACCATTGGCCGAGCGTCGACTTGTCCATGCGCGGCCGGTAGTAGAAGCCGTTGATGAACGAGTCGCTCGAGAGCTTCAGCAGGTGCTTCCAGCCCGCGAGGTTCTCGGCGAGGAGGACGAGGTGGAAGCCGCCGTCGGCGGTGCCGGTGTACGTGCGGTCTCGGCGGTCGCCCGGCTTGCCGTCGCGGTCGGGGGCGACGTAGGCCTCGATGCCGAGGATCGCCTTGACGCCCGAGCCCTTCGCGGCGGTGAAGAACTCCATCGCGCCGAAGAGGTTGCCGTGGTCGGTCACGGCGACGGCGTCCATGCCCAGTTCCTTCACGCGCTTGAGAAGCGCGGAGACGCGGTTGCCGCCATCGAGGAGCGAATACTCGGTGTGCAGGTGAAGGTGGGCGAAACGCGGAGGCGGCGTCGCGCCGTCCGTCATTCCGACACTGCCGTTCGCCGCCGTACCGTTCTTGAGGCCATCCTTTGCCATCGATCGTCCTCCGGACGCGACGCATCGTATCGGTGGCGGTCGCGGGGCCTCGCCGCCACCACCGGTCGTGGAGAAGCTGACGACAGCGCTCGACGGCTCCCGGCGGCGTCACGACGAAAGAGGCCCGCCCGAATTCCTATACTCGCCGCGTGATCCGCGTCGGCACCTTCAAAGTCTCGGCTCGAGATGTAGGCGCGGCGGCGTCGCGGCCGCTGCGCACGTGGTGGTCGCGCCTGCCTCTCGGCGGCAAGGCGAAGGCGCTCGTGGTCGGAACGTTGGGGATCGTCCTCGCGATTCCGGTCCTCGCCATCCTCCTCCTCGGGGCGGTACTTCTACTCATTGCGGGCCTCGGTCTCGTCGCAGGTCTCGCGGTCGGCGGCTGGATTCGGGGCGTTCTTGGATCCCTGTCCGGGGCAAAGCGAGACTCCATGACGGCGAGAACGAACGCCGACGGCGGTGACGGCCGGGAGAACGTGCGGGTCGTCCGGTAAGGGTTCGATTCCGAAGTTTGCCCTCGCATCTCCTCGTTGCATGTGGCATACTTCGCGGCGGGAAAAGGGATTCGGGCCGAACGTCGGCCGTGTCGCAATGACATCGAGAGGAGTCCCTTGAAGAAGTACGTCACTACATGCGCGGCGATCGCTTTCGCCGCAGTCTCGTCGGCCGCCATGGCCGATGTCGTCGCGTTTCAGTCGAACAACGCGCTGTCCACCGAGAACCTCGGCTCGTTCACCGGCACGCTCGGTTGGACGTACCTCGGCGGCTCGAGCGGTCAGCTGACCGTGCAGATCACGAACACGTCGCTTCCGGCGAACGGCGGATACCTCACCGCGTTCATGTTCCGCGCGTCGGCCACCGACTCGCTGCTTTCGAGCTCGCTCATCACGACGTCCGACTCGGATTTCCTGAACATCTCAGGCGGCGAGTCGGCCCCGCCCTTCCCCGGCACGTGGAGCGGCGGCGCGGGCCTCAACGGCGACTTCCTCGGCGGCGGAAGCCCGGTCCCAGGCCTGGGCGTCGGCGCCAGCGGGACGTTCGTCTTCGCCATCAACTCGACGTTTGTGTCGAGCATCTCGGCGAGCTCGTTCCTCGCGGGTCCGTATGACTTCGTCGTGCGCTTCCGCGGCTTCCAGAATGGCGGCTCGGACAAGACGCCCGGACAGCTCGTTCCCGCGCCGGGCGCGATCGCGCTTCTCGGCGTTGCAGGCGTGCTCGGCCGCCGTCGTCGTCGCGGCTAAGCCGTCTCAACTCGTCGTTTCACGTTCGACCCGCTCGCGCCAGGCCTGGCGCAGGCGGGTCGTTTCGTTTCCGACGGTGCCCGCGCCGATTGGCGTGCCCTCGATGCCGACGACCGGAAGGACGCCCCACGAGGAGTTCGTGAGGAAGCACTCCTGGGCGCCGCGAAGGTCGTCGAAGGAGATGCCGCCGCGTTCGACCGCGAGGCCGAGGTCGTCGCAGCACTCGATGATCGTCTGCCGCGTGATGCCCGGGAGCGTCGGTGCGTCGGGGGCTTCGCCGCGGGCGAACGGCGTGCGGACCACGCCGTCCTTCACGAGAAACGCGTTGGAGACGCAGCCGCTCGCGAGCCGTCCGTCGAGCGCGAAGATGAGCACCTCGCTCAGTCCCCGCGAGCCAGCCTCCTGAAGTGTCGCGAGACGCGGCCAATACCAGAGCGTCTTGTGTCCGCTTGTCCGGTCGAAGGGGTTCGCGCGGTCGGCCGCAACGCCGACACGGACGCCGTTCGTGAAGAGCGCGTCGGGATAGGCGGTCGGCGGCTGCGCGACGATCAGGATCGTCGGATCGTGCGACGGCCGCTCGCCGCGCGCCTGCAGCAGATTCAGGTCGCCGCCGGTGATCGTGAGGCGCACCCGCGCCTCGCGCAGGCCGCTTCGCTCGATCGTCGCCTGCACCGCCTGGATGAGCGGCTCGACGCGAATCGCCTCGGTCAGCCGCAGCTCCCGCGCCGACGTCGCGAGGCGCTCGATGTGGTCACGCGCCCGAAAGACGCGGCCGTTGCGGGCGAGCATCGTCTCGAAGAGTCCGACTCCGTGTTGCAGCCCGGCGTCGAAGGCCGAGACCTTCGCGTCGGCCCGCGAAACCCACGCGCCATTCAGCCACACGTCCATCGCGACGCTTCTCCCCTGCATCCCCTGCTCGTGATCACTGCAAGACCTCGTATCCGACGATCGCCCGCCGGAGCGGGTCGGGATCGTAGCGGCAACGGACGATCAGCCTCGGCGCGCCCGATTCGAGCACGGTCACGAGATGCGTGGCGCCGGTGGCGGCTCGGACCGACGCGTCCGCGAGCTCGATGCGGAGCGCGATCGAGCCGTCCTTCGGCGGCAGCGTCGGCAGATGCGGAGCGAGATTCGAGCGGACGAGCGGATCGGTGTCGCCCCAAGCCCCATTCGCGGCCCCGACGACGATCGCCTCGATGGCCGACGTCGGGGCGTCGGTGTGCGCGGATTGATTGCCGCGCCATTGAAAGAATGCGGCAACTCCGACGATGAGAATCGGAAAGACCGCGAGCCGGAGGAGTCGCCGCGCGTTCCAGCGCGAGCGGTCGGAGTTCGTGGGACTCTGGCCCATGGCGGCGATCCTACCGGTATCGTGAGATCCGATGTCGCGAGCGCCGTCGCCATCAGCACCCACCGTTCCCTCGACCGGCGATGAGCCGCAGCGCCTCGGCCAGCTCGAGTCGGACCGCCTATGTCGCGTCTGCCTGCACCAGCTGGCGGGACAGATCGTCTATCGGGACCGGCGCCTCGACATCCCGTTCGTGCGCTGTCCTGAATGCGGCACCAACGCGGCCGTAACGGAGTATCCCGTGGGCGGCCGCTGGATCCGGCGCTTCGGCTCGTTCTTGGCCACGATCCTGATGCTGCTCGCGTTCGCGTGTCTCGCCGCCGATGTCGCGGCGTCGAGCGCCGCCACCTACGAGGCGAGCTGGAGCGCCGTCTATCCGTACGAGGAAGTGCTCCGCCAAGAGGCGTCGAAACTCACCCTAAGCGCGACCTCGACGCAGCAGCAACAACAGTCGCAGGGTTGGTGGGCGCCGCCCGAACTCGTCGGCAACGCCGAGATCCTGCAGCAGGTGGGATCGCGCGCCGACCTGCGCGAATTCGCGACGCGCCGCTTTTTCTTCGAGTCGATTCCCGCGTACGTCGTCGCGATCCTGAGCGGCGTCCTTTGGAGCGTCCTCCTTCTCCACCGCCCGCTGCGTTGGGCGTGGCTTTGGCTCTTCGTGCCGGCGGCACTCTCGTTGGCGATCGTCCTCTTCGTCTGGTGGGTGGACTCGAACTCCCGCGCCGCGATGGGTGCCGCAGTCGGCACGGCCTATCGCGACCTCGCCTACCGCGAGTACGGGTTCCCCTATCTCGTCGTCGCCGCGGGCCTCATGGTGGCGATCCGCATCGTCGCGTTCATCCTCGCGCGGCCGGTCACGCACGCGCTCGCCCGCGTGTTCCTGCCGACGAAGTTCCGCCGTGCGGTCGCCGACCTCTGGCGCGACGAGAAGCCGCCCGTCACCGAGTGAACCCCGGAAGCGCGTACCATCGCGGCCATGACGGTCGCGGCAGTGACGAACTTGAAGCACAGTTACGGCGGGAAGCCGATTCTCGACGGCACCTCGCTCTCGATCGCGGACAACGAGCGCATCGGCCTCGTCGGACGGAACGGCTGCGGCAAGAGCACGCTCATGAAGGTGCTCGCCCGCGAACTCGACCCGGACGGCGGCGACGTCGCCATGGCCCGGTCGGTGCGCGTCGGCTACCTCTCGCAGCACCCGCGGCTCGATCCGACGCGCACCGTCTTCAGCGAGGCCGCGACCGCGTTCGCGCACCTTGACCAGGCGCGCAAGGAGCTCGACGAACTCTTCGACAGGATGGCGACGGCGGAAGGTGCCGAACTCGAACGCCTGTTCGATCGCCAGTCGGCGCTCGAGGCGCGCATCGACCGCGCCGGCGGCTACGCGATCGACCACCGCGTCGAGGCGACGCTCCACGGCCTCGGATTCCCCGACGCGCAGTTCGAGACGTCGGTGTCGTCGCTCTCGGGCGGACAGAAGGCACGGCTCGGGCTCGCGAAACTCCTCCTCGAGGAACCCGACCTCCTCCTCCTCGACGAGCCGACGAACCACCTCGACATCGAAGGCCGGCGCTGGCTCGAAGAGTTCCTCGCCGAGGAGTTCGAGGGCGCGGTCGTCATCGTCAGCCACGACCGCTGGCTTCTCGACCGTGTCGTCACGCGGATCGTCGAGATCGATCGCGGCGTCGTGCGCGAGTACCCCGGCAACTACGAGGCGTTCGTC
Organism: Phycisphaerae bacterium; assembly: GCA_016795035.1. Lineage (GTDB taxonomy): Bacteria > Planctomycetota > Phycisphaerae > Phycisphaerales > SM1A02 > JAEUIT01. The sequence continues at coordinate 11,247 of JAEUIT010000019.1, read as the reverse complement.
TCGCTCCGCCGCGAGCGGCAGATGAGCGAAGCGCGCGTCTACGAGAAGCAGCTCGACAAGATCCGCGCCGAGGAGGCGTACATCCGCCGCTACAAGGCGGGCCAGCGGGCGAAGCAGGCGCGCGGCCGGCAGACGCGGCTCGAGCGCTTCAAGGAAGAGGAGCTCGTCGACCGCCCGATGGAGCTCGACGTGATGCACCTCGACCTGCCGACGCCGCCGCGCGTCGGCGACATCGTGGTCGAGGCGGAACATCTCACGAAGCGGTACGGCGAGCGCACGCTCTTCCGCGACCTCACGCTCTCGGTGAAGCCGGGCGACCGCATCGGCATCATCGGAAAGAACGGCGCCGGCAAGACGACGCTCGTCCGCGCGCTTCTCGGCGACCTCGAGACCGACGCGGGCCTCGTGAAGCGGAGCCCCCGCCTCGAGGTCGGTTGGTTCCGCCAGACGCAGGACCACCTCGATCTCTCGCTCACGGTGTGGGAGTACCTTCGCTCCGAGATCGTGTCGCTCGAGCCGGGCACGAAGGCCAGCGAGCAGCAGGCTCGCGACTTGGCCGGCGCCTTCCTCTTCAGCGGACCGGAGCAGGACAAGAAGCTCGCGGTGCTCTCGGGCGGCGAACGCGCGCGGTGCGTCTTGGCGGCGCTCGTCGCGAGCGCGAAGAATCTCTTGGTCCTCGACGAACCGACGAACCACCTCGATCTGCCGAGCGCGGAGCGTTTGGAGCAGGCGCTTCTCGATTACGGCGCCGAAGCCGACGCCGGCGGCGCTGGCGGCGCGCTCATCCTCATCTCGCACGATCGCGCGCTCCTCGAGAGCGTGTGCGATCGGCTCGTCATCCTCGACGGCAACGGCAGCGCGCGGATCTTCGACGGCCACTATCGCGAGTACATCGAGAAGTTCCCGCCGCAGTCGGTCGAACGCGTGCACGAGACGAAGCCCGAGCCCGCGAAGGCCGCGCCCAAGCGCGCGGAGGTTCCGAAGCCCGCGCCGGCGAAGTCCGCACCCGCGGCCGCGAAGGGCCCGTTCGCGAAGCTCGCGACGGAGGAGTTGGAGCGACGGATCGAAGCGCTCGAGTCGCGCCTTCGGGCCATCGACGCCGAACTCGCCGATCCGGCAGTCTGGGCCAACGCGGCGAAGTCGCGCGACCTGACCGCGCAGCGCGAGCGCGTCGCGGCGGATCTCACGCCGCTTGAAGACGAGTGGACGCGCCGCGCGACCTGACGTCGTTGCAGCTCGCGCGTTGACCCGCGCCCCCAAACGCATCACCGCCCCGAGAGGCTCGGAGCGGCGATGGAGGAGCTATCAGTTGGAGCCGTGCGTCAGGCGGTGCGGAGGACGACCTTGCCGTCACCGTCGAGCAGTTCGATCTTGCAGGCGAGCATGTTCACGTCGGCCGGCAACGCTTCGGCGACGTGGCCCGAGACCGGGTCCGACGCCTGAATGTTGTTGAGGATCACGCGAGCGTTGCCCTGATCGTCGACGGCGCGAAGCGTGAACGGACCCTTGCACTCGCTTAAGCCGAAGCCGAGGAGGCAGGCGCGATTGTTCTTCGCGTCGACGATGATCACTGCCGCCGCGTTGATGGAGCTGTCCATCGTCGCGAGGCCGCGGATCTGCGAGTCGCGATAGGCGAAGTCGGAGAGGTCCGGCACCAGCGCCCGGACCTGATCGTTGATGACTTCCTTCTGAACGGCGGTCGCGATCATCTCGGCGGTCTTCACCGTGCTCGCGAGGAAGTAGAGCGACACGACCAAGCTCGCCGCAAGGAAGAACGACGCGGCGCGCCAGTACGGCGTCGCCCGATCCTTCACGCCAGCGGCGGCGCGAGCGCGGATCTCGGCGACGAGTTCGCGCATCGCGTCGTCTTGACTGCCCGAGGCGCCGACGCCATCCAAGGCGCCCGCAGCCATCAGCATCGAACGGATCGAACCGCTGCCCGTCGCCGATCCGGCGAGAGCCGCAGCCGGCTGCGAGATCGCAGTCGGAGTGAGGGTCGACTGGTTCAGGCCGATCTGGGCAAGCGGCTGCGTGTACTCCGTCGCCGCTTCGATCTCTTCCTGAACCGCGACCATGACCTTCTGTCGCAACAGTGAACGAGGCTCCTCGCTCGAAAGGAGCGAGGCGTCCTCGGCCAAGTCAGCCTGAAGCTTGCGGATCTCCGCCTGGACCGACGCGGCCGCATGGTGGAAAGACCGCTCAAACAAAGAGGCCTCGTACTCGTCGAGGAGGCCAAATGCATCAAGAGGAGCCCACTCCAGCAGCTCTTCTCGTGACATGGGGTTCGGACTCGTCATTGTTCCTCCGTCGCGCCAAGGGCCGTCCATGCACCAGACCCCACTCCGATGCATGCGGGGGCGGCTTCCATTGCCGCCCATCTCCATCGGGCCGGGCGTCACGACGACGCCCACTGCAACCCGACCGTACCCCCGGCAACTCTCGCCCCCGCACTCCGTGGGGGCTTCGCCAACCTCGGCAGCCGCTCAGTCTGCGCCTTTTCCCTCGGCGTGTGCAGACGTCAACGCGACCACCTATCTACTCCCAATCGACCAATCGTGCCTGTCTTCGCGATGGACGCCCCGCAACATCGAGTCATCGAGCGCGGTCCCTATGCGTGTCGCGAAACCAAACTCCGCCCATACTCCGCACCTCGGCGACGACATTCCGCAGTGGAACGCCCGTCGATCCGCACACGGCGAACCGACCGTATCCGCACGTCAGGCTGCGCCGCCGCCGGGTCGTTCCCAACCACCGGCGGGGCGCGGCTTGGTCCCAAAGACTCAAGACGAGCGGTAAGGCCAGTCGCTGAGCAGGGGTACGTCGCGGACGCGGGACGAACGCACGCGGCGTCGCTTCCGAGTGTCGGTGCCGAAACACCGACGTCGCTCTCTACGCAAGGTGGGCCAGACGGTTGCAGCGAAGCGTTTCCATCGACCACCTTGGTAGAAGAATTACCCCATTGTGGAGCCCGGCCTGCGGTGACGATCCGATCGCGCCCGGCCCGGTCAGACCGCGGCTCCGGCCCCTTCTTCGAGGGCCGCAATGGCACAGCGTCGCCGCGCTGGGCGAAATCATGGGCAGGGCGCGACCGCCAGTTAGCCCAGGGCACGCTCGTCTGAGGCCCGGTCTCGAAGTCGGAGGAGTCCGCGACTCAGGGCGCTCTTGACGGTCCCGAGCGGCGAATTCAGCTGTTCGCTGACCTCGCGGAGGGTAAACCCTTGCAGATACGTCCGTTCGATCACGGACCGCTGCAATTCGGGAAGGTCGCGAAGGACGTCCCGGAGCCAGGCTCGTTGTTCTTCCGACAGGCGGCGATCGTGGCGTGCGTCGCCCCCCTGTCGATTGGGGTCGGTGCCGTTGACGGCAGGCTCGACGTCGAGGGTGCCAGCGTCGATTCGAACACCGCGGCGGCGGAGTTTATCGATCAGGTGGCGCCGGGTGATCAGCATGACCCAGGTCACGAGCTTCGCGCGACGGGGGTCATAGCGGTCGGCGGTCCGCCAGAGACGGACGAACACCTCTTGGACGGCGTCCTCTGCTTCGGCTCGGCTGGGGAGAACCTGTCGGGCTGCCTTGTAGACGAGCGGACCAAAACGGTCGTACAGCTCACCGACTGCGGCATCGTCGCCAGCAGCCACGCGCTGCATGAAGTTCCAGTCCTCGTCGAGCATTACCCGGATTCCCCTACTGGTAACGGCCCTTCTGAACGAGCGCCGCCACCACCTCCGGCTCGACTATACCTCGGTGCGGTGTGGCGGCCAATACGGGAGAATAGAAGTTCAGGAGGTATTTCCGCCGATTTGGAGTTACACTTCGGTTCGATGTGGGGCTCGGTGTGGGATTCGCCAGTGAGGGTCAGGCACTTCGCAACGTCGAGTGCGCCCCGACCAACACGTGGGTGGCTTCCGCACGCGGGCTTGTGACCGAGTGGTCGTGATTGGTTGAGTTGCATCGAGTGTGACCTCGCGAACGCAGTGACGCGAGTGTCGAGAGAGGTGTGGCGCAACCGATCGGGCTTTGCCGAGCGCGTTGCTTTGGCAATTCCCTACGACGAATCATTGCGATTCGTTTACACGACCCCCCGTTCGACACTTGTGAGGGTGACGTGCGACGACCTCCCTTCCGTCCCACGCGAAGACAGCGCGACGTTGCGAATGCCGCAACGGGCTGTCGGTCTTCTCACGTCGCGAAGGCGTTCACGCTCGTCGAACTGATGGTCGTCCTCGCGATCGTCGTGATCTTGACGTCGTTGCTCATGCCGGGACTTCGATCGGTGCGCGAGACCGCGAATCGATTGACCTGCGGAAACAACCTTCGCCACATCGGCTTGGCGATGACGTCGTACGCCGACGACAACAACGAGTACCTGCCCTCGAGCGTCTTCTCGAAGTTCGAGGTCAAGCAGCCCTCCGAGCTGATGGCCGTGACGACCGGCGGCGAGAGCGCGAACTTCGAAGGCATCGGCCGACTCCTTCCGCGGGCCGGCCGCTATCTCGATGCCCCGACCTGCCTCTTCTGCGCGAGCCACACCGGCGAGCACTCGTTCGAGCGCTACGAAGCCGCGCTGAATCTCCCCGCCGGCAACGAGCGGGCCTACGCGAACTACCACTTCCGCGGCGACGTCGACATGAATACCGGCGCTCGCTACCGCATGACGAACGACCACGACTTCGTCCTCGTCACCGACGGCCTGCGGACCCAATCGGATTTCAATCACCGCCAAGGGCTGAACGTGCTGTTCGGCGACTTGGCGGTTCTTTTCCACTCGGACGTCGACGAGAAGCTGCGCAAGTCGCTTCCGACCGACGGCGACCCGCTTCCGTCGTTCGACTTCTACAACACGTTGTGGAAGAACGTCGCCGACACGACGAACTGACCGCGCGCCCCGACGCGCTCAGGGTGCCTTCGCGCCGAGCGTGACGCGCTGCGCGAGATGCGACTCGGCGTCGAGATCGATGAAGCGAGTCTCGTGCGCTTCGAGCCACGGCGCGATGAGGACGTGATCGAGCTGCAGGAACGGAATGGGCCGCGGCCAACTCGCCCCCCAGCCGACGCCGCCATCGGCCCATGCGTCGCGGCGATCAGGCGCGAGCACGGTGAGCGAATGGCTGCCGCGCGTGATGTTCAAGTCCCCGGCCACGATGTCGGCGGGAGCGGCCCGCGCATCGGCGAGCGCCGCGAGACACTCCTCGATCACGCGCATGCGTGCCACGCGCGGGTTCGAGGGAAGGTCGAGGAGGAGCACCGTCACGGCCTGTCCGAGCGACGCCGTCGCGTCGATCGTGCACTCGAGCGCCGCGATGCGATCGTTCGCGAAGAGCGTGCGCGCATCGAGGATCGGCACGCGACTCACGACCGCGAACGTGCCGAACTGGCGGACGTCGTAGCCCGCGGCGCGCCACGCCTCGGTGCGGTCCTTCGTGAAGAGCCGAAACGGGTTACTGATGAGGAGGACGTCGGCGTCGAGATCGTGGAGTTCCTGCGCGGGTCGGGCGCCATTCTTCGCGTTCACCCAACTCGCGTTCCATTGCACGATCGAGAGGGTCGGCGCCACGGGCGCGCGACGCGGGAGGCCGACGTCGCGCCAAAGTCCGATCGCGACGACGACCACGATCCCCACGCACGCGAGCCGGGCGAGTCGGCGTCGCCACACCGTGCGAGATTGCCACGCGATGACTCCCGCCGGCAGTGCGACGAAGGCGTAGCCGAACCAGGGAAACCACCAGAGAAACTGCGACCATCGCCAACGATCGGTCGCGATGGACCCGACGAGCCATGCGCCGAGCGCCGCAAGCGCGATCGTGACGATCGCCGTCGAGACGGTCGCTCCGACGACTCGAAGCAGCCGATCGCGCCTACGCACGAACGTCGCCTTCGTCAGTCACTGGCTCGGCCGGCGGCATGTGCGTCACGGCGTCGGCGTGGATCCACGGCGCCGCGCAGAGGACGCCGCGATTCCCCACGATGTGTCGCCCCTGCCCGAAGACGAGCGCCCGACCTTCGCAATCGGTCATGCGGGCGCCGGCCTCTTCGGCCATGACGACCGCGCCGGCGTAGTCCCACACCATGTCCTTCGAGCGCGCCGGATCGCGCGGCGGGAAGCGCACCGCCAGGTCGGCGTCGCCAGTCGCGACGAGGACGAACTTGCATTGACTCTCCATCGAGACGGTCGAGAAGTCGGCGGTCGCCGAGACCATCGCGGCCGCGAGGCGACGTAGGCGCTTCCGCGCCCGATCGTTCGCTTCGCTTGATTCGCTCGCGACGAAGGTGGAGCCGGGGGTGCGGCGCGCGAGCAATGCTCGCGGCGATCGCGTGACCGCGAGGCCGTCGTCGCCCCAGGCGCCGCCGCCCTTCCACGCCCGCGCGATGAGGCCGCGGCCGATGCGCGGGCAACCCGCGCCGCCGTAGAGAACCTGGCCTCTTTCGACGTACGCGAGACACACGCAGTACTGCTGCCCGCGAAGGTAGCCGCGGGTGCCGTCGATCGGATCGATGATCCACTGCCGCGCAGCCGTCCCGGCGCCGTAGCCGGCGTCGATGGCGTCGTCGATCGCGGCGGCGGAGAGCGTCGCGGTCGATGCCCCGCGGGCCTCGCGCACGAGCCCATGCACCATCGTTCGGAGCGCCGATCCGCCGTCCGAGGCGAAGATGGCCGTCGACTCTTCGCCGACGACTTCGCAGTCGGCGCCGTCGAGAAGCCCGCGCTCCCGAAGCCCCATCACGAGCCAGGCTTGCAGCGCCAGGTCGGCGGCAGTCACGGGGCTCGCGTCCGCCTTCGACGACGCCCCTTCCGGCCGCAGCCTCTCCGCGAACGCCGCCGCGTGCCGGGTCGCGGCGGCGAGGAGGTCGGTGGCCTCGGCCGCGAGGGCGGCGAGCGACGATGGAGTGGCGCGGGTGTCAGACGGCATCAGCGGGACGGGCTCTGAGTCGGCAGCCAGACCGAGATCGGTCGGCATCCGTCGGACCGAGATCGGTCGGCGGCTCGCCGCGACTGTACGGGTTTCACGGCTCGTCGTTCTGCGACCTCGCGCAGTGCGTCGCTCCAGCTCGCGATGTGCCAGAACGGCAGCAATCGCACGAGACCTGCCGCGACCTGTCCGCATCGCGGGCCATCGAGTGATCGCATGGAGGGCTCGGTTCCCGCGCTCGGCGCGTAGAGAACGGGGATCACGCGGCACATACGGGCACATGCCCGTTGGCCTCGTCGGGCGCGGTTGGCATCAATCTTGCCAAGCGGCCGCGTCCTCCTCGCAACGGGGGCACGACGGTGTAGAACGCTCGAACGGAGGGCGGGCCTCGGCGACCTCGGTTGCCGGAACGGTCCTTGCGTTTCGCCAGCGATCGATCGCCGCCGTCGACACTCTCGACGCCCCGGCGTCCCAGGATCTCCCCGCGTCCCCCCAAAACTGCGGCAGGCACAGAAAGGCTCTCATACCCCTATGGCTTCAAACTCCAGCAAAATCATCGGCATCGACCTCGGCACGACGAACTCCGTCGTCGCCGTGATGGAAGGCGGTCAGCCGAAGGTTCTCATCAATTCCTCGGGCAGCCGCATCACGCCGTCCGTCGTCGGCTTCACCGACAAGGGCGAGCGGCTCGTCGGCCAGCCCGCCAAGCACCAGCAAGTCACGAATCCCAAGAACACGGTCTTCTCCATCAAGCGCTTCATGGGCCGACGCCACAACGAAGTGCAGCATGAAGAGAAGCTCGTCCCCTACGAAGTCACCGGCGGCCCCGATGAACTCGTGAAGGTCACCGTGCGCGGCAAGTCGTACACGCCGCCCGAAATCAGCGCGATGATCCTTCAGGAACTCAAGAAGGTCGCCGAGGACTACCTCGGCGAGAAGGTCGAGCGCGCGGTCATCACCGTGCCCGCCTACTTCAACGACTCGCAGCGCCAGGCGACGAAGGACGCCGGCGAGATCGCCGGCCTCAAGGTCGAGCGCATCATCAACGAGCCCACCGCCGCGGCCCTCGCCTACGGCCTCGAGAAGAAGAAGAACGCCCGCATCGCCGTGTTCGATCTCGGCGGCGGCACCTTCGACGTCTCGATCCTCGACGTCGGCGACGGCGTCTTCGAAGTGCTCGCGTCGAACGGCGACGGCCACCTCGGCGGCGACGACTTCGACCAGCGGCTCATCGAGCACCTCGCGGAAGAGTTCCGCAAGAAGGAAGGCATCGACATCCGCAAGGACGCGATGGCCCTTCAGCGACTCAAGGAAGCCGCCGAGCGCGCGAAGATCGAACTCTCGACGAGCATGGAGACGACCGTCAACCTGCCGTTCATCACGGCGGACCAGAACGGTCCGAAGCACCTCCAGGTGACGATCACCCGCTCGCAGTTCGAGCGCATGAGTGAAGACCTCTTCCAGCGCCTGCGCGGTCCGTGCGAACAAGCCCTCAAGGACGCCAAGCTCAAGCCGAGCGACATCGGCGAAGTTGTCATGGTCGGCGGTTCGACCCGCATCCCCAAGGTGCAGGACATCGCCAAGGAGATCTTCAAGACGACCGAGCTCGACAAGAGCATCAACCCCGACGAAGTCGTCGCAGTCGGCGCGGCCATCCAGGGCGGCGTCCTTCAGGGCGAAGTGAAGGACGTGCTCCTTCTCGACGTCACTCCGCTCTCACTCGGCGTCGAGACCCTCGGCGGCGTGATGACGAAGCTCATCGAGCGCAACACCACGATTCCGACGAGTAAGAAGGAAGTCTTCTCGACCGCTTCGGACAGCCAGACCTCGGTGACGATCCACGTGCTCCAGGGCGAGCGCGAGTTCGCGAACGACAACCGCAGCCTCGGCCGCTTCGACCTCACCGGCATTCCCCCCGCTCCGCGCGGCATGCCGCAGATCGAAGTCGAGTTCGCGATCGATGCGAACGGCATTCTCAGCGTGACAGCCACCGATCGCGCCACCGGCAAGAAGCAGGAGATCAAGATCACCGGCTCCTCCGGCCTCTCGAAGGACGAGATCGAGCGCATGAAGCGCGAGGCCGAGGCGAACTCCGCGGCCGACAAGCTCAAGCGCGAGCTCATCGACCTCAAGAACCAGGCCGATTCGCTTGTCTATCAAACGAAGAAGGCTCTCAGCGAGCACGGCGACAAGATCAGCGCCGAAGGCCGTGGCAAGGTCGAGTCGTCGATCGCGGCGCTCGAGGATGCCGTCAAGAGCGACAACAAGCAGTCGATCGAGACGGCGATGAAGAACCTGAACGACGCGTCGATGGAACTCGGCAAGGCCGTGTACGAGGCATCGAAGACCGCCGGCGCTGCCGGCGCCGCGGGCGCAGCTGCCGAAGGCGCGGCGCCCGCCGGCGAAAAGAAGAAGGACGACGTGATCGACGCGGAGTTTGAAGTGAAGGAGTGATCTCAAGGAGTCAGGATTCAGGAGTCAGGAGTCAGGGGAAGACCCTTCGTTCTGAATCCTTCTCCCGGGTGGATGAAACAGGCCGCGCGAGCCCATGCTCGCGCGGCCTTTTTGTTTCTCTGTTGCAGGCGCAACGACTTGATCCTCCCCCAAGCTTCGTGGGGGAGGAGTCAAAGACCCTCGCGCCCTTCAGCGCTCCTCCCCCACGTTTCGTGGGGGAGGTGTCGGCGCAGCCGACGGAGGGGGTGCTTCCGCATCGGTCTCGGCTTTCTGCTCGCCCCCTCCGTCATCGCTGCGCGATGACACCTCCCCCACACGCCGAGCGTCTGGGGGAGGAGTCAAAGACCTTCGCGCCCTTCAGCGCTCCTCCCCCACATTTCGTGCTGACCATTACCCACATCTCCATCTCCCCACGCTCACGCAGCCGATGAAACCGGCCGCGAGCTGACCTGGGCAGGATGCCCGCGCGGCGGCTTCGCTGGGAGAAGTTGCCATGGCACGCCGTCGCAGTCGGGCGATGCAATCGCCGGCGCAGTTCGCCTCCGTACACTTTGCGGGACTTCCGCTCGGCGATCCGCGCCGCTCGCGGCGCGCCATCACCATCGCCAGCGATCTTGCGGCCGACCCTGCGGCGAGCATCCCGCGTTCTTCCGGCGATTGGTGTCGCACCAAGGCCGCGTACCGCTTCTTCCACGCCAACGCCGTGACTCCGGATTCCGTCACCAGCACGCACCGATCCCTTGTCCTCGCCGAGGCCCGATCGCGTCCGGTCGTCCTCTTCCTTCAGGACACCACCGAGATCAGCTACGGCACACCCGGAGTGCGCAAGGGACTCGGTCCCATCGGCCACGGGCACAAGACTGACGGCCTGCTCATGCACACCACGCTCGCGATCGATCCGGCGGCGGATCGCGCGGTCCTCGGAGTGGCGTGTCTCAAGGTGTGGGCCCGCGACGGCGTGCGTCCCCACGAGCCGCAGCACGTCCGACGGGCACGCGACGACCGCGAGTCCTTGAAGTGGGCGACGTCTGTGCGCGAGGTCGGCGCGCCGCCCGAAGGATCACGCTGGATCCACGTCGCCGATCGCGAGGGCGACGTGTGGGAGACGTTCGACGCGTGCGTGAAGACCGGCTCGGACTGCGTCGTGCGCGCCTGCGGCTCCGCGGCCCGACGCAAGGCGGCGCTCGCCGACGGCGGTCCGAGCACGCGGGAGGACGCATGCGAACTGAGAGATCTCGCGAGGTCGCTGCGGCCCGGGGCGTCGTGCCGAGTCGAGAAGCGAGGCGCTGCCGGGGGCATCGCACTCTCGGTGTCGTTCGCGGAGCTGACGCTGTTTGCGCCCAGGCAACTGCCGAGATCGACTAACACGCTGCGGGTGTGGGTCGTGCGGGCGTGGGAGAAGGACAAGGATCCGTCGCGCGACGAAGAGGCGTTGGAGTGGGTTCTGCTGACGACGGTGCCGGTGCGTGACGCGAGGGAGGCGCTCGACGCGGTGCATTGGTACGCGCAGCGCTGGACGATCGAGGACTACCACAAGTGCCTGAAGACCGGCTGCCGAGTCGAATCGCGGCAGCTCGAGAGTGGCGAGCGCTTGGCGCCGCTGTGCGCGATGCTGGCGGTGATCGCGACGTACGTGATGTCGCTGAAGTCGGTGGCGACAGTCCGTCCGGAGGCGCCGGCGACGGAGGTGATGCCGCGCGCCTACGTCGAGGCGTTGTCGAAGCTGCGAGGCATTCCGATGGAGGAGCTGACGGCGTATCGATTCCGGCGCGAGGTCGCGCGGCTCGGCGGGTTCCTGGCGCGGAAGTCCGACGGCGAGCCGGGCTGGCAAACGCTGTGGCACGGCTGGCGTGATCTCGAGCTGATCGTCACCGGCGCGTCGTTG
>JAEUIT010000077.1 GCA_016795035.1 Phycisphaerae bacterium | reverse complement strand
AGAACGCCGGTTCGGCGGAGTGGCCGCGACGGCGGGCCTGGGCGATCCGTCGCCCGTGGCCCTGGTGGCGTTCGTGGCGCCGGGGGGCGAGGTACAGGTCGCGCGGGTGGGGCGCGCTCGACTCCGCCGCCAACGGCGACGACGACCCAAGGTTGCCCTCTTGTGACCGGACATCTCCGGACAATCGCCCATCTGCCCGCCTCTCCCCTTCAAGTTCGCCCATAGTCCCCCCTGCCGCTTCCAACACGTCGCTACAGCCCTGGTCTTAGCGCAGGTCCCGGCGCGCCGTCAAGCGATTGTCGTCGCGTACACTTAACTACACTCGCCTGCAACAGAGAGCTGCGAGCGGGACAGCCCGAGACAGAGACCCTGAAGCCATGACGCCCTCGTCGCGACTCCCAGCCAAGACGTACCGAGCCACGGTCGCAGGGGTGACCTACGAGGGCAGAGACGAGGTCATTCGTTCCCATGGCCGAATAGGTCGCAAGGTCACGCTCGTTCGTGAGCCCGACAATTCATTCGACAAGAACGCAATCCGCGTGCTGTTGCATGTCCCGGTGCTGTTCGGCCTCCTCGGTTGGCGACCCACTCTCATCGGTTACATCCGTGCTGGCACCGCCAAGTGGCTCGCTCGTCGGCTCGATCGAGGTGAAAGCGTGCGAGCGCACGTCCACAGCACTTGGATGACAAGGCCTCGTGTCACGATCGAGTTCGAACTCATGCAGCGCGAGATGCCATCTGGCGCTGGATCCGCGAAGGATTGAGCGCCGCGAGCGCACCCCTTCTCTGACCATTCTCCCGCCCGTGATGCCCCAATCTCCTATCGCCGCGGCTCCGCACGCATGCCACGCGCCATGGCATCGGCGAGAAGCGCCTCGAATCGCTCGCGCCCCTGTTCTGCGCCCCGGGCATTCGACGGAAGCGACAGCGACCCGAGCGCCCTCGCCTCACGCTCGATGAGGTCGAGGTTCAACGCGACGGCCTTGAGCAGCGCTCGCACCGTATGGCTCGTCGTGAGCCTCGTTCCCGTCGCCGACTTGAAGACGTCGACGAGTCGGTCGAGCGTCCGGTCTGCGGTGAGCGTCAAAACGAGCTCGCGCTTGATGCGGGGAATCTCGGCGGTCGCACCGACACCGCGCGCATGCGGAGTCGGCGATTCCTCCGAGGCACGGGCATCCACGAACCCGCGAGAGCCAGCGGAGGCGATCGAAGGAGTCGAAGGCATCGAGACACTCGCAGCGACAGCCCTCGCTGCAACGTCGAGATCGAGGAGCCTCGCCACGGACGAGGTCGGAGGCGGAGATCGAAGCGGCTTTCCCATGGCGCTCACCCGTTGACGACGAGTGACGGCGTGACCGCATGCCCGAGCGTCGACGCCACCTCCGCATCGAGATCGGGAGGCTCGAGCGTCCCTCTGAGGAAGTCCTCACGATTGTTGATGCGGTGTTCGACCTCGGCGGCGAGACGGAGGTACTCGATCGCCGAAGGAATCAACTCCCAACGCGGCATCTGAAAGAGCGTCCGTCCCCTGCCGGACGCCTCGGGAATCACGATCGCCTGCGGGATCGCGGTCTCGAAGCGCCGACCCGGGAGCGCCCGGGCAACGACCTCCTCGAGCTGCCCGCGCAGGCGTGTCGCCCGGCGGTCGACCGCGGTGAAGACGACGCCAAGCACTTCGAGCGACCCGTTCCGTGCCCGGCGCACGTCGGCGATGTCCGCGAGCGCTTCGGTCAAGCCGCCGAGCGAGAGCGGGTGCGCGAAGGCGCTCAGGAGAAACCAGTCGCTCGATGAGTACGCCGCGACGGTCGTGCAGAAGGCGGCGGACGGGCCGGTGTCGAGAATCACGACATCGAAGCGAGCGCGGGCCGCGTCGAGCGCACGGTCGAGGATGCAGGTGCGGTCGACATACTTCGAAAGGAGCGATTCGATCTCCGAGAGCTGCGGACGTGCGGGGATGAGTGCGACGTTGTCGGGCATGCCCTCGACGACGGCGAGGCTCTCGATCGTCTCGTCGGTCGTGAGGAGTTCGAGCGTCCCCGCGAAGCTGTTCACGGGCACGCCGAGATGCTTGGTGCTCCCCGCTGCCGGATCGAGGTCGATGAGGAGGCATCGCCGTCCGCGCTTGCCGAGCGCCGCGGCGAGATGCACCGAATGCGTGCTCTTGCCGACACCACCTTTCTGATTCCCCACCGTGATCACGGTCGCGTTCCGTCCTTCTCCTTCCCTTCTCACCACCGACTCCTCCATCATGCAAACACCGTTTGACGCGCCGACCGCATGCCGGCTCGCCCGCGTGCGCGGATGCGCGCACGCACGCCCGCAGGAGTAGCACGGACGATCACCACGTTGCAAGGGCCTTTCGTCGAAGCCTGCACTGACGCTCTCCCCGAACGCGGGCCCTCCCGCATGCCGGCATGCGGGCACTCGCGCACGCAGGGTCGCATGGAGATCGATTCACGCTTGCAGCGCCGCACGGTCCGTGCGAGTGTCGGAGTGCGTTTGACCGAACGAACTCTGCAAAACGTGGGTTCGATGGCGAACGCGAGGACTTTGAGTTCGGGGCGAAGGGGACGACGAAGGAGGAAGCGCGACGACGGCGATGGGGCCGTCGTCGCATACAGCCCCACATCACGGTGATTCCGTTGCGGTAGCTGGCCCACGCAGAGCCAACCTAGCGCGAACGTCCGCCGTGCGTCAACGGGTGAAATGCATGACGAGTGCGCGAGGGGAGCGACCGAGATCGGTCGGAGGCATGCGGCCGGGACCGGCCGGCGGATACACGCTCATTCCGGCAAAGGCCATTCTGGCCGCCTGGTGGGCCTATAGAGCCGACTTCATCGAGTATCGAGACCTCCGGGTATGGCTCGCATGCCACGAGCTCGTGGCGAGGCGCCAGTGCCTCGCAAAGGGCCGTGTGCCGCGCTACACCCTCGACGAAGTCCGCAAGCTCGTCGGCGGCGCCGGCGGCGAGCAGCTCCAGGCGTCCGTCGGCCGACTCAGCCAAGTCGGACTTCTTCGCTGGTCGGAGTCGCGGATCGAGTTCGGAGGTTCGGACGGCACTCTCTGTTGCAGTCACATCGCAGAACTCGATGATTCGCTCCGGCATCTCGAGAACGGGGACCGCAGAGTGCCATTTCCTCGTCGGCTCCTCCGACAGCTCGCCCGCACGCATCGTCCGTCCGTCTGCGGGACGCTCCTCGCGATGCATCTTCGCTGCGCGTATCTCAAGGGCGGCGCGTGGTCTGGCCGCGGGCGATGCTCATCGGGCTGGGTCGCGAGCACGTTCGGCCTGGACGAGCGGAGCGTGAAAGCGGCGAGGGGACTGCTCCTCGCCACAGGAGTGATCTCGCGCGAGGCGAGGGATCCGCACTGGGCCGCCAACCGCTGGGGCGCGGCGATTGTCTTGCATCCTGAACGCGCCTTGCCCTGCAACGTGGAGTCGGAACATCCGTCACCGGAACCACCACCCCGAGACGAGCGATCTCCGACCGAACCACCACCCCCAATGAAGACCGAAATCTCCGTCAGAGACGGATCTACAAACCAGAACTCGCTCCGCGCGGCGCGCGAGCCAGAACGCGATGGGGTTCGTGCACGAACGGGTCGGGGAGGCGACCACCATGAGAGCTCAGGCCACGCACCGCAAGCAGCCCGAGAGAATCCGCGGCCCCACACCAGGCCGAAGCCGCAGCGCACCCTCGGCCACGTCGAGCTCGCCGACCTCCGCGACCCAGAGCGCCTCGAGGCGCTCTGGCGTCACGCCGTTGCGGCCCGCCTCATGCCAGGCGGTGAGGCGAGTCGCCTGCGCTTCTTCGCCGCCGCCGCGCGCGCCCTCCGCGTTGCAGGCGCCCGCGACCGCGCGGCGCTCTTCGCTGGGATTGTCCGGAGGGGACTCTGGGAGAACATCTCCCAGCGCGACGAGGACGCGGCGAGAGGGATGCTCGTGACGCTCTTTCGGCCAGTGACGCCTCGCCGTGCTCCGGACACGTGGCCCGCATCAACTGACCTGGAACTGACGGACGTCATGGCGATCCGGCGCATCATCGAGGAATCGCTGGCCTGTCCGGTTGCGATGGGACGATCGACGACGGGCGCTGGCCTGTGGGCGCGGAGCCCGTCGGTACTCGCGAATCCGCACGAACCAACCGCGATCCGTATCACTCAGGTCGCTTGAGCACTCAATCCATGAACGTCTCTGCCCGCACCTTGAATCGCGCCGACAGCAGCTTGAGGTGATCGACCGTGAGCGCTCGCTCGCGCTTGAGGATCTTGGACCCCATGCTGGCATGGACT
The DNA here is from genome assembly GCA_016795035.1 of Phycisphaerae bacterium. Taxonomy (GTDB): domain Bacteria; phylum Planctomycetota; class Phycisphaerae; order Phycisphaerales; family SM1A02; genus JAEUIT01. The sequence continues at coordinate 86,359 of JAEUIT010000077.1, read as the reverse complement.
CCGAGCAGCCGCGCAAGGTCGGAAGCGTTCATGCCGTTCTCATCGAGAAGATGCTTGAGGGTCGCGATGCCTTTGCGGGCCTTGATTTCGTGGTGCGCCGCCTCGTACGCCTGCACGAGTTGCACGAGCGTTTCCATGTAGCTCTCCTGCCCATGCGTCAGCGTGCCGCTCGCCATCAGGCGGTCGATCATCTCCGTCGTGTTGTCGCACTGGACGTCGTCCACGATCGCCTGCGGAGGCATCAGTTGGACCAGATCCTCAAATCGACCCGGGAGCTTCGTCTTGTGATCGCGCTTCGTTCTTGGCATTGTTCTACTCCTTCCACTTCCCTTTGTCGTACTCGGCGTGCGTCAGAACGAAGCGGACATTCACGAGCTGGTAGTCGTACCGGATGCGGGCGACCAGTCGGTACTTGTTACCGCCGATGTTGAACACGGTGAGAATGTCGCCACCACCCGTCTTGACGCCATCCGCATGCGGATAGGTCGCTCTCGCGTCCTGAAGACTCGTCCACTTAGCGCCGAGCGTCGTCGTGTACCAATCACGCAGCGGCTCTTCAGCGTCCGGGTGCTTCGCCCAGAACTCTCTCAGCGGCTTGAGGCTGATCACCCGCACTTAGACATTTTGTCTCACTTCGGCGAAGGGTCAAGTCCGCTTAGACAAAAAGTCTAAAAGCAACGGGTCCGCCTCCGGGCACCTGTGCTTCCACCTCCATCTGTGACCTGTGCATGACCGGCGAGGTTCTGGGCCCACCTTCGTGAAGACGCGCCACCAAGACCGAATGGCAGCCACCAATCCCGGCAGGCCCTGCGGCCTCCAAGGGGCCGAGCCCGAGCAAACGCCCGCGCGGTGTGGCATGAACTCTCATCGGAGACAGGTCTACGCGAGTTATAGACCCGGTCTGGGAGCCTCAGTCTGGCTGCACACGCCGCAGGTTGCCTTTCCTCACATGGAGTGTACGATTTAACCGACACTAGAGACCTCACATGCCCGGCCCGATCGACACCTCGCTTGTGGAACGCGCCCTTGCCCGACTCGGGCAGGTGTTGGAGTACCACGCCGACGTCGACATCCTCTTGGTTGGCGGCGCTGCGGGCATGCTCACGGGAGTATTGGCTCGGTCGCGGACGACGACCGACTGCGACGTGATGGTGTCGATCCCGCCGGACGCGATGCTGGCCGTTGAGTCGGCGGCCGCGATCGTTGCGGAAGAGCTTCAGCTCGCACATCGGTGGCTCAACAGCGATGTTCAGACCAGGATTGACGCCTTGCCGCACGGTTGGGAGCGCCGCAAGGTGCTCGTCGGCCAGTTCGGGCGCCTCAGGGTGTTCGCGGCGAGCCGCCTCGACCTGATCGCGATGAAGGTGCTTGCCGGTCGCGCTCAGGACATCGAAGACCTGAACGCCATGCGCGTCCGCGCAGACGACCTGAGGTTCGTTCAGACGTACCTCGACGACCTGACCGCACGCGGGAGCAATCGGGAACAGATCGAAGTCGCACGAATGCTCCTCGACGCACTTGAGATCCACGATGCGGAGTGACGAACTCGACAACCTCACACGGCGATGGTCGAGCCTCGGCGCCGGCTTCGACGTTGAGCTGCCGAGCGCTGTCGGCGATCTCGCGCCGCACGGAGACATCGACCTCGAACGGCTCCTCCTCGACACTGCGCGGTACGCACCGCGCAGCGCTCGCGTCTTCATCATGGCCGCGACCTGGTTGCACGTGTTCGGCGACCTCGTCGCGAAGCATCGGCTCAAGCGGCTCATCCGCGACGAGCTGGAACCCGAGCATCACGCCACGCTCGGACTTCTCCTTGACATCGCGCAGCAAGGGTCGCACCCGCTTGAGTTCCAGACGGTCATCAAGCACCTGAAGCCCGCCCCCGGCCAGGCACAGGATGTCCCGCAACCGCTCTTCTATAGCGCACGGACGAACGCGAAGCTCGCGGAACTCGCGAGGCGGAAGGCGTCTCCGATCTCGCATCGCTGGAACCTCTGGTGCGAAGCGTTCGAGTTCAAGCTCGACGCGATGCGCCCGGCGGCGTGGATGATGGCTCGCCACCCGAGCCTCCGCACACGCGCGGATTTCCGCGGTGACCTGCGCGCGTCGATTCTTGCGTCGCTTCAGCACGATGCTCGGGCGGGAGAGAGCGAGCTGCGCCTGGCGCGGATGGCAGGCGGCTCACGAGCGCAAGTTCGCAGCGCGATTGCGAACCTCGTCATGACGGGAAGGATCGCGAGGCGAGCCAGCAGCGCGAGTCGTCGCGAGATCACGATCCAACATGCGGCGTCGCCGGATTTCGAGTAACGCCGATCTGAGCGCCGCGTCGAGATCGGCGGAAACGCGCCCGTGCCAGACCGCGGGTCGCTAGCGAATGATCCAATCGGATGGCACGAGTGCTTTCCCATCTCGCCACTCTTCCACGAGATTAACGTCGTCGGCCTCGCCCCAAACCTCCGAGCCAGCGTGATCAAGAACTAAGACCTGAAGTCCATCGACTGTCTTTGCTGCCTCAGCGAGTATCTCGAACACTCGGCTGACTGCCGCGACGTCCTCGTCGGCGAGAGCGGGATCATCATTGTCGATCGGCCTGCCTGCCAGCTTTCGTGGGAAATACACTTGACTTGGCTGATCTAGAACCAAGAAGCTTGGGACAGGATTGGCCTTCTGGCTGAGAAACAGATCGTGAAGCGCGAGCATCACAGCAACGTGGTACGACAACCAGTTCGCACCACTGCCGATCTCCCAAAGGAAATCCGGTCGCCCCGAAGGACCGATGACGCGAATCGTCAGGTCGGCAATGTTTAGCTCTGCGGGATCGTTGGGGCGCTCCGAATCCAATCGAGGAAGAAGCCGCGACATCGATACGGAGACTCGCTGAAGTGCGGCTTTCTGACGTTCCCGCGCGAGGCCGTCCGCCGCAGCCGCTCGCAGCTGCTCAAGCCGACGCCGCAACTCTACGACTTCCGATTCAAAGTCGAATTCGCCTTGAGGAGCCTTCAGCACCTCAACCGCTTGCTCCACGCGACCAAGGAACCGATCGACTGCGGATCGCCGCCATTGTTCGTCACGAATGCGCGAGGATCTAGCAACGACGGCATCCCGACGGAGGCGGATTCCTTTCAGGTTGTCAGTTAGGGCTCGCAATTGGTCCCTCACCTGAACGAGTTCTTTGTCGAAGACGGCCGGTACGGGTTCAAGTTGACGCGCGGTTGCCTCAACCCCCGCCAGCGCATCGCAGAGCGATGTCAACTCATCTTGCGCCTGCTCCAAGTTCCCGCCACAGACGGGACACGAGGCCGGTTGCGAACTCGCCAGATCTCGCAGCCACCGAGATAGATAAAGACGGTCGCGCTGCTTCTTGATCGCACCGGTGTAGCCATCCACCGCAGAGCGCAGACGCGTCATGTTCTCTAAGCGCGACTTCACCTCGACCAACTGGAGGGACACAGCGCCCTCTTCCTTCTCGAGTTCGGAAGCCTCTATCGCTGCCGCGTCGAGCGCGGTCTCAGTCAGTCTCATATCTGCAGAGGTCTTCTCGGTAACTCGTTCAAGAGCATTCAAGAGTTCGCGCTCTGTCTGTCCGGCTACGGCGACATCCTCGGCAATCAGGCCAAGATCTCGCGCTTCCGATACCCAGTTGTGCAGTTCGGCTCGCCATTGTGAGGACGCCTGCTGCTTGGCGTTGAGTTCTCGCTCCTTCCGACGGAGTTCACTACTCAGCTGGTCGATCTCCCATCGTTGCGCGAGCAATTCTGGAGTCATCGCACCAAGGACGTATGGAAAGATCGTTCGCAGCTTCTCTTTGTGCTCCATCGTGTCCGCTTTGAAGAACAGGACGTCTGGATTCGCGACGATGTTCTGAGGTTGAAACGTGAACGCCAATAGGTCGCGAAAACTCGGTCTGCCCTTAAAACCTCCCTCAAGCTGCGTCGGATCAAAGCCGAGGTTCGACAGTCCGGCAAGTCGATCGAGCATTCGCTTTACCGCGTCGACGTTTGTGTTCTTGTCAGCAATGCTGTCTGGAATCCGAACAGTTTCGCCCTCGAGAACGAACATGTCGCCCGTGCTTTGCTGGTCGCCCGGCTCGCGCCGCGCGAGTAGTTTCTCTCCCTCGCTGGTCGAGACGACGACACCAAACCACGAACAGGCATCTCGGATGGTGCTGACCGGAACCGCGCATCGCTCGGAACCAAGGCAGTAATCGATGATTGGAATGACCGCCGACTTTCCGGTCTTGGACGCACCCGTGATGACATTGAGCTTTTTGTCAGCGAGGCGAAGGACGCGGGGCGCGCGCCGATCCGTTCGCGGCCATAGGACGATGTTCTTCAGATAAAATCGCATCTCAGAACTCCACCTTAAGAATCCCGGACACCTCGAAAAGCGTGAGGGGTCGACACCACGCTCCAAGCTTCTCGGCCGACTTCAAGAGCTCCCTCGTAGCTTTCTCGCCGGGAGGAGCGGCGGCACGTGAGCGAGGCCACAGCACGCCTTCCGAAGGCACCAAGGTCATCAACCCCGACCAAAGCCCTATGCGGACTGACCTGAGCGAAAGCTGTCGCATCGCGAGCATCCGCGATTGGATCGCAAGCACAAGGTCTCCATGAGCGCTGAACTTCTCTTCAAGCTTCCGCAAACCAGATTCCGATTTGGTACTCGTCACCCGTTCAAGGGTCCGCGTGTGCAGCGCGATCGGAAGCACAATGAAAGCGAGCGGTAGCGGAGTTCCGGTTGCGCTTGAGTTCGGAGTGAAACCGCAGACGAACCGCCAGATCAGCGCCGCGCCGAGCGCCGGGTTCTGCATCGCATGAATCTCGTTAAGCACGCGACTCACAGCTTGCCCCCATCGCTGCCAGTGCCATGAGGCGATGTCCTTGGTGACGCCCCAGGAGTTGTCGCTGGGACGGCTCGGGCCGCAATGACCTCTCGATATCGCGGGTGCCAGCCAACGTGCAGCGAGTCGGCCATGGAGTGGAAGCTTCCCGGTATGAAATAAGGGGGAGTGTCCATTCCTTGGAGGCGTAATTGCAGGCAAACGCAGTTGGCGTAGAGGAGTTGCCCTTGTGCCTCCTCAGATGCTGATGCCTTCTCGATCTCAACTCGCTTGGCTTGGCTCTTCCAAGCACGATGCAGCGCGTCCTCGAACTCTTGGAAGCTGTCCTCGACGACGTCGCCGCGCTCGCTCCACGTCGTTCTGTCCGCAGCCGCGCGCAGGAAGTCGTTCACGGCGCCCACGAGCTCGTCTTCGACGCCGTTCACGATCTCGAGTTGTCGTACATAGGTACGGCTACGTAGCTCCGTCTGGACGTCGTCAGACCTCAACTCGACCGCGGCTGATGTGAGAACGGTGCCCGACCTGTCGAACTTTCTCGCTGCGGCGATCAGTTGCGTCTGGAACTCCTCCCATGTGAGAACAGCGGGTAGCCCCTTCTCGATGCGCTTGTCGATGGCTCGCTTCGTCCATCCGAGCAGGCAGTTGAGAACGTCCTCGAGCGATTCGTCGGGAATCGCCTTCTCTCGAACTGCCGACAGAAGGTCATCGTTAGGCGAATTAATGCCGTTTTCTAATACTAGGTTTACGAACAACTGAGCCAGCACTTCGTCGGAAGCGGAAAGAGCGCCGTTGACGAATCGGGCAAGCTCCTCTGGCAATCGGTCACGCTGGGCGTAAGTCGGCGCGCTACCCCAATACTCGTGGCGGAGTGCGACGACCAAGGCGGCAGCACTGGGTTGATCCGACACTGAATGAATTCTGTCGATGACGGAGGCGTGGTGGGCCTGCGCGACGTACAGGATGAACTTGGTGTCTTGCTTCAGCGCACCAGCTCTGATGGCGAGGACCCAGTTGTGCAGCGTCTTCCAAAGCTCAATCGAGCGGTCCGCCACCGGATTGTGCGCCAGACCACTCTTGTCTTGTTCGAGCGCCGCTGATGCCGGTCCCGTGGTCGCGACGTCGTCTAAAAACTCGACCGAGACAGACTGACCGGGATGCGCACGGAGGAGATGAGCGACAGCGCGAGTGATCTGCAGCGTGTAGCCATATAACTGGCCCGGTACTTGGGGGCTCGGCTTGTTCTTCGCGCCTCGCTTCTTCTTCACCTCATCCACCATGAGTTCTCCCACATAGTTGTTTCGTAGGGAGGTACAGCGAATAGGCCCCCTGAGACGGTCGCCTTATCCCACGTTCACATGCACCAATGTCATCGTGTCGTTCCCGAAGATGTCGACGACTTTCACTGCAACGACGTATCGCCCCGGCTTCGGATACTCGTGCCATGCACTCCTAAGTTCGAGGTTGCGGTCCTGGCGCGTTCGGAAGCTCTGCCACTCGTTCTCGAAGATGTACGCGCCGGTCCAGCGGTCCTCGAAGACAACCAACTCTGAGCTGGAGTCGGCGACGGTCGTTGACTTGCCGTCGGTTCCCATCGTCTGCGGGACGCTGATGATCTCTTTGCGGTTTTCGTAGTCGAAGTCAATCGCCCAGTAGTCGACCCAGTCGGTCCACTTCTTCGTCAGGATCTCGCGGCCCACAACGCCGAACTTGTCCTTCGTGATCTTGATGAGCTTGCCTTGCTCGCAGACGACCTCGCTCTTGCCTTCCTTCAGTTCTGCCGCGAGCGCGTCGGCGATGCCCTGGCTGTAGTGGACGGAGAAGTCCGTCAGCTCGACCGCGACGCGGAGCTTGACGTTCGGGTCATACCGAGGCGTGACCTCGATGTAGCTGACGTCAGCGAATCGCACTTGCCCCTTCTCAACCGCACGCTTGTCGAAGACCTCCGGCGGGATCGTCTTCGGTGACAAGTCAATGCCCTTCGCCTTGGCTTCGTCGAGCACTGCGGGGAAGAGACCCATCTCGAACTCGAAGGCCAGCACATCGACCCGAGACGCGCTCCGTTTCCGGCACTCGGTGATGACTTCCTCGACAAAGAGACGACCGACGGGAAGGTTGATCGGACCGACGACGACAAGGCGACCGCCGGACTTCCCATGGAAGAACGCATCGCTGTCGAGTGGTTGGGCCTTGTAGGCGCGAAGGATCAAGTCGCGAAACTCTTGCTCCTTCCGAGCCAGTGCCTGCTCCTTCTTCTTACCCGAGAGTCGGCCGGCGACGTTGAGATAGGCCTGGCGCTCGTAGCGGCCAAGGTTGAGTACCTCGAAGGCGCGGAAGGGTTTGCCGGCGGCCTTCAACTCGCGCTGCACCTTGATGAGCCGCTTGCGGGTGGTGTGGATGCCGAACTTGCCGAGGTCGGTGGCGATCCATTTGCGCCCGAGCTTTTCGGCCACGGCGGCGGTCGTGCCGCTCCCGCAGAAAAAGTCCGCCACCAAATCGCCTTCGTTGCTGCTGGCTTTGAGGATGCGGTCCAAAAGTGATTCCGGCTTCTGCGTGTTGTAACCGCAGCGTTCCAATGCCTGCGCTCCAACGGGTGAAAGGTCAGCCCAGATGCTCTGCAACTCCACGCCTTCCATCTCCTCCTCGTATTGAATGAACGAAGGCACTCCGTCTTCCTTCTTCGGCCAGTGAACACGTCCCATTGCATCCAACTCGTCCAACGCCTGCTGAAGATTCTCGGTTTCTGGATTCTTGAGCTTCGGACGCATGTATTTTGGAAATGCCCAATGCCGCCCTTTCTGTGTCGGATTGTAGCCCCGCCATGCTTCGCCAGATGAGCCGGAGCGTTTGCCGGGAGCGGTGAGAATTGTCAGGCGATACCTTTTGCCGTCTGCGTCGCGGAAGCGAAAGAAGTCGTCGAGGTAGTCTTTCGAGTATGGGACATACTGAGTGTTCCAAGTGAGGCTTTCGCCTTTCGAGAAAAACAAGATGGAGTCGTCAATGATGTTGAAGCCGACTGTTCCACTTCGCGCTCCGGTTCGTTTCCAAATGACTTGGTTGCGGAAGTTGTCTTTACCGAAAACCTCTTCCATCGCGAGGCGGATCATTCCATTCACCCGCCAGTCGCAATGCACGTAAATACTCCCCTCGGGGTGCATCAAGTCGCGCATGAGGATGAGGCGTTCGTAAATCATGGCGATGAAGGAATCCGCGCCGCGCCCCCAGGTGTCGCGGTAGGCGATTTGTTCGAGGAGGTTCGGCTCCTTGTGGAAGGTCTCGCCGCCAATCTCGATGTCCATGCTGAAGTCCGCGCCCACGTCGAAGGGCGGGTCGATGTAGACGAGCTTCAGGCCGCCGGCGTCCTCGATCTGGCGGCGGAGCGCGCCGGCCTTAAGGGACGCGAGGATGAGCTTATTGTCGCCCCAGATGAGCTTGTTGGTCCAGCCCCGCTGTTGGCGCCCGCGCGTGTCGAACGCGAACTCCTCCTCATCCCGCCGCTCCTTCCGCGGCTCGTCAATATGTTCAAGCGTCTGAAACGGAAGGATTGCAGTACATACCTCGCGGGTCTTCCCTGCCCACACAAGCTCGACCTCGCGTTTATCTTCGAACAAGATGAACCGGTACTTCTCCGGAAGCGGCTTGCCCTCGTTGATAAGCTTGATGACGTCGCGCTTCTCGGCGTCGGTCAACTCGTAGGCGTCTTGCGGTGGTCGAGGCATGGTCAGCTCTGATACTCGATGAAGCTCGCTGCGAGCGACGCGAACGTCGACGGCGTATGCCGCTCGAAGCCGGCTTGGTCGACATAGATGAATCGGTAACGCACATGGCGCTTTGTGTCGCCCGGCGCGGACGCATCGGTGCACCACTGCCGGAGCCGCGCCATCTTCTGCGGGATATCCAACTCCTCGCGTCCCTTGGTCTCAATCACCCAGATCGTGCCATCGGTCGTCTTGACGATGAAGTCCGGCGTGTAGGTCGAAAGGTCCCCGTTGGCGCGGACATAATCCAGCTTGAAACCGATCGCGAGATAATTCTTGGCGAAGGCACGCACGTCATCCGCCGATTGGAGGAACGCCGCGAACGAAAGTTCGAAGCCGCCAGCACTCGCCTCACCGACAATGCGGTTGAAGATCGATTTCTTCGCCGCGAGGAACGGACGATGCTCGGTGCGGAACGGCCGGGTGTCCCGCAGGCGGATGTGGTCCTCGATCCGCGTGTCGCCTGCCTCTTGAATCGTCAGAGCGTTGATCGCAGTCTTGAAGCTGTCGAAGACGACCTTTCCTGCTTCGGGCTCCGAGAGGTTCCTGAGAATGACAGGATCCTCAAGCTCGACCGGCGACGTGGCGAAGAGGTGCTCGCGAAGGAACGTCTTCACCTTGCCGTACAGGATGTCGTATCCGCCTACGAGCCGAAGCTCCTTGAGAAGTTGCCGGGCGAAGAACCCGACGACGGAGCGATAGTCGGCGGTGCCGACCCCATCGAGTTGCATCGTGTGATCCACTTTGCCATCTAACATCCGCTTGAAGACGATCTCTCGCGTCTCCTCAGGAGTGAACGCCTTGACCGGGAGCTTCGGATTGCCGAGCGTGGCCGGATCGAGCGCGTCGAGGTCCTTGTACTCGCGATAAAAACGGCGGCTCAGCTTGGGCAACTCGATATCGAGTGCGTCGATGTCTTTCTCCGGGTTGTCCGATTCGACCTCGACGATGAGCGACTCTTGCCGCGTCGAGCCCTCTCCCATCTGGCGCTGCTCGAAACTGATGCCCTCGGTCTGGAGTGACTCGACGAAGTCCATGAACGCCGGTGTGCCCATCACCGACACCGTCTCGCGTTGGTCGGTTCCGAAATACATGCGCCGGAGCCCACGACCAAGCGTCTGCTCGGGCAGGATCTTGCTCTCGGCGCCGTAAACGCGCAGGCCGACAATCGTCGTCACGTTGCGGACGTCCCACCCTTCCTTGAGCATGAGCACCGAGACGATCGCCTTATAAGGCGACTTCCACGTATCGATGTGGTTCGCCTCGCTGCGCAGCTTCTCCAGCTCGTCCTTGTTCTTGGCGGATGCGGCCTCGGAGATCTCGCCATTGCTCTTGGTGTGAATCACCAACACGGCGCCTTGGAGCTCGGGGCAGATCTTCTCAAGGTAGGCGCCGACCTCATCGCAATTCTTCGTGTCGTCAACCATGACGAAGAGTACAGCCTTTTTGCCAAGTGGCTCGTGCTCTGCGTAGCTTTTCCGCCATTCTTCGACGCCCAGCTTCAGATAGTCGTCGTACTTCTCAGTGAAGATCGCACTCTTGCGCTCGCGAAGTTTCGCGCGGCTTCCGGCGTCCGGGAGGATCGGGTGCTTCACGACGTTCTGGTGGATGGCTTCGACGAGGGGATAGTCGGAGACGGTCTGAACGAAGATGGCTCCGTTCGCATGTCGGGGCGTCGCGGTGACATCGATCTGGAGCGCGAGCCGACGATCTTGCTGGAGCATCCGATGATGGATGTCCTGGATGCTCTTAAACCACGCCATCCGACTGTCGTGGATGTGGTGTGCCTCGTCGTTAAAGACAACGAGCTCTTCGACCTCGCGAATGATCTCGCCGAGGTCGGTCGCGCTGTCCGTGGTCTTCCCCACAGGTCGTGCGCCGAAGGGCGAGAGGAAGTAATCACTGAGGTCTTCGTCCTCGAGAGACGGCTCGGCAACATCGCCCAGATACACCCGGTGGATGTTGGTGAGAAAGATGTTGCCCGTGTCGCGAAGAACGCGAACGTCGTCTTGGACGTGGAGCGTGAGCTGGAAATCGTCACGCCAATTCTGTCCAGCGAAGCCGTTGTCGGGAAGGATCGGATCGTTGAAGAAGATCCGCAGGCCGTCGAAGTCGACGCGAAGTCGGTCAAGCACGATGATGTTGGGCGCGATGACGAGGAAGTTGCGGGACAGCGTGGAATCGGTCTCGTAGTGCTTGTGGAAGTAGCTCCACGCGAGCAGGAGCGAGATGACCTTGGTCTTGCCAGCGCCCGTCGCCATCTTCAAGACGTAGCGCGGCCAGTCCTCGCTGAACATGCCCGCGGAGACGGCGCCTGACGCATCGAACCGGAGGAGGTCGAACTTGTCGCGAACTCCCTTGACCTCGTAGAGCCAGATGCTCGTCTCGACGGCTTCGCGCTGGGCGAAGTAGTAGCGGAACGGGGAAAGCGAGCCGTCGGCGTCTTCGAGCAGGTGGTCGGTCTCGAACCACCACTTCATGAGCGCCTTCGAGGTTCGTGACGCACCCGCGTATCCGGAGGTACGCCACGCCAAGATCTCGTTCCGGATCTTCGCCACGAGCGGCGGCAGGAGCTTCTCGTACGCGGTGGCGCGGAGCGCCTCGTCGGCCGGAAACCACCGCTGGTCAGGCAGGAGCGGAGCGTAGGGCGAGGTTGGGAAGTCGGGGTGGAGGGACATAGCGGGAGGGGCGTCTGAGTGGCGGCTTGAGGGGCGCTGCCAGCCGATCGAAGTCTACATGAGGCCATCGACCGCCGGGGTGAGAGCTCCATCGTCTTGTCGTCGGCGCAGGACCACCCCAGCACCCCCGGGCGGGCGACGGCGTCGCCGAGCGGAGGATCTCGACTAACTCTCGGGCCGTACCTGACGTGTCGGGCCGCTTCTCGACCGGAGATTCGGCCCTTCGGAGGGTAAGTCGCAACGTGCTCCGAGCGTCGCATCGGCCCCACGCGCCCAGCGTGACCAAGCGGTCGAGCCGCAGTGTCGCCAGGTCTGCTCGCTTCGGAGGACTCGCACAGTATCGAACGCTGACGCCGCGTGGACGAATCTTCCCTACAGTGGCTTTGACGACCGCAGCGATACAACGTCGCGCCGCTGAGGGAGAGGCGGACTTGCAAGAACTAGTTCAGCGGTACGGGGCTGTGCGCGTCGTCGCTGCTAATGCTCAAAGGAGAATTCGATGGACCACAAGCCCTCGCTCGCATGCTCTCTGCTTAAACTGACGCAGGATTCGAAAACGTACGGAACGTCGCCGCTACTGATCGAACTGGACCACAAATTCGTTGAGCGGTTGGAGCAGATGACGGGGACCGACAAGTACGCTCGCGACGTATGCCGCACCCTTCAAAACAACTTGCCGTGCGGAATAGAAGACGTCGCTCACATTCGCCAGCTGCATAACACAATCGCTGAAGCACGCATATATTATGATTTGAAGGACTGGGGCATCATGATCGAGCGGGTCCCCCAAACGTTGACTCAACAACCCGACTTTCAGATTGAGTTGGCGGGCGCTCAACTGTATGCGGAGGTCAAGGCGATCAGCATGAGGGGTGGGGATATGAAGTATGCGTGCATTTTCCGGGACGGATTTGACGGAAAGCTCCGTCAGGAGTCGGAGATCAAGGCAGGAACGAGACTGAGCGTCACGGAACAGGAGATTCAGCCCGTCGCGGGGATTGGCGACGCAATCAACCCCCATTCCCTGCACACGGTCATTGAGTGCCTGATCGAGAAGCTCCGCAGCCTAGTGAAACCAGGACAGCTCAAGCTGGGTCCCACGGTGTTGTTCTGCGACGTCAATCAAATCGGGCTCGGCTGCACGCACCGAGAGGCGACACGCCCCTGCTTTGTCGACCGGGACACGAACACGCGGGGATCGGGAACGCTCTGGACGACGGCATTCGGCACTGAAGGCCAGCGCGTGTATCGACCGCCTTCGTTCAACACGGGAGACCTCGCATCGGATCACGACGGAGTGCTCTCTCAGGACGGGATCCTCAGACAGTTTCCTGACTTGGCTGGACTGGTCTTTCGCAGCGGCTGGAGTCACCCCGAGTACCTCGGCTTCTATCGCACAGGCGCCGCTGCGGCCGTGACTGCGCTGCTCCGGGAGGTGTGCGATCGACTCAACAATGAAGCTGACTCCGAGTCCCATTAGACGGATACCGTGTAGTCGCGACTCCGCCGACCGCGCGCCGCACGACCCATATCGAGCGGCGGACTCGCCGAGTTTTTTCAATCGTCGTCCTCACGGTACTTAGCAAGCGCACTCTCCTCCGCGGTCAAGAACACAAGCATGCAACGGCTGTACGGGATAGCGAGATACGACTCCTGAACGTCGACAGGGTCGGATTCACCCTCAAGCCAGTCGGCGGCCCACCCCGTTCCGCTGCCCTCTCTGAAGGTCCCGCACGACGAGTCTTCGGCGAGAAACGCTCTCGCATCCCAGCCGCTGATCGCGACCGCCCGCTTGGCTTTCCACAAGCCGCAGCTGCGAAAAGCATCGGAAACGAACCCCCACTGGATTCGAGCGTCACGAATACAGAGCGTCGCGCAGGGGAAGTGCGATAGCTGCGCCCACCGCACCATCATGCTGGTCAGACTAACGTCGAATCGATCGGCCGCCAGCTTGATAGACTCGACCGTCGCCTCGGCGTCGGAGTTGATGATCGGTGAGACGAGGTACCCCGGCATCAGCAGGCCAGCCGCGAATCCATCGGCCTGACGCTCCACTTCATGCTGCGATTCGAATTCGGTGAATGACTCGATGGGTAACCGTCGGTTCACGAGAAACTCTCTGTGACGATCGAGAAAGTAGTGCCCGAGTTCGTGCGCAACCGTGAAGCGCACCTTCGGGTGGTGCGCTCCGTTGCGTGCCCATACATTGTACCGCGTGTTGTAGATGAGGAGGAACCGACCGTCGTGGTAGCTCAACCTCCCGTCGAACGCGTCACGAAAGTCGTCACCCTCGAGGTGAATCTGTCCGCATTCGGATTCGGCAATCTTGAATGGGTCGACGGGGCCTGTCGCAAAGCCGCTCATCTTCGCGATCTCTTCGCCCTTTGCGAGGGCCGCATTCCGTGCGACTTGCCGCGATTTCCAAAGCGGCTCAGGCACCCGCGGACTCCTCACCGGATTGCGGGCGTTGAGCGGCGCGGGCTTCCATCGCTTTGACTTTTTCAGCGAGGTCCGGGGGCAGCTCTTTGTTCTTCGCCCGGTACATCGCGACGAGCTCTCTTTCCGTCTCGGACAGCTCCGACGACGCGATCCGTGGCGCGAACGAGCGATCAGGAAAAGTCGCCTGCAGCCCGTTGATCTTACGCAGCATTCGCGCCTTGGTCTCTTCATCCATCGGCGTCGCGTTCATCGCGTCCAAAAGACCATCGACGTCCGCGCCCTTCGTTGGTCTGTAGCCCTTGGGGACGAGGGCCCGACGGAGCAACGCGTCACGTCGCATGTTGGGCTGCTTGCTATTCATTGGAGTATCCCAGCGCTGCCAAGTCGAAGTGCTTCTTCTTCATGCACAGGTCCATCGCATCCCACGCCCGCGATTTGTTAGTCCGAATGGTGCCAGCAGGGATCGGGACGCCGCTCTTGTGCTTCTGCCCCAGTTCCACCCCCAAGGACGCAGCGTCGAGCTCGTACAGCCCCGCATCGCCGTACGCCTGAAGGATGTCTTGCTGCAGCACGGAGAGAGTCGCGAAACACTCCCGAAGTGCGCGCTGCACGGGAGACGGTGACTTCCCCTGATCGTCGGGCGGCTCGGGCTCCTCGACCGGTGCCACGATGTTGTCGAAGAACTCTGCATCGACACCTCTTTCCCGGATGCGGGCTTGGTGCCTCTTCAACTGCCCCGACTTGAACTCCATCGCCACGTGCTTAGCGAACCAGTACAGCCGGGAACCGATCGAGCTCAAGCCTGGGTCAAACTTCTCCCGCCACATCCAGAATCGCTGGATTGCTTCGCACACCACGTCCTCACAGTCTTCCGCCGATAACGTCGGGAACGACTTCCGGATGGCCCCGACGAGCTTGTTCCCCCAATGGACAAGCAACTCACCCTTCGCAGACTCATCGCCTTCCCACAACTTGAGTGTGAGGTCCTCCTCTAGGTTGGCCTTCGGCGTGCTCTTGGCCATCGAACCAGTGTCCTCGTGGAACCATCGACCATGCATTGGTTGTGCGGGGAGCCGTTACATCCCGGCTCTCCAAGGCGCCGGGCCGTCGATGTCAATTCTCCACTGGGAAGGCTACCTGATGCGCGTGTAACGCCGCAACGCATAACCGGTCGAGGGCTGATGCCAGGGACGACCCGACGTGGGAAGCCCACGGTCTGGGCCCGACGTCCGACCCCAGCACACCGGTCGGAGAGAAAGGACAACGCCTCTATGAACACGGAAAATCAAGATCCCGACAGCGCGGCCCCGTCGAAAAGTGAAGTGCGGATCCACGTCGACCGTCGAGCCGTCAATTCTCCTGATCCGACAACGGGCCGCGATCTGTACCACCTCGGACGGCTCCCTCCCGACCACCTCCTCTATCGAGAAGTGGAGGGGAACTACGAAGATCTGTTGATCTCGAACGACGCCGAGCAGGTGAGCATCCACCAAGATGAGCGCTTCTACAGCACCGAAGGGCATGCGAAGGGTTACGCCGTCATCGTCAACGGGCGACCGAAGAAGGTTCACCGATCCAAGCTGACCTTTATGCAGGTGGTTGCGCTGGCATTCGACCCCATCCCGAACGGTCCGAACTGGGTCTTCACGATCACCTACAGGCACGGCCCGTCAGGCAATCTCCAGGGGACGCTCATCGACGGAGAATCGGTCCGCATCAAGAACGGGATGATCTTCAATGTCACAGCAACTGATAAGTCGTAATCCCGACCTGAAGCGCCTGCGGGACGAGGGGTACGACGTGGAGGTAAGAGCCAATCACCTCCTGGTCAAACACGTGCCCTACGCGAACGCGAAGCGCGAGGTGCAGTTCGGAACACTGGTCTCCGAGCTGTCTCTCGCGGGCAACGTGACGACCAAGCCGGGCACGCACGTTGCGCACTTCATGGGCGAACATCCCTGCGACTCACTCGGTGCGCCGATCGAGCGGATCCGTCACCAGAGCGAACAACAGGATCTGGGTAACGGCATCGTGACTCAGCACTCTTTCTCCAGTAAGCCCAACGGGGGCTACCAAGACCACTATGAGAAGATGGTCACCTACGTCGCCATCTTGTCCGCTCCCGCACGGGCAATTGACCCCGGCGTTACCGCGACGACCTTCCCGGCAATCCAGGCCGACTCGGATGACTCTGTATTCGTGTATTTGGACACCGCGTCCAGCCGGGCCGGTATCTCGTGCCTTAACGCCAAGCTGGAAGGCGACTGCGTAGCAATCCTCGGGTTGGGCGGAACCGGCTCATACGTCTTGGATCTCTTGGCTAAGACACCGGTTCGCGAAATCCATCTCTTCGACCATGACATCTTTTCGCAGCACAACGCCTTTCGGTCGCCGGGCGCTCCCTCCCTTCAGGAGCTCCAGAGCCAGCCCCGCAAGGTGGACTACCTTCAAACTCAGTATTCGAGGATGCGTCGACAGATCGTCGCGCACGACTGCTTTGTGGATGGTTCCAATCTTGATCAGCTCAACGACATGACCTTCGTCTTCCTGTGCATGGATGACGGCGAGGCCAAGCGTCCCATCGTTGCACACCTGGAGGCCGAGAACATCCCGTTCATCGACGTCGGTCTCGGCGTTCAATGCATCGATAGCAAGCTGTTCGGCATAGTGCGAGTGACGACGAGCACGCCGATGCAACGCTCGCACGTCCATGAGAAGGGTCGAGTTCCGTTCACCGGTGGTGGGACAAACGAGTACTGCAAGAACATTCAGATTGCCGACCTCAATGCGCTCAATGCCGCGCTGGCGGTGATCAAGTGGAAGAAGGTCCGCGGCTTCTACGCCGATCTCGAGCAAGAGCATTTCAGCGCGTACACCATCGACGGAAATACGCTGACCAACGAGGACAATCCATGCCCGCCCGGATGAAGGTCACTCACCAGTTCGTCGAGTTCGTACCGGAGCAGCTTCAGGACGGCGTGCTGTACGTGTCCGTGGTCTACGCCACGGTGGCGCACAAGTGCTGCTGTGGGTGTGGCTACGAGGTCGTCACCCCGCTCACGCCCACCGACTGGAAGCTCCTCTTCGACGGCGAGACGGTGTCGCTAGAACCGTCGATCGGCAACTGGAGTTTCCCCTGTGAATCGCACTATTGGATCCGGCGCAACAAGGTCCAATGGGCTGGCAAGTGGACCCGTCAGCAGATTCAAGTAGGGAGAGAACGCGATGCCGTCCAGAAGAGGCGGTACCTTCAAGCCGCAGAGCAGCCTGGGACAGCTGCCAAGGTCGCGGCACCTCCGAAGCCGTCGGTACCGCCCTCGAGCTTCTGGCGCACGTTGGCACGTCGATTTCGTGGAAGGTGATTCATCACCCTTACGCGAATCCTCGCGACATCGGCTCGTGGGGGCTTCTACGGCCGAGCCGTTCGAATTTCCCAGCGTCATCGAAACACTCGCGTTATGTGTGGCCTGCAATCTAACATGCGTCGCAAGGCGACGAATGGAGCCGCAGCTGGTCGCCCCGCGGAGCGCGCGACGACCGCGCCTGAAGACAGAATGCGTGGCGGCCGACTACTCGTCCAACCCAACTAACAACGTGATGGCATCAATCACGCGGACCGACAATTCCACCGGGCACTTACGAATCCAATCGTCAATCGCGGCTGCGTCGTGCTGAGGCCCCCGCTGCTCTTCCTCCGCAACTCCTTGCGGCAAAACAACTTCCTCCCCCTTCATAACCCGGAGGTCGGCGGTTCGAGTCCGCCCATCGGCATTGCACAGCGGCCCGCAAATGCGGGCCGTTGTCCAATGACGATGGATTGCCGGAGTCGCCCCGTTCAGGGCGAGGGGGGCATTTCCGCTTCGCGTCGCATGACGACGCCCAAAGGTGTAACTGGGCCCGCCCAAAGCCTTGCGACGCGAGGACTTGGGCGGCGGATGCCAAATAGTCAGTCCGCCCCATGTCGAACTCGCCGACCTCCGCGACCCAGAGCGCCTCGAGACGCTCTGGCGTCACGCCATTGCAGCGGGCCTTATGCCAGCTGGCGAGGCGAGTCGCTTGCGTTTCTTCGCCGCCGCCGCGCGCGCACTCCGCGTTGCAGGCGTCCGCGACCGCGCGACGCTCTTCGCTGGCATCGTCCGGAGGGGACCCTGGGAGAATGTCGCACAGCGCGACGAGGATGCGACGAGAGCGATGCTCGTTCGGCCCGTGACGCCCCGCCGTGCTCCGGACACGTGGCCCGCACCGCCTGACTTGGAATTGACGGACGCCGTCGCGATCCGGCGCATCATCGAGGAATCGCTGGACCTGTGCGGTTGCGATGGGATCATCGACGACGGGCGCTGGCCTGAGGGGGTGGAGAGCCCAAGCGCCACGTCGTTGGATTGAGCCACGAACCATGAAGCACGCTGCGCATGCGCGACGCCGTGAACGTCGTTCCAATGCCGGACGAGCGCTCGCACGAGGTTGAGGTGTGGAGCTACACGCCGAAGGGTCAAAGCATGCCGAACGTCGTCGATCCGCTATCGCTGTACCTCTCCCTGCTCGCATCGATCGACCGCGAAGGCGACGAGCGGATCGGGCAAGCGCTCGAACGGTTGCTGGAGAGCCTGCCATGGTGAACTTGGCGGGGCTGGACCGCTTGAAACCACCTCCACTTTTCGCCCCAATGGGTAGATTTTCCCTGCAGAACCGAATCATCGACTGTCCAATCGAATGGGTTAGAATCGACTACACTTGAGTCCCTTCAATACGGTTGACTGCGGTGATTCTCATGACCGAACGGCTGCTCTCCGTTGATAACGTCGCCGCCTTTCTGGGCGTGAAACGTGACACCGTCTACAAGCTGATCGAGCGCAGCGAATCACCGGCCTTCAAGGTAGGTCGCCTCTGGAAGTTCCGCCGGACTGACATAGAAATGTGGCTGGAGAAGCAAGCAGGCCGTCGGCACATTGACAAAGGCGAGCGGCATTCGGACAGGCGCGGCGCATGACCAGCAGCCAATCCAGACAAGCGAAGGCATCGCGCCTTGGGACCTTTGTGGACCTGTTCGCGGGTTGCGGCGGTCTCTCGCTTGGGTTGCTGTCGGCGGGCTGGAGAGGGCTCTTTGCCGTCGAGAGTGACGCAATCGCGTTTGAAACACTCAAACACAACTTGGTGGAAGGACACGAACACTGCCCGTTCCGATTCGACTGGCCAGCCTGGCTTGAGAAGGCGCCGATCGAGATCCGCCATTTCATTAACACGCACGGCAAGGATCTACCAAAGATCAGAGGCGAGGTCGACCTTCTTGCAGGAGGCCCACCCTGCCAGGGGTTTTCGCTCGCCGGCCAACGAAAGCAAAATGACCCACGTAACGCATTATTTAAGCATTATGTTGATTTGGTCAAAGCGCTTCAACCTTCATTCGTACTTCTAGAAAACGTGAAGGGCATATCCGTTGCGTTTAGCAACGGGGCCAAGAGCAAGAAACTCCGGGGTCGACCCGGCCAACCATTCTCAGAGAAAATCAAGGCGAGGCTGCAAGACGCTGGCTACCTTGTTTTCACGAAGCTTGTGCACGGCACTGATGTAGGAGTTCCCCAGTTTCGTCCGCGGTACATCATGCTCGCAATTCGGAACGACCTGCTCAAACGGCACGTCGCCTTTGATCCCTTTAGGGACTTCGATGCTCGCCGCAAGAGTTTCTTGAAGGCCAAAGGGCTTCCGGAAGATCATCCTGTCACAGTGAAGCAGGCCATCTCCGATCTAGCAATAAGAGGCAAGAAGCTCATCGACTGCGTCGATTCCAGTGGGTTCAAGCAAATTGAGTACACCCAACCTCTTAGCGATTACCAACGGTTCCTGCACGGCGCGCTGAACGGCACTGCCCCCAATAGTCTTCGACTCGCCAAGCACGGCGAGGTCGTTACGGATCGCTTCAAGACGATCCTCGCAACGTGTCGCAAAGGCGTATCGCTTTCTGACGCGGATCGCAAGCGTCTTGGTCTCAAGAAGCACTGCGTCGTCCCGTTGCACCCTGACAAGCCTTCCCACACGCTGACCACGTTGCCGGATGACTTCCTACATTATTCGGAGCCACGTATCTTGACGGTGCGCGAGTACGCGCGCCTGCAGTCCTTTCCCGATTGGTACGACTTCAAGGGGAAATACACGACAGGCGGAAGCCGGCGCGTGCGCGAGTGCCCCCGATATACTCAAGCGGGAAACGCCGTCCCGCCGCTCTTGGCCGAGTTTCTTGGTCGCATAACTGCGGAGATCGCATCCGAACTCGGGCTCACTTTTTGACTTCAGAGAGAAGTCCAAGGGGAAATGAAATGAGCGAGCAGGCCGCAGTCGCAAGCGAATTCCCAGCAGGCTTATTGAAGTGGTCAGGGCATCGTGGCGGGGGCGTCAAGCGTCCTTTCCACGCCGGCTCGGGTCGTCCTTCAGGCGAGCATATCGAGACGCCCGTCATCGCGCGACTCCGTTCTTGGGTAGACAACCTGCTGGTGGCTCCAGCAACTATCCCGAGCGCTGTCCTCCTCGTTGGCGGACCGGGCAATGGGAAAACGGACGCCGTGCAAGTCCTGATTGAGTATCTGGATGAACGGCTCGGGGCCAGCGGCCGCATCGTGGGTGAGTGCACGCGCATTTACACGGCCGCAGATGGTTCGCTAGCTCCACGTCAAGCGTGTCTATGGCTTTCTCTCTTCGCGACCACACTGCCCACCGGGTTACCACAGCGACTTCGCCTTGTGCAAGATGCGTCGGAAGATCCGCAACAGCCCGGCACTTCTCGTGGAAAACTACTCGCGACGGAGTTGCTGGATTGTTTCCGCAACCCAGTCGAAGCAATCTACATCTGTTGCGCAAACCGCGGCGTAGTGTCCGAGGCGCTGTCGGCATCAAAGCTAGACAACGCCCTGAGCGATGCGGTCCCAATCCTTGAAGAGCTCCTTGAGGCGGTCACCTCTGGACCCAAGGACGTGCCATGCTGGCCACTGCCTTCCGCACCGCGAATCGCAGTATGGCCGATGGACGTTGAATCTTTGACGGCGGACAGCAGCGGTACGCACCCGGTGTGCCAGAAATTCCTCCGCGTTGCTGTCGACGAACGCCGATGGCCGGCAACTTGTCCGGCGGGCTCTAAGTGTCCCTTTTGCTCGAACCGGAGTCTGCTTGCAACCGAGGAGGCAAGTGGTGCCCTGTGCGACCTGCTGCGATATTTCGAACTGGCCGCGGGGAAGCGATGGACCTTTCGCGATCTCTTCTCCCTCATTCCACACATCATCGTGGGCGATGACCGTGAGTACGCCGCAAAGGCAGGAACCCGGGGACCATGCGAGTGGGCGGCGGAGCAGATTAAGAAAGCCGCGCAGACATCCGCCGACTCTATCAAGATCAAGTTGAACCTCGTTTCAAGGCTCTATCAGCACCGACTGTTCCCCCTGTGGCCGACGTTTCGCGCCGGAGTTCACCCAAAGGCGGCACGCGAGCTTGCCGCGTTGAAAGAGCCTCAACTGTCGGCGGCGTTTGGCCTCTTGGCCTGGCTCGGTGCGCGGCACCATGCCTGCGAAACCGATATCTCGAAGCTGATTGCGACGACCTGGAGCGAGGTATTGGACCCCGCGCTTGCCAGCGGTCCAATTGCGCTCATCGAGACCCAGAAGCGGACGTGCACAGTTCAGGACATAGAGGAACGCTTTAGTTTTTCCATCGCCGATGGGCTAGAACTTGTCCGATTGCAGGTGTCTGAACTCGAACGCGACGTTTTGCGCGACCTTGCTGTCGCAGACGAGTTCCTTGCCTCTCAGGCCTATCCCCGGAAGTTGGCACCCTCCGCCCGGCTGGTACAACAAGTAATCCGGCAGTTTGCCTCTCGACTGGTAAAGAGGTCTATCGGAACGCGCCGTGGTGTATGCAGTGGGCTGGTTCGCCTGCGGGAGTATCGCGACGTCACTGCAAACGTGGACGAGTTGAAGGGATTTCGCAAGAGTCTCCAGGCGCTTTTGCACGACGATCGCAATCGATTCACTGCCTCGCTTGCCACCACGTTTGGCCAGCCGGTCCCGTACCGGTCTCGCGACGTGCGCCTCATCACGAGCAAGGTGCCGGTGAAGACCGTGCAGCGCGTCAAGTCTGACGCGCGACCCGTAGCCCCAGTGCCCTACGTGCGCATTGGCAAATACGTGGTCCCGGTGACCATGGAGCTCTTCTCCTCCCTTGCCGACCGCGATTTTGGACTTCGGGCGGCGTCGCTTCCGCCGGCGGTCTTTGCACTGTTTGACACGACCCGATCCATCGTCACGGGTGAGACTTGCCGTGATCCACGCATTCTGGAGGAAGAGGTACTAATCGAGATCGGCGGTAGTCGCCAGTGTTTCCACCTTGAAGACGGGCGAGTCTCGGTGACCACGCAAGGAGAAACACATGCAGGTTGAGGCGTTGATCGATGATCCATTCGGGAAGTCCGGCACGCATGGCCACTACGCCGGGAGTTTTCTTCAAGTGCGACCCGCGCCCGAGTATGCATCGGGAGAGGTAGTCCTCGCCTCACTTGTTCGTAACGTTGGCTTCGGCCCAACCCTTGAGGGTCACGTGCCACGCAACGGCACGGAGCTTTTGCGACGGGTGCAAAAGGGCAAACCAACGGGTAAGCCTCTTCTCGCGGCGGATACGTGGCACAGCGTGCTTGAATCGTCCCTCAAGAGTCCGAAGCAACCCAACCAATCCGCCAAGCGATTTCTCCAGCTCTGCCCACTTGTACCTGACTGTGCGCTGTATTCCTCATCAGCTCGTCTCACAACCAACTCCTGGAATCCAGGAGAGATGGTTGAGCGGATTATTGCGTTTGGAGCGGCGGATCAGAACGCGGCAGAATGCATGTGGCAACGGCTCTTTGAATCGTTGAGCGTTACCAATACGGCTGACGATCCATGGGCCGTGGGCCTCCAATCGGAATTTGAAGCTTGGCGATCAAAGGACGCTCGTTGGGCTCTTCAGCCACTGCAGCCGCATCCCCTCATCGAAAGCTGGCGTGCCGGTGGCGGCGACTCTGCCGCGCGACGCTTTGTCGGAGACCTCGAATACGTTCTGGACCTCAAGGCATCGCTCACCCGGCGGCAATGGGTGAGCATGCTGGAGTCCCTGCTCCGATTGGCGTGCGCTACGCATGTTTTGTGGCTTTGCCGAGCAAATCACTTGACGTTTCAGTTGTTTGTGGGAGCACTTCAGGGAACGGCTCCACCATCAGAACCAGAGACCCGCGCTCTGCTCGGGATGCGTTCCCAGAGATTCTGGCGGTACGGCCAGTTCGCCGCCGAAACCATCGAAGAGATTTCTCGCGAGTACCTACAAGCGCGAGTCGGGCTCAACGTTCTCCTGCATGTCGCAGAAGAGGTTGGGTGCGAGCTATCCAAGCCCAGCGCGAATGCGCTCGCTTCACCTGATGCGATTCGCCTCGCTGCGATCAGGCTTTTCGACCACAGGTCCAAGTTCCCGATGGACAGAGTGCGATCCACCGTCCGAGAAATCGTCGACGGCAATCCCCGCCTCTTCTCGGTAAAGAAGGGAGTGGGGTCAAACATCAAGGAGTTTCTCCGCCATTGCCTTGGCCAGCGGCAAACCGCAGAAGAAGGCATGAAGAGCTACGACCAAGGCTATTGGCTTCGCAAGAACGGGTACCACAGTGCTGAAAAGTGGATCGTCTCAGCTGGCCCCGTGGCAGTACTGCTCCTAGTGCATTGCTGCGCCCGTCGCACGCTCGGTCCCGCAACCACGGATGATCTCTGCC
This sequence comes from Phycisphaerae bacterium, assembly GCA_016795035.1. Classification (GTDB taxonomy): domain Bacteria; phylum Planctomycetota; class Phycisphaerae; order Phycisphaerales; family SM1A02; genus JAEUIT01. Next base: position 62,875 of record JAEUIT010000077.1, on the reverse strand, counting down.
GACATTTGGGCGAGTATGGCATCACGCTTAAGCCCGATGACGTGACCGGGGCTGCTGATCTTGGTCCGACGCTTCGGCGCATGGGCCTCGTCACCGACAGCCCGGATGCTGAAGGCGGGATGCTCATTCGCAATCCGTTCCGCGCAGTGGAGGAGATGCACTGATGAACGGCTTGACCAACTACCTTTCGCGCTACTTGTCCGATGAGGTGACCCGCATTCTGGGAAGCCCGGCGGGCCGCGAGGCCCGCCCCATTTTCCGCGGTCTGCCGGGCCCCCAGATGGAAGAACTGCTCTCCTCTCTGGGTGGCCAAGCTGGCTTACGCGTCGCGGTACCGAGCGGCGCCGAGCAGAACGTGCCCGTGTTTCTGGTCGCAAGCGTTCCGACCAATCCCGTTGGCCTTGCCTCCGGGAAATGCACGGATTCGCACTTGCTGCGCGTCCGCAACAACCCCGCTTGCCACTGTTTTCTGACCCTCCTGCCGCCCGGCAGTATCGTGAATGAGTCCATTAGCTCGTCGGCTATCTACCTCGGAGTTGACCCGGCACTCGATCGCAGTGACCTTTCGGATGATCCCTTCGTTACGCAGCTCATAGAGCATGCGCTTGGCAACCTAGCTTGGACTGGCGAGCAAAGAGACGCAGCACGTCGCGTTGTCGAGCAGGCGCTCACGGACGCCGCGCGATTGGACATTGGCGCGGAGGACCGAGATTCTCAATGGGGAGTCATCGAGCGACTCTTCGAGATCGTCTCCAGCCCGGCCCCGACACCGAGGTTGTTGCTTGCAGCCCTTGGATTCCCGCCGTGCGCTTCGCAAGAACTAGGCACAAAGCAGCATGTGGGCGTACTGGAGCGCGTGGGGCAGGAACTCGAATCACAGGGCTTTTCTACGGCGTTTGGCACATGGGCCTCTGCAGCTCCAGACCTTCAGGAAGCGTTGACCGCCGCCCAGTCGTTCCTAAGGGAGAATAGTGGGGACGGACCCACCTTTGCTAGGTCCCCATCATCGTGGTATCGGCTTCCGATCTCGGAGGTGCTGTCAGGCAGCGTGCCGGCGTGGTGGGACGCGCTGACCTTGGCACGCTGGGACGAGCTTCTCCATTCCGACGTTGTTCCCGACAAGGCGCTACGAGTCTCCGCAGCAGGCGCACTTGTGGAGGCGAGCTCCGGCCTGCCGATTCTCTTTCAGGAAACCGCCGCGTTCAACATATCAGTGGGCGAAGACGAACCCGATGGGGCCGTGGTCAAGATCTCGGTGTCAAGGGGAACCAAGGACTTCACGGCGCTCGGAGAAGTGACGCTTTCGGGAAGGGCGGCTACGTTCACCGACGAAACGCCGCCAGACCACCAGTCTCCCTTGCGGTACCAGTTCGAGGCGGATGGCTATACCGCCTTCGTGGTACGCGCCATAGTCCTCGACCGCTATGCAATTGGCATCGTCGTCCATTCCCGGAGCGCCATCAAGCACTCATTGTTCAAGAAGGCCAAGAAGGCCAAGGGAGAACAGGAGTGCGATATCGAGTTCCCGGGTGTCGGGAGCCACCACGTTGACATCCTGCATGGCAGGCACGTGGTCATCGGGGATCGCATCACGGGCCACGACACCAGCGCGGAATCGAACGAGCCGCAAGAGAGGCCGATCAATAAGAGCGGAGATACGTCCGCTGCAACGCTCATCCAGACGGACGACGAGTCCCTGCACGAGTTCACCGCGGAAGTGCGCGGCGATCAGGTCGTATTGCGATTGTTCGTTCGTGCGTCCGATGCCCCTCCGGTAGGTGCCGCTAGCGAATTCGATCGCCTCATCTTGGAGCATCGCTCGGCCGTTCGTCGGGGTGGCGGTGCCGCAAGGGTGGAACCTGCCGCCTGCCGAGCGAATGACCTTGAGCACTGGTTGCTTGAAGACCCGGACTCTTTTCACCCGCTGGTGCTGGGTGAGGACTATCTAGAAGCGTGGGCAGCACCAGAGTGGAGGTCTCGACCCAAGCTATCGGCTGTCCCGATGCAGCATGATCCTCGGCCAGAACCTGAGGCTTTTCAGCCACCCAAGGCCTACGTGGCGGCGCGCTCCGCCTTGCAGGCCGCGCTCACGCAAGGTTCATCAGCCGACGAAGTCGTCGAAACGGTCTCCATCGGCGAACGGATGCGCGACGAGGCATTCCGTAACCTTGTCACCAGTTACCTCGACGAGTACGCCAAGTGGTTGAAGCAGGACTACGACTCGGCCGTCTGGGCGGACCTCGTCACCGTTCATCGGCTTGATCCCAACGGGGCGGCGCTGCATCCCTATCCCCAAGCCATCCTCCTAACGCCGCTTCACCCGATTCGCTTCGGATGGCAGGCCGTTGCGCAAGCTTTGTTGCAGCACGCCATCGATCATCGACTGCGTTGCCCAGCCGCGAGCATCCTCGATCCACGCTCGACCCCCGACTGCCTCGTCCTCCCATGTCGCACGCCCGTGGGCAAGATTGCGCCGCGCGTGTTCCTCTCCGTCGCAAGCAGCTCTGACTATTGGGGCGTCCTCTGGAGCGGGGAAGGCGACCAGCTGCGCGCGCTCGACGACGAAGCAGGTCGGCTTATCTTCGACCAGGAGTTCGGGATCACCATTGACGGCTTGGCGTCTGGATTTAGCGTGCCGCAAGTCGAACGAGCAATCGATGAGATGGCGCAGATCTGGTCGGCAAAGAGCACCCTGCGTGTATCTGTCACGAGCGACACGCGCGGCTCTAGCTCGTGCAATGAGGGCATTTTTAGCTGGGCACGCAAGGCGCTGGCAGAACAGGATCCGTGGCGCTACGGCGGTGGCAAATCGCTCGAGGTCTATGACGAGCGTGGAGACGATCTCCAGCCTGAAGACGCAGAGCTATCCACGCTTACGCAGGTCCTCGACTCTTCGATCCGCTGGTACAGTCGGCCGACGCCAAGCCCGCATGCCGATCTGGCCATCATCGCGCATCTCGGTACGCAAAGCCCGGAACTGGATCGACAAGGTCTTTATTCTCCCATTGACGCGGTTGGTCTCAACCGGGTACGTGTTCGCCGCCAGCTTGCTGCCAGCGATGGCAAGTTCATCGCTGAGAGCCGAGTAGGCAAGCACGAATCGTCTCCCGACACTGTCGAGGCGCTTCCCGAGGTCGCACGGTCCACCAGTGCGCAGCTAGCTTCGCTCGTACAGGCGATAGAAGGCCGCTGTGCCGACACCATTGACAGCTATGTGTTCATGCCCAAGAAGCCGACGCTCGAAAAGGCCGTGGACGCAGCTCGTTATTGTGCGGTCTCCTCCACCAATGTCGATCCTGCATGCTTCTTCACGGTGAGCGATAAGTCCTACCTTTGGGACTATGACCTTCCGTCCTATTCACGGCGAGCCGGCGAAAACAGTGGCTTCTACCTTATTGCCAATGAGTCGCCGACTATCCGCCACGCAGCCCAGAGTGCAATTAAGGATCTGCAGAGAGACGCGGTTACGAACGATGCGACGATCAGCCGTCTCCTCCGCGAGATATCCAGAAGAGGGGTGCCAACGCTCAAGCGATTGACCGGTGGCGGCACGGCATCGCTTGGCGAAATCGGTGTCCTCACCTGCCTTCGCACCCTCCAGTGTGAGTTCGCAGAGACCAGTTGGCCGTGTGTCTTCCCGGTACGGACCGAGGGAAGTCCCCTAGTCAATCTCGTGATCCCGGTCGATCCATTTCACGCCTTCTTCGACGAGTTGCGGCAAGGGCTGCAATTACAGGATTTTGAGAGGCCCGACCTGATATCGATCAGCCTTCGATTTGAAGGTGACCAGCTCGCAGCGATGAAGGTCACGCCGATCGAGGTGAAGGCCCGCGCCGATGCGATGGGCGATAGCCAGCTTCGTGACGCGATCGAGCAAGCCCGGATCTTCGCCCGCTTTCTGGAGCAGCTGGCAAAGCGAGCATCCGAGCATGCCATTTGGGGAATCGCCCATCGGCACCTCATCGCATCATGGCTCGACTACGCCTTCCGCGTGTACGGCCAGCTTCGCAACTTGATGGAGTCAACCGACTGGCACAAGTGTCACGGCGAAGTCTTAGCAGCAATCCTCTCGGGACGCATCGTGCCAGAGGTCGATTCCCAAGGTCGCCTCTTCGTGGTCGGAACGGACAAGGAGAGCGAGAAGCGAGACCTTGATCGTGACGGTCTCAACGAGATGCTGCTCATCAGCCATGCTGATGCGTACGCCATTCTCACGGACCCGGCGAAGAAGGTACCCGAGCGATTGCGCAACGTGGTAGGTGATTGGCAGCTATCCGCCCAAGCTCGCCCGCCAGCAGCAAGCCATCAACCAGACCCGGCTCCGCCCAGTCCGCCACCCGCTCCCACAGCCCGGGCCGCCCCGGTACCGGCGGCTGGGTCCTCCAAGGAATTGGCACCGCCGCAGGCAATCCCGTCCAAGCCGGCACCTACATCCGATTCACCACCTGCGGCCGTTGGCTATGGTGTGCGATTCGCTGTAGGCAACACTGTCGCCACCATCGAGCCACACGACCGCTTCTTCCACCCCAGCAATACCGCACTAAATCAGATGAACATCGGTATCGTGGGTGATCTGGGCGTGGGCAAGACACAGCTTGTGCAAGCCCTCATCTACCAGCTTCGCCGCGACCCCGCCGCGAACCGCGGCCGCGCGCCGAATGTCTTTATTCTGGACTACAAGAAGGATTACTCCAAGAAGGAGTTCGTCGAAGCGACCGGCGCCAGGGTCGTCAAGCCGGAGCACATCCCGCTAAATCTGTTCGACATCCGCGACGCGCCCGACAGCAACAAGGCGTGGCTACACAGGGCTCGCTGCTTTATCGACATCCTGAGCCGCGTCTATTCCGGGATTGGCCCCGTGCAGCAGGAGAGGCTGAAGAGCGCAGTGAAGGACGCCTATGCCACGGCCTCGGCACAGTCGCTCGCTGCGCCGACCCTTTACGGGGTATTCGACGCCTACACACACATCATTGGCGACAAGCTCGATGCGCCCTACAGCATCATGAGCAACATGGTTGACATGGAGTTGTTTACTCGGGACCCCGCGGCGGTACTCCCGTTCTCTGAGTTCTTCTCAGGCCCGGTCGTAGTGGACCTCGGGTACCTTCAGGACGATGACAAGACGAAAAACGTCGTGGTTGCCATCATGCTCAACCTCTTCTTCGCCTACATGTTGTCGCGGGAGAAGAAGCCGTTCCTTGGCACCGATCCACAGCTGCGGTACGTCGACTCGTTCCTGCTGGTCGACGAAGCCAACAATATCATGCAGTACGAGTTCGATGTTCTCAAGAAGCTGCTGCTTCAAGGTCGCGAGTTTGGCATCGGCATCATGTTGGCATCCCAATACCTCTCGCACTTCAGGACCGCCAACGAGGACTATCGCGAACCACTGCTGACTTGGTTCGTGCACAAGGTTCCCAACCTAAGCGTAAAGGATCTTGTTGGAATCGGGCTAACGAACGTGGACCAATCGGTTGTAGATCGAGTGAAGGGCCTCGCCAACCACCAGTGCCTGTACAAGACGTTTGACGTTGCAGGAGAAGTCATTCGCGCTAAGCCGTTCTATGAACTGGTGGCACGAGGCTGAGGCCGGCCCCGAAGCATGTCAGGCGCGGCGAGCGCACGCGGCGTCGGCCCCCCTTCGCGTGGGCTATTGCTTGGGTCTAGCTCGACTGCTCGCGAGTTTGTAGTGCGCCCCCGCCCTTTGGACAGTTGTAGTGCGCCCCGGCTCCAAGATGCTGCTCGTGGGGCGGGCCTTCGTGCGAGGTGCATTAGGGCGAATCTCGCCGAGCACGAGTAAAACCTCATACAAGCGAATGGCCAATGACACAGATAGCCCTCAACCGCACATACTGCCGACGATGGGTCACGATTGGATCCGTCAGAGGACGAAGCACTACTACAACGAATCAATATCAGCACAACGGCGTCAACTATGCGTGCTGGCAGTTCCAACGGGCAGTTCCGAATCCAATCGTTGAGCGTGCCTTTCGCAAGCTGCCGCCCCCGCTGCTCCTCATCTGCAACTCCTTGCTGCAAAACACCTTCCTCCCCCTTCACAACCCGGAGGTCGGCGGTTCGAGTCCGCTCATCGGCATTGACAACGGCCCGCGAGTGCGGGCCGTTGTGCAATGACGATGGATTGCCGGAGTCGCCCCGTTCGGGGCGAGGGGGGGTCGCCCGATGCGGGGGGTACGGGTCTCCGGAGAGAAGAAGGAGCTTGGGTTCTCCCAGGCCTCGTCCGCCGGGTTAGCGCTCACAAAGGGATGGCGCTCGCCTCCCACGCCGACCACTCCCTCGGCACTTCCGACTTCAAACGCCAATCGCAGCGACGGCCCACCGCAGCCCCCGCACTTCTTCCTCCGCATCCGGCAAAAGCGCGTTCGTCGCGCCGTGCCACACATCGTCGCCGCGGTGCCTAACTATGTCGCAATGTGAGGGATGGCAGTTCGCCAAACTGCCGCTTGTAGTCTGCGGCAAGATTGCCTGGCCGCAGAAAGCCGAATCGCTCAACCACTTGAGAGATCGATGTCCGGCGGGGATCGGCACGCTGAAGATGGCGTCGAATCTCATTCAGTCGCAGGGATTTGTAGTACGCCATCGGGCTCATTCCACACACGTCTCGGAAGGCGTAGTGCAAGGTGCGCTCGCTGACGTGAACCGCTGCACAGAGGTCGACGATCGTCAGCGAACCCTCCATTCGGGAGACCATCAGATCTTCGGCGTCTTTCAGGATCTGAAGCCGACGAGTGTGCCCGATTTCGGATTGATCCATGGGATACGCGGAATCCAAGGCACGGACCACTCGATGCAAGACCGCATGTTCGAAACGTCGATCGGCCACGGGGCCGGCGGTCGCGCTCACGCTCTCTTGCTTTGCTCGATGAATGGCGGCGCGCAGGATCACATTCAATTCACGTTGGGCGACCGGATGAGGATGCACCGCGACCATTCCTGCAAGTCGCCATGATGGCTCGCACTGAAGAAGAGTCCGCGCGGCCGCCCAGAGTTCGCCAGGCCTGATCATGGCGACCAAGCTTCGGGACTCGGCCGCAGCCACATGATGGACCGTTTCGCCCGGTGAAAGAATGAGCAACTGCCCGCGCTGCACCTTGTGCCCACGGCAGACCGATTGCTCTCCGCTCGCGGAGATCGCGGCCACATGGAGAACGTCGGGCTGCACCTGTCCGCAGATCCGAACGGACCTGTTGAACCTGACGTCCAAGATGCGGACCGACCCAGCTTCCAATCCCGACAACTCCCCGACAAGTGGACCGCGACTGATCTGATCGACGCGTGTCTCGCTCTCTCGAAAGTGCTCCTGAAGACTCTCGGCACGCGTTACCCGCGAATGAAACGTGGAGACGGAGGCTGTCACGCCGGATTGCGCCCGCGGGAGACCCGATTGCAGTTTTTGGTCTTGTTGGGGCATCGACGCCCCAAGATCCTACCTCGATCGCGGCTCGATCTCGCTCTCGAGCGGGTTTGGCTTCGACCCAACGGAATGACGACGAGGAGTACCCTTCAAATGCGCCCCAATCCCCTGCGAGCCACCGCCGCCCTCCTTCTCTGTCTTGCGAGCAACACGCCGCATGCCTTCGGTCAAGACTCACTTTGGAAGGCCAAGTCGCCATTCCTCAAGTGCGTGCAGACGGCAGCAAACTTGGAGCCCGCGATTCCACACCCCTCGTGGGAAGAAGAGGCGACTGCGAAGCTGGCCGCGCTGCAGAACAAGGTTGGTCGAAAGCCGAACATCCTGATCTTCATCGTCGACGACATGGGCTGGGGCGATCCAGGGTGCTACGGGGGCGGCGCCGCCGTGGGCGCGCCTACCCCGAACATCGATGATCTTGCGGCACACGGCATGAAGATGACGTCTGCCTACTCGCAGCCATCATGCACCCCGACTCGTGCGGCGCTCCTCACCGGTCGACTTCCGCAGCGATCTGGACTCACCCGCCCCACCGCTGCTGGCGAACTCACCAAGGGCATCGAGAGCGAGGTTGTGAGCGCCGCGCTCTTGGCGAAAGCCGGCTACATGACCGGTATGGCGGGGAAATGGCACTTGGGCGAGGAGAAGGGCCAGCGACCCACGGACGTCGGGTTCGACGAGTACTACGGCAATCTGGGCGCGAATACGACGTATCACGACTTCCGCGATCCCGAGATCAGCCCGGAGTTGGTCTATAAAGCGGAGCGCGCAGCGCAGATGGACAAGGTGGCGTTCATCCGACACACCGTGCGCATGAAGAAGGGCGACGCGGACGTAACCCTCGATCAGGAAATCAATCTCCAAACCGAGCCGCTGCTCGAGGAGAAGTATCTTGCTTGGTCGCAAGATTTCATCCAGCGCGCCAACGCCGCCAAGAAGCCGTTCTTCCTGTATCACTCCATGAACCGCGTCCACACGAAGAATTACCCAAACCCAAGGTTCCGAGGTAAGTCGCCCGCCGGCACTCCTTACAAGGACGGCATGCTGGAAGTGGATTGGGTGCTCGGTGAGATAGTGAAGACGCTCAAGGAACAAGGCCAACTTGAGAACACGTTTATCTATTGCACCTCGGACAACGGGCCTGAGGAAGACGTGATGGCCAACGCACTCATCTTCACGAGCGACGCCGGCCACACGCCGTTCCGCGGCGCGAAGGGAACCACGTTGGAGGGCGGCGTGCGAGTGAGCGGGATCGCCCATTGGCCGGGCATGATCAAGGCGGGCAGAGTTTCCGACGGGCTCTTCGACTTGATGGACCTGTACAACACGGCGGTGCGCCTTGGCGGTGCGGGCGAGTCCATTCCGCGCGATCGCTATGTTGATGGCATCGACCAGACGTCTTGGTTGCTGACCGACCAGGACGACAACCAAGAGTCGAGCCGAGAGACGGTCTTCCACTGGTACGGCCCGGACTTCTACGGGAGTCGGTGGAAGGAATTCAAGCGCGTCGAGCAGATCAACATCTATCCGATGAACGACGGCCCCGGCGTGTTTGGCGGAATCACCAATACTGCGAAGCTGGAGGTCACAGATCCTACGTTGGGATGGTTCTTCAACCTCTATCAAGATCCCAAGGAGCGCATTCCCACGGCCAAGACCTGGGTCGTCGCGCCGACCGTCGAGCTGACGGTAAGGCACAAGATGACGTTCCTCCAGTTCCCGCAAGCGCCGCGTGGCGTGAACATCGGCGGCTACCTCATCGGCGGCCCCGCCGGTGGCACGCTCCCCGAGGGCTTCCAACTGGGCACGCCCTCGCCCGAAGCCTTGCCGGATTGAATCCAAGACACGACAGGTTCTCCATCGTCGTATCGGCGGTTCGATCGAACCGTCGGCGCTGGGTGCTTCTTGCTCACCGAGCGGTCGCGAGAGTTCGACGACTGCCCGACGGACTTCTCGACGCGCGACTACTGGAGCTACATCGCGCTCATCGTGGCAGCTCGCCCAACGATCCTCTTCTCCATTGTGAGTGATCTGCTCGCCCAGCGCTCCCATCGTCCCGCGCTTGGGAACCGCAAGGTCCACTGAACTCTCGGACGAGATGGATGGAAGAGGCGACGCCGCTCCGCATCACAGAAGAAGGACCGCCGCCACCGCGAACACCCCGAGAAACGCGATCGCCGTCATCGCCGCGGCGACGGCGGTCGGGTGTGCAACGCGGAGATAGTGCTTGAGCGCCACCCGCCAGCCGACGAAGAGCCAGCCGCATAGGAAGACGAGCGCTGGCCACCATTCGACGAAGCCGATGCGCATCGAGCTGCCGAGGACGAGCGGGCGGAGGATGCCGAAGCGTTGGACGACAAGGACGGCGAGACAGAAGGTCGGCAGCGTGATCGTGAGGTAGCACCACACGCGCACCAGCTGCGCCACGCGGACGTTCGCGCGACGGAGCGACGCCGGCAACAGGACGAACGCGAGTCCGCTCGCGACGGTCGTACAGGCTGCAACGACGAGAAAGCGCGGCTGGCTGCGGACACAGGTGCCCTTCCAGACCGTGTCGACATTCCAATCTCGCGGCGCGACGATCGCGACTCCGGGAGCCATGGGGGTCCCCCACGGCTGAAGCTCCATCGTCTGCAGTCGTCCGAGGACCGGGCGCGTCCACACTTCAACGACGCCTGCCGGGTGGCGAAGCGTGCGTACGAAGTCGCCCACGGCTCTCGTATGCAGGCTCACGGCCCAGAGCCCGGCGATGAGATACGCGATCGCGCCTGCAACGGCGAGTTGCAGGAGGAGCCGCGACGCCCGGATCGGGAGTTCGATCCGTACGCGTCGCCACAGCGACCACGGCCAATGGGCGAGGAGGTGCGTCATCACCAAGGCGACCGGCAGCCATCGCCAGCGTGCGTACTCGGACAGCACGCGACTCCGATGGAGCCTGCCCTGCCGAAGGTCGGACCACGAGAACGTGAGGCCGCACTCGGTGCAGATGCCATCGGGCGGAGATGCGTCGTCATGCGAGCCGCTTGCGCCGCTGAGGTCGTAGCCGCAACGCGGACAGGTCGTCTCCATCGACACACGAGCATATCGAAATGGCAGCAACGCGGAGTGGCGCACGACGCACCACGCGTCGGAGGTCATGGCACTAGAGCGGCCGGACCAAGTGCCACGCGCCCGTTCGGCACGTCGAACACCACGACGTGTCGCACGAGAACTCCCATCCCGATCCGCCCATCGACGCCGGTGTCGCGCCGTCGCTCGGTGCCGCGCGGTCGGCCGAATGTCGCACGGAGCGGGCCGCACTCCAAGGTCCCGATTCGGAAGGACTCGATCGTTCCCGCGTCGACGCGCTCGCTCGAACCGAACGTGAGGAGCTCCTGCCCGCCATCGATCGTGATGCCGCGGGCCTCCTGCAGCGCGTCGCGCTCGACCGCTTCCGCGGCGACGTGCACGCCGACGTTCGCGCCGGTGTCGAGGAGGAAGAGCGCGTCGCGGACCTGGCTGAAGGACGCGCGCACGTGCGGCAGGCCGCGGCGCATCTCGATCGGCACGATCGTCGCCCCGTCGAGGGGATGCACGTCGTCGACCGCATGCAACCGCACCGCGCGCGCCGGGCCGTCGAGCTCGACGATCGCGCTCGTGAAGACGTTCTGCCCGAGGATGCCCGCGATCGGTCGGCCGAACGTGCCCGACGCATGCTCGACATCGAGCCCCGTCATCGAGAGCCCCTGCAGCGTGAGCGGACCGAGTCGAAGCGCGTCGCATCGGTAGACCGTGGACTCGATCGGCGACGCGGCCGCCGTCGTCGGACCGGCGATGACGGTCTTGCCTATCGCGGCAAGACCCGCCGCGGCGGCGGCGTCCGCCGAGATCGTCGAGCCCGACGCGCCCGTGTCGAGGATGAACCAGCCGACGTCGCGGCCATTGAGCCAAGGGTGCACGAGGATGAACGCGCCGCGCCTCCCCCACTCCGACGCGATCTCGTTCGGCAGGCTGCGATCGAACGCCGACGACGCGTGGGTGGCGGCATTCGGCACGAGCGCGAGATCCGGCGCGGGCGGCACGGGTCGGAGCGCGAAGCAGCCGACCAACAGGAGCGTCAAGAACGCAAGGGCGATCGGGGTGCGCAGGCGCGCTAGCGTCGTCTTGAAAGATCTCATCGTTGCAGCTCAGGCGCGATGCGCGCGGAGGACCGTCGTGGCCGCATCATCGCAGCAAGCCGTCCGCGTGTCGCGGCGGCGGCCGACGCAATAGGCCCCGACCAAGCTCCCGCGTGCCCGACGCCCGGCCCGCCTCGATCCTGTTAGCGTGACGCGGGAGGACTCGCGAACCATGACCTTCTGCCTGCCTGACGCCATCGATCTCCTTCAGCGCACGCCGCGCGTCCTCGACGCGCTCCTGCGCGGCGTGGCCGAGCGCTTCGCCTTCGGCACGTACGGGCCGGACACGTTCTCGCCCTACGACGTCGTCGGGCACCTCATCACCGGCGAGCGCACCGACTGGATGGCGCGGCTTCGCATTATCCTCGAGAGGGGCGTGGCGGAGCCGTTTCCAAAATATGACCGCTACGCGCAGTTCGAGGCGAGCGCGGGTCGATCGCTTGGCGACCTACTTGACGAGTTCGCCCGGCTTCGCGCCGCGAATCTCGACACGCTTCGAGCTGCAACGTTGAGCGAGGCGGACCTTGCGAAGCGCGGACGTCACCCGGCGCTCGGCGAGGTGACGCTCGAGAATCTGCTCGCAACATGGGTGACGCACGACCTCAACCATCTCGCCCAAATCGCGAGGGCCATGGCGTGGCAACAGGAGGTTGAGGTTGGCCCGTGGAAGCAATTCCTCGGGATCCTGAATCTCCCGCGCACCGCGATGGACGCGGAGGGCACGCAGCGCAAGGCGGCGAGCGCGGCGCGGGGCGGCCATCGCCCAGAGTGAGCGGTTTCGCGGCGAGGCCGCCGAACGCACGCAGTCGCGCCCGTCGCTCGCGCAGGGTTCGTCCGGGTCTGGCTCGGGGGCGGCGGGGCCGCGCGGGCGTCCCGCTTCATGTGTCGCGTCGAGAATCATCGCCGCGACGGCGGTGTGGCGACGCGCACGGGTCTGGCCAGTGCGCGACCCCACGATGGCCGGGCATGGCAAGCCGCCCCCACCCCCGGCTGCGCCGGTACCTCCCCCACGCGCGCGTGGGGGAGGATCCAGCATGGCGCACGGGTCTGGCCAGTGCGCGACTTGTGGCCAGTGCGCGATCTAGGACGGACGCCCCCCATCTGTCTCCGTCTCGGTCTCGGCTCACTTCTTGAGTCTGCTCGCTCGTCTCGTCTCGATCTCCGCTGACTGTCATCTCGTCTCGTCAGGCGAGCGAGATAAGCGGTCAGAAGTCAGAGTCCGAGACGAGACGAGAAGTAAGAGACGAGAAGAGAGCCGAGACCGAGACGGAGACAGATCGGGCGGAAGCGGTCTGGCCAGTGCGCGACCGCGCGACGGCCGGTGCACCGCGAACCGCCCCCACCCCCGGCTGCGCCGGTACCTCCCCCACGCACGCGTGGGGGAGGATCCAGCATGGCGCACGGATCTGGCCAGTGCGCGACTTGTGGCCCGTGCGCGATCTAGGACGGACGACCCCCATCTGTCTCCGTCTCGGTCTCGGCTCACTTCTTGAGTCTGCTCGCTCGTCTCGTCTCGATCTCCGCTGCCTGTCATCTCGTCTCGTCAGGCGAGCGAGATAAGCGGTCAGAAGTCAGAGTCCGAGACGAGACGAGACGAGAAGTCAGAGACGAGAAGAGAGCCGAGACCGAGACGGAGACAGATCGGGCAGAAGCGGTCTGGCCACTGCGCGACCGCGCGACGGCCGGTGCACGGCAAGCCGCCCCCACCCCCGGCTGCGCCGGTACCTCCCCCACGCACGCGTGGGGGAGGAACTAGGGATCGCGCACTCTTCTGAGATCGCGCACGGGTCTGGCCAGTGCGCGATCTCGACGGATTCCCGCGCCGTCGCGCCGCCGCTCCACGCACAATCCGGAGGTCGTCCCAGCGCACCTCGGAGGAACCCCATGCCGCACGTGTCCGCACGCACCCCTTCCCTCGTCGCTTCCGTCATCGGGATGCTCTCCGTTTCCACCGCCGCCTTGGGCTCGGCGATCGTGCCGGTCAGCCAGGTGCGTTCCGCCTCCGCCGACTCGTTCGTGGTCCTCGGGCCAACGTCCGAGCAGGACATCGTCGACATCGTCGCGCCGACGCTCGCACCGTTCTCGATCGCGTTCGACACGAACGCCTCGCTCGCCAACGGCACCGCGTCCTTCGACGTGAGTCAGGACAGCGCCTTCCTCCCCTTCGGCTTCGTGGCCGAGGGCGCCGCCGCGTCGACGTCGACGATCGTGGCGCCGGGCGGATTCTGCTACAGCGTCGGCAGTTCGAGCGCGACCGTCACATTCACCGTTGCAGCCGGGACGGCGTATCGCCTCGGCGCCGCCCTGCATGCGGACGCGAACGGGCAGACGAAGCTTTCACTCTCGGGCTCGGGCGGCGTCGTGGTGTCGGAGTCGCTCATCGGCGATGACGAGTCGGTCCGCGTCGCCGGCACGCTGTCAGGAGGGACATGGACGCTGCACGTCTCGTCGTTCTCGTCGACGTCTCTGACGAACCCGGGAACCATGGTCGATGACGCCGCGTTCACGCTCTTCCTGTCGACGAGCCCGTCCGCCGCGGACCTCGACCTCGACGGCAGCGTGAATGCCTCGGACCTTGGGCTCCTGCTTGGCGCATGGGGACCGTGCGACGCCTGCATCGCGGACATCGACGCGAGCGGCACGGTCGACGCCGCGGATCTTGCGGCACTTCTCGGCGACTGGTCCTAAGGTGCGGAGCGTGCGCGCTCGGCGTCTTCATACGCCCCGCGCTTCGCGGCGATCTTCTTCGCCTCGAGTCGCTCCGCCGTCGGAACACGCACGTTCGACGCGAGGCCGACCGCCTCAAGCGCCCGGATGAAGATGTAGCTGATATCGAGCTGCCACCATGCGAGGCCGTGGCGGGCCGACGTCGGGAACGCGTGATGGTTGTTATGCCAGCCCTCGCCGAAGGCGAGCACGCCGAAGACCGGGTTGTTGCGGCTTTCGTCGCCGTTGTGGAATGGCTGCGTGCCCCAGATGTGGCACACCGAGTTGATGCTCCACGTCACGTGGTGGCAGAAGCACATGCGGGCGAGACCGCCCCACAGGAAGCCGAGGAGCGCGCCCTTCCAACTCATCGTGAGAAGCCCGGTGAAGACGGCCGGAAGGACGAGGCCGAGCGCGACCCACAGCGGGAAGAGACGGCTCAGGCGGCAGACGAACGGATCGCGAGTGAGATCGCCGACGTAGCGGCCGAGCTTGCTGTGGTCGGTGCGGAAAAGCCACGCGACGTGGGCGTGCACCATGCCCTTGAGCGCGCCGGCGATCGTGTCGCCATGAAGGTGCGGCGAGTGCGGATCGCCGTCGTCGTCAGAATGCTGGTGGTGCCGGCGGTGCGTCGCGACCCAGTAGAGGATCGGCCCCTGCGCCGCCATCGAACCGGCGATCGCGAGAAGCGCCGCGACCGGCTTCGGCGCCGTGAACGCACGATGCGTGTACATCCGGTGATAGCCGACGGTGATACCCATCGCCGTGACCGTGTACGTGCCGACGAAGAGCGCGAGGTACATCCAGTCGAACGCGGTGCCCCACAGGAGGACGATCGCGGCGAGAAGGCCGAGGAACGGGAGAATGACCGCGGCCAGCATCGCGATCTGGACCTTGAGGGGCGGCCGCGCGGCGTAGCCGTCGTCGACCGTCGCGGCGTGGTGCGCCGACGAGGTGAGTCGTTCGGTGTCGGTGTGATCGGGCGCGTGATGGGTCGGGCGCGGAGCGGCGTTCGTGAGCATCAGAAGTCGTCGTCGAGGGTGAATCGAGCACCTTACGACAACGGACGGTGCCAGTGGTCACCCGAGGCGACGAACTTTGCAACTCGCGCCCAGTATCGGGATTGATCCCCAAACGGTCGCGCGACGGCACGGACCTTTTGAGACGAAGACGAGACGCTGATGCGATCGCGAGGCCGACTCACTCGCCATTGCGAAGGACGATTTCGCGCCGCACCTCGTCGCGGCGCTGCCGGGCAAGCGCGCGATCGCGAGGCCGAGAGTTCGTCGGAGTCGTGCGTGACGACCGCTCCCGTCACGGAACGCTTCAGGTCGTAGGTCGACCGCAGCGGCCGCTCGTCGAAGGGCGGCGCTCGGAGGTCGCCACGCGCGCCCGCGAACCGCACGCGGTCACGGCGCATGCAACGCGGAGTGACGCCGACCGCGTCAGCACGGCCCCCACGCGCCGAGGAGGATGCCGAGGTCGGAGCCCGCGACGACGCCGTCGTCGTCGAGGTCGGCCGCGGAATCGGCAGTATTCCAGGCGCCGAGCATCACGCCGAGGTCGGCGCCGTCGACGGCGCCGTCATTCGTGAGGTCGGGGGCGCACGAGCCCGCGCCGACGAGATAGGCGATGGTGTTCTTCAGGAGCGTGACGTTGTTCGCGTTCGTCTCGAAGTAGCCGTCGGCGAACATCGTCGAATCGCTGTAGGTGACGACCGCGCCGCTCGTCGGCCCGAGGACGTCGGGCGGGAAGATCAGGAAGCCGAACGCGCCATTCTGGGCGACGACGCCGACCGTCGTCGCGGTGGCCGGGATCACCCCCTCGTACCACCCGGTCCAACCGATGCCGTAGCTCGAGACCTGCCCGTACGGCCCGGTGGCGATCGGCCAGAGGAACGGCTGCGGGATCTCCGCGGTCTGCGGCCACCCCGCGCCGGTGCCGCCGGAGTCGAGCTGGAGGAAGTTGATGAGGCTCTCGTTTGCCGGATCCGAGTTGGCGCCGGCGAAGGTCTCGTTGTCGGTCGCAAGAATCGCTCGGCCGCCATTCATGACGAACTGCGACAGCGCATTCTGCTCGTCGCTCGAGAGCGGCGTGATCGCGGCCGAGCCTGCGGTGGCGCTCGAGAGGAAGAGGATGTCGACGGTCGCGAGGTAGCGCGGCGTCAGCGTGGCGCTTCCCGTGAAGGTCGCGTCGGGCGCCGCGGCAAGCATCGCCGCGCGCAGCTGACTGACCGCGCTTCCTTCGGCGATCGAGAATTGGCCGCCGCGCGCGGCGTTGAAGCCGCCGATCACGACATCGCCACGCGCGGCATCGGACACGGCGAAGAGCGCGAGGGCGAGAGCAAGCGACAGGCGACGAGCGGGCATCCGGGTTCTCCTCTAAGGCACGGAATGTTCGAGATCGGTTCAACCGACAGATCGCCGAGTTTGGCGACTCGCGTCGGCCGACGCAAGGGAAACCTCGCGTGCACCTGCACCCCATACGCCGAACGGTCGCGACGGACTCGTTTCCCGAGGCTCGGAAACGCACGCCACGATCCCTCGCGTCAACCGGGTCGGCGCCCGCGCCTTTAACGGCGCACGCCGAGGCGCACGGCGTCTCGCTCGCGCGATGCCGCCGCGCCCCCGTCCCTTCCGCTACCTTTGGCGTCGTGACGAGCCCCGGCCCACGCGCCCATCCCGTTGCCCCGGTCTGCGTTGACCTCGACGTCCTCGTCCTTGGCGGCGGCATTGCGGGCCTGTGGACGCTCGACGCCCTCGATGCCCACGGCTACGCGGCGGCCCTCGTCGAGCCGGTCGGCCTCGGCACCGGGCAAACGCTCGCCGCGCAAGGCATCATCCACGGCGGCCTCAAGTACACCCTGCGTGGCCTGCTCACGGCCGCCGCCGAGTCGATCTCGGCGATGCCCGACCGTTGGCGCCGTGCGCTCGCGGGCGCCGAGTCGCGCGGCCGCGATCCCGATCTCCGCGCCGTGCGCGTCGCGAGCCCATGCACCTGGCTCTGGCGAACCGAGTCGCTCGCGTCGAAGGTCGGCCTCTTCGGCGCCTCTATCGGACTGCGCACGCGGCCGGAGGAAGTCGAGCGATCCGCTCGTCCGGCGCCGCTCGCGTCGGTGCCGGGGCCCGTCTTCCGCGTGGCGGAGCCGGTGCTCGACACCGTGTCGCTCGTCGAGGCCTTCCGCGCCCGCCATCGGCCGCGGCTCGTGCACGCGTCGGTCGAGGCCATCGAGCGCGGCGAACGTTGGACCGTCACCTGCGGTCCGCAACGCCTGCGGCCTCGCGCGATCGTCCTCGCGGCCGGCGTCGGCAACGCGGAGTTGCGGCGGAGGGCCGGGCTCGCGGCTCCGCTCCTGCAACGACGAGCGCTTCACATGACGCTCGTCCGCGGCGACATTCCCGAACTCCACGGCCACTGCGTCGACGGCGCGAAGACGCGGGCCACCATCACGACGCACCGCGCGTCTGACGGGTCCCGCGTCTGGCAGGTCGGCGGACAGCTCGCCGAGGACGGCGTGTCGCTCGATGGAGCGCAGCTCATCGCGCACGCCGCGCGGGAGCTCGCGGCCGTCCTTCCCGGCGTCGACCTCGGCAACGCGGAGTGGGCGACCTATCGCGTCGACCGCGCCGAGCGCGAGACTGGCGGCGGCCAGCGCCCCGACGACGCGCAGTGCATCGTCGAAGGCGCATGCATCACGCTCTGGCCGACGAAGCTCGCGCTCGCGCCCCGCGGCGCGGATCTCGTCGTTGCCGCCATCGAGTCGATGGGCGTGCGCGCGGCGGGCCGCGCGGCCGAACCGATCACTCGCGACGACGCCCCTGCAGAGACTCCCCTCGGCACGCCGCCCTGGGAGACGGCCGCGTGGTCGCCTGCAACGCGGAGCGCCGTCCGATGATCCCGCGCCGCCTCGGATCGACCGGCATCCTCCTGTGTCCGATCGGCTTCGGCGCCTTCAAGATCGGCCGAAACGAAGGCATCAAGTACGACCGCGGCTACGACCTTCCGACGCTCGACGAGACCGCGCGACTCCTGCACGGCATCCTCGACCTCGGCGTGACGTGGATCGACACGGCGCCGGCCTACGGCGTGAGCGAGGAACGCATCGGACAGACGATCGCGGCGCGGCGCCGCGAGTACACGCTGTCGACGAAGGTCGGCGAGACGTTCGCCGATGGCCGCTCGACGTACGACTTCTCGCATCGCGCCGTGCGCGAGAGCGTGTCGCGGAGCCTCGAGCGACTGAAGACGGACGTCGTCGAGATCGTCTTCGTGCACTCGGACGGCCGCGACGTCGAGATTCTCGAGACCGGCGAGACGACGGCGGCGCTTCGCGAAGCCCGCGCGTCGGGATACGTGCGGCGGCTCGGATTCTCGGGGAAGACGGAGGCCGGGTTCCTCCGCGCGATGGACGACGGCTACGAGGTGCTCATGGTCGAGCGCCATCCGCGCGACGTGTCGATGGATCGCGTGATCGCGGAGGCCGCCCGACGCGGCGTGGGAGTCGTGATCAAGAAGCCGCTTGCGAGCGGCGCGGTGCCGCCGGCGACGGCGATTCCGTTTGGGCTGGCGCACGCCGGGGTCGCGAGCTTGGCGATCGGCGGTTTGAGCCTCGAGCGATTCCGTGAGCACGTGGCGCTGGCGGCGGAGCTGTAGGTCGAGGCTTCGTGCAACGTGGAGAGGCGCCGCGGCTCTGGCCGCGGCGCGCTGTCGTTCGAGGGGTGGAACGCGGAGGCTCCTGAGGGTGGAGGTGCGGCGATGCGTCCACGTCGTACTTCCGCATCTGCGGTCAGCGTTCTCGATCGTCGCCTGCAACAGAGAGCATGGAACCACAGATGAACACCGATGCAACCCGCGATACGGGAGCGGCCCTCTTTGGGCGTCGCGCGTCGATGCCGCCGCCACCGGAACCGATGCTCCTCCCCCTCAGCGGCCTCCCCCACCCTTTCCCGCACAGCGTCCCTTCCGCGGTGCCTTACGTCGCGCGCAGTCGCCGCACGCGCGGCGGCGGCGCGGCGGCCTCTTCCATCGCCGCGCATGCGCGATCGACGCCAGCCGCATCGCCGCGCGCACGGGCCGCGATCGCGTCGATCTCCGCCATGCGCCACCGCGCCAATTTCTTCGACGTGGCGTACGCCGCGCGGGCAACGTCGAGATGCGACGTCGCGGTCGCCACATCGCGGGCGTTCGCCGCGAGGAATGCCCGCTCGATCGCCAGATCGCCGCGCCAGTGGTGTTTCGCGCCAAGCACGCGTTCGCTTCGGACGAGCGCATCGTCGAGTGTCGCGATCGCCTCGGGCGCCTCGCCGCGGGCTGCGAGGCACTGTGCCCGCGTGAGCGCGATCGGCACGAAGAGATAGTGATCGCGGTCGAGCGTCTCGACGAGCACCGCCGAGGCGTGGTCGAGATGTGCCATCGCGCCATCGATGTCGCCGACATCGAGGAGCACGCGTGCCACGACCACCTCGTACCACGGCAGGCGAAGGAAGGGATCGCCGAGCTTCGCCTTGAGCGCCGCGAGGTCCCGCAGCGCCTCGTCCTTCGCCTCGGCGCCGCGCCCGAGCGAGGCGAGCGAGTGCGCACGCGAGAGCCGCACGCGTGAGAGAAACGGACGGTCCGCGTCGAGCACCGCCTCGGCAACATCGAGCGCGCGGTCGCACGCCGCGACCGCCTCCTCGGGCCGCCCGAGGATCTCGAGGAAATCGGCACGCAGGAGCGCGCCGCGGGCATGCGCGAGATGCACCTTCGGCAACACCGACTCGCGGATGTCCGTCGCCTCGTCGAGCCTCGCGAGCCCGTCGTCGATGCGTCCCGACTCGCGCAGCGAGAACGCATAGTTCTGCAACGACGTCGCGTAGTAGTAGGCGTCGCGCTCGCCCCACGTCGCGCGATCGGCCGCGACGATCCTCTCGAAGAGCGCGTTCGTCTCGTCGAAGCGTCCAAGATGCGGCAAGACGAGCGCCCGGTGCCCGGCGGCCGAGAGCGCGTACGGTTCGGCCATCGCGCCGCTCGGATCGAGGATCCGCGCAGCCTTCTCGACTTCGGCGAGTGCCGCCTTCAGCTGCCCGCGCTCGTTGAGGATCGCGGCGAGCGCGAGGAGCGACTTCGCCGCCTCGCGCGACTCGGGGCCGTCCGCCTGCACCGCGAGGTCGTACGCCTCGCGAGCGAGCGCTTCGGCCTCGTCCACGCGCCCGATGTCGAACGTCACGCTGCTCAAGCCTCGCAACGTGGAGAGGACGCCCGCGGGGTTCGCACGATCGAGTCCGCGTTGCGTCTCGAGCGCCTGCCGCAGCAGCCGCTCCGATCGGTTGAGGTCGCCGAGGCCGCGATAGACGCGCGAGAGCACCTCGAGCGCCTCGGCGAACACCTGCGGGTCGCCGCCGCGCGGCTGCGTGAGGCGCGGAAGCGCCGCATCGAGCGCCTCGCGCAGCGTGAGCTGCTTGCCCGCCGCGACCGTCGGCTCGACCGCGAGGAAGAAGTCGCGAAGGGTGCCGTAGCTCTCGATGGAGCGGGCCTCCTCCTTTGCGGCGCGTTCGAGCGCCGCCCGCGCGCTTGCCTCGGATCGCCGCGACTCCGCGAGCGCCTTCGTCGCGTCGCCTTCCGCGCGCGTCGCGCGCACCGCCCAGACCACCGAGAGGATCGTCGCGGCGAGCAACGACGAGACGGCGATCGCGCCGGCCGCGACGAGGGCGCGGTTGCGCCGGGCGAACTTCGCCACTTGGTAGAGGGCGCTCGCGGGCCGCGCCTCGATGGGCCGGTCGTCGAGGTGGCGACGAAGATCGTCGGCGAGCGCGCCCGCCGTTGCGTAGCGCCGCGCGGGCTCCTTCTCGAGCGCTTTCGCGACGATCGTCTCAAGGTCGCCGCGGCATTCGCGGTTCAGCGAGCCGAGCGACGGCGCGTCGACGCGGCGGATGATCTCGATCGCCTCGGCGACCGAGGTCGTGCGCACCTCGAGCGGAAGGCGACCGGCGAGCAGTTCGAAGAGCACGACGCCGAGCGCGTAGACGTCGGTGCGGACGTCGACGTCGTTGCCGCTCACCTGCTCCGGGCTCATGTACGGCAACGTGCCGACCACCTGCCCGGTCTGCGTTGCAGCCGTCTCGCGTTCCCTGCTCGCGGCATCTTCCAGCGAGCGCGCGATGCCGAAGTCGAGCACTTTCGGCTCGCCGCGCTCGTCGACGAGGATGTTCGACGGCTTCAGGTCGCGGTGGATGACGCCCTGCCCGTGCGCGTACTGCACCGCGTCGCAGACCTTGAGGAAGACATCCACGCGCTCGGCCGTCGCCAGGCCGCGGCGCCGCGCGAACTCCGCGATCGACGCGCCGCGCACGTATTCGAGCGCGATCCACGGCAACGGCTGCGAGCGCGAGCCGTCGGCCCACGCGAGCGGCGCCGTGCCGGCGTCGAAGACCTGCGCGATGTTCGGATGCCGCATCCGGCCAAGGAGCTCGATCTCGCGACGGAATCGCGTGAGCCCGGCGCGCGAGTGCACGCCAGGGCGCAGGAGCTTGAGCGCGACCTCGCGCCGCGGCTGGTCTTGCATGGCGAGGTAGACGACGCCCATGCCGCCCTCGCCAAGCAACGCGGAGATCCGGTACTCGCCGAGCGACTCCGGGAGCTTCTCGGCGTTGCCGTGGGTGCCCAAGGCCTCGTCGAGGAGCGCCTTCGCCGCGCCGCCGACGAGGTCGATCGCCCGCGTCTCCGGGCCGCTGTCGGCGTCGATCGCGAGAAGCTCCTCCACTTCGCGTTGCAGCTTCTCGTCGCCTGCCGCGCGCTCGCGCACCAGCCGGCGCTGCGCCTCGCGCGGAAGGTCCGCCGCCTCCGCGAAGATCTCCCGAACGCGCTGGTGGAAGGCGTCGGTCATGCCTTAGGGAGTGGCGTCGGAGGCGGCGTCGCTGAGCGTCCGCGCGAGCCACGCCCGCGCCATGCGCCAGTCGAGTTCCACGGTCCGCGGCGAGACGCCGAGGGCGAGCGCCGTCTCGTCGACGGTCATCCCGCCGAAGACGCGCATCTCGACGATGCGCGCCTGTCGCGGATCGCGTTCGGCGAGCGTGCGGAGCGCGTCGTCGACCGCCACGACGTCGGCCGGGTCTGCGGCCCGATCTCCACGTTGCCCGCCGTCGCTTCGGGATCGACCGCGGTATCAATCGTGACGCGCTCGACGTTGCCTCCGCGCTTCGCGGCCCGCTTGGCGCGGGCGTGGTCGACGAGGATGTTTCGCATCGCGGTCGACGCGACGGCGCGGAAGTGCGCGCGATCGGGATCGCTGAGCGACGCGTGTCCCGCGAGGCGCACCCACGCCTCATGCACGAGCGCCGTCGGCTGCAACGTGTGCGACGCGGCCTGCCCGCGGAAGTACGAGCCCGCGATGGCCCGCAGCTCGCCGTAGACCGCCGACAGGAGCTCGGCATCCGCCGCCGCGCGTTCGGCCTCGGTGCCGGTGCGCGCCACGGTCACCGCGCGGGTGAGGAGCGAGGTCGCGTCGGATGGTCGGCCGTCGGTCGCCACGGGGACAGTGTACGAGGCGGCGCTCCGCTAAACACGCGTGATGGGTCGCCGCCGCATGGCTGCGGCGGTACGAGACATCTCACACGTCGCTCGATGCGCCCCCTCTCGGGCGGGAACCATCGAACGAAGGCGAACGGCCTGGAAGTGACCTCGGACCCCGGCACGCACGTGACCGCTGCCCTGCCGTGGTGCCTGCGTTTCTGACTCTATCTGTGTTCATCAGTGTTCATCTGTGGTTCCCTTCTCTTCGTTGCAGGACAAGGCGACCACAGAGGAACACCGATCGACACGGATACGAGGGCGTGCGGGCCCTCCGCGCGAACGCCCGTACGCCATCCCGGAGATCACTCGAGCGCCGCGTCCGTCAGTCGATAGTGCGCGACCGTCGAGTGCAGCCTTCGATCCCCGACGACTAAGGTGAAGGCAAATCGCACGACGCTGGTCCAGTAGACGGCGTCTGGGTCCTTGCGCAGTGGCTGCCCATTCTGCAAGGCCGTGGCGGGGGTGAATCGGAGTGTGAGCGTTTCAGGCCACGGATCGGGCAGCGCAGCGAGCCCCAGCGCTTCGGCACTCTGCGGCGTCGACTCGAACGTGCCACACACCGAGCCATCGGCATCTAGGACATCCCACCGGCCAACCCAGAGAATGCCGCGGGCGCGGAGTTTCCTGAGAGTGACCGCGTCCCGGCTCCCACCTTCTTCGAGCGAGAGATTCAGAAGCGCTCCGCGAGCGATAGATGCGGACACCAACTCGGCCGGGACGCACACCGCGTCAGCTGAAACGACGAAGACCCTTTCGTCCGACGCGACGTCAAGAAGTGGTGTGTCCGACAGTCCGCTCCGGATGACTGTCCGCACTCGAATTGACGCGCAACCAAGGGTGTCGACCAGCTTCGGCTCGCACATGTGTTGGCGTGGGAAGTAGTTCTCCGAGTCGAAGTTCTGCCACCGGTCCGGAACGCTCACGATCTCGCGTCCCTTCCGAACAACGCTCGGCGTTGTTGCGAGGTCGTCAACTCCTAGCAGTAATGGAAGCGCTTTCGCGGTTGCCTCGGGCGTTACAGATGGGACGCCACTCTCGTCGCGTTGCCGGATGGCCTTGACAAGAACGCTCTCAAGGACGTTTGCGCGGCTCCCAGGAGTCGTATCGATCGTTGACGGCGGCCAAGTGCCGCCCTCCGCCGCCCAACGAACGATTTCGTCGGCCGCGACGCCGAGAAGCTCAGGGGAGATGTACAGCCGCTCCTCCTGGGAGTGGAGATGGCCGGTGGACAGGCGGACCGCCGGATGCGATCCGAAGGTATACGGGCGCATCGCGATCGTCTCGCGAACGAGCCATCGGACCTCCCGCTCGGGCGTGGCCATCGCCGCAGCGAGGACCGATCGCACAGGTGCCGCCACCCAACGCTCCAGCCCGAGCGCAATGCCGGCGACGACCGCAAGCCCCAGAGCGGTCGCGAGGGCGTTGCGGCCGCGCGAGCCACGCGCTGTCCATACCACATCGTTCGGCCCGGCTACTGGTCGGCCGCATTCATTGCAGCGCTCGGGCAACGACTCGCCGGGGACTAGGGTCGCGGCACAGGCGACGCAACGCGGCGGTACCGGGCTGCAACGCGGAACTCGAAGACGACCGGCAATCGCCGTCGCAAGCGCGATCGCGAGACCAAGTCCGAGTCCGAGGACCAGCGCCTCGGCGAGTGGGATCGCCGCAACACCAGGCATTCGTGGAGCCTCCAGGCGCCCTTGCCAGCGCGCGTGCGCGAAGTCCGCGAACGATCCACGTGTGCCTCCAGGCACAGGTCCGGCCGACGCGGGCGTCCCCAGGCCACGAATCGTGAAGGGCGCGTGCACGACATCGACGCCCCATCTCGCTGGGTCGTACTCGGCAAAGATCGTCGGGGCGATAGAGGGATCGAAGTGCACGAACCGAGTGATCGCCATGGTGGCGTCAATGGCAATGTCACGCCGAACCTCGTCGCTTGCGAGATCAACCTCGGAAGGAAGCTGGATCTGGATGCCCTCGGGCCAAGTCGGGTTCCAGAACTTCGTGACGCCGTTACTGACCAGTTTCCAGGCAAGATCCCGGTCACCGATCCGCACGCGGTCAACACGGACAAGGAGCTTGGAAACGTACGGAGCGAAGGAACCGCGTTCCAAGTACAGGATTGGCAACTCTCCGGGCAGACCTCGGCTTGGCACCCTGAGATTTCTGAATCCGCGTGATAGGAGTTCGACGAGTACGTCCCCGCGGGCTGGCAGCCCATGCGGAATTGAGCGTCCGAGTGCTGCTGCGGACGCGATAGAAAGCTGCGCCGGCTCGGTCCGCACAGAGTCGACAATCGCGTCGGCGAACGCCTGTCGCGCTTCTGGGTCGTCGGTTCGCTCGAGAACCTGTTCATACGAACTCCGCAATGGACCGTCCCATCCATTCCGAAGCGCCAGTTCGTACGCAGGTGCCGGCAGGATGACCCACCAGCTCAACGCGTTGGAACGAACGTAGAGCGCGAGCCATCCGAACGCCGTAGTCCCCACCGCGAGAATGAAGCCTGCAACGCAGAGCTTCCACCGTCGCCGACGCAGCCAGCGCACCGCGCGACATGCGCGGAGATCAGCGCCGCAGGCGCATCGTGCGACGATCCCGTCGACCGCCACCCGCGCATCCGCGCCGCACGCGCGGCAGGTCGGCCGCGCGCGGTCGCGTCGCCCGAGGAGGCCGAGCGCGAGTATCGCTGTCGCAGCGGCAACGAGGAGCGCGAGAATGGGCGGGGAGCAGTCGAGCATGGTGGAAGAGGATCAAGGATCTGGAGGCGCAACGTGCCGGGTAAACTCGGGTCAGATGGTCGGCCCTCGTTGACCTCCCGGCCTTCGGAGGTAGGACGTTCCACGACGCGGATCGCTCGCCGCCATGGCGGCGCGTCACTCGACCGACGCGTCGGCAACGCGATAGCGCGTTCGGGCGCCGCGCGCGACCATTCCCGGACTGGCATCCTCGACGCGCACAAGCTGAAACGTGGTGACTCGCGGCCAGTGCGCGAGTCCCGACATCTCGGCGCCAGAGGGAGGACTGGGGGCCGGCACGAATCGCACGTGGAGGCGCTCCGGACGTGCGCCCGCGAACGGGACGAGGGAGGAGAGACCTCTCCCTTGCGACGGAGCGACAAGCCCCGCGACCTGTGAGGCGTCGTTCTCAAGGATTTCCCACCGACCGAGCCAAAGCACCCCCTGCTCGAACGGCGGCGTCGAAAGCGTGACAAGGTCGCGCGTTCCCGCTTCGGTGATCGTCGCTTCGAGCTTGGCTCGCCGTGCCAACGCCGACGTGCACAACTCAGGCGGAATCGACGACGTGCGCGGCGGGAGCCAGACGATGTCGACAGCTGTGGCTTCAGGTGGCGCCGCAACTCGGCCGATGGGCGCGCCGTGCGACGAGGCGCCGGTCACGATTACGGACGTGCGGATTGTCGATGGCCGGTCGCCGGGCGGAGTTTGCGGGAGGAGCTGAATGCTGAACCCGACACTCACCTCGCCGGCCTGCGAAGGCGCAAGCGACCGTTCGACGGACTCCTCCATTCCCATGCAGACGAGGGGTGCAACATCGAGAGGCACCACAATCGCAAGCTTCGACTCGATGGCTTCGAGTTCTTCTGGCGGCGGGCTGAGCGGATCAAGCGCTGCCACCCAGGTAAGCCTAGAGGCTCCTTTTCCCGCGAGCGACGCCTGGAGGAACCAGTTGAGGATGATGCGTCGGACAAGTCCGTGCGGGTCTCGCGCCGTCGGAACCACGCACGATGCCGGATCACGCGCCCACGCCAGCAATGACTGAAACGCATCGGCCCGGAAGTCTTGTCCGGGCCCCTTCGTGAGAATGGAACGATCAACCACAAGATCGAGGCGCGCCAATCGCTCGGCCGGCTGCGTGTCCACATAGTGTCGCGCGCCCGATGCGGTCGCTTCAATGAGCCACGCGAAGTCATGGGGAGAGGGTCGCAGCCACCGTGTCACGGGAGACGACTCGAGCGGCATCAGCCACAACCACACCCCCCATGAAAGCGCGCAGGTCGCAAGCGCCGCGACAGCGCGGGCGCCTCTCCGCGACCAGCGGCTGCCGCGGTCGATGCGATCGACGCGCTCCACGTGTTCGACGGATGTCCCGCATTCAGAACATCGGCCGGGTCTCGAGGTGCGGACGTCGAGGACGTTGAGGACGTAGCGGCAACGCCTGCAACGCGGAGGCGTGAGCCTCGTCAAGCGCGCGGAGATCCGACGAGAGATGAACGAAACGATCGCAAACGCCCCGCCGATCGCGCCGCCGACGGCCGCTGCGGCAGCCACGGGCGCAGCTGCGTGTCGACGCGATTCGCATCGACGAACCTCCGTCACCTCGCCCGTGCTCCAAGATTCGAACCGGAGTGACGGCGCGCGACGGAGCGCCGGAACGAACGGCACCGTTCCATCGACGACTACCTCCGTTGTGACGACATCCACGCCCCAACGTGCCCAATCGTCGATCTCTCTCACGGATCGATCCTCGGACACGCCGAGGTCTGCGGATATCGGCAAGGCAACTGTGAGCTTCACGTGAAGGGAGTCGAGCGAGCGAGCGACGGCGATGCGTCGAGGATCGAGTTCGATGCGCCGCCCCGCGCCGAGTGACGTCCCGTGCCACGGATCGGACCGCACGCACGACGCCGGCTGCGACGCGGCATCGCTCCAAGGCACGAGCGCATCATCGATGCGAACCTCATCCACGCGGGCGAGCACGAACGGAAAGCGCGGCGCCCCGACAAAACGTCCGACCTCGATTTCGCCGTTGCCGTCGACGGTCGTCACGAACGCGCGATGCATCGCCGCCGCGAACATCGTTCCATCCACGTCTGGAGCGGCCTCAAATGCGAGCGCGAGCGCTTCCCACTCTTCCGAGACGTCAAGCTCCGACGTCGTCGCCAGCCGTCGAAGGAGGGCGTCGCGCAGCGCGGGCGCCACCGACGGATCCAAGTCGAGTCGCCGGCGAACCGACGCCAGCGTGCGCTCGTCGTCGCAGGCACCGTGTTCGAGGGCGATCGAGAACGCCCACGTCGGCAGTTCGTCGATCCAGCCGATCGCGCGCGAGCGAACACCAGTCGCGATCCAACCAATCGCGATCGCCAACGCGAGCGTCACGACGCCGGCGACGAGTACACGCGGCCGCCCCGTCCGCGTAGGGCGTACCGCGCCGCGGCGCGAGAGCATCCGCCCGCACGCGCAGACGGGGGCCGTCTCCCAGACGTGCGGCAGTGCGTCGCGGCCACAGGCGCGGCATGTCGGCTTCGACCAGTCGCGGCGCCCGAGAAGCCCGCCCTGCACGAGCAGCACGCCGACGAAGGCAAGCGCCGCCACGACGATGGGCGAATAGCCGAACACGTCGTTGCAGCCTACCCGCGACCGCCGGGGGTCGCGAGAGGATTCCACGTTTCATCGTGGCCTTTGGCGAGCGCGGCTTCCGATGCTGTCGCTCTCGATGCGGCAACACGGAAGTCGCGCCACCATCACTCGAGCGTCGCGTCCGTCAGCCGATACCGCCCCATCTTCGATTGCATTCGTCGATCCTCGCCCTCGGCGGTGAAGGTGAATCGCACGGCGCCGGTCCAATAGACGCCGTGCGGATGTGGGGGCAGCGGCTGCCCGTTCCGCCACGTCGTCGCGGGGGTGAAGCGGAGCGACAACGTTTCGGGCCACGGCTCGGGCAGCGATGCGAGGCCCGCGGCCTCGCCACCTTGCGGCGACGTTTCGAACGTGCCGACGACCGCGCCATCGGAACCCAACACCTCCCACCGGCCGACCCAGAGGATCCCGCCGGCGAGGAAGTTGCCGAGGATCACCCCGTCGCGGGTGCCGCCCTCCTCGAGCGAGAGGAGTAACGGCGCCCGTCGGGCGATGTCCCCCGACACGAACTCGGGCGGGAGGTGCACCGCATCGGCTGCAACGACGAGGACGGGTTCGTCCGACGCGAGTTCGAGAAGCGGCGTGGCCGAGAGGCCGCTTCGAACGATGGTCTGCACGCGAACCGTGGCAGGGCCGATCGCGCTACTCTGCCGCGGCTCGCACAGGTAGTCGCGCGGAAACCGCTCCGTTTGCACGCGCTCCCACGGCGCTGGCGTGGCTTCGATCGCGGCCCCCTGCCGGACGACGCTCGGCGCCCTCGCGCGGGCATCGGGATCGACGAGATGCGGAAGCGCCTTCGCGACGGCCTCGGGCGTCACCGATGGAACGCCGCGGTCGTCGCGAGCCTGGATCGCGTTCACGAGGATGCGCTCGAGGGCGGCACGCCGAACGACCTCCGTCGGATCGAACGTCGACGGCGGCAGCGTGCCGCCAGCCTCCGCCCAACGAGCGATCTCCTCGGCTGCAACGCGGAGAAGCTTGGGCGAGGCGTCGAGCCGCGCTTGCTGCGACTCGAGAACGCCGTCCGACAGACGGTTCGACGGCGATGGCCCGATGCCATACGGCCGCATCGCGATCGTCTCGCGCACGAGCCAGCGAACTTCGCGCTCGGGCGTGGCGACGGTGGCGGCGAGGAATCGCCGGAGGGGCACGGCCGCCCGGCGCTCGAGCCCATAGGCCGCGGCCGCGATCAGCGCGAGCGCGAGCACCCAGGCGGCGACATGCCGCAGGCGCGACCCGAGTCCGGTCCACGCCGCGTCGTCGATGCCAGCGACCGTACGCCCGCACTCGCTGCACCGCGGCGGAAGCGGCGGGCCGGGGGCGAGCGTCGACGCGCAGCCGATGCACTGGGGCGCGCCGAGGCTGCAACGCGGTGCGCGCACCAGACGGGCGATCGCGGCTGCAACGCCGATCGCGAGTCCGAGCGCGAGCCCGAGAACGGCCGCTTCGAGAAGCGGGATCGCCGCGACGCTCGGCGCCGACG
The DNA here is from genome assembly GCA_016795035.1 of Phycisphaerae bacterium. Lineage (GTDB taxonomy): Bacteria > Planctomycetota > Phycisphaerae > Phycisphaerales > SM1A02 > JAEUIT01. The sequence goes on along the minus strand of JAEUIT010000077.1, from coordinate 33,175 downwards.
GCGGCCCCAGCCCCCCTTGCCACCGTTCGTACGCGAAGCGCTCAAGCTCGCTCCACGATGCGGGCACCGAGGGCGACGCCGTGAAGGCCGTGATTCCCCGCATGGTGAACGGCGCGTGCGTCACGTCGACGGCCCACGTGGCGGGATCCGGTGCGGCGGCGATCGACGGGTCGCTGTCCGCGTCGAAGCGGCCGAACGGCACGATCGCAAGCGTGGCATCGACGGCGAGATCGCGTCGCACCGCGTCGCTCGAGAGGTCGACCTCCGCAGGCAGCCGTATCGCAATTCCGTTCGGTCCGGGCTGGTGCCAGAGCGGCGCTCCCGGATCGGTGCCCGCGCTCGTTCCCGCGCTGGCCCCCGCGGACCACGCCAGGTCCCTCTCGCCGAGCCGTACACGATCAATGCGCACGAGAACGCCACGAAGCCGCGACGTGATGTCGGTTCTGGCAACGCGGAGCGCGGGCTTTCCGTCGGGTGCGTTCGGCGCCGCGTCCATCGAGAACGATCGGGCGAGGAGATCGACGAGCGCGTTCCCCTCCTCGTGCGGCAGACCGCCGCGCACGGCGGCGCCGAGCGTCGACAGCGCTTCCGTGGGCAGCGGCCCTTGCGTCCCTTTCCACGATGCCACGACGGCGTCGGTGAAGCGCTCGCGCGTCGCCTTGTCCTGGGTCTTCGCCATCACCAGCGCCACGGAGTGCGACGCCGGCCCTTCCCATTGATGCCGGAGCGCCATCTCGTAGAGCGGCGCGGGCAAGACGATGCACCAGCTCGGGCCGTTCGAACGCACGTGAAGCGCGAGCCACCCGAACGCCGCGCTCGCGACCGCGAGGATGACGCCTGCAACGAGGAGTGCGGATCGCCGCCGCCGCGACCATCGCACCGCACGGCGGGCGTACAGGTCGGCGCCGCAGGCGCACCGGGCCACGCTCCCATGGACCGCGAGGCGTGCGTCCCTGCCGCACGCGCGACACGTCGGCCGCGCGCGATCGCGTCGTCCGAGAAGCCCGAGCGCGAGCATCGCCGTCGCGGCTGCAACGAGGAGCGCGAGGATGGGCGGCGAGTAGTCGAGCATGGGGGGAGAAGAAAATCGAGAGAGGACAATGGAGAGGGTCGATGCATGATCACGCCGCTGGCACTTTCCATTTTCCCCTCTCCATTCTCCTCTTCATACCACCAGCATCGCGTCGCCGTACGAGTAGAACCGGTACCCCTCGTCGATCGCGACTCGGTAGATCCGCTTCAACTCGTCGAGCCCGGTCAGGGCCGCGACGAGCGCGAGCAACGTGGATCGCGGGAGATGGAAGTTCGTCAGAAGCGCGTCGACGTGGCGGAAACGGTATCCCGGGCGGATCAGGAGGTCGGTCGACCAGACGAGCGGCTCGGCGCTCCGCTCCTCGGCTGCAACGTCGTCATCGGCCTTCCCGAGGGCAACGGGGAGCGACTCGAGGGTCCGCACGCTCGTCGTCCCGATCGCCACGATCCGGCGGCCCGCGGCACGTGCAACGTGGAGTCGGGCGAGCGCGGGCGGGCGGACCACGCACCACTCCTCGTGCATCGGGTGCTCGTCGAGCGAGTCCGTCTCGACGGGCTTGAAGGTGCCGGCGCCGACTTGCAGCGTCACGGCCACGCGTTCCACGCCCCGGTCGGCGAGGGTCGCGAGGAGCTCGTCCGTGAAGTGCAGCCCCGCGGTGGGCGCGGCGACCGACGGACGGTCGTCGCGCTTCGCGTACACGGTCTGGTACTCGGCGCGGTCGTGGGCGTCGACGTCGGCCGACTCGGCCTCGCCGTGGACTTTGCGCTCGTGGAGGATGTAGGGCGGAAGCGGCGTCCAGCCGACGCGGTCGAGGATCGCCTCGGCGGGCTCAGGGCCGTCGAGCGCCACACGCCAGCCGTCGCCGTCCCGGCCGACGACTCGCAGCGTTGCAGCCTCGTCGACGCCCTTCGGGCCGACGAGCGCGAGCGTCTCGCCGTCCTTCACGCGCCGCGCGTTCTTCAGGAGCGCGTGCCACTCGCGGAGACCGACGCGCTCGAGCAACAGCCCTTCGATCCGCGCCGAGCCGCCGGCGTCGGCGCGGCGCATCGCCTTGATGCGCGCGGGCGCCACGGCCGTCTCGTTCACGACCATCGTGTCATTCGGGCCGAGGTAGTCCGGTAGGTCGCGGACGCGTCGATGTTCGATCGCCCCGGTCGCGCGGACGTAGACGAGGAGCCGCGCCATGTCGCGGGGCGACGCCGGCTCGGTGGCGATGCGGGCGGGGTCGAGGTCGTAGTCGAGGTCGGAGGTTCGCACGGGTCGCGGTCGGGTGCAGCGGTCTTCGGTGGCCGTCGCGACGCCGCGACTCCGCGTTGCCGAAACGCAACGGCGATGTTGCCACGGAACGACGCGCGGAAGGTACCCCGCACAGATGGACCACGGGGCCGCTCGCCGAGAATGGCGAGCGACCGGCCGATCGCGTGGGGCGGGCCGCCAGCCGCGACCTTATCGCACGCCACGATCCGCAGGCACGCGCGGCCTGCGGATCGGCACGCGCCACGCGATAGCCAGGCGGTGTCGTTTCCCGCCGTCCAACCCCTTGCCCCCGGCCTTCCCGCTACCTCGTCGGGCGCCTCGTGGGGGAGCGGCTCGTCGAGCCCATCTACCAGCCCCTTCCCAGGGCACCGCGCGCCGTGCGGTCAGACGCTCGAGAGCCTCGTGACGTGCAACCCTTGCCTTGACCGAAGCCCCTCTTCGGCCTGTGCGCGGCCTTCCCTTCCCGCGTTGCACGCGACGGCGTGCGGAGAGACACCGACCGATGCACCCTGCTGCACTGCCCGAGACGAGGCGTGCGACACGGTGTCCTTGAGTGCCCTCGCGATGACGATCGCCGCGCTTCGGGCGCGGGCCGACACCGCCGATGCGCGCCTGGCGATGGCGCTCGCGGCGCCGCCGACGATCGTCGAGCGGCGCACGCATACGCCTGCAACGACGAGCGCGGCAACGTCCATCGATCGCGTGACGGTCGTGAAGGCGTACCGCACGACGGAGGTCGTGTCGGCGTCGCTCCTTTCGATCTTTGCGTGAGAAAGCCGGAGGAGTAGGGATCAAGGATGAAGGATCAAGGGTGCTGCAACGCGCGCTGCGCGCGGAGCTCAGAACCCTTCATCCTTGATCCTTCATCCTCCTCGCGCCGGCAGAAACTCCGCGAGCTCTGCGGGGATCGATTTCGCGCCGCGGCGCATCGACTTCGCCACCGCGTACTCCATCGAGCGGCGGAAACGCACGCGGGTGCGGTCGTCGATCGCGAGGCCGCGCGCTTCCATCGCGGCGAGCGACCATTGCCAGGCCCGCAACTCTTCGAGGCAACGCGGACGGACGACGCCGAGCCCGATCGCGTGATGGCCGACCTCGTGCAGGAAGATCGCGCAGGAGATCGGGCTCTTCGGATACGGCGACTCGAGCATGCGCTGCCGCCGACCGTCGCGGTAGACGAGCTCCCACGCGCAGCCTGACATCGAGCGCCGCCACTTGCGCACCTTGAAGCCGTACGCCGCCTTCATCTCGGCGACGACCGCGTCGTACGCCGCTTGCCCCGCGCGCACGCGCGGACGGCGCGGGCGCGCCGGCTTCGCCGCGCGTCGCGTGGTCGGCGGGGATCGTTCTCCGCGCGGCGCGAGCGGCAGCTCCGGCTGCGGCTGCGGCTCGGCGCGCTGCATGAAGGGAAAGAAGAGTTGCGAGAGGAGACGCACGACGCTCGCTCAGCTCCGCCGAGGGGCACCAACGCTCTGTTAGCCAACCGACGCGCCGGCATTCGGGACGATCGGCGCGGGCATGACGGTCGCGCCCGTCTCGATGCGCCGGCCGCGCCGCCAATCGCCGAACGCCATCGCGCGGGCGCCGGGCGGCTGCACTTCGAGGAGTTCGAGACAGCCGGAGGCGCAGCCGATGGTGCCGTCGGCGAGAAGCGTTCCCGGCGTGCCCGAGCGATCGCGATGGCTTCGCACGCGCACGAGTCGCAGCGCCTCGCCGCCGAGGAGGACATCGACGCCGGGCCACGGCGACAGGCCGTGCACGCGGCAACGGATCTCGTCGGCGCTCATCGAGCGCGGATCGACGGTGCCGTCGGCGCGACGGAGCTTGCGGGCGCGGGTCGCCTTCGAGTCGTCCTGCGTGGCGCCCTTGAGCGTGCCTTTCGCGTGCGCGTCGAGCGTTTCGAGGACGGGATCGACGCCGAGGAGCGCGAGCCGGTCGTGGAGTTCGCCCGCGAGCTCTTCGAGGCCGATCTCCGTTTCGCGCGTCGCGTAGACGAGGCCGGCATCCATGCGGGCCGCGAGCGAGATCACGCTCACGCCGGTCTTCGCGTGGCCGTCGACGATCGCCCAGTTGATCGGCGCCGCGCCGCGATACGCAGGCAGGAGCGACGCGTGCAGGTTGATCGCGAACGTCTTGCCGAGAAGGTCTTCGCCGAGCTTCTGCCCGAAGGCGATGACGACGAAGGCATCGGCGTCGAGTGCCTTCACCATGCCGATCGACTCGCGCGTGTTCACGTCGTCGGGCTTCTGCACGGGGATCTTGCGGGCGGACGCCCACGCGGCGACTGGCGTCGGCGTGAACGCGCGGCCGCGTCCCGCGGGTCGGTCGGGCTGCGAGATCACGCCCACCACGTCATGCGCGGTCGTCAGCGCGTGCAACGTGGGGATTCCGAATGAGCCGGAGCCGAAGAAGGCGATGCGAAGGCGGGGCATAGGTGGGGAGAAGATCGAGGAGTAAGGATCAAGGATCAAGGATTGAGGGGGCAGGAGTCAGGAGTCGGGAGTCAGGAGTCAGTGAGGAAGGCAACAGGTGCGCGAAGCGTCGTGGCCTTCCACGCGCTACTAACTCCTCACACCCTTCATCCTTGATCCTTACTCCTTCATCCTCACTCTTCATACGCCTCGCGCAATTCCTTGACCTTCTTGCGGGTCGCGAGACGGTCCATCGGCATCATTCGGTCGAGAATCAAGACGCCTTCGAGATGATCGAACTCGTGCTGCCAGATGCGCGCGAGCATCGCATCGTCGGTGCGGGTGAATTCGCGTCCGTCGAGATCGGTTGCGCGGATCGTGACGACGGGCGGACGGCGAATGTCGGCTCGGATGTTCGGGAGGCTCAGGCAACCCTCTTCATAGGGCTCGACCGGACCTTCCATCGAGACGATCGCGGGGTTGATGTAGACGCCGAGCGGCTCCGGCGGTCGGCCGTCTTCGGCGTCGCGCTCTTCGACGACGAAGATCCGCAGCGACTCGCCGACCTGCGGCGCCGCGAGACCGGCCCCCTCCTCAAGCCGCATGACGCGGACCATGTCGGTCACGAGGTCGCGGATGGCCGCGTCGATCCGTGCGACCGGCTGGGCTTTCGCCAGGAGGACCGGCGCCGGCCACAGAACGATCGAGCGCGGTCCCGTGAGCGCGGGCGTCCCCGGTTCCGGCCGCTTCGCGGCACTCGTCCGTGCGGCGCTCGCGCTCGCATTGGTCGAAGTGGTGCGTCGGGCTGGTTGTCGCGGGGCGGGCATCCGATCATGCTATCAACGGTGGCGCAACTCTCGGACGACGACCGGTTTCGCGACGACGACTGGCCCGAGCGGGCGAGCGACCGGGCGCACCTTGTCACCAACGAACTGCTCGCGGCGCGGTACGTCGAACGGGCGCGCCGCGCCGAGGCCGCCGGGCGACGCACTGACGCCCTCCTCTTCTACGCGAGCGCGCTCCGGCACCATCCGCGCGACGAGGCGATCTATCCCCGCCTTTTCGAGACGGCGATGCGCCGCTTCCGCGACGCCGACACCGTCGCGCCGAGCGACGCCGTCGAGCGATTCGACGGGCGAGATCCCGTCGACCGCTTTGTCGCCCGCACGTTGGCGTGGGTGCTGCACCTCGACGACCCCGAATCGGCGTTGGCCGCGCTCGAGGCGGCGGCGAAGGCGGGTCTCGACCGCTTCGGACAGTGGCACGCGCCGCACGTCTACCTCGCGCTCTGGCAGTCGGGGCTTCAGACGCCCGACCTCTGGCGACGTGCCGAGGACGCCTGCGCCGCGGTGCAGGCGTGGGACTGGATGGTCCGAATTGTCGATGTACGGACGAGCCTCTCCTGAGCCGCGGCGGCGCCGGCCGAAGGCAGGCCACCGCCGTCCGCGTTGACCCGCACGCGCCTGCGGGTTTACCTTTCCCAATCTGTCCCCCCAATCTGGCCACGACCCGAACTTCCGGGTCGTCCGACCGAATCCGTTTCCCGTATCTATGCGAGACGACGCCGTGACGGGGTTGGGACCCCGATCGGCCCCGTCTTTAGCCTGAACGCGAGTGTGCCCGTGCTGAATTTTTTCGGTAGGAAGAAGGACTCTTCGACTCCGAGCGGAAGCTCCGCCACCCCGCCCGCAGGGGGGGACGGCGGCGACACGAAGCCCCCGGCAACCGCGAGCGGCGCGTTCGAGCCCGATCCGGCGAAGGCCCGAAAGTTCTTCGATCACGCCCGCACGATCGCGCAGACGGGCAACTCGGCGTACTCCCTCACGCTCTACGCGAGCGGCCTGAAGTTCGATCCGTCGAACATGCAGGCCCACAACGAGATGTACGAGACCGCCATCCGCTACTTCCAGGCGGGCGGCAAACCGGCGGCCCGCGCGGACATCAAGAAGTTCGACGGCTCCGGCCCGGTCGATCGCTTCGTCGCGAGCGAGTTCGCGTGGATGCACGACCTCAACAACCTCTCGCTCGCGCTCGATCTCCTCGAAGCCGCGGCGAAGGCGACGCAGCTTGAGTTCGGCAAGTGGTTCGCGCCGCGCATCCTCAACATGATGAGGAAGCAGAAGATCACGAAGAAGGGCCAGTGGATCTCGGCGAAGGACCAGTTCGTCCGTCTCCAGACGTGGAACGAGGCGTTCGAGGCGGCCGAAGTCGCACTGCAGATCGATCCCGCCGACGGCAACCTCCAGGCGGAGATGAAGGATCTCCAGGCGCAGCTCGCGATCGAGCGCGGCGGCTTCAACAATCCGCAGAACCAGAACTCGGGCGGCTTCCGCTCGAACATCAAGGACGCCGACAAGCAGCGCGAGCTCGAGGAGCGCGACAGCCTCACGGGCTCGGCCGACGTCGAGGAGCGCAACCTCCTCCGCGCGAAGAAGGACTTCGACGACAACCCGATGTCGCCCGAGGCGATCTCGAAGTACGCGCAGCTCCTGAAGCGACGCAACACCCCCGAGACCGAGGAAGAGGCGCACGGCGTCTACATCACCGGCTACGAGCGCCTCGGCGAGTATCGCTTCCGCATGCTCGCCGGCGACATCCGCATCGCGCAGCTCGATCGGCGCGTGCGCGCCGCGAAGGAACGGCTCGACGCGCAGCCCGAGGATCTCATCCTGAAGACCGAGTACGAGGAGCTCCGCAAGCAAGTCCTCGAACTCCGCTCGAGCGAACTCCGCGAGCGCACGCAGCGCTATCCGACCGACCGCGGCATCAAGTTCGAGCTCGGCAAGCTCGAGTTTGACCTCGGCCGCTACGAAGACGCGATGACGTGCTTCCAGAACGCGAAGGACGAGATCAAGTACCGCGTCGTCGCCACGCACATGCTCGGCAAGTGCTTCGCCGCCGAAGGCTGGCACACCGAGGCGATCAGCGAGTTCCGCGAGGCGCTCCAGTTCCTCGACGCCACCCAGAAGGAGAACGAGCTTCCGATCAAGTACGACCTCATGGTCTCCTTGATCGAGCACGCCCGCGCGGAGAAGAGCCCAGCCTCGGCGAAGGAGGCGTCGGAGATCTGCTCGGCGATCGTGCGCACGAACATCAGCTATCGCGACATCAAGGAGAAGCGGAAGGAAATCGACGTCCTCCGCAAGGAACTCGGCGGATGAGTCCGTACCCGCGTCCGGCGAGCCGCGTCGCCGCGGTGATTCCCGCGCGCTACGGATCGACGCGCTTCCCCGGCAAAGTGCTCGTCGCGGAGTCGGGCAAGCCGCTCATCCAGCATGTCGTCGAAGCGACCCGCCGCTCGACGCGCTTGGGCCGCGTGATCGTCGCGACCGACGACGAGCGCGTGCGGAGCGCCGTCCTCGGATTCGGCGGCGAGGTGGTGATGACCCGCGCCGACCACCCGAACGGCACGTCGCGCATCGCGGAGGCCGCGGCCGATCTCGAGGGCGTCGACCTCATCGTGAACGTGCAGGGCGACGAGCCGTCGATGGAGCCCGCGCTCATCGACGCCGCGATCGACGCGATCGACCACGACCCCGACGCCAACGTCTCGACGATCGCGAGCCCCTTCGCGCCGGGCGAGGACTGGACGAATCCGAACGTCGTGAAGGTCGTCCTCGACGCCCGACGCCGCGCGATCTACTTCTCGCGCGCCCCGATCCCCTGCTGGCGCGACGAGGCGCGCGACCGCGCCGCCGACCCGAACGCCGCGCCGCCCGCGCGGCCGCTCAAGCACGTGGGGCTGTACGTCTACCGTCGCCCCTTCCTCGACACCTTTGTCCGCCTCGCGCCGACGCCGCTTGAGCGCACCGAGCAGTTGGAACAACTCCGCGTCCTCGAGCACGGCTTCACGATCGCCGTCGCCATAGGGCATGCTCCCTTCCAGGGCATCGACACGCGGGAGCAGTATGAGGAGTGGCTGAGACGAAGAAGCAGGGAGTCAGGAGTCAGGAGTCAGGAGTGAGTGGCAGTGGGCCCCGACGCGTCGCGGACGCTTGTGCCTTGCGCACGACGCGATGATGCGGCCAGGCCTCTGATCCCGCGCGCGTGCGATCAGGGCCTCACTCCCGTCTATTCCCCCTGTCTCCTGACTCCTGAATCCTGACTCCTTCCGCACTCCCCTTCCCCGCGCTCCGCCGGCGCGGTAGGCTTCACTATGCCCCTCTCACTTTCCGGTAACGGAGCCAACAAGCCCCACTCGACTGACGGAGCGCCTGGCGCGAACGCGAGTGGAAGCGCATACGGGGGCAACGCCGGATACGGGCGTCCGGGCAACGATCCCACGAACGAAGTCGACTGCGGCTTCCTGTCGCAGTTCGGCGCGAGCGAAGAGTCGAGCGAGTGGTACTCGCCGGTTCCTCCCGGCTACCAGAAGGGCCGCACCAAGTTCGTCGTCGTGATAGGCACGGTCATGAGCGGACTCGGCAAGGGCATCTTCTCGAGTTCGCTTGCGAAGCTCATCCAGGACAAGGGCCTCACGGTCGCCCCGATCAAGCTCGAGGGCTACCTGAATATCGACGCCGGCACGCTCAACCCCTACCGGCACGGCGAAGTGTTCGTCCTCGAAGACGGCTGCGAGACGGACATGGACCTCGGCACGTACGAGCGCGTGCTCAACCAGAATCTCTCGCGGCGGAACTTCATCACCGCCGGCCAGGTCTACACCGAAGTCCTCGAGCGCGAGCGCCGCGGCGGATACCTCGGCCGCGACGTGCAGATGATTCCGCACGTCACGGGCGCGGTGAAGATGAAGCTGCGCGAGCTCGCCCATTTCGGGGCGTCGGGCGGCGGCGCCGGTGGCGGCAACGGTCGTCCGGTCGACGTCGTCTTCGTCGAGGTCGGCGGCACCGCGGGCGACTACGAGAACGGCTTCTACATCGAGGCGCTGCGCGAACTCGCCTTCGAGGAAGGTCCGGAGTCGGCGTGCTTCGTCGCGCTCACCTACATCCTCGAGCCGTCGATCCTCGGCGAGCAGAAGTCGAAGGCGGCGCAGCTCGGCATCAAGCGCCTGATGGAAGCCGGCATCCAGCCGCACATCGTCGCCTGCCGCGCGAAGAACCCCGTGACCGAGAAGGTGCGCGAGAAGATCGCGATGTTCTCGAACGTGCCGCTCCGCCGCGTCTTCTCGATGCACGACCGCGAGTCGATCTACGTGATCCCCGAAGCGATGCGGGCGAGCGGCCTCGATCGCGAGATCCTCTCGATCCTCGATCTCCACGACCGCGTGAATCCCGCGGGCGAAGACATGTCGCGGCAGACGTGGCTCGGCTTCTCGGGCAAGCTCTCGGCGCCGCGCCGCCACAAGATCGACCTCGGCATCGCCGGCAAGTACGCGAGCCTGCGCGACGCCTACGCGTCGATCGAGAAGGCGATCGAGCATTGCTCGATTCACCTGAGCTGCGACATCAAGACGCACTGGCTCGACACGACCGAGCTCGCGACGCTCGAGGACGCGAAGCGCCTCATCGGCAACATGCACGCGGTGATCGTGCCGGGCGGCTTCGGCACCCGCGGCGTCGAAGGCAAGATCCGCTGCGTGCAAGTCGCGCGCGAGGCGGGCATCCCCTTCCTCGGCATCTGCCTCGGCTTCCAAGTCGCGGTGATCGAGTACGCCCGCAACGTGCTCGGCCTGGACGGCGCGAACTCGACCGAGTTCGATCCGCGCACGAAGAACCCGGTCATCAGCGAACTCCCCGAGCAGAAGAAGATCGAAGGCATCATGGGCGGCACGATGCGCCTTGGCGGCCAGGACGTCGTCCTCGAGCCGGACTCCCTCGCGAGTTTCCTCTACGACGGCCGCACCACCGTGCGCGAACGCTTCCGCCATCGCTACGAGGTCGAGCCTCGCTTCATCGAGCCGCTCACGAACGCCGGCCTCCACTTCAGCGGCCGCCATCCGAAGTACCCGATCATGCAGGTGCTCGAACTCCCGCAGACGGTGCACCCCTACTTCATCGGCGGACAGTTCCACCCCGAACTCACGAGCCGGCCGCTTCGTCCGCAGCCCCTCTTCATGGGGTTGATCGCCGCGGCGATCCGCCGCGCGAATCCCGATCTCCCGCCCGAAGCGATCTCGCCGCGCTGGCTGCGGCCCCATACGACGGGCGTGGCGGCGGGTGCGGCGCGCTGATCAGGCTTGGTGCGACCAGCGCCGCGTGCGAACGTCGAAGAGAAAGTCACCGGCCGGCGCGGGCGAAAGCCGCTCGCCGTCCCAGCATTGGCCGCCGCGCACGCGAATCACGCCATTCCCGAGGAGGTCGGCGCGGTGCCTTGAAATCCACCCGGGCGCGGAGCCCGACGACGTCACGGACGTCATGCGGTAGTCACGAAGGTCGAGGCGGACGATCGGCGTTTCAGCGTCGCGCCGAGGACCGTCGCACTAACAACTTCCAATCACATAGATCGCCAAGCCGTCGTCATCCTCGACGAGCGTCGCCGTGTGGAAGTCCGTCGGCTGAAACGCGGAGCGCGGGTACTCGTACATCTCGATCGCGCCGTTAGGGTGGTGCACGAAGACGTCAGCGTAGATGCAGAAGTCGGGGTGGTAGCCATCCTCGCACTCGCCGCCGATCTGAAGCACCCGACCGTCCGGCACGAGCGTGAGTGATTGGCCGTTGCGTCGCGCACACCAGTCCGGCTGGTGCGTCGCGCACTCGTCACTTCCCTCACCATCGAAACATGGCCCCGGCCACATCCCAGGCCAATCGCAGTCGAATTGGCGTCGGCCAAGGTACGCCTCCACCCCCGCACGGATCATCGCCTCGCGATACGACGAATGCACGCGCGTGGGATTCGCCACACCGACCGTAGGCGTGCGATCGCGCTCAAACTCTTCGAGCGACACGTGTGCAAGTCGCGCTGCATCGGGAGATCCAAGTCCGAGGATCACCCGCTGCACTTCATACGACAGTGCTGTCGCGCCGGCGCCGGCCGCGAGCAGCCGGAGCGCCATCGCACGCGACCGTGCAGCCTCAAGCGGCTCAGAGGCACCGCCGCACCCCACGTCGGCGCCGTGCGCCAAGAGGATCTCCGCGCTCGCCATGTCGTCACACTCGACCGCCTCCTGCAACGCCGTCCTCCCGAACTCGTCCGCCTGATTGATCTCCTCTCCCCGTTGCAGGAGCCATGAGAGCATCGCCGTCTTTCCGCCGACGACAGCGATCTGAAGCGCGGACTGACCGAGATGCCCGCGAGCGTCGGTGTTGCAGCCCTTCTCGGCGAGGAGCCACGCAGTCCGCGACCACGAATCGGTCGCCTCGAGCGACACGCCGGCCGCGATCGCCCGTTCGATATCGGCGCAGGTCCCGAGCGCAGCCGCCTCGTGCAGTGGGGTCCACTGCAACGGCGATCGATCCGCCCCGGTGCCCAAGAGATACGAAACCGCCCCGAAGTTGCCGAGGCGCGCAAGCACCCGCACGGCCGACTGCGAACTCGTCGTGGCGCCCGATGGCGAAACTCCGTTCTCCACGAGGTACCGAAGGAGTGCGAGGAGTCGATCGGGATCGTTGACGACCTCGCTGGAAACGGCGTGACGCAGCGCGTCGTCGCCGTCCTCGTCGCAGTGATGGAGATCGCCGCCAGCATCGACGAGCGCGCGAAGCTCGTCGATCTGACCGCGCCTGATCGCCGCGATCACGTCGTGTTGCGAGGGTGTTGAGCCTGGGTTCGCCATGCGCGCTCCTTCGGTCGCGGTCGATCGTACAAGGGTGCATCACGTCGGCGAACGCGCCGGTACGCTTCGCGCATGCACGTCCTCGCCCTCGACCAAGGGACGACCTCGTCGCGCTCGATCGTCTTTGACGCGACGGGCTCTCCCGTCGGCGTGGCGCAGCAGGAGTTCACGCAGCACTTCCCGCAGAATGGCTGGGTCGAACACGACGCCGAGGAGATCTGGGCGACGCAAGCTGCAACGATGACCGGGGCGCTCGCCCGCGCGGGATTGCATGCGTCGGACATCGCGGCGGTCGGCATCACGAACCAGCGCGAGACGACCGTCGTCTGGGACGTGTCGACCGGCAAGCCGATCGCGCCGGCGATCGTGTGGCAGGATCGCCGCACGCACGACTTCTGCGAGAAGCTCCGCGCCGACGGCGCGGAGACAATGGTGCAACGCAAGACCGGGCTTCTCCTCGACCCCTACTTCTCGGCGACGAAGATCCGCTGGATCCTCGACCACGTTGCAGGCGCCCGCGCGAAGGCCGACGCAGGATCGCTTCGCTTCGGCACGATCGACTCGTGGCTCGCGTGGAAGCTCACGAAGGGCGAGCGGCACGTCACCGATCCGAGCAACGCCTCGCGCACGCTCCTCTACGACCTCGACACCGGCACGTGGTCCGACGAGTTGCTCGACCTCTTCGGCGTCCCCCGCTCGATGCTGCCCGAGATCGTGCCGAGTTCGGGCGTGATCGCGCCGATCACGGCGTCCGTGGCGCCTGCCAACGCGCCGCTTGCCGCGCTCATCGGCGACCAGCAGGCGGCGCTCGCGGGTCAGGGCTGCTTCGACGAAGGCGACGCGAAGTGCACCTACGGCACCGGGTGCTTCCTCTTGATGAATACGGGCGCCGCGCCGCGCCATTCCACGCAGCGGTTACTCACGACCGCCGCGTGGGCGCTCGGCAACGGCCCGCTATCGTTCGCGCTCGAAGGCAGCGTCTTCATTGGCGGCGCGCTCGTGCAGTGGCTGCGCGACGGGCTCGGGATCATCGGCTCGTCGAGCGAGATCGAGGCGCTCGCGCGGAGCGTGCCGGACTCGCTCGGCGTGGTCGTCGTGCCCGCGTTCGCGGGACTCGGCGCTCCGATCTGGGATCCGTCGGCGCGCGGGCTCATCCACGGACTGACGCGCGGAACGACGAAGGCGCACATCGCGCGGGCGGCGCTCGAAGCGATCGCGTTCGAGGTCGCCGATCTCGTCGACGCGCTCGAGAAGGACGCGGGCACGCGCCTCGACGAACTCAAGGTCGACGGCGGCGCCGCGGCCGACGGACTGCTGATGGAAACGCAGGCCGACATCCTCGGCCGCCCGGTCGTCCGCCCGAAAGTGCTTGAGACGACGGCGCTCGGCGCCGCGCATCTCGCCGGGCTCGCAACGAAAGTGTGGCCGTCGGTCGATGCGATCCGCGCGCACATCGCGATCGATCGTCGCTTCGAACCCAAGGCGAAGGCGGCGGACATCGCGGAGCGCCGGGCACGCTGGCGGAAGGCGGTCGAGCGGGCCCGCGAGTGGGCGTGAATGCGCGAGGATGCTGCGAGGAAAGGACGCCCCGCCGTCGGCGGCGCCGCAGCTTCGTCCCCCGCGCAGCGGTCTGCCCCCGATCGCCAAACCACCCCCATCCGGCCCTTCGGGCCACCTTCCCCCGATCGCTGCGCGATCGGGGGAAGAAATAGCTTCGCCGCGCACTGGTCTGCCCCTGTTCGCCCCTCCGGCATCTCCTCCCCCGCAGCGAGGTTGATGCAGCGCTGGCGGCGCCGACGCGGGGGAGGACCGCCGTCGCCGATTGAGGCGACGGCAGGTGGGGGCGCGCGCCGCTCGCTCGACTCAGCAAAGCACCGAAGCGCCCGCGAGACGAGCCCAACCACCCCCATCCGGCCCTTCGGGCCAGCTTCCCCCAATCGCTGCGCGATCGGGGGAGGAAATAGCTTCGCCGCGCACTGGCGTAGCCACGATCACCCGTGCTGAGGCGGTCGCGCTCGCGGCAGCGTCAGTGCACGCCCTGGCCGGCGAGCCAGCGTTCGCAGTCGATCGCGGCCTGGCAGCCCATGCCTGCGGCAGTGATCGCCTGGCGATAGGTGCTGTCGGCGACGTCGCCCGCGGCGAATACGCCCTCGACATTCGTGTACGAGTTCCGGTGCCGCAGGCGCACGTAGCCCGACTCGTCGAACTCGATGCCGGTGCCCTTCAGGAACTTCGTCGCCGGCGAGTGACCGATCGCGATGAAGAGGCCGCGGACGTCCAGGCGCGACTTCGCCTTCGTCACCGTGTCTTCGAGTTCGACCGCTTCGATGCGCTCGGTGCCGATGACGTCGGTCACGGCCTTATTCCAGAGGACCTCGGCGTTCGGCGCGTTGAGGATGCGCTCCTGCATCGCCTTCGACGCGCGGAACGAGTCGCGGCGGTGGATCACGTAGACCTTGCTTGCGAACTTCGTGAGGTAGCTCGCCTCTTCCATCGCCGTGTCGCCGCCGCCGACGACCGCGAGCGGTTGGTTACGGAAGACGGGCAACGCGCCGTCGCACACGGCACAGGCGCTCACGCCGCCGCCCATCTGCGCGAGGCGCAGCTCGTTCGGAAGGCCGAGCCAGTTCGCGGTGGCACCGGTCGCGATGATCACCGCGTGCGCCGTGATCGTGCTGCCGCTTGCCGTGGTCAAGGTGAACGGCCGCTTGGTGAAGTCGCAGGAGACGACGTCGTCGGAGATGACCCGCGTGCCGAAGCGCTCGGCCTGCTTCTGGAACTTGTCCATCATCTCGGGGCCGGTCACGCCGTCGGGGAAGCCGGGATAGTTCTCGACTTCCGTCGTGAGCATCAATTGCCCACCCGGAAGGACCGGCGCCGGATTGGCCGCGGGCACGCCGATCACGCAGACCGGCTCGAGGTTGGCGCGGGCCGCATAGATCGCGGCCGTCCAGCCCGCAGGCCCGCTGCCGATGATCACGACTTTCTCGACGCCGTCCTGCTTCGCGCTCATTGCAACTCCGAGATCGTCCGCCGACGCGCCGGCCGCGCCGTCACGGACAGAAGTGGATTCGAAAGGAAAACTCCGCGTTGCGTCACTGGCCGCCCGAGCCGCGTGACATCTGACGAAGCGGCGGCCAGAGGACAAAGTCGCCGCTGTCGCCGGCCGCCTCGTGGGAGCGGAATTGGTCGTCGGCGTGATCTTCGTTGCGGGCGTAGATCACCGGCCCTTGCACGGAGATCGGGCCCCACACCGTGTCGATCGGTCGCGCCGTCGCCATGTAGCGGAAGAGGAGCCGGCCGTACTCGGTGTCGTACGGATCGAAGTCGAAGCGCCGCGGCATGTACGCGGAGTAGATCTTCTCGTTGTCGTCGGGCCACGAGCCGAAGGTGCGGTAGTAACCGACGAGCGCCGCCGACATGATCGTGCCGTTCAACTCGGCGATCGCGCGGCGTCGTGCCCGGAAGGCGTCCTGCAGGTCGCTCACCGAGAGGACGACGGCGGCGTAGCGAATCGGGTTCACGAGCGAGAGCGTCGTCGGCACCGTCATCATCGCGTCGTAGTCGCGCGTGTTCCAACGGCGGTACCAGTCGTCGTAGATCGCCCCGAGCTTCTCGTTCGACGCTTCGCGCGATCCGTGGAGCTCGGCGATCGCGTTCCAGCGCCGCGCCGCGCCGAAGCGCTCGAGCGGCGCATTCGCCGACTGGAGGCTCGCGAAGACCTGGGCGAAGAGTTCCGGCGAGGGCTGGTCGTTGTCGTCGAAGCACTGCGCGAGGATCGCCGCGGCGACGATGCGGTCGCCCTCAGGCAGGACGAGCCGTCGGAGACGGTGACCGTCGGCGGGACGGACGCCCGGGTATTCCTTGGTGCCGAGCTTCTGCATGAGCTCGGCGGGAACCTTGTCGACGAACGCGAACATGATCTCGCGCTGCGACATGAGGAGTTCCGACATCGTGTTGAGCGCGAAGACCTGCTCGCGCACCAGCGTCTGGTCGGCCAGCTGCCGGAAGATCTTGATCGCGCCGACGCCGAGGGCGAACGACTCCTCGAACTTGCCGGCCGCCGCCAAGCGCCACGTCTCGACGATCGAGTACGCCGCGATCTGGTTCATCGCGTTCAGGTACTTCGCGTCGATGTGCTGGGTCGCGGGCTCGATCGAGATCTTGGTGAAGAGGCCGCGATTGCGGAAGGCCGCGTCAACCTTCTCGTCGCCATAAGGCATCGCGAAGGCGAGCTTGTTCTGGTTGTCGACGAGCGCCTTCCCCATGCCGGCGTTCTTCTCGGCCCACGCGGTCCACGCCGACCAGTTGTCCATGCCCGGGTAGAGCGTCGAGAGGTCGAACGACGTCGTGATCTCGACCGGCGGCGGCGTCATGTCGAGGAACGCCGTCAGGACCGGCTTCCACGACTCGTTCGTGTCCTGCACGCGGTCCCACGGCTGGTTGAGCTCGTTCAGCACCTTCGAGAGCTGCGCCGAAGCGATGGAAGGCATGGCGACGATGGGCGACGCGACGGCGATGGCGCCGAGCGCGACGGTCGCGAGAGCCGAGAGACGAGTCCGCCGACGGGTCCGTGCGTGGGTCATGCGTGAGGAGTGTGCTGGGGTGCCGAGAGAAACGTGAAAGGCCGCCAATGGTGGAGTCGAGGGAAGAGTCGCAATGTAGCACCTACTCCCGGATCGAACGCGCCTCAATCCCGGTTCGCGGGCGCCGCACGCGGGGATCGAACGGGCGATGTCGGACAGCGGTGCACGCGCCGCGCTCGGCGTCGGTGCGCGGTGCGTGCCTGCGATCACGAGTGGGGACCGGCGCGGAGCGCGCGTGCCAGTACACTTCGCCCCATGATCTTGGGCGTTCCGACCGAAGTGAAGGCTGACGAATACCGCGTTGGGATCCGCCCCGTGGGCGTCGAGGTGCTCGCCCGCGAGGGGCACACCGTGCTCGTCCAATCGGGCGCCGGCCTCGGCAGCGGATTCGAAGACGACGCCTACCGCGCGGCCGGTGCCGACGTGGTCGGGGCGGCGGCCGATGTCTGGTCGCGGGCCGACCTCATCGTGAAGGTGAAGGAGCCGCAGGCGAGCGAACTCGCCCTGATGCGCGAAGGCCAATTTGTCTTCACCTACTTCCACTTGGCCGCCGACAAGGCGCTCACGGTCGCCTGCCTCGAGAAGAAGTGCATCGCCATCGCCTACGAGACGCTGACCGACGATCGCGGCGGCCTCCCGCTCCTGACCCCGATGAGCGAAGTCGCCGGCAAGCTCTCGGTGCAGCAAGGGGCGAAGTACCTCGAGCGCCCGTGGGGCGGCCGGGGCGTCCTCCTCGGCGGCGTGCCGGGCGTGGCGCCGGGGCACGTGCTCGTCCTGGGCGGCGGCGTGGTCGGAACCTGCGCGGCGCAGGTCGCGAGCGGCATGGGCGCCGACGTCGTCATCCTCGACATCTCGATCGATCGCCTGCGACGCCTCGGCGAGATCATGCCGAAGAACGTCCGCTGCGTGTACAGCGATCCGCAGGCGATCCGCGAGCGCCTGCACTGGGCGGATCTCATCATCGGCGCCGTGCTCGTGCCGGGCGCGAAGGCGCCGTGGCTCATCCGCCGCGACGACCTTCGACACATCCAACCGGGCTCGGTGATCGTCGACGTGGCGATCGACCAAGGCGGCTGCGTCGAGACGAGCCGCGTGACGACGCACCGCAATCCCGTCTATGACGTCGACGGCATCGTGCACTACGGCGTCGGCAACATGCCCGCCGCGGTCGCCCGCACGTCGACCCTCGCGCTCACGAATGTCACGCTGCCGTGGGTGTCGAAACTCGCCCGCTACGGACCGGAGCGCCTTGCCCGCATGGATCATCACTTCGCGAGCGCGATCAACGTGAATCGCGGCCGCCTGACGAATCAAGCCGTCGCGCACGCGCACGAGCTCGAGTTCGAGCCGCTCGCGATCTGACGCCCCTCGCCACTCCCCCGACCTTCCCGCGCCCGTTCGAGTTTCTGCATGCCCACCCCTTCTGCCCGACCGTCGGGGATCCCCGACCGCGTCAACGTCCTTCTCCTCGGCACCGGCGGTCGCGAACACGCGCTCGCGTGGAAGATGAAGGCGTCGCCGCGCCTCGGTGAACTCTGGGTCGAGGCGGGCGCGAACGCAGGACTCGCGGCGCTCGGAACCACCTGCCCCGAGGCGATCGACGTCCGGCAGATGTTCCGCCTCACGCGTTGGTGCGAGCGCGAGAACATCGGCCTCGTCGTGATCGGGCCGGAGGCGCCGCTTGCCCAAGACTTCGCGACGCTCCTCGCCGCGCCCAACCGGCCGGTGTTCGGGCCGTCGCGCGACGGCGCCCGCCTCGAGTGGGACAAGGCGTACGCGAAGCAGCTGATGCGTTCGGTGTCCATTCCGACCGCCGAAGGACGGATCTTCGACAACCACGAGGCCGCCGCGCGCTACCTCGAGTCGCGCGAGAGCGATGTCGTCATCAAGGCGTCGGGGCTTGCGTCAGGCAAGGGCGTCGTCGTCTGCACGAGTCGAGCCGAGGCCATGGCCGCGATCGACCGCATCATGCTCAAGAAGGAGTTCGGCGAGGCGGGAAACCAGATCGTGATCGAGGAGCGTCTCCGAGGCCAGGAGGTCTCGGTGCTCGCGCTCGTCGACGGTCGCACCATCAGCGTGCTCGACCCCTGCCAAGACCATAAGCAGGTCGGCGAGGGAGACGTCGGCGCGAATACGGGCGGCATGGGGGCCTACTGCCCGACGCCGGTCTTGGACGACGCCCAACTCGCACAGATCGAGCGGCAAGTGCTCGTGCCCGCGATCGACGGGCTCCGCCGCGAGGGCGTCACGTTCCGCGGTGTCCTCTACGCCGGCCTCATGCTCACGCCGGCCGGGCCGAAGGTGCTCGAATTCAATACCCGCTTCGGCGATCCCGAGACGCAGCCGCTCATGGTGCGGTTGAAGTCGGACCTCGTCGAACTCCTCTACGCCACCGCCACGGGTCAACTCGACGCGGTCGACTACGCCTTCGATCCCCGAACCGCGGTCACCGTGGT
This sequence comes from Phycisphaerae bacterium, assembly GCA_016795035.1. Taxonomy (GTDB): domain Bacteria; phylum Planctomycetota; class Phycisphaerae; order Phycisphaerales; family SM1A02; genus JAEUIT01. Next base: position 13,760 of record JAEUIT010000077.1, on the reverse strand, counting down.
CGTCTGCGCCGAGGGGTACCCCGGCTCGATCGTGAAGGGCAAGCCGATCACCGGACTCGACGAGGCGAAGGAGGTCGAGGGGGTGACGATCTTCCATGCCGGCACGGGCCGCAACGCGAAGGGCGAACTGGTCACGACCGGCGGACGCGTCTTCGGCGTGACCGCGCTCGGCGCCGACCTCGCCGAAGCGCAGGCGCGGGCCAATGAGGCGGCGTCGCGCATCGTCTTCCAGGGCGCCTTTTTCCGCCGCGACATTGGGCATCGGGTGTTGAAGCGACGCGCCGATCAGCCGGTCTCATGAACGAGCGATCGCGCGATCCGACCTTCGCGCGAGGCCCAAGGATCGCGCGAGTCCCAAAGTTCGCGCGATTCCATGATCGAAGCGCCGAAGCCGCTTGTTGCCGATAATGGTCGTGGTAGACTTTTTCTGGATCTCTGCGGACCACGTAGGTTCGCAGGATCCTTGCAACGGGTTTGCACGAACGAAAGGCGCTCGCGCCTGACTGCCTCGTGCGACGTCATGGCTGCGAACCGTCCGGTTCGCGCCGAGACCAGCGCGGCAGTTTCGCCTGCAACGGTGAGATCGTGTTCGTGCGCCCGTTCGTGCTGCGCCTTGGCTCGCGCTCCACAGGAGACTCGAAGCATGCTGTTCCGGTTGCTCCCAGCATCAGTATTGATCGCAACGTTTACGGGTTCGCTCATCGCCGAGCAGACGCGTGCGGCCGACAGGCCGGCGGGCGTCGCGGCGACCGGAAAGGTGCAAGAGGCGGTTCTCTCCGCTGGCGGCAAGGTGACGGCCGCGCCGAAGGTCGATCTCGATCCTCGTCAGCGCACGGCGCGCGCGCCCTATCCGAAGGTCGCGACCGATCGCCTCCACCTTCCGATCGACCGTGTTCGCAACGAAGTGAGCACGACCGGCCGCATCATCGTCAAGCTGCGCGACGATCTCGGAGCCCGCGCTCCGCGCCAAGCGGCAGCCGACCGCATCTCGAGCTTCATCGGCGAAGACCTCAGCAGCTTCGACGCGGTGCTCGCCGAGTTCGGCGGCACGGTCCAGCAATGGATCACGAACAAGTCCGACGAGACGCTTCGCACCATCGAGCTTCGCGCCGAAGCGCAGACCGGCCGCGGCCAGCCTGACTTCGCGTCCTTCATGGTCGTGAACGTGGCGCCGAACGTGCTGCTCCAGGCGGGCCGTGCGCTCAACAACCTCGACATCGTCGAGTTCGTCGAGTTCGAACGACCGCTCGAGACGCACCAGGACGCGAACCGCACCTGCGATCCGGGCAACCAGACGATCTGCAACGCTCCGAGCCCGAACTGCCCGGACCCGCCCACCAACTGCAACCCCGACCCGGGGTGCGCGATGGAGATCTGCGAGTCGGGGTGCGCGGACGTCGTCTGCTGCCAGCTCGTCGGCGACGTGGTTCCGTACTGCGACGATCCGGACCAGCCGCAAGGCTGGGACCTCCTCTGCGCGGCCTACGCAAACCTTCTCTGCGATCAGACGATCTACGACAACTTCGGTTCGCTCCCGCCTGACCAGCGCTACGACCCCTGCTTCACCGACGGAACCGGCGCGCCGAATCCGATCTTCCTGGGCATCTCGTCGGCGATCAGCGGCGGTTGCTTCGAAGCGCACGACAGCCGTGGCTGCGACCTTCCGGCGTGCTGCTTCGCCGTCTGCGGCGTCGACCCGACCTGCTGCACGGTGGTGTGGGACGCCTCGTGCGTGGCACTGACCACGTCGCCCGCGCTTGAAGCGGCCTGCACCGCGGACGCCGATCCGGGCCCGACCCCGATCTTCTCCTCGGACATCATCGAGAACCCGTTGGCCGGCCCCGGCGAACCGCCGTTCGTCACGACCAACTGGCAGGCCTACACGCAGGTGTGGCCGGTCATCAGCGACTTCACCGACTTCCCGCCGACCGGCCTCGATCCGGCCCAGGTGTATTGGCAGAGCGGTTGGCGCGGCGGTGGCTTCGATCTCGAAGGCATCCGCGCCCTCCAGCAGCAGTTCGCGACGATCTATCAAGGCGACATCCAGCCGAACCTGAACGGTCGCACGGTGCGCGTCGGTATCGTCGAGTTCTCGGCGTTCTGGAATCACGAGGACTTCCGTCTCGACGAGAACGGTGATCCCCTTCCGATTCCGGGCGTCATCCTCGAGTCGGGCCAGACCCCGATCCTGATCAACGGCGGCGCGAACGATCCCGAGCACGGCACCGCCACGCTCGGCATCACCGTCGCTCGCGACAACGGCTTCGGCGTCACCGGCATCGCCCACGAGGCGCAGGGCTACTTCTTCCCGACCTTGAGCGTCGAAGAAGGCTCGCGTCTCCCGAACGCCATCCTGAGCGCGATGGAGATCTTTGAGCCCGGCGACGTGCTCAACTTCTCGATCGGCTTCCCCGGCGCCGGCCCGATCGTCACGAGCGAAGCGGTTGCCGCCCTCATCTTGTCCGCGACCGACCTCGGCATCTCCTGCATCATGTCGGCGGGTAACGACAGCATCCCGATCGAGCCCGCGCCGTTCGAAACGAACGCCGTAATCGTCGGCGCCTGCTTCCCGGGCGGCAACGGTCCGCTCTTCGGCTGTGCGTTCCCCGGCGTCTACCACTACTGCCGTCTCGGCTTCTCGAACTACACCGGCGACGACGACGAAGGTCTCGGCACGGTGCACCTGTCGGGTTGGGGTACCTCGGTCATGACGACCGGCTACGCCGACTTCTTCAAGGGCGAGAACCCGCCGCTTGTCAACCCGCTCGAAGAGGACCACCTCCGCACCTACACGAACCAGTTCAACGGCACGTCGGCGGCAGCGCCGGTCGTCGCTGGTCTCGCGGCGGTGCTCCAAGGTTGGGCGAAGCAGATCTACGGGACGGCGATCACGCCGGCCCAGCTCCGCGGCGTCTTGAGCGGCAACGGCAACGGCGACCAGTGCTGGCCGCTTGATCCGATCACCCTCGGCCCGGGTCCGGACATGCCGGACTGCAACGACGACGTCTTCCGTCGGATCGGCACCTTCCCGGATGCCCTCGCTTGCGCCTTCGCGATCATGACCGGCCAGTTCGTCGACGGCAACGCGACGACGGTCAAGATCCTCTACGGCAATCCCGTCGGCAACGCCTCGACGTTCCAGATCCGGAACGCTGACGGCAACTACATGAAGATCCAGACCAAGTACGCGGCGGCCGGCACGACCGTCCAGCAACTCGCGTACATGGGCGGCGGTCCGACGACCGACGTGATGGCCTCCCTCCAGACGAACGCGGTGCCCGGCCAGCTGACCGGCGTCGCGCTCACGGAGCAGGGTCGTGCGACGGCCTCGAACGTCCTCCTCGGTGGCTTCCTCTGGAACAACATCGATGGACGCTGGGATTTCATCGGCGTCGGCTTCCTGACGCCGGGCGGCGGCGGTGCCACCCTCGGCATCAATCCGCTCCTCGCCGATCGCTACGTGAATTCGAGCGGCGGCGTCACCGGCCGCATCTGGACGGTTGGCCTCGGCGCCACCCCGCCGCACCAGGTCTGGCACGACCTCATCCAGATCACGGCGATCGGACCGACGCTCCCCGCCCCGTAAGGCTCGCCCCGAACGGTTGGGGTAAGCGACACCGGAGATCCTCCGGAACACCTCGGTTTTCTCGGCCCCCGGCACCACGCCGGGGGCCGTTTTCGTTGCAGCCGCGACAGGGCGGTGCGACCTCGCCGGCGCCCGCGCCCGCGCCGCCGAACCGTCGAGGCCAGGATGCTTTCAGATTTTTCTGAAATGTCAGGTCCGCTGACGCGAGACATCCGTACTCTCTCTCGCATGAGTAGGCCCATCGACATGTTGCCGAAGCGTGAGGCGCTCGACGGCGCCCCCGCCACCGATCCAGACCTCGTCGCCGCCCAAGATCGCTTCATCGCCCTCTGGGGCGAGATGGCGTCGCGCTGGGGGGTCCCGCGCACCATGGCCGAGACGCACGCGCTTCTCTTCATGCATGGGGAGCCGCTCGACGTCGAGACGATCATGGATCGCCTCCGCATCTCGCGCGGCAACGCCTCGATGACGCTCCGCACGCTCGTCGAGTGGGGAATCATCTCGCGGCAACTTCAGCGCGGCGAACGGCGCGAGTACTTCCGCGCGGAGCAAGATGTCTGGCGCCTCTTCGCGACGGTCGCCCGAGCCCGCAAGCGACGCGAACTCGATCCCCTCGTCGACGGCCTGTCGCAGTGCCGCACCGACGTGCAGGCGTCGGCGAAGGCAGAAGGCACGTCGACCGGAGGCGCGGCCCGCGAAGCTCATAACGCCCGCGTCGACGCCCTGCGCGACGCCGTGCTTCTCCTCGATGGCGTCGCCGATCGGCTCACCGCGACGGACGGCGGCGGCCTGCGGACCGCGGCGGTCACCTTGGCGAAGCTGGTCGGGTTCGCGGCCGCAGCGACCGCGCCCATCCGTCGCGTCACCGGCGGGAAGTCCGCTCGCTCGACGAAGGCTGGAGGCGCGTCATGACACGAGCGATGCCTGACCTTCGCACGACGAACGCGCTGCGCCTCGACCTCACGCTCGCGTGGCCGTGCGCGACGCACGTCCTTTCCGTCGCGCCGACGAGTTCGGCCGAATCGGAGCTCCGCCTCACGATGTCGTTGGCGGGACCGGAGGATCGCCTCACAGGCGTTCTTCGCGCCTACGTGGCAAAGCCCGACGAGCCCGATTGCGGCGCGTGCGATCGCAACGAAGCCGCGCCCGACGAGCGTCTCGCCGTCACCGCGACCGCCACCCTTCGGCGCTTTGGCGATTGGGTCGCCCTCGACGTGCGAGGCGAGCGCGGCGTGCGCGTCGACCTTCTATGCCGCGACAGCTTCGAACGCGCGTCGGATCGTGCCCCGGCCTATGTGGCGACCTCCCTCTTCGAGGTGATCGGACTCGCGGGCGGTCGCTACGGAAGCCCGATTCTCCGCGGCGCAACGTGAGCATTCTCGGCGGTCTTCCCTCGTGAATCGCCACGATGGTGTTAGACTCGGGAATCTGGCAAGCAGCCAGATCCGGTGTCGACCGCCCCACCGCAGCGACGCTTCAGCGGCTCAGGGCGGACGGTCGGTTGCGAGGACTGGCGACGGTGGGCTCGGGCCCCGTGCGCCGGCACGACTCCGTGACTCGAGGAGAGAGACGCATGCGCAAGGGGGTGTGCTCCATGCGAACGACGACCATGACCAGCGTGCTGGTCGCGTGCCTGTGCGCCGTCGCGACGCCGCGCGCGCAGGGCGACAACTCCGTCCTCCCCTTCACGGAAGAGGCCGTCGAGCGCGGACTCATCCACTGGGTCGATACGCCGCAGCTCTACGGGACCTACGGCTTCGGCTCGGGCTTCGCGGACCTCGACAACGACGGCGATCCCGACGCGGTGCTTCTCGGGCGAACGGATCTCATCGTGTCGGTCTATGAGAATGACGGCACTGGCCACTTCATCTCGCGCACCTTCACCTGCGGCATCGGATCGGTTCCCAAGCAGTCGGCCTTCAGCGCCGCGGACTTCGACAACGACGGCGACCTCGACATCTTCATCACGCAGATCGGACAGACCTGTCGCCTCTACCGCAACAACGGCGACTGGACGTTCTCGGTGATGACGGGACCGAGCCTGCCGACCTCGAACGGCGTCGCAAAGGGATCGGCGTGGTCCGACATCGACTTCGACGGCGATCTCGATCTGCACATCGCGGTCTACCGCAACGCGGGCGGCGCCCCGATGAACATCCCGAGCGCGATGTTCCGCAATGACGGCGGCGGCGTCTTCACGAACATCTCGAGCACGATTCCAGGCTTCCTCGATCCGGCGTACTCCTTCACGGGCACGTGGACCGACATCGATCTCGACGGCGACCAGGATCTCTACGTCTCGAACGATCGCGGCTCACTTCCGCCGTTCTTCCAGGGCAATCAGCTTTGGCGAAACGACGACGGCACGTTCGTCGAGATCTCGTCGACGTCGGGCGCGGGCGTCGCGCTCTTCTCGATGGGTCTTGCGAGCGGCGACTTCGACGGCAACGGATACCCGGACTTCTACACGACGAATCTGCCGTCGCCGAACCAGCCGCTCCTTGGCCAGAACCCGCTCCTCCTCAACCACAGCGACTCGATCTTCACGCAGGGCCAGGTGCTCTGGGATGTCGAGGTCTTCGCGTCGGGATGGGGCTGCGAGATGTTCGACGCCAACAACGACGGCACGCTCGACCTTTACGTCAACAACCAGTTCGCGACGAACAACCTCTTCATCAATCCCGGCTCGCCGCCCGCGGTCGACTACGGAATCCTCGCCGGCGTTCCTGGCAGCCGGAACTACTCGTGGTGCTCGAGCGTCGCGGACATCGACGGCGACGGCGACCTCGACCTCCTCGTCGGCGATCTCGGATCGAACGCGCTCCTCTACGTCAACCACTCGGAGTCGGTGAACCACGCGCTCAAGGCGCGGCCGGTCGGCGAGGCCACCAATCGCTTCGCGGTCGGCGGCTGGGCGCACGTCTGGCTCGACCAGAGCTCGTCGCCGATCTTCCGCGACGTCTGGAGCGGCGGCCGCAGCTATCTCGGCCACACGACGACCGACATGCACATCGGCCTCGGGTCGCGAACCGCGCTCGCCCAACTCGAGATGCACTGGCCGCGGGGTCCCGCCGGCAACGTGGTTCGCACGTTCCGAAACCTCCCGGCCGGCGGCCATTGGCGGCTCTACCCGCCGTCGCGCCTCGGCGACGTCGACGGCGACGGAGCGATCACCGCGATCGATCGCGCGACGTTCGACGCGTGCGTCCTCGAGGGCTTCGTCGAAGGCTGCGAGATGATGGACTTTGACGGCGACTCCGACATCGACGGCGCCGACGACTTTGCGTTCCGCCATAAGGCGAGCGACTTCGACGGTGACGGCATCGTCGGCCCGACCGACCTCGGCATCATGCTCGGTGCGTGGGGCGTGCCGAATCAGCTCTGCGACCTCGACGGCAGCGGCGCGGTCGGCGCGACCGACCTCGGCATGCTGCTCGGCGTTTGGGGCTGACCTCCGCGCTCAGTCGTCGCGCAGCCGACCGCCGATCGGCGACCGCTTGGGCTCGCCCGCGCGGCGGGGATACATCTTCGGTGTCGAGCGCTGCTTGAGGATCGGCACGATTGTGCCGGTCGGCGTGCGCAGCGGCTCGCGCACGTGCGCGTGCAGCGCATGCAGCGCGGCCTTCGCTTCGACGATCTCCGCGTCGGCTCGCTCCCCCTTGATCGCAAGGACGAGCCCGCCGACCCGCGCGAACGGCACGGTGAGCTCGGCAAGCGTCGCGAGCGGGCCGACCGCGCGGCTGGTGACGAGGTCGTAGCGCTCGCGATGCTCGACGCGATCGCGGCCCGCGTCCTCCGCGCGCGCCTGGACGACGCGCACGTTCGCGAGTCCGAGCGCCGCAGTCACCGCACTCAGGAATCGCACCTTCTTGCCCGTGGCTTCGAGAAGCGTCACGCGCACGTCGGGCAGGACGATCGCGAGCGGCAGCCCGGGAAGCCCGCCGCCGGTGCCGACGTCGAGGAGCGTGACCGGGCCGTCGGTCCCGTCCTCGCGCTCGTACGACGCGACGAACGGCAGGAGCGTGAGGCTGTCGTAGATGTGACGCAGCCACATCTCGTCGGGGTCGACGATCGTCGTGAGGTTGATCTTCGCGTTCGCGTCGCGGAGGAACGCGAGATAGCGGCCGAGCCGCGCGAGGTCGTCGCCTTCGAAGGCGATCGCCGCGTCGCCGCAGGCGTCGAGAAAGGCCTGCGACGGCTGCAACGTGGAAAGCGTCGCGTCGAACAGCGGTCCGCGATCCTCCGGCTCCGCGGGGCGACCAGGTGCATCACTCATCGAGGTAACTCCGATCGCCGAGTTTCGCCTTGCGCAGGCCGATATTCATGAGAAGCCCGAGGTTGATCCAACTGGCGACGAGGCTCGAGCCGCCGTAACTCACGAACGGCAACGTGATGCCGGTGATCGGCAGGAGGCCGATCGTCATGCCGGTGTTGATCGTCATCTGCGAGAAGGCGATCGCCACGATGCCGACGGCGCTCAACTTCGCGAAGGGGTCGCGATGGATCGCCGCGGTCAGGACGCCGCCCAGGACGAACACGCCGTACGCGATCCACACCGCGAAGCCGCCCGCGACGCCCCACCGGCAGCAGACGACCGCGAAGATCATGTCGTTGTGCTCTTCGGGCAGCGCGTTGAAGACGACGAGCGCCCGCGCGTGCTCCTCGCCCACGCCGAAGACGCCGCCCGAACCGACGAGGCGCATCGCACGCCAGCCTTGGAAGCCCTCAGACTTCTCGAAGCGGGTGTCGCCGGCGATCTGCGCGAGGATCGCGTCGATGCGGGCGCGCTGGTAATTCTTGAGGAGGAACCCGTACGCGATCGGCACGAACGCGAGGCCGAGCGCGATCGAGAGGATCACGTGCCGCTTCTTCGCGCCTGCAACGATGAGCATCGCCGCCGTGGTGGGAAGGAAGAGAAGCGCGCTTCCGAGATCGGGTTCGAGAAGGATGAGCGCGATCGGAACGAGCGTCACGCCGATCACCGCGACGAATCCGCGGAGCGTTTGGTGGATGCGCGTCGACGAGAGCCACGCCGCGAGCGCGAGGATGTAGACGGTCTTCGCGAGTTCGGAGGGCTGGAAGTCGACGGGGCCGAGCGCGATCCACGCCCGCGCGCCGTTGCGGGGCCGCACGATCGACTCCGGCACCCACGGAATCAGGACGAAGACGAGAAGACACGCCGAGACGACGAGGAGCACCGACAGCATGCGGCGGATGTGCTTCCAATGCGGAAGCGCGACGACCGCCGCGGCCGCCATGCCGATCACGAGGAAGGCGAGTTGCCGCAGCGCGTGATCGGGCCGCGTCGTACTGATCGCCAGGACGCCCACGAGCGAGAGAAAGAGCCCGGCGCCGAGCGAGAGCCATGCGGGCGTCCACCACAGCGTTGTGCGCGCCCGCGGTTCGGCCTGCTCGCCGTGAAGTTGGTCGGCGCGCCAGCGCGTGCGCCCGCTCCGCTCCGGAATCCCCGAGGGCGCCGCGTGCGCGCTCACGACGCGCCTTTCTTCGACGGATCGAGGTAGCCCTCGGCCACGAGCGCGCGGGCGATCTCGGCCGCGACCGGCCCCGCCGTCTTCCCGCCCGATCCGCCGTACTCGATGATCACGGCGATCGCGTAGCGCGGCGTCGACTCCCCTTCCGGCGCGACGAGGCCGACGAACCACGCGTGATCGGTCATCACCCGCGCGTCGGGCGCGCCGTCGCGGCGGGCGTGCAGCAGGAGCGGCGGCGCCTGCGCGGTGCCGGTCTTGCCCCAAACGCGCACGCCCGGCACCGACACGAGCGGCTCCTGCACGCCATTCTCGAGCGTGAGATGGTTGCCGGTGCCGTAACTCTCGGCGATCGATTGGCGCAAGCCTTCGAGCGCCTTCGCGACCGCGCGGCGATCGAGCGCGAGATCGCGCACCGGCGTGCCGCGGTCGTCGCGGTCGTAGATGAGGGACGGCCGAATGACCTTGCCGTTGCGGGCGAGCGTCGCGTAGGCCTGGGCCGCGTGGAGCGGCGTCCACGCGACCGGCCCTTGGCCGATGCCGAGGAAGATCGGCGCCGACCGATCGCCCGACGTGCGGAGCGCCGCGATGTCCTTCTCGCTCGGCACGATGCCCGCGGCTTCGCCTTCGAAGCGGATGCGCCCGTCGGTGCCGTCGCGCTCGACGAGAAGCCCCGTGTCGAACGGTTCGCCGACGCCGTAGCGGCGATACCACTCGACGACGTTGGCCATGCCGAGCCTTGACGCGACGGTGTAGAAGAAGATGTTGCAGCTTCGCGCGATCGCCTCTTCGACGCGCAGCGGTCCGTGCGTCTGCGTGCGCCCCTCTTCGGGTCGCCAGATCCAGCACCGCGCGCTCGTCGTCACGTTCTCGAAGAAGTGGCCCTTGCACTCGATGACCGCGTCGAGTTCGACCGCGCCCGACGTCACGGCGCCCGCGTACATCAGGGGCTTCACGATCGAGCCCGGCGGATAGACGCCCTCGACCGGCTTATTCACGTCGGCGCCTTCGGCCCGGCGCTCGGCGGCCGTCATCTCGGAGGCTTCCGCCAAGGTGGGCGTACTGACCATCGCGAGGATGTCGCCGGTCGCGACGTCGAGGACGACCGCGGCGCCGTTCAATTCCCAGCCGTTCGGGAGCGGCCCGCCCTTGGGTTCGCCGTCCGGCGTCCAACCGCGTTGCCACTGCTGGATCTTCGCGAGGCCGAGCGCCGGTTCGAGCGCAGCCTGCACCCGCGCCTGCAGCCGAATGTCGAGCGTGCAGCGGACGTCCTCGCCCTGCACCGCTTCCGTGCGCGAGACGGCGCCCGACTCGAGGTTGCGTTCGACGGTGCCGCGCACACCGCGCAGCCGATCCTCGAACGCGCGCTCGAGGCCGCGGGCGCCGACGAGGTCGCGATCGACGCGATAGCCGCCGAGGTCGTGCACCTCGCCGGTCGTCGGATCGAGGAAGGGCCGCCGCGCGAGATCCTCGGCGAAGACGCTCGTGCGCGTCGAGCCGAGGATGTGGTCGGCGACGCCCGCGAGCGTCATCGTGAGCGGCTTCGGGTTGGCGAGCGGCCCCGGCAAGTGCGAGCGGTCGACCGAGAGTTCGACGTCATTCCACGGTCGGATGCGCCGCGTCGCCGGCACGACCGAGACGGTGTCGGGCAGTTCGTCGGCGAGCGCCTGAAAGCGAAACGCCGTGGCGTCGTCGACGTCGGCGAGGATCGTGTGCGGGATGTCCTGCTCGGTGATGAGTTCGTCTTCGGCGACGATCGTCGGCGTCTCGCCCGCGGCGATCTTCGCGTCCTGCAGCTTTCGCTGGCGTTCGCGATACGCCTCGACGCGCGGCGCGACGCGGCTCAGGATTTCGTCGAAACGCCTCGCGAGTTCGGCGCGGTCGAATCCGCCCGCCTGACAGAGCGCGTCGTAGATCCGCTCGACTTCGACCTCGTAGTCATGCAGCCGCGCTTCGGTCGCCTCGCGCCGTCCGTCGCGCGAGAGTTTCGCCCACGCCGACGGTCCCAACTCCTTCGCCGCCTTCTTCCGCGCCTGCGCCGGGGCCCAGCGGCCGGCGATCAGGGAGTACTCGACCTGCACGTCCCAACTCGCGCGGTCGGCCGCGAGGGTCTCGCCGCGGCGATCGAGGATCGAGCCGCGCACGAAGGGAAGGAACGTCTTCCGCCGCAGATACGTCTCGGTCTGCCGCGAGTGCTCGCTGCCCTCGAGGATCGAGAGCCGCAGGAGCTGCGCGCCGAGCAGCATCGTCACGCCCGTGACGAGCGCCACGAGGAGAAGGATGCGCCGGTGGAAGAGGCCGAGGGAGGGCATGGAGGGGAGAAAGGATCAAGGATCAAGGAGCAAGGAGCAAGGGTGGAAGAGGATTCAGGAGTCAGGAGTGAGGAGTCAGTGGAAGACATGCATCGAGCACAGACCGAGGGTAGTGCCCTTCTCCCTGACTCCTGACTCCTGAGTCCTGACTCCCCGTTCTCCTACCGCAGCTTGATCGACACGAGCGCCAGCATCCCGCAGATCGTTGCGACGATCCAGAACCGCGTGACGACCTGGAGTTCGCTCAGGCCACCCATGTGGAAGTGGTGGTGAATCGGGGAGCACCGGAAGATCCGCTTGCCGCCGGTCCACTTGAAGTACGAGACCTGGAGGATCACGCTTCCCATCTCCATCACGAAGATCCCGCCGAACAAGATGAGCAGGATCTCCTGACGGACCGCGACTGCGAGATAGGCGAGGAGACCGCCCAGGCTGAGCGAACCGGTGTCGCCCATGAAGACCGACGCCGGATTGCAATTGAACCAGAGGAAGCCGAGACACGCCCCCGCCATCGCGCCGGCGATGACCATGAGTTCGTTCGCGCCGGGAACATACGGCACCATCAGCCAGCTTGCGGCCCGCTGCTCGGCGGCGATGTAGCAGAGGACCATCATCACGAAACTGGCGATCGTCATCGTGCCCGCGGCGAGGCCGTCCATGCCGTCGGTCAGGTTCACCGCGTTCGACATGCCGGCGATGCACAGCGTGCCGATGACGACGAAGGGAAGGACGCCGAGGACGAGCACGCCGGGATTGAGCTGCGACAGCTCTTGGGCGATCCGCTGCGCGGGTTCATAGGTCCGCTGGAACGGAAGGTTGAGCGACATCGTCGCCGTGCTGCCCGAATCGGCGCCAAGGCGATAGAGAAAGAAGCTCACGAGCGCCGCAAGGCCGAGCTGGAAGAGGAGCTTCTCCCAGGCGTACAGGCCTTCGCGCGATCCCGGCCCGCGCCGCGCCGCGGTGAGCTTCAGCCAGTCGTCGAAACTTCCGACCGCCGCGAGCCAGAGGATCACGATCACCGCGAGGTGGACGTAGCGGCTATAGACGAAGTCGGAGAGGAGGAAGATCGTCGCGAGGATCGACCCGACGATCAGGATGCCGCCCATCGTCGGCGTGCCCGACTTCCCCTTCATCATCTCGTTGAGGCGGGCGTTGTAGAACTCCGGCGCGTCGCCGACCTTCTGGTGCCGAAGCCAGCGGATCACCGGCTTGCCGAAGATGAGGACGAGCGCAAAGGCGACCAAGACCGCGCTGAACGCGCGGAACTGGACCTGCTTGAACACCTGAATCACGGTCAGGAGGCCGAGGTCGTCGAGCCAGTTCTGGAGTCGGTCGGTGAGGATGTAGAGCATGCGGCCGGTGCGGTTCGAGCCCCGAGGAGGCCAGGCGCGTCCTCGTTCGTCCATCATCGGCAGTCCGTTCCCGCGGGCGATAACGAAGAAGAGCGTGACTCGCCACCCGTCTCCTGTCCCGGTGGGATCGCGACCGGACCGCGCCGCTGGCATCGTTCCCGGATAGCGTCTCGGGCGTGTCCAGGAGCGATGACACCTCCCCGCCCGAATCCGCCGACGACCTCGACGGGTGCGCGGCCGTCTTCATCGACGGGAGCTGCCTCCTCTGCCTTCGGTCGGTGAAGCTCCTCGTCCGTCTCGACCGTCGCCAACGGCTCCGCTACGGCACCCTCGGGTCACGGACCTTCGAGCGGATGGTGGCCGCGACCGGCAACGCGCCCGCGCCGGCCGCCCTGCCCGACTCGGTCGTCGTCATCGACGGCGGCCGCGTCCACGTCGAGTCGGACGCGATTCTCGCGATCGCGCGGCGCCTCGGCTTTCCCTATTCCCTCGCCGGCGTCTTCCGCCTCATCCCCCGCGCGGTCCGGGACGGGCTCTATCGCTACGTCGCGCGGAACCGCTATCGCTGGTTCGGCCGCATCGACCAACGCCCCGACCACTGCCCCGTGCCGACGCCTGAGGAACGTGCTCGCCTCCTGCCGGACGACGAGACGAGTGAACGTCCTGCGTCGTCATGAGTCGATCGCGAGGCGCCACTGCCCACGTTGCGGGTCGCCCCGTGTCATCGAATCGCGGTCGCCACGAGGATCACGGACCACATCACGACATTGAGTCCGAGCGCGATCCAGTTTCGCCGCGACGAATCCTGCATCACCGCGATGAGTGCGGCGAGCGGCGACACGATGAAGCTCAGCGAGGCACAGCCGGCCACGATCTCCATGGGCCTCGACGAGCGCGGAAGGACCGGCGCGAGAAGCGCCGCGAGAAGGAAGATCCCCGGCCCGAGGATCGCCAGAAGAAAGAGCGGCCGCGAGTATCGCGCCCCGACGTCGCGCCGCCGCGCGTCCATGATCTCGGAGTC